>NZ_CP056032.1:3655000-4368096 GCF_013375035.1 Spirosoma sp. KUDC1026 | reverse complement strand
GTACCGCGTTCGCGTCGGTGGTTGGTTGCCCATCGGCGTCCTGCGCCCAGCCAACTGGAATGTCCTGACCTTTCCGTTGCAGAATTTCGAGTTTGCCGTAGGCCACCGCTGTCGAGGCAAAATCGGCGAGGAACGTTGGCTCCGTGGCGGCCGGAATCGCGACGGCAATGGGGTTAGTACCCAGCATTTTTTCCAGCGCGAAGGTAGGAGCGACCAATGGCGCAGCATGCGTCATAGCCTGACCAATCATGTCGTGGTCGGCGGCTAATAGGGCATGATAGCCCGCAATACCAAAATGGTTCGAGTTACGAACGGCCACCCAACCGGTTCCGGCTACGCGCGCTTTCTCAATGGCTACCTGCATGGCCCAGGGTCCCACAACCAAACCCAGCCCCCGGTCGCCATCAACAACGGCGGTAGAGGGGGTTTCGTGAACAAGGCGAATCTGCGGCTGGGGATTAAGCCGACCGTTGTCATATAGCCGTACGTAACCCGGCAGCCGGGCCACACCGTGCGAGTCGACCCCCCGCAGATCGGCGCTTACCAGTACGTCGGCAGCCAGGCGAGCGTCGGTTTCGCTGCAGCCAATGGCCATAAATATTTGTTCCGTATAGGAGCGAAGTTGAGTTGCAGTAATCATGCGGGCAAAGGTAGGCAGATCGGGCAGGGCTGTCCACCAATTTTAAACAAAACCTGTCCAACCGGGCTCGTAGCCACGAAAGACGTAGGGTCAGACATGGTTAATAGCCTTTCCGGGATAAGCGGAGAGCGGGGGAATCTGTCAGGCAGGAAGGGCGCTTACTGAAACATCTTTTAGCGGGCTATTGCGAATCTAATCTGGCGATCTTCATATATTGAGCTATCTATTAAGATACGTTGGTAGACAACACGAAAAGCGATGAAAACAGGCTTCTTTTATTCACCGCAACGGGGTGGAATGTACTACAGGCTCAAACGGCAGGTCATACTGGACTACCAGGCGGAACTCGAGCAAGCTACCGGCTTGAAACGATCCTGGATTCGCTGGAAACGGGGAATTACGTTAGAAATTCGGTGTAACCAGTTGCTCTTTTCGAAGGGTCAATCAGGCCAATCGAAACCTGCGTCCGTGCGACTTATTAGTGCTCAATAGTCATTTTTCGCACCTTACCATTCTCGAAGCTATAGACATGATTCAGTTGACTATCGCTCAGTAACTGGCCACTCAGATCGTTGATGACCTGGTGAACTCGGATGGCAATTTGACCGTCAGCTCTCGTCTCAAAAGAGAGCGGCTCTACGGTGGGATCGATTTGGCTCCATTGGCGAAGCCAGTAAGCGCGCACCTCATCGTGACCCGCTACGTAGCCCCCTTCCCAGCCATTTGGCCAGGTTACATCGGTGTGCATATGAGCCAAAACGGCGTCAATATGGCGGGCGTTAAAATCCTGATAGAGTTGCCGGAGAAGAGATTGGTAATTCATAGCTGACAGATGGCTTTTACGTTGTGTTGAATGAGTCAAAGCTACGGTCGGTTGGCCCTGGTCGGGCGTCAGCAGCAGTTGAGATTTTGTCAGATTTTCTTGAGAAACCTGATTGTCTGTTGTCAGGGCAGGAACCTCTCTGCGGGGAGTAGGCCGATCCGACCAACACTATCAAAACCGCCATAGCGTGAACATAACAGGGTTGTTCAGGTTAATAGGAAGGCCTTACGCTGTAAAGGGGCTTATTAATAACCAACACACGTTATGAAAACGAAGCAATTAATCTGGGCGATGGCATTCGCCGTAGTGAGTGTAGCGACAAGCTGTAACTCGAAACCACAGGAAAAAGCAGAAGACGTTGAAGAGAAACGCGAAGACGTCATCGAAGAACAACGCGAAGGCGATGCCGCCGGTGTAATGGACGAGCAGGCTGAGCTTGATTCGGCGCGTAAAGACTATAGAGAGGCTGTAAAAGATTCGATCAAAAATAATTAATCGCAGCACCAAAACAGAAAACCAACTCAACTGAGTTGGTTTTCTGCGTTTTAGGCCGGACTGTATCTATGGAGATGAACAAAGAGACTGGCTTCTGAATTAATACCAGCGTTGATCGATCATTCACTACGTTCTACACAGTTCATGCCTGCTGCTTTTCGTTACCTGATTGCCTGTTTGTTCATACTACCAATGCTGGCTCATGCCCAGACGCTGGATACGCTCACGACCGAACAACTGCTGGACCGCAAAGGGTCAGCTTACCAGCGGGAGCGGGCGCAACTCCGTCCGTCGCACTATCTGGTCTTTGATGTGAATCATACCCTGGGCGGCTTTCGGCGCTACCGTTTTTTTGAAGGGGACGATATTCATTTCCGGGCGCGGGGTGAAAAATACCACGAAGAAGTATACCAGATCACCGACAGTACGTTCAGCGTCCTGATTGCAAACGAAGTGATGAATCGGGATGAGCCCGTTACGTTCCGGCTGGACGAAGTGGAAAAAATTATCATCCACCGTCGTATCCCATTCGTAACGGCGGCCGGGACCATTTTTCCGGCCGCGGGCGCGGTGTATCTGCTTGCCGACCTCGTGAACAACGGGGAGGTAAGTAAGCGGGCCTGGCCGGTAGCGGGCGCGTTTGCGTTGAGCGGGGCCATTTTTCACTGGATCAGTAATCCAACCATTCGCGCGAATAAAAACCACAAACTGCGGGTATTAAAGACGTACTGACAGACTGCTCAGACGGGAATAACCTGACCATGGGTTTGTTTCATAATGGTTTTCACGGCGGGCTGGGCATGCTGCAGCGTCTGAACAACCAGATCCGTCAGCCATCGACTACCAAACAGACGCTGTACGGTGCGGCCCACCCACAGCCGCCGGGCAAACTGCCGGGACCACATCTGCTGGTACTGCTGCTCGAGTTCCGGGCGCGAAACCTTACCTTGAAGAAACGCGTCTGTGACCTGACTAACCAGCCGGGCGCCGTGAATGGCCATTGCCATGCCGTTGCCGCAGAGGGGCGTAATGAGTCCCGCCGAGTCTCCCGCCATGAGGATGTGGTTTTCAACGGCCCGCTTGGGCGCGAAGGAAATCTCGTTGATTACTTCGGGTTTGTCGTAGAGAAAATCGGCGCGTTCGAAAACGGTTTTCAGATATGGGTTTTGCCCGAGCACTGCCTGCTCCATCGCCGGGATCGAGCCGTGTTGCCGCAGGTTATCCCGCGTGGTCAGGTAACACAGGCAGTATTTTCCGTCCTCAATGGCGGACATGCCGCAGTAACCATCCGAAAAGTTATGCAGGGCAATGACATTATCCGGAAAATCCCAGTCCGACGACTGAGGGCGGATGTGGTACTTGACGCCGACGTAGGGCGATGGCTTATCCATGAATGACCGGCTCAGTGTTTTGTCCAGCCGGGCTCGTTTGCCATATGCCCCCAGCACGACCTGACTCGTTAACTGCTGTCCATCGTTGAGGGTCACGCTAAATTGATGACCGTCGAAGGCAACGTTATCCACCTGCCTGCCCAGCAAGAAATTGACCCCGGCGGCCTGCGCCAGTTCATACAGCGTCTGGTCCAGCGTATAGCGACTAACGCCAAACCCACCCAGATCCAGCGGACTCTTCAGTAATCGGCCCGAAGGCGCCGACAGCCAGAACTGATCGATCAAGGCCACGCCCAATGCATTCAGTGAAAGTCCCAGCGTTTCGAGATACGGGCGGACCTCATTGGAGATATATTCTCCGCAGACTTTGTGGAATGGGTACGTTTTTCGCTCGACAAGCGTAACCGTATGGCCCGCCCTCGCCAACTCCAGCGAACTGACCAGACCCGCCAGGCCCCCGCCAATAATCAATATATCCGTGCTGGTAATCATTCGGTTGAATCAGAGGGTTTGTCAGCCAAGCTGATAAAAGACGTAGATGTGAATTTATGGCTTTTTAATAGGACAAAAGCGGTCTGTATTTGTTTTATGAAAACTAGCTTACCTTTACCGCATGCCTATTTCTCTCAACGATCTGAAAGCCATCTGGCAACAACAACACGCTGGCCTGACCAATGGTTATCAGGCTGGGCAAACCTCGTTTATTCCCCAGCTTCTTCCTGAACAGGCAGTACGGTTTTCGATTTACCAAACGCTTGATATTCTGTTCAAGCGACTGGGGAGTGATACGCTCCGCCGGGCGCTTGATCCCGCTCAGACCATTGCCAGCCCGGTAAGCCACTATCCGGATGGTTCCTGGCTGAAAAAAAGCAACATGGTTGGCGTCAATATCCGGACCATCGGCTCGTTCTGGAAACTGATCAACTATGTGCTGACTCTGCCCGCCAGCCACGATAGTATTCACCTGCTGCCCATCTGGGAGCCGGGCGTAGTTGGTAGCCTGTACGGCATGGTTAGCTGGGAAATAAACCCCGAGTTTTTCGACGTAGAACTGGCGCAGTACGTACCGGCGCTCAACACGGTCGAGAAACAGTTGAAAGCCGTAACGAATCTGTTGCACGCACTGGGTCGAACCGTGGGCATGGACGTCATTCCCCATACCGACCGTTTCTCCGAAATGGTGCTGACCTGTCCGTCCCTGTTCGAGTGGGTACAACGCGGGGAGCAAACGGGCGAGCCTGCCAAACTGATCGATCATAAAAGCTGCGTTTATCGCTACGTTGAAGATTCGGTCTGGCAGTGGCTGAAAGTGCAGGGGGCAGCCGATGGTACACCATTAACTTTCACCAAAGACGAGTTTTTCACTATCGATTCGCCTGTGTTGACCAGCGACCGACGTACCCAGGTGCTGTTCGGGAGCGTAGCTGATTATGGCGGTCGGCTGGCTCGGCGGATCGCACTTATCCGACACCTGGTGGCGCAGGGATTCGAAACTTTGCCTATGACGATGGCCCCACCGTACCGGGGGCTGCACATCGACCCGCAGGATTTCACCGTAGACGATTACGGACAGACCTGGTACCAGTACGCGTTCGATAAACCAGAAGCTATGTCGCGGGTATTTGGCCCCCTGGCCCGGTACCGGTTCTACGAATCGAAAGACGACAACCAGAACTGGGAATTGGATTTCGATCAGCCCAACAAAGCGGCCTGGATGTACCTGAACCAGAAAGTCAGCGACTGCCAGCGGGCGTATAACTTTGATTTTATGCGGGGTGATATGGCCCACGTGCAGATGCGCCCCGGTGGGGTTCCGGCCGCGCCCGATGAATATTATGATCCGCTCCGGGCCGTTAAGAAGCGTATTCAGGCGAATGGCGTTCCGTACTTCGGCTTCTTCGCCGAAACGTTCCTGGCCCCGCCCGATACGATGGCGTACGGCAACGAAGCCGATCACCTGGACGCGATCGAAGCCGATTCAACGCTGGGCGATCTACAGTCTCTGGTTGTGGGCTCAACGGAGTTTCTCCAGCAGTTTAAGCAATACGATACGTTCCGACATACGCATCACTTCGCGCCGAACTTCACCGTAATGACCGCTGACAAGGATGATCCGCGTTTCGACGAGTTTTACCGGACGGGCAACCTGTTTCGTTATTTCACGGCCCTGTTCCTGACTGATATGCCCAGTTACGTGGGCTTGGGCTTTGAGGTACGAAACCGGCACGAAACCCGGGGCGCCAACGAAGAATACACGAAGCTTTACGTATTTCAGATTGGCGACGACCGGCAGACGGATAAAGTGACGCACGGCCCCTACGAATGGGGGCAGAACGCCGAGCAGTTCGCAGCCATCGGCCGGATACGGGCCTTTGCCGAACGCATCTGGCCGGACATCGCAGGTAAAGAAACTCGTTGGCTGGCCCCCCCCGGCTCGGGTAGCTACCTGGCCTGGACGCATGTCGAAGAGACCGGCTATACCTTTGCTGCCAGCATGACCGGCCATTTGCCTGATGATCTGACGCTGGGCAAAGTTGTATTCGAGGAGGGAGAATGCAGGGTTTGGTTTAAAGAGTGAAAGATAGAAAGAGCGAAAGATAGAAAGAGTGAAAGAGCGATACCTCCGGCAGGCTCGCTCTTTCGCGCTTTCTATCTTTCACTCTTTAAAACGCGTAGCGTAACGTCACGCCATACGTACGTGGGTCACCCAACACACCTCCATATTGACCAGCGTTGCCGGGGGCGGGTAGGAGTTGCTCGAAGTAATTCTGGTTGGCTAGGTTACGGCTCCAGATGAAGATCGACGTACCGTTCGAAGCCCGGAAACCGACCCGGGCGTTGATCAAGGCATACCCGCTGATGTTCAGATATTGCGAGGGCGAGGGGCTGGACGAGAAGGACGAGCGGTAGTAGGCGTCGGCGGCAAAGAAGAACCGACCGTCCTGCGCCAGAAACTTACCAGCACCACTTACTTCACCACCAACCGAACCGGACCATTTAGAAATACCTGGCAGCGCACCGCCCGAAATATCCTTGAATGCCTGCTCACCACCCGTTTCTTCCAAGGGGACCGGCGCGTTCGTGAACGAGATGTACTTGCCGTCGGTGTAGGCAAACGAGCCATAGACCGAGAACGCATTGCTGAACCGGATGTTCCCGTCAAGCTCGACGCCCCGCACCCGCACCTTCTCGGCGTTAGCCAGATACCCCCGGTTTACCCCCGGTTCTGGCGTTTGTACCTGGGTCTGGTAGTCGCGGATATCACTGTTGTGGAAGACGACATTCAGCGTCGAGTTGGGCGTCGGTTTGGTTTTTACACCGATTTCATAGTGCCGTACTGCTTCTGGTTTCACCCGCGCCAGTTCAGTCAGAACCCGGCCATTGGCGGTTGGTAGCCCCCCAATGTTGATACCCACCGGCTTGTAGCTGATCGAGTACGTAGCGAAGGCGTTGAGTCGGTTGCTGGCTTTGTATTGCAGCGTCAACTGGCCGGAGAAATTAGTCTCGTCTACGTCGGTATCGAAGGCCTGATTGGTGTACACCGCATTTTTCAGAGCCAGCAGGGCTGGGTCAGTGGTTTGTAGACCGCCATAGGTCTGCCGGTTATAATTGGCTATTTTCTTGTCGTAGTTATACCGCAGGCCCGGTAGTACATGCAGCTTATCGCTGATTGTCCAATCGACCTGACCAAATACGGCCGCACTCGTGCTGCGGAGTCGGTTCGTCGTTCGGATACCGAAGCCATCGAACAGGCCGGGGGTTCGCCAGAGTGCACTGGTCGAGCTCTGGGCAAAGCGCCACTGCGCGGACCCGGCTTCTTCCGTCTGAACCGGATCAGATTTCAAATCCTGATAGAGATAGTACAGGCCCACAACGCCACTTACCCGTTCCGAGATAGTACCCGCATACCGGACTTCCTGTGAATACTGGTTATGCCGGGAGTTGCCCGCCGAAATGGTGAAGACCGGCAGACCAATGTAATCGCGGTCGTTGAGGGGATCCCATTTCCAATAGCGCCAGGCCGTCGTGCTGGTCAGCGTGCCAGCCCCGAGTTTGATGTCGGCGTTGAGCGAGGCCCCACCTAGCTGGTTGTTAGCCTTTGATGGGGTATCTTGGTCAGTGATCCGGGCGAAAGGATTCGTCGAAGGGACCTGATACCCCAGATCAGCAATGATGGCATTAAACTGTCGGTAAGCGGCACGCTTTGTCGGAACAGCCCCGGCGTACAAAACGGAATATCCGTTCGGCTTCTGGTCGGTATAATCACCGGTCAGCGTCAGGCGCACGTTGTCGGAGGGTGTGTACAGCAACTGCCCCCGGAAACCGAGGTTATTGAGCGAATTGACTAACTGGCTGGTGCGGATATTCGTCACCGTACCATTCCGCTGCGTACCCGAAAACGAGGCTCGGGCGGCTAACTTCTTACTGATTGGCCCGGTCAGCGATGCTTTGGCCTGGATGTAATTGTAGTTGCCGTAGCTGACCTCGAAGGTGGCACCCGGCGTAAAACTGGCTCCCCGCGTGGTGATGTTAAAGGCACCTGCTGTCGTATTTTTACCGAAGAGCGTCCCTTGAGGACCGCGTAACACTTCGATCTGGTCAATATCTACAAAGTCGAGTGCCGTAACCGCGGGACGAGCGTAGTAAACACCATCCACGTAGAAACCTACCCCTGGATCGATACCATCGTTGGTAAGCCCAAAAGTCGATCCCAGGCCCCGGATATTGAGCGTGGTGTTCCGTGGGTTCGACGAATAAAGCTGTACCGATGGGACAAGTTCTTTAATTCGGTTGACATTAAATGCCCCCGCATCTTCAACCACGGCTCCGCGTAGTACCGAGATCGGAATGGGTACGCTCTGCGCCGATTCCTGCCGACGACGGGACGTAATGGTTACGTCGGCTAGCTGACTGGCTCCTTCCTGCAGCCGGATTTCGGCCCCATCCTGGCTCAGTATAGTTTCCTGCGTCTGGTAGCCGATGTAGGAAACAACGATCGTAAAGGGCAGTTTCTGACCCGTCACTAGTGTGAATTGGCCATTCTGGTTGGTGGTGGAACCATTTGTGGTTCCCTTAATGGTGACGGTTGCCCCAATCAGGTGATTGCCCGTCTGGGCATCAAGTACTTTGCCCGTTACGGTAGCGTTGATGACAGGGGCATTTTGCGCTGGGAGCCATTCAGGCAGTGATAAGAGCGCGATCAATAAGACCGTAGTGAAAAAGTGGTTCATAACAGGTTGTTTTATCGGTTTGAGTAGCCTACTCGCACCTCTCTTTATTTAAAATCCTACTAATCCCGGTTGTAGATAGACTATTAGTACTTATAATCTATTGATTTGGTAGTCTTTTGCAAAGGAAATGGCGGAAACGGTTTACTTCCAAATTATGGACAAAAAATTTTACAAGATTATGTTGATCAGGTGAGTCAAAAATACCAGAAGAATACGGCTAAAAATAGAGCGCTTTCTTGAAGTAATAATCTGATAGTCAATGTAGAGGGTAGAAGGTTTCGGCTAAAAGTGCCTGTGCATAGACAACCTAACCTGTTCAGCAAAATCTTGAATAAGTACTAACCTGGCGTTGGTTGCCTACAAGTGTGAAAAGGGATAATACGTCAAGGCCTTCCCTTTTTTAGCGGGAAGGCCTGAGGACGAATAGACAAAAATGTTAGGGGAGTCTCCCAAACAAATCAGGTCAGTAAAGCCAGCGAATCAGCCGTCATGATAACGGGTAGTAGGTTTGTCATCTACCGTTCGATTAAAGCCGCCACCCGTTTGTCAATGGCGTTCTCGTCCATTTCCATTCCTAAATGCTGATCAATTAATCTGTTCTGAGCGTCGAACAGCAGCCAGAGGGGGACTGCGGTCAGGTTATATTGTCTCTCCAGCATAGCGAAGGACGTATCGCGGGGGATTAAATACTGTTTCCAGGGCATCTGTTCATTCTGCATTGCCCGTTTCCACTGGTCTTCACGCTGGTCGATAGAAATACTACTTATAGTAAGCCGGTCTTTGTGCGCTGCGTACAGCGCTTTTATTTGCGGAATCTCTTGTCTTAACCCCCTGAATGACTGGACAAAATTGTAAAAACAGTTTAGTCCTTTTACATTCAGATACCATGAGCAAATTAAGGCGGAGTTTTACTCCCGATGACCGCTATTCTATCGTCCAGGAAGCCATTCGTGACGGCCATGCCGAGACTTGTCGAAAATACAATCTATCTCCTTCGCTGCTGCGCAAGTGGAAATTGAAGTATTTGAGTAAAGGCAAAGAAGGCCTCAAAGATTCTTACGCACGCGTCGATCCCCAGCTTCGAGTGCTCGAAGAAGAAAATGAACGCCTGAAGCGGATTGTAGCAAAACAAGCTTTGGAACTGGAGATCAAAAGTGAGCTACTAAAAAAAACTCCTATTCACTCCAGGAGAAGCTAGCACTCATGAAACAGTTTGAAAATCAAGTAAGTCGTACCCTGTTATGCCAGTGGCTTAGTGTACCTCGGAGCGTGTTTTACTACCAACCACAATCAGGTAGACCTGGAGCACGCCCCAGCCAGGTAACCATGAAACGGGATGGATCGTGGGTAGACAACCAACTGGTCGTGGTCAGTATTCGGCAACTGCTGGATGTTGAGTTCAATGCCCTTGGCTACGAATACATCACCCACGAGTTGAAAAAAGAATACTTAATCAATAAGAAAAAGGTGTATCGACTCATGCAAGAGCATAATTTACTTCTGGGCAAAGTGATCCGACCGATGGGCAAGCGGGAATTTGTTAAATTCAGACGAATCGAAGCGACCAAGCCCTTGGAATACCTGTGCTGGGATATCAAATACGTCTGGGTAGAAGGGGAACGGCGGAATTACTATCTGTTGAGCGTCATTGATGTGTATAGCCGCAAAATTCTGGATTGGCTATTCCAAGGCAGTATTCGTCAAATCGACTTAATCAATCTTTTTCGACGAATCAACCGGAATCATGAACTGAAGGGCGTCATTTTGCGCAATGATAATGGCAGTCAATTCATTGCTCACTCGGTACGTAACTTTTTGAAAAGCTCCGAAATCAAGCAGGAATTCACTCATGTGGCCACCCCTGAAGAGAACTCGTACATTGAAGCTTTTCACAGCATTCTAGAACATGATGTGATCGAGCGCAATGTATTTGACAGCTATTATGAGGCCAAAGAAATGTTAGGGCGTTATTTTTTCCATTACAACAATCACCGTCTTCATCGTTCGATTGGTTTTGTAACACCTCAGCAGAAATGGGAGGAAGCACAGGTAATTTACGACACAACCTTTTCAGAAAATTTGTCCAGCTAATAGGGGGCTAAGACAGTACAAATTGCTAAGTAAGTCAATAGAGTAGTCGTATTCTTTTACTAACTCCCGATTAATTGGCTTGATCTCAGTTAAAGCGTTTCGGGTTAGACGAAAAGATAGATGCTTGTAAGCCGCGACCGTTTGAGGACTTATATCGGTGAAAACCAAGTCAAGATTCGCCATACCAATAGGTTTAGAGGAACGATCTTTCTCCAACCGAACGGTACCCTTTTCCAGGTAGAAAGAAGTTTCATAACTATTGTTGAAAAAAGGATTCTTGATGCCCAGGAGTAGGAAGGGCCAGGTGGGTTTTCCTGATCGATACGTAAAGTTCACCCTGTACGGAACGAAGTCCTTTGTCGTCTTCTTGATAAATTGAAATTTCCCTTGCTGAACCAGCGTGGAATCTTCGATGGTTCTGGATTCTGTATTTTCCAGATATAACCATTTCCCTTCCAGAAAGGAGTTCGCGTCGCCCAGGTCGCCGGAAATGATGACCTGGTCTTGTTGTTGGCAGGACCAGAGCAACAAGAAAATACAACCTAGAAACGATACTTTTAAGAAACCCGAGCGTGCTGACCAGTTCATTGGTGTGCCGAGAAGGAGAGTGTGAAAATGGGAGCTGATCTAAGTAATCAGCTTCCGTCTCAAAAGACTGCTCTGGCTTTGTTTTACCTGATCAGTATAGTAAAAATATCAGATCGAAATATGCTGAATTCGTTGTGACTAAGCGCTTGAATAAGCCTACTTTCGGTTGAGCTGAATTAACTCCTACATACGCTTTAGGGCAGGGCTGTTAAGTTCTTAAATTGACTCTGGTAGTAACCAAATTTCCTTCTTGTAACTATACCCCCTGTCTCCTGAGAGGTTGTTTGGGAAGCAATTTTAGGGTCACAAAATCGCCTTTTTTGTCATTCCGACCGGTCCGATTTCTATGGTTTTGCAAATGAGGACAGATAGTTTTTGTCATATTTTTCACCCCGTGCCACCACCGCGTACACCCGATGGATGAGTTTGTTACGAACCGCGTTCAAGACCAGCATTTTATTCTTGCCTTCTTTGACTTTGCGTTGGTAGTAGTCCTGCAATTCACCCTTCGCTCGGATGGCTGCCATCGCACCCAGATGGAATAATGACTTCAACCGCTTGCGGGCGTGTTGGCTTACACCTGGTCGCCCACGGACACTGCTACCCGACTGGTAGTTAAAAGGAGCAACCCCGGCATGACAAGCCATCTTCTTGGGATCAGTGATGGTTTTCATCTCATTGGTAGCGATGACAATCTCAGTAGTAGTAGCCGTGCCCACGCCGGGAACCGACATCACCAACTCGAAGAGTCGGCCCAGGCGTGGATCGGCTTCGATGAGTGCGTCGATGGCTTTCTCAACCGCCTTACGCTCTTTCTCCAGAGCGGTTAGTGATGCTTGGCAGCTTTTGCTGAGTTGCTTTTGCAAAGTCGGGTCAATAAAGCTTTGCTGTTCAGCCAGCGGGCCGGCCAACTGATTGTACACACGGATAAGCCGCTGACGGGCCGCACTTAAGAGAGCCAATTTTTGAACCACCTGACGGGGCGGTTCCCACAGACGGAACTGATCACGGAAGCGAAAGGCGTACTCTGCGATGCGCTGAGCATCAATTGAATCGGTCTTACCCCGTTGCAGGCCACCTGCTTTTTTGATTTGCAGTGAAGACTCTAGCCAAATGGGAAAACGAAGTTTGTGGAGAAAGTCAAGCAAGTGGGCATTATAAATACCTGTATGCTCCATGCAAAAGATAGCTTCTAATGGTTTCCAGTCGGATAGGGTTTTCAAGAGCCGCAGGGCGGTCTTGATGCCCGCGATGGTGTTGGGTGTGCTGGTTTGTAGCACCATTTTCTTGCCGTCATAAACGGCCCAGTCCAGAGTGGCTTTAGCAATGTCAATACCAATGAAATAGTGAATGTTCATGATGATTTGTAATTTAGAGTTGCCGAAGGTCTACTTGTTTTATGCTCAATACCTTGCTAACGGGCCTTGTGTCCCACATTTCTATACGAGCCATTCAAGTAGAGACAGAGCGGGTCCTAAATCGGACCATAGGGCGCTAACCTTGCCGAGCGATAGGGTAGCCCGCTCTGTTTTTCTTTCATCGGCAAGCTATCCAAATCTTAGAATCTTACCGGCCCTCAAACCTAAAGGCCGGTGCGGCAGGAGGAATCTTCGTTGACAGGCGGTTTTGTTTGATTTTAACGAGGATTCCTCCTGCGTCGGAATGACAAAAACGCTTCCTCAAACAACCCCTTAGGGCATGTAAGGGTTGACCCGTCTAGAACTGGAAGTAAATAAACTGGCTGGACGTAAAGACGCCGAAGAGATACGTAGCAAACGTGATCAGGGCAAACAAGACCACGAACTGAACCGTGCTGCGCGTAGGAATGGTCAGATAAAAATACTCTTTAACCAGCAAAAACGCGATCAGGAAAACGCTGAACCAGAGTTCGTTCTTGTTCAGTGGCCCCGTGATGGTATCATTGAATGAGAGCGTACCAATACGTTGCAGAATCAGGAAGGCATCGCCGAGGGTATGCGCCCGGAAGAAGACCCAGGTCAGCATAATCAGCACAAACGTAATGAGTACGTTGACCACAACCCGAACCGGTGATTTACGACTTTCGATGTCGTGCACCGGCGACGTTACCATGCGGGGGGGAATGGAACGGAACCCCAGGCGGGCCAGCAGCTTGTCACGCAACACGGCCAACACCTGGTACAAACCGTTCAGGCCACCCCAGATGACGTAGGTCCAGTTGGGGCCGTGCCAGAGACCGCTGGCCAGAAAAACGATCAGCATATTCAGATACTGGCGCACCTCGCCTTTGCGGTTACCGCCCAGCGGAATGTAGAGATAGTCCCGGAACCAGGTCGAGAGCGAAATGTGCCACCGACGCCAGAACTCCGACACCGACTGTGCGATGTAGGGCGTCCGGAAGTTCTCCATCAAATCAAAGCCCATAACCCGGGCCGCCCCGATGGCAATGTCGGAATAACCTGAAAAATCGCAGTAAATCTGGAAGGTAAAAAAGAAGGTAGCCGCCAGCAATGTCAGGCCATTATACTGGCTGGGGTCGTCGTAAGCGTAGGTAACCAGGAGCGCAAGCCGATCGGCCACCACCACTTTTTTGAACAGACCAAAAGCCATCTGCATCAGACCCGACTTTACGTTCTCGCGGTCATACTTGAAATACGAATGGAACTGCCACAATACGTTCTGAGGCCGCTCAATGGGGCCGGCCACCAACTGCGGATAGAACATGACGTAGAGGGCATAAATACCAAAATGGCGCTCGGCTTTGTGATTACCCCGATACACCTCGATGGTATAGCTCATGGCCTGGAACGTATGGAACGACAGCCCCACCGGCAGAATCTCCATGTTCCCCTTGAACGACGTAATACCACTCTCGCCAAAGAGGTGCAGCACTTTGCTGAACAGTCGATTCCCCGCCGATAGTGTCTGGTCGGCCAGGCCAGGAAAGTGAGCCGTGTCGAAAAGCATGGCCAGATTCTCGACAAAGAAACCCAGGTACTTAAAGAAAGCCAGAATACCGAGGTTGGTAATCAGTGACACGATGAGCAGCCAGCGCCGAGTCCTACCGCTACTCTTTTCAATCCAGATCCCCGCTATGTAGTCGATAACAATGGTCAGCGCCAGAATGACAATATAGGCGGGTTTGAAGACCATGTAGAAGTAGCAACTGGCCACCAGCAACAGGATCCACCGTCCCTGCCATTTCAGACTGAAATAGCTGAGCGTAACGACAATGAAAAACAGTAAAAACTGAAGTGAATTAAAGAGCATGAGCGTCGGTAGGCGGGGATGGTCGGCGCAGGACCCGCAGCGCCTGTACGGCGTAGTAAACGAAACCGATTGTCAATAGAATTTCGATGCTGTATTCGAGCGAGGCTATGGGCTGAAGCAGCTCGCTTACCTGATTGTAGTACGGCTGACCGATGCGCCACCACAACGACGGGTGAACGGCCGCCAGGGCGTTGAAGCCGATCAGGGCCAGACACCAGCCCGTCCGCTTAAAGTTGAGCAACGTAAACACCAGCGGCAGCATAAACAGGTACGCGTAGTTACTGATTGCGTTCTGCTGCACGACAGTCATGGCACTGTACACCGCAGTGTACACAAACGGAATATAGTCACGGTAGGTCCAGGCTACCGTTTTGGTGCGGATCAACCAGACGCTACGTACGGCCACCGCAATCGTGATCAGCAGGCCGCCCCACTTCCAGAGCTTACCGGCACTTTCCAGTCCGGCGGCAAAGAACGGATTAAGCAGTGAGCGTAGATTGGGTGCTTTCAGCCAGTCGCCCTCCAGCGATTGCTGTTCCAGAAAGAGCGTACCGGTTTTCCAGAACATGAAACCGGCCACGGGCAGACCAATGGTAGCGAGTCCAGCCACAAACCAGATGGCCTGGCGCAGGTTGCGCAGCATGACGAGACCCACGGCGATCAGCATCAGAATAAATACCGCCTTGGTCGCCAGCATACCGAAACCCAGTACAAGCCCAGCCAAAAAAGGCCGTTTCGGCATAAAGGGGATAGCCAGCAGCATGAACAGCCAGAGCAGTACGTCCTCCTGTCCACTAAATACACTCATGATAAACGGCATGGGCAGGACGTAATAAAATACGCCCCGAAAGAGCCGCTCGCCCGTGGCTTCCTGCCGCTGGTAGTAATAATACGTCAGACGGACGGAAAGCCATTCGACCAGCAGCATGGCCAGGACAACCATGCGGGAGTCACGCCAGATGGCCAGAAAGGGCGCGATCCAGTAGCCAAATAGGGGTGAATAACAGGTATATACGTCGCGGGCGGGAACACCGCCGTCCAGCGCCGACAGGCCAATTGGGTAGTAAAACTCGGCTACGTCCGACTGGGGCATATAGCCCATTATGATGTAGGTAATCAGGAAAGGAACCAGCCGGAAAATACCCCAGCTCAGATCCAGCGTCCAGACACCTGTTTGCTGCAGTGTTTCCGTAACCCGGTTCCGTTGCCAAAGCAGGCCGAGAGATACTAGACTCAATACGACCGTAGCCGCTAATTTAACGTATAAAACAAGCATAGAAATTCGTCAGCGCACCGGCCCCGCAGAGCACAACAACGCTGTTTGTAATCTGGTATTTACTGGTTGACGACAGGAACGTAACAATATTGTCGTTGATCGCCCGATGGCTGCTCAACAAACGACATGCTTTCAGTCTATCTGTTTGTCGGGTGTAAAAATAAGGCTTTCCGCCCAATGCACGTATTTGGTGCGTACAGTGCCTGTTTTAATATAAGCGTTCCAGCCGTTCGACGAAATCACCAAACTGGCGGGCTGGGATAAACTGAATCTGGGTGCGGTACGAAAGAACGGTGAAAACCAGCAGCAACGAGATCAGAAACGCCTGCAAGATGACAATCAGCAGCGAAATAACCAGATACGTAGCCCAGCCCGGTATGATTAGACTCGTGAAAAAACGCATGTAAAAAACAGTGCCAATACCAAACAGCGAAAACGCCATCATCAGGATACAGAAGATCGTCAGCCGTACGGCCGTTGTATCGATCAGGACCGATACGGCACTCAGTCCGTGCAGCACCAAAGACACAAAGTTCATTTTGGAGCGCCCAGCCAGTCGGTACCCCCGCTCGAGCGGGATGGCCGTATAAGGAAGCCGTGACCGGATCACTCCGCCGGGGTAGTTGTTCCAGATTTCCGATACGTGGGCCAGTTTGCGGAGCAGGCTGGCGGGAACCAGACTAAAGTTGCCGAACGTAATAACTTTGCCCGTCAGCAGTTGAAACGCCCGCTTGTAGATCTCGTAAAATACCCGAAAACTCAGGCTTTCGTGCCGTTTTGACCGATGGGCAAATACAATTTGGTTTGGTTTTTCGCTGCTGCGCTGCACCAGGTGAACAATGTCTTCGGGCCGATCTTCGCCATCCGAGTCCATCACAATGGTCGGGTACTGTTCCTCCTGACTGGCCAGCCAGGAAAGCCCAAGGGCAATGGCTTTCTGATGGCCAACGTTTCGATAAAGCCGCAGGATTGAGAGTGACTGACCAATATTGGTCGGCAGTGCTTCGTAATTCGTTGACGAACAGTCATCGACGATCAGGAAAGCCAGCCGATTCCGGAGCTGGTCACTAACCACCGATTGGATACGCTCCAGCAACAACCCAACAGCCTGCCAGTCATTAAACAGGGGAATGACAACGTTAATGCGTTCTGGAAGAGAATTAAGCGGTAAATTCAAGAGTTGAGGTTTTATAAACGAATACCAGACAGATGACGGCTACTGGCAAACTGGTAAGACTAGGCTATCTTATAGAAACACATCGATCGGCTGATTGAACATAGGGGTTAGCAGGAATCAGGAAGGAGAGTTGGTTGGCGACGGTTCCAGGGTGGATGCACCCCGGATAGGCTGGCGCTGCTGCTCCCGAATTACTTCCCGAACGACGTACAAAGGACGTCCTTTCGTCTGAAAAAATATTCGCAGTACATACTCGCCAATCATGCCCAGGGCAATCAACTGGACCCCGTTAAAAATCACAATAATGAATAGCGTTGCCGTGAATCCCTGCGGTACGTCTCCGAAAAAGAATTTTTTAACCAGCGTCTGAATCAGGTAAATAAAGGCAATACCGAGCGTAATCATGCCCAGCCGGGTAACGGCTTTGACCGGGTACTCGCTGAAATTAAAAATGCCGTTATAGGCCAGATTACGCAGCATTTTAAACGAATACTTGGGTTCACCGGCAACGCGGGCATCCCGTTCATATTCGACCCCGATCTGACGGAAGCCGATCCAGCTGCGCATGCCCCGGATAAACCGGCTTTCTTCCGGCATCTGGTTGAGCACGTCGGCTACCCGGCGACTGATGAGCGAAAAATCACCGCTGTCCAGCGGCATATCCACGTAGGAAATAGACCGGATGAGTCGGTAAAAAGTCGAATAGGCGGTGCGTTTGAACCAGGATTCCTTGCGTTTTTTACGAACGGCATACACAACGTCGTAGCCCTCCTGCATCTTTTCATAGAATTCGCCCAGGAGTTCGGGAGGGTCCTGCAAATCACCGTCGATGATAAAGAGTGCCTCACTGCCGCGCGCTACGGCAATCCCCGCGGTCAGTGCCGTCTGGTGACCATAATTACGGGACAGGAAGACGCACTGATAGCGGCCGTCGATCAAAGCGAGTTGCTGCATCAGCATAGCCGTATTGTCGCGGCTGCCGTCATCAATCAGCACTATCTCTATCGCCAGCGGGGAGGCTTCCATAACGGCACTGAGTCGGGTAACTAGGTGCGGAAAAGACTCAGTTTCGTTGTATAATGGAGCAATAATGGAAATCTGCGGGGCTGACAGAGTAGTCATGAATCAGAAATTATCACAGCAAAAGTAAATCTTTTTGCTGTAGCGGGGGTATTGACCGGTGGTTTCTTAGGGAATCGTTACCTGCCGGGCGCTAAATCGGAGGGCTGGGCTGATCGTTTCCGGCAAAAGAATACCGGTCCGGTACGTGCCGGGGGCCAGCATACCATTCAGAATTTCGCCCTGTACGCTGGCTACGGGACGACGTAGCCAGAACGTACGCAGCGCATATGGTGCCTCCGAAACGAACAGATACGAGTGGGTGGCAGACTGAACTACCACAGCCGATGGATTGCGGAAGGCGGGCAGTGGGCTGGTGGTATGGACAACCGTGCTGTAATCGCCCTCTTGAATCTGTAACCCCAGCACCGAATCGGTGGTGCCCGCCGAGCTTAGTTGGTCATAGGGCAGATTATGGCTGGCCGGATACTGATACATACCGCGTCTGACGGTTTCATTGAGCGCGTTGGCTGCCAGTGTCGCGAAGGGAGAACCCCAGCTGGCGCCAAGTCCCACTCCGTTACGTTGCTGATTGAACGACTGCGTCAGCAGCATCTGTTCGCGGTGGGCTACTTTGGGAAAGCGCAGGACGTACCAGACGCCCCAGACCGACAGGCTCAGGACAAGTCCAAGGGTTACCCATCGCTGTACGGACGGAGACGTACTGTATTCGCTGAGCAGATTCAGGTAAATGAGAATGGTCAAAATTGCCGGATACAGCATGTAATTACTGACCAGCATAACCTCATACCCAAAGCGGGGACGCAGAAAAGCAACGACCAGTGCATTGACCATCAGAAAGGCATAAGCACCTGTGAAGAAGTAGCGCCGTTGCTGTAGAGGGGTTACTGACCGGTTTGGCTTTTGGGCAAAGGAGCGGAGGAACAGTGGGGCATTCATCTGCCACAGCAATAAAAGCATGGTTGGCACAAGCACCAGTCCCCAGATGGTCGGCAGAATACTACGTTGGAAAATAGGCGCGTCCGGGAAGAAATCGAACAGCGCACCCGTAAACGTAAAGAAGCCAGCCAGAACAATATACGGGTACTTCTGGAAAAATGAAAAGCTGCTTTCGTTACCCTGTGGGCTCTGAAAATCATGAAAGTAAAAAATGATGGCTGCCGCGCCCAGCGCGAGCCAGAGAGCCAGCCGGGTCCAGTTGCGCTGAACGGCTAGTACAACCGCGCCGGCTACCCAGCAAAAGAGACCATTACTCATCGACAGCGACGCCAGCAGTTGAATCGCCAGCGCACCCGAAAACGCCTTTCTTTGCCCGGTGGCCAAGAGGTACAGTGACGTAAATGCCAGAAAGAGAACGACCTCGTGCTGCAAGCCTGTAATAGCCCACATACTGACCAGGTAATGCTGGGGTTGCAGCAGTAGGAACGGAACCGGTACAAACGCCAGCAGGGGTAAATTAATAGCACGAAAGAGCCGGTAGAACAGAAACAGTAGCCCAAGCAGGAAAAGGAACGCACTGATAATAAGTGCCTTGAAGTTAATCGTGCCGGTTATTGCGTAGATGGACAGCGTAATGAGTTTCGCCGTCAGGATACGGTGTTCATTATTGGGCCGGAGTAGCCAGTCAATCTTTTCTCCGACGGAACCGGCATCGGTGTACCCCAGCAAAAAAGAAAGAAAAGCATCAATGTCGTCCATCCAGGGGATGTTGACTGTGTAGTTCAGAATTAACAGACTAAAACAGACAACAGGCAACACCGCCAGCAGGGTTACAAAGCCGGAAGTTTGTCGGGTGGTATGACGGGAAAAAGAAAACGCGGACATAGGATAATGGCAGCTCGCTTACAAATGGCGATAGTGCCGATAAATGCGATATAGTTCGTACCAGAGTTTGAAATAATACGATGGCTGGATGCGGGAGTCACTTTTCTCGACCCACTGTCGCAGCGGGAACTCCGCTACGTGGTGCAGCACGTCTGTGTGACCATACCGTTGAATCAGGCGGGCGAGCAGTTCGACGTCGAACAGCCATGGGCTGATGAACGACTGGCTGAACAGGTAACTGACGACGGGGCGACGGAAGAGCTTGGCTCCGCATTGGCTATCGTAAACGGGCAGCTCCAGAATGTTGCTGATCAGGGTGGCAATGAACCGACCGGAGTAATGCCGAAACATTTTCCGTTGAATATCGGAGCCAAGGCGCTTGATCCGGGAGCCGAGGACCATGTCCAGCTCGGAACGGGTGTCCAGTACGTTAGTGAGATCGCCGATGGCGTCCAACGGGGTAGCCAGGTCGGCATCGAAGAAGCCCAGGTAATCGGGTAGCTGGTTCGTCTGCTGTAATTCGGGACGGATCATGTGCAGCATCCCCGCCCGAACCGCCCCCGCTTTTCCCTGGTTCTGACCCAGAATTAAGGCGACGATCTGAGTGGGCAGCGTCGTCTGCATCCGTTCGAGAATAGTCCGGGTGGCATCGCTGCTGCCATCGTCAACCAGGCAGAAGTGTACCGTTGGGTGCTGGCGGGCGTAGTCCAGAAACGTATCGACCGGCAGTCGGTTCGCTTCGTTATAGCATGGAATAATAATACAGACAGACGACATAGAACGGGCGGCCATTAACGGGTGGTGGTTGAGGATTCATCCAGAATGACCACCTTGTGCTGGTAGTACTGAGCCTGGCAGCGGTTCCACCAGTGGTCGCTGTTCGTGTGAATGTCATCAACAAACAAACTGGCCGGATGTACACTGATAGGCGTCAGATGGAGCGTGTCAGAAGGAGCCGTTAATTGCTGATGGCGGGCCGTCATCTCCCGGTCGTAAGTAGCGGCTGCACCGGTGCTGATGTCGGCATAAAACTGCTGCATGGTCGGGCTCAGGGCCAGGCACCCGATCACCCACAGACCGGCCAGACTGGTAGCCCAGGTGGGGAGCGGTGTTCCCTGATTGAGCCAGTGGGCCAGTGCGTTATCCCGCTTCATCAGCCAACGCACCCAGACCGTCAGCGCATATAACCAGCCAAGCGCAAGCGTCAGTTCGGCAACATTCAGTACGCGACCAGGGGCAACGCCCAGTCCATAAGTCGATGGAAATATCAGGACAATCAACAACCCCAGAATGACCAGTTTCAGCAGCAAAAGCGGCACCCTGAACAAAGGAGCGACGGTACTACCGGGGCGGTTCAGCCGAACGGCAATCGGTATCCAGAAGAGTGACAACGGCAGGAGGGACGTTTTAAACAGGCTTGTCAGCAGGACAACACCTAACCAATGAGCCGTATCGACCAGCGCTTTGGGAATATTGCCGGCCTGCTCGTTGGAGCCCAGCCGGATGCCGTTCCCCGGTGCGCTGAATACTAGCCAGGCCGACGCCAACGTAACGACCACCATGCCGGCCAGAAACCAGTCGAACGTGCGCAGGAAGAACAGGCGGTAGGCACCCGCGGCCAAAAGGACGAGCAGCAGCAGAATCAGGTTGGTTTCGCCGGAACCCACAATGGCAAAAATGAGAACAGCCGCCCAGACGGTCGTCAGATTTTTCAACGTACCGGGTGGCAAGCGGTACCAGCGTAGCAGCACCGCCAATAAATAGAGCGTCAGGATTGTGGGCACGGTGTAAGAAGCCACGGCTGCTGTCCAGAAAAAGCCTTCTACCGTGCTGTGCATCCCCAGGATGATGGCGTAAAATAGTAATCCTGTGCTGATCAGCCGGATGCGAAGGGCCTGCTCGCGCAGAATTTCGCTCACCAGCGAATAGAGCGAGACCAGCAGCCCCGTCACGGCCAGCGCCGGAATTAATCGGAAACCATCGTACCAGCCCCAGACCAGCGGATTACCGTGCACGAGCATGTTGGAAAAGTAGCGCCCGGTCCAGCCGTTGTAGTAATAAATCTGGGCCTGCCAGAAACCGTACCGGGTTGCCGTATCGGCAAAGCAGTAGTCATCGGCGGCCGAGGGGTGATTGTGGGAGGAAAGAACCAGAAGCGGTACGTACGCCAGCAGGAACAAAATAAGGGCGGTTACGGGAGCCAACCGGTCAGTCAATGAATGTCTCATGCCAGGACACCCTCGCCAGGCGGGGGTGGATGGATTATTTAGGTAGGTCGATCTCCAGATCTCCCCCGGTGGGTGTTGTTGTTGTGGGTCGTTGCCGACTCAGGAATGGGTAACTGATAACGGCCGCCAGGATTACCAGTGTGCCGATATAGAAGCCTGCTGTCATGCGCTCGGCATTGCCAAAAATCAATACCGCCAGGATAATCCCATAGACCGGCTCCAAATTTACAGTTAATATGGCGAGGTAAGGCGAAAACTTACGCAACAGCCCAACGGCAGCCGTATGGGCATAAACGGTACAGACGAATGCGAGCAGCGCCAGACATAGCCACTGAACACCCGTTTGCGGCAGCAGATCGGTTGAAACAAGCGTTGGATTGGTCGAAATATAGAGCCCGACGAAGGCAATGCAGCCCACAAAAGCACCCGCCATTTCGTAAAATGAAATTACCAGCGCGTCATGTCGTTGGGAGAAGCGACTGTTGATAATGGTGAACAGCGACGCCAGCATGGCCGCCAGGATTGCCGTAATCAGCCCGGCGATCTTATCAAACTCGAAGCGGAAAATCAGATACAAACCGGCCATCACAACTGCGCCCAGCAAGACGTCGATCACCTGAACTCGCCGTTTTAAAATCAGTGGCTCCAGCAGGCTGGCCCAGAGCGAACTGGTAGCCATACCCGCCAGACAAACGGATACGTTCGCCAGCCGGGCCGCGGCAAAAAACAGGATCCAGTGCAGGGCAATCAGACTGCCTGTGGCCAGCAACCGCCAGCGGTCGGCCGGCGAAACGGCGAAGGGTTTCTGCTTGACATACAGCACCAGCGCCAGACCACCCGCTGCCAGACCCGTGCGAAAAAGCACGACAGCCGGAGAAGAAAGCGGCTCCAGAAACTTACCCAGAATGGCCGTAAAGCCCCAGATCAGCACGATAAAGTGCAGGTGCAGGTAGTCGGAAAGGGCGGGGGATTTCATAAAGAGCGAAAGAGCGAAAGACAGAAAGAGCGAAGCGCCGAAGTGAAGAGAAAGAGAGAAGTTATCCTGTATGCCTTTCGCTCTTTCACTCTTTCATTCTTTCGCTCTTTATCTAGGTATCGTATTATACAACAGTACCCCGATGCCCGCAAAAATAAGGTTTGGCAGCCAGACGGCAACAATGGGATTCAGATTGCCGGATTCGGCGATGCCTTTGGCGAGCATAAAGAACAACAGGTAAGCAAACGCCAGAAAGAATCCCAGCGCCACCTGCCAGCCCACGCCCCGCCGACTCTTGCGGGCCGACATAATCACACCAATCACCGTCAGAATGATGATGGCGAAAGGGCGGGTGTCGCGGCTGTATTTTTCAAGTAGGTACGTTTCCAGGCCGTCAGCTCCGCGGCTCCGCAGCAAGTCGATGTGGCGGTTCAGTTCGGGGCGGGTGAAGGTCTCGTACAGGTTGAAATCTGAGCTGAAATCATCAGGCTTCAGGTTCAGCGTGGTGTCGATTTCGGTGCCCGACGTCAATGTTTCCTGGAGACCATTGATGGTGCGAACTTTGTAGTCGCGGATGGTCCATTTCTTTTTCTTGGCGTTCCACTCGATCCGGTCGGCTGCCAGCTTCTGCTTTAGCTGATTCCCCTCGACTTTCTCCAGCGTAAACCGATAACCCGTGTTGCTCTGGTTGTTGTAGCTTTCCAGATAGGCGTAGGTATTCGGCGCAATCTTGATGTGGACATTACGGCCGGAGTACGTGTATGCATCGTTGATATACTGCACCTCGAACGCAATCCGGGTTTTGTTGGCGCGGGGAATCACGTAGTTGACCATGAAATAAGTCAGCACGGCCAACACCGATGCGCCCAGCACGTAAGGAAACAGCAGCCGGATAAAGCTGATGCCGCTGCTCAGCATGGCAATAACTTCGGTACGGGCAGCCAGCCGGGAGGTCAGAAATACCGTCGCGATAAAGACCATCAGCGGACTGATGTAATTGGCCCAGTAGGGAATGAAATTCAGGTAATAGTCCCACAGAATCCGGTCGGTGGGGGCGTTGTTTTTGTGGAAGTTGTCAATCTTCTCGGTATAGTCAATCATCACAACCACCAGCACAATGACCAGCACCACAAAAATGTACGTCTGCAGGAAGCGCTTTAAAATATACCAGTCTAAAATCTTCATTAGTTGTTTGTGAATCTGCCGGGGCAGGTTTCAGGAAAGGCGGCTTAACTGACCAGTAGGTTTCGGGCAACGTCGGCGCTGACAAAAACGGGTTGGTTGCTGGCCAGATGGATGAGCAAGGATTTATCGAACGTACTGATTTCGGTGACGGTAACCGTGCAGCCGAGGGACAGATCGCAGCGGTCGAGGTGCTGCAGAAATTCGGTCGAGTGCTCCAGTACTGCCATCAGCCGTACACATTCACCGGCTGTGGCTTCCGATAATTTTCGGTAACCAGTCTCCGGCATCTGCCCGGCCGGCGTTGGGATAGGATCGCCGTGCGGGTCGAACTGCGGCTGACCCAGGAACGCATCGAGCCGCGTAACGAGCTCGTCGGAACGAACGTGCTCTAGTTCTTCGGCAATCTCGTGAATCGCATCCCAGCCAAACCCTAGTTTCTCGACCAGGAAAACCTCCCAGAGCCGGTGCCGACGGATGACCTGCAGCGCCAGCCGTTCTCCTTCGGCGGTGAGCCGGACACCCTGGTATTTTTTATAATGGATCAACTGTTTGTCCGCCAGCTTTCGCAGCATATCCGTCACCGAAGCTGCCTTGGTTGCCGTCATTTCGGCCAGGGCATTTGTGCTTACCTCGCCTTCCTGTCGGCTGGCGAGATAATAGATCGTCTTCAGGTAATTTTCTTCTGTGAATGAATGCATGCCGACAACGTACTCTGTCAAAACGACTGAACAGGAGGAAACAGTTTGACCGCAAAGGTAATTTTTATGTTAAACTTTCTAAATTTTTAGACTTGTCTAAAAATTTATTCAACAATGCATAGGTTTGTAGCGTTAAAGCAGAAGCGGTACGTAAGCGACTGTGTATGATATGATGCTAATGGATACAGAGCAGAAAGGCTGGCGACAGCATAACGAGACTAATTCGCTGGCCGATGTGCATAGTTCAGTGCAGGTACCGGTGGGCGCGGGTTTCTTTAAAACGCTCAAAGCGTATCTCGGACCCGGCCTGATGGTTGCGGTTGGCTATATGGACCCCGGCAACTGGGCAACAGACATTGCGGGCGGAGCGCAGTTTGGTTACCGGCTGTTATCCGTAGTACTTATTTCGAACTTATTCGCCATCCTGTTGCAGCACCTGGCCCTAAAATTAGGGATCGCTACAGGACGCGATCTGGCGCAGGCCTGCCGGGATCACTATAGCCATCCGGTAGCTTTTGGTTTGTGGCTGCTGGCCGAAATCGCTATTGCGGCTACCGACCTGGCCGAAGTCATAGGCTCGGCTATTGCCCTGAATCTGCTGTTTGGCCTACCGCTGACGATAGGTATTCTGATTACCGTACTCGATGTGCTGCTCCTGCTGTTCTTGCAGAACAAAGGCTTTCAACTCATTGAGCGCATCGTCGCCAGTCTGATTTTCCTGATCGTTGCCTGTTTCGGGTATGAGTTGCTGGTGTCACAACCCTCCGTTCGGGATATCGTCGACGGCCTGCTGCCCCGCCCCGAAATTGTGACGAATCCGGGGATGCTCTATATCGCCATTGGGATTCTAGGTGCTACGGTGATGCCGCATAATCTGTATCTGCATTCCAGTATCGTACAGACGCGTGATTTCGGCCGCGATAATGCAGGACGTAAATCAGCGATCAAGTTTGCCACTATCGACTCGACCGTTTCCTTATTTCTGGCGTTTTTTATCAACGCGGCTATTCTGATCCTGGCGGCAGCGGCCTTTCACACGACCGGCAACCAGCAGGTAGCGGATATTACGGATGCGTATCACCTGCTCGAACCCATTCTGGGCGTGAAGATGGCGGGAATTCTGTTCGCGGTGGCCTTGCTGGCGTCGGGGCAAAATTCAACGCTGACGGGTACGCTGGCAGGACAGATCGTGATGGAAGGATTCCTACACTTACAAATCAAGCCATGGCTACGGCGGCTGATCACCCGGCTGGTAGCCGTGGTGCCGGCGCTGGTTGTTGCCATTCTGTACGGCGAACAGGGGACTTCTGAACTACTAGTGCTAAGTCAGGTTATCCTGTCGCTCCAGCTCAGTTTCGCGGTGGTGCCGCTGGTGAAGTTTACTTGTGATAAAGTTAAAATGGGTCCGTTCGTCAATCCGGCCTGGATGAAATCGCTCTCCTGGCTCGTTGCCGTCGTGATCATTACGTTGAATCTATACCTGCTCTGGGATACTTTGCTTTAGGAGATATTACTGCTTCGTGTTACAGAGAGCCGGTTGACCTTAGTGTCAACCGGCTCTCTGTTTTTATACCATCCTTATTTCAGGTCTTAGTATTCCTTCGTTTTGGGTGCAGGTAATTAAATACCCAACGTTCGCCCTGCCTGTGCTTATCGCCCATTTGCCTACTTGAGTGAACTTTTATATCTGGAATTCGGTATATCGGTAAAAGTCGATATACTCACACGATGAAACAGGAGCAGGTAGACATCTTCAAAGCATTGGCGAACAAGGCGCGGCTGGACATACTGGATTGGCTTCGGGCACCGGAAGAGAATTTTCCCGGTCAGAAGGAATTTGGCTATGAGCACGGCGTCTGTGTGGGGCAACTGCAGGCGAAGGCCGGTCTAACCCAGTCGACTGTTTCTGAATACCTCTCCATCCTGCAACGGGCTGGTCTGATCAAAGCGACCCGGCGGGGGCAATGGACCTATTACCGGCGCAATGAAGCCGCGTTTGAACAATTGAGTGAGTTGATCGCAAAGAATTTATAATCCAACTAGTAAACCATATGAGTACCCAAAGTTTGTTTCAACCGTTTCAGTTAAAAACGCTGAATCTGAAGAACCGTATTGTCATGGCGCCGATGACGCGCTCATTTTCGCCCAACGGTGTACCCACCGCCGATGTCGCTAAGTACTACCAAAAACGCGCGGAAGGTGAAGTCGGTCTGATCCTGTCGGAAGGAACCGTCATCGACCGACCTTCAGCATCCAACGACGCCAACGTACCGCATTTTTATGGTGAGGAAGCGCTGGCGGGCTGGAAGCGCGTCATCGACAGCGTCCATACTGCTGGTGGGCAGATGGGGCCGCAGATCTGGCACATGGGCATCATGGATAACCACCATTCCGGTTGGGTACCGCCCGTGCCGTTCGAAGGGCCGTCGGGACTAAACCGGCCCGGTAACACCAACGGATCGACTATGACCGACAAGGACATTGAAGAAACGATCCTGGCGTTTGGGAAAGCTGCTGCCGACGCTAAAGCGGCCGGTTTTGACTGCCTGGAGCTGCACGGTGCCCATGGGTACCTGATCGACCAGTTTTTCTGGGAAGATACGAACCTACGTGCCGACGGCTATGGCGGAAAAACCCTGGCCGAGCGGACCCGCTTCGCCACGGACGTAATCAAAGAAGTACGGAAACAGGTGGGCAACGATTTTGCCGTGATCATTCGACTGTCGCAGTTCAAGCCGTCGAATTATACGTACAAGCTGGCCAGTACGCCCCAGGAAATGGAAGCGTGGTTACAGCCGCTTGTGGACGCGGGTGTGGATATTCTGCATTGCTCGCAGCGCCGATTCTGGGAACCCGAGTTCGAGGGGTCTGACCTGAACTTTGCGGGCTGGGCCAAAAAACTGACCGGAACGCCAACGATTACAGTAGGTTCAGTAGGATTGTCGGGCGACTTCTTCGGTGCCTTCGCCGGTGAAAGCTCGCAGCCAAGCTCACTCGACGAACTGACCCGGCGCCTGGACCGCGGTGATTTTGATCTGGTAGGCGTAGGCCGCCCAATCCTGGCCGATCCAAACTGGGTTGCTAAAATTAAAACCGGTCGTACCGACGAGCTGAAAGGCTTCAGCAAAGAAGCACTGGGTACGCTGGTAATGGAGTAATACAAGCAGACATAAACTCTGGTCTTTTGTCGGAACGACAAAAACAGTACCGTGCAGTTATCAGCTTTGCTAGAGTTCAAACATCCCCATTCGAGTGACGTGGCTACGTTTCGGATGGGGATGTTTGTATTTAGGCGGTCAGCTCGTCGCCTATTTGCCAGACGGTTTTAACGGTCAGCGCCGGGCTAAGCCGAACCAGGTTGGCGACGTAGTCTGGCTGAATTTTTCCGATCTGGTCACCCATACCAATAACCGTTGCCGGAATGGTCGTGGCCATGCGCAGGGCATCAGTCAGCGGAATTCCGGCTTTCTCAACGCAGACGCGCACGCAGTCAATCAGGGTCAGGGCCGAGCCCGCCAGCTTACCTTCGTTGTTCACGTAGCGCCCCGGTCCGGCGGGATCGGGTTCGAAATGAACGATGAACTCGCCCAGGCTGAAATCGGGGCGGGGTCCATCCAGACCGGGCGTATTGGCGAACAGGGCGTCTGAAATCAGGAAAAGTCGGTCGCCCAGCAGTTTCCGGGCAATACGGATCGTGGCCGGATCGCAATGATAGCCGTCGGCAATGATGCTGGCGTGTACCGTATCGTGATCGAAAACCGCGCCCACGATGCCCGGCTCCCGGCTTTCAAACCCGCGCATGGCGTTATAAAGGTGCGTCGCCAGGGGGATCTGGCCTGAATTGAGCGCGTCCGTTGCCTGGGCATACGTAGCGTTGCTATGCCCCAGCGATAGGCGCGTGTTGGCGTGTTTTAACGAAAAAAGCAACTGAAGCTGCTCGGACGTAAACATTTCCGGGGCCAGCGTCAGAATTCGGATCGCGTCGGCGTTGGCACTGAATAGCGTTTCCAGTTCAGCCTCGGTTGGCTTCCGGACGTAAGCCGAGCTGTGGGCTCCGCGCTTAATAGGATTAAAATACGGGCCTTCAATGTGGATGCCCGGCACACCGAATGGATTTTCCTGCCGAACCGTCTGCACGGCCGCCATCGACTGCTGCATGATTTCGAGCGAAGTCGAATGGATTGTGGGCAGGAGGGTAGTCGTGCCGTTTTTGACGTGGCTCGCGTAGATATGCCGGACTGTATCGGGGGTGGGCTGGTCGTTCAGAAACAGGTTTGAACCGCCGTACAGCTGCAAATCGACCAAGCCCGGAACCAGATAATCGCCGGCCAGATCAATCGTCTCGTCTGTTGCGTCGGCTGGGTCACTACTGGTCAATACGTCCTGAATTCGGCCCTTGGCAACGCGCACCGTTGCGTTGGTAAGCCACTGATCGCCGGTAAAGACGGTCGCATGAATGAACTGGAGCATGGGTAAAACGAAACGCTGGTCTGATTGAATAAGCGAAGTATGACCGAAATCTAAGCGCTTTTTTGTTTTTTTGTGCATGGTTTGGTGCTAATCCCCTGCCTGTTTCGTCTCTTGAATGCTGTTCGCTTAACTCCCTCCGCCGAGCCTGTACAGGCCGAAATTCCGCTGGCTTCTTCCAAAAGTGAAAGCAACCGGGCGTTGCTGATCGATGCCCTGTCGGGCTTTCAGTGTGACCTGAAAAACCTGTCTACCGCCCGCGATACGCAGACCATGATCCGTCTGTTACAGGCTGATCGCCAGAGTCCGGCCGGTGAGCTGACGACGGCCGATGTGCTGGACGCGGGTACGACCATGCGGTTCCTGACGGCCTACTTTACCGTAACGGGACAGCATAAAATCATGACCGGCACCCCCCGGATGTGTGAGCGGCCCATCGGTATGCTGGTCGATGCGTTGCGGACGCTGGGTGGTGATATTACGTACCTGAAAAATGATGGATACCCACCGATGCAGCTCAATGGCTTCACGGCTTCGGGCGTCAATCAGGTGTCTATTCGTGGTGATGTGAGCAGCCAGTACATTTCGGCGCTGCTGATGGTGGGCGCTACGTTGCCCCAGGGACTGACGCTCCAGCTGACGGGCGCTATCGGGTCACGGCCGTACATCGAAATGACGATGGCGCAGATGATCTACTTTGGGGCTGACGTAGTAGCTGATTGGGACGCCAAGACGATTACCGTATCGCCATCACCCTACGTCGGGAAGTCGTATCAGATTGAATCCGACTGGTCGGGTGCGAGTTACTGGTACAGCGTGCTAGCCCTGGCGCAGGATGAATCGGCTACGATCGACCTGCTGGGCCTGAAAGAAAAGTCATTGCAGGGCGACAGTGCTATTGTTGATATTATGCGTCCCCTGGGTGTCGAGAGTACGTTTACTGAAACGGGTGTCCGGCTGACGAAGCGTCCGACGGAAGCGTCGCTGAGCTGGGACTTCACCAACTGCCCCGATCTGGCCCAGACCGTAGCCGTAGCCGCTGGTGTCCTAGGTGTTCCGTTGACGCTGACGGGTATCGAGAGCCTGAAAATTAAAGAAACGGATCGGGTGGCGGCTTTACAGGCTGAATTACAAAAACTTGGTGCCGAGCTGGTTGAGGTTGAAACTAACCATCGCTACGAGGTTCGGAAACGCGCCGATGCAAGCACCGATACCGTACCGCAGATTGATACGTACGATGATCACCGGATGGCGATGGCCTTTGCGCCGGTTGCCATGCAGCGGGAAATCATCATTGACGAGCCGGGCGTGGTGGCTAAATCATACCCGTCGTTCTGGATTGATATGGCACGGGTGGCTACTATAACAGATCTGTCGGCGATCAACCAATAATTGGTATTTTTGTACTGTATTAACCAGAGTTAGCAAGGCAGTCATGACACGCCGGGAACAGTTTGAAAAGCAAGGGTATCTCATCGTTCGGAACGTATTTACCCCCGAAGAAGTCGCCAGCTTACGGCAGGCCGCTTACCGGCACCGCGACCTGCAAAAAGAGCGCGGTCTGGTCGCTCAGGTCAAGCAGGCCGCTTCGGTAAAAGGTGATCTATTGAGCAAAGACGGCCTGGGTTGGGTGATCTATGATCCGCGCATCGTCGAAATTGCGACCGATATACTGGGCGATACGCCCGTTTATTTCTCCGACAGTACGTACCAGATCGGTACGGGAACGCGCGGTTTCCACCGCGATAACATCGACCGGTATCAGTTCGGCCAAGGGGCCGACTGGGATGGTTCATACCCGCTGATTCGTTTCGGTATCTACCTTCAGGACCACGATACGTACAGTGGCGGCATTCGTTTCAAAGCCGGTAGCCACGACACTGCCGACGGGGCCGATGTCTTTGCCGATACCCGCGCGGGCGACATTGTCGTCTGGAACATGCGGACGCTGCACAGCGGTAACGCCCGTCGGATGAAAGTCCTCAACAACCTGCCGCTGCACGTGGGTCTGGAGAATCGCCTGCCCGATTTCCTGTTCCGTGAACAGCAGGGCGAGCGCGTGTCGCTATTTTTCAGCTATGGGCTGGAGGGCAAGCACCTGGACCGGTATCTGGAGCAGCACATCCAGAAACGGGCCGACATGCAGGAGAACGTCCGCCTGTCGAACTATACGCCCGAGACTCTACAAAAAGCCGAGCAGAATAAGATTCGGGTGCTCGATGTGAAAAAGCTGGTCAAGTAATTTTCGTAATTGGTCAGTCGGTTTGCGTACTACGTCATCGACTGACCAATCAACTTGCCGGACCTTTGTTGTGTACTAATCAAAGCACTTTCGCTATGAGCACAACACTGAATACCCTCGTCCTGGGCGCTACCGGCAGCATCGGTTACGCCGTCACCGCCAACCTACTGGCCCGGCAGATTCCCGTTACCATCCTCGTACGCGACCGCGCCAAAGCGGAAGCGCTGTTCCCCGACGCCCCAACGCTGACTATTATCGAAGGTGACGCGCAGGACGCTACGTTGCTTAATGAGCTTGCCGTCGGCAAAACGCATATTTTCCATGGTATCAACTACCCATACGACAAGTGGTTCGGGAATATGGATACCGTCACCCGCAAGGTGATCAACGCTGCGGCAATAAACCATGCTACAATCGTTTTTCCCGGTAATGTCTACAACTTTGGCAATACGACTACGCCCATTCGGGAAAACAGTACGCCCGCGCCGATCAGCCGGAAAGGGCAACTGCGGGTTGAGCTGGAAGCCATGCTGGAGCAGGCCGCCGAAGCGGGTACGTGTCAGGTGCTGAATGTTCGGCTGCCGGATTTCTGGGGGCCAAATGTCCTGAACGCGGGCGTCGCGCCGATCTACGAAAACGCGCTGAAGGGAAAAACTGTGAACGGGTTTGTGAACGTCGATATTCCCCACCAGCTGGTCTATACCAAGGATGCCGCCGAGATCATCGTTCGGCTGATGTTACATGGGCAGACCAAGCCGTACGAGGTCTGGAATTACGGGGGGGAAACGGTGCCGTCCATGCGCTCGCTGTTTGGCCGGATCAGTACGCTGGTAGGCAAGCCGCTGCCCGTTCGCGTCTATCCCCGGCTGTTGTTTCAGGTGTTTGGTATTTTCTCGCCCCTGATGCGGGAGGTCAATGAAATGCTTTATCTATGGGGCGGTACCGTCGTGCTGGATGACACTAAAGTCCGCACTACGTTTCCCGACTTTCGCGAAACGCCACTGGATACGGCCCTGACCGAAACGCTGACCTGGTTCGCGGAGAACCGGCTGAAAATGTCGTTTACCCCTGCCGTAAAGTCCAAACCTGTAGTTTTCAATTAACCTACTACCATCCAACTCACAACCATGAAAACGTTATTAAAACTGGAAGAGGCTGCCCTGTTCCTGATTTGTGTATACGCGTTCTCCTACCTGAATTTTGCCTGGTGGTACTTCCCGGCGCTCCTGCTGCTGCCCGACCTGAGTATGGTTGGTTACGTAGTCAATCCGGCGGTTGGGGCTGTCGTCTACAACAGTGTCCACCACAAGGCTGTCGGACTGCTGATCGGGCTGGCGGGCGTAGCGATGGGGAGTCAGGCAATAATGCTGACGGGGATCATTCTGGTGGCACACTCAGCCATGGACCGGGCACTGGGGTATGGCCTGAAATATTTGGACAGCTTCAAACACACCAGTTCGGGAACGCTATAAGTGGTATTGCAATCCAGCGAAGCCTGTAATATCAGTTGTTTGGCAGGAATGACGGGTAAATGTCCTTAATGAACCTACCTTTATGCTGGTCAAATGGTATGTCCGTTAGCGGTAGAGAAAGCCGCGGGTATCCTGGTTTCAGAACATACTCTTAAAGCAGGACGCCAACAGAGGAATAACTCGGAGTTGATAACAAGGGCAATTGCCCGTATCGACCGAGCCGTATTGACCCGTTGATTTTCTGATCAAACCAGCTACGTATGATTCTTGTGACCGGAGCCACCGGAAATATTGGCCGTGAACTTTGCCAGCTTTTAGTCCAGGACAACGTACCGGCGCGCGCGATGTGCCGGCAGGAGGAACAGGTAGCCACCTATAGGCAGATGGGCCTACAAGCGGTAATTGGCGACTTTGACGATCCGGAAAGCCTGCGTCAGGCCATGCAGGAGTGTGATCGCTTGTTTTTGTTGAGTCCGACCGATCCTCAGCAGGTGCAGTGGGAAAAACAAACGATTGATCTGGCGCTAGAAGCCGGCATCCAGCATATCGTAAAGGTGTCGGCGGCCGATTCGAACCTAACAACCCGCGTACCCTGGGCGAGAGCCCACGCCGAAATCGATCACTACCTGCGCAGTAAGCCGATCGGTTGGACGATCCTGCGTCCGTCGGGGTTCATGCAGAACTTTATCGAGTCGGCGATGGCGCTGTCGATGGGTGTGATGCCCCACATCATGGGCGATGGTCAGACGAGCTACATCGACCTGCGGGATGTTGCGTTGGTAGCCAGGCATGTACTTACCGAAGACACCCACCACGGGGCTATTTATTACCTCACAGGACCGGAGTCACTATCAACCGGGGATGTTGTTGCTCATCTTTCCGTAGCCCTGGAGTTGCCAATTCGGGAAACACCTTTATCGGTTGATCAGATGCACCGGGCCATGATGGCGTCTGAATTAAGTGACTGGCTCAGCAATGCGTTGCTGGCTCAGTATGCGGTAATTGCTGGTGGCTATAGCATCGATACAACGGGGGAGGTGAAACGGCTGACGGGTCAGGAACCCCGGACGTTTGCTGAATTCGCCCAAATGTATAAATATGACCTGGGCGCTATCTAGGGTATTCTCTGTCGAAGAAATTTTATGCGGATGACCGCTATTCGCCTTTGCGTTGATCGAAACTGTCGCTGAGGGTTTTCAGATCATCACAGTCCGGTAAGCGCCCGGCGTTTGACCAGTCCACTTTTTGAACGCCCGGAAAAAGACGCTGGGTTCGGTGAATCCTAATAGATAGGCAATATCGGTGGTACTAAGGTTACATTCGCGGATGTGCCGGATCGCCATCTCTTTCCGGATCTCATCCAGCAAGTGCTGATACGTAGTGCCTTCGGCTTTCAGATGGAGTTGCAGCGTGCGAACGCCCAGTGCAAGCCGGTCGGCAACGGTGGCCAGCGTCGGTTCTTCGCCCTTCATGAGCCGCAGAATTTCGGCCCGGACACGCGCGCTGAGGGTCGGGGTTTGCAACCGGCGTAACAGTTCCTCTGCATGGTTCTCAAACATGGCAAACAGGCTCGGGCTAGCGTTTAGAACGGGCGTAGTAAGCAGCGAAGCATCCAGCACCATCACGGTTTCGTCGGCATCGAAAATCAGCCGGGCGGGAGCAAAAACTCGTTCGTGCTCCTCTATGTTGGTGGGTCTCGGATAGGCCAGTCGGATTTCCTGCGCGGCAACCGGCAGACCCGTCATCGCCCGCATGGCCGACAGATAAATAGAGAGTTCTGAATTGAATACGTAGTCTGGGTAGATAATGTCGGGGCTGGTGATATGCAGCGACAACCAGAACTGATCGCCAACCTGCCTCCCCGACGTGCGGCTGCCATCGCAGACAATGTCCTGATACTGGCACAGTTTCTCGAACGCCTGCCCCAGCGTCGGGCTGTGCATCATCACGTAGGCCAGTACGCCCACCGCCACCGGGTTAATCATCTCGCCCAGGCGTAACGACAGGTTTGGATCACCGGTCTGCGCGATGATCTCCCGCCAGAGCGCCTGCATCTGCCGGATCGCCACGCGCCCATCCGGGTCGCGCAACTGCTCGGGTCGGATGCCAACGGTCTGAATCATCGCGTCGGTATCAACGCCCTGCTGGCGGGCGGCAAACAAAATCAGATTGACGGACGCTATGGAAAGCGAGTGATCAGTGGGCAGTACGTTCATCTAGCGGAAAATTCGTGCGTGCGAAATAGTCAGGTCCGGGAAAATCTGGCAGGGGATATCGCCCGACTCATACACATCAACGAGCGCATACTTACCATTCTCAAGTACGTAAACGTTTACGGTATTTTCTTTGGGTTGAATGATCCAGTATTCGCGGACACCAGCTTCTTCGTAGAGGTAATATTTCTCATTGAAATCCTGCTTGGTCGTTCGCGGAGACGTAATCTCGATAACCCAGTCCGGCGCACCCAGGCAACCTGCATCGTCCAGCTTGGCCGGGTCGCAAATCACACACAGATCTGGCTGAACGACCGTATGTAGTTGATTTGGTTTCTTTTCATTCCGAATGGGCAGCCGGACGTCAAAAGGGGCAGTGTAGATTTCGCAGGTCGTTTCGCCAAAATAGACGCTGATGTCAACCAGAAGATGACTTACTGCTCGCTGGTGCGCCCGCTTGGGGGCGGGTGACATGCGGAAGAGTTTACCCCGGATCAATTCGACGCTTTCATCGAACTGCCATTTCAGGTAGTCTGCGTAAGTATATGTACCCTTTGGATCAAGCTGGGAAATGTCCGTGATCATGACGGCTGACAGGCGATTTCTTTTTGCAAGTTCCTAAAATTAACGCAGGGACGCAACCACGAGCAAGTTGCGTATAGCCCCCAGCAAAGGAGTGGATTACATAGCAACCGTTTGACCGCAGAAAAAAGGCGTTTAACCACTATTTGGGGCCATTCCAGCTAAATCTTGTCGAGGAGTTGGTAAATTAATGCAACGTTTACAAACCAATTCACTCCTTTCGGCATGAAATACTACAGCTATATCGTCGGTATCGTCGGGCTAGTTAGTTCGACAGTATACGCGCAGTCGCCCGTTTCGGGTAAAATTACGTACGAAGGCATGCGCCAAATCGATCGTTCGCAGATGCGGATGGTCATAAACGGCCGGGAAGTGAGCCCTGGTAGCGCTGATGCGCCGGAAGGTATGCCCGAAACGATCTCGTTTACGCAAAAGCTGGTATTTGCCGGTAACCTGGCGAAGGAAGAACGTGATCGGCAACCGGGTATGATGTTCCGGCGGCAGATGGGTGACGGCAGTCCCGGTGGCGCGGAAGGGGCAGGTGGCCCACCGGCCGGAGCTCCGGCTGGTGACAATGAGGGCAGGAATCGGGGCCGAAACCGGCAGATGAACTTCCCAATGGAGCAGCAGACCTACCTGGATCTGGCCAATCGGCAACGTATCGAGGTGATGACGTTGAAAAAAGATTCTACGGCCCAGACGTACATGACGGCCAAACCGCTGCCTGCCGCAACTGACTGGAAAGACAGCGACAAGACCAAGAAAATAGCGGGTTACGTATGCCATAAAGCAACGGCTACGCACCGCAAAATGCCCTACACGATCTGGTACACAACCGACCTGCCTTTAACCTATTCGCCCGTCGCCGATCTGACACCACCCAAGGGGGTTGTACTGCTGATCGAGTCAGACAATGAATCGTATAAGGCTACCAACGTATCAATGGAAGCGGTTGCCGACGCGTCGATTCAGCCACCTAAAGACGCGAAGACGGTGTCGTCGGAAGAGATGGAACAGCTTCGTCGGAAAGCCATGGCCGATTTCCGGCAGCGGATGATGCAAAATATGCCGTTTAACGGAGCGGGAAGAAACTAATCAATTATGCGTCTGCTGACTTTTTTTCTGGGATGTTTACTGATGTGCTGTGTGACGGTCGCACAGGCGCAAACCGGCTCGATCAGTGGGGCCGTCGTCGACTCACTGACCCGCAAGCCACTGATGGAAGCATCGGTCTCGCTGCTTTCGGCTCGTGATTCGTCGCTGGTCAACTTCGGGATTACTGATGGCGACGGAAAATTTACATTCCCTAAAGTGGCGGTGGGGCAGTACCGAATCCTGATTTCGTATCTGGGGTACCAAAGCCGGGCCCGGCGGGTGTCGCTGACTGCCAACGATCTGACGGCTAATGCCGGTACCATCGATCTGGTAGGCCAGTCGCAGACGCTGACGGAGGTGTCGGTACAGGGCGAGCGGGCACCCATTGCCGTTAAAGGCGATACGCTGGAATTTAACGCGGGCTCGTTCAAAACCCGGCCGAACGCCCAGGTAGAGGAATTGCTCAAAAAGCTACCGGGCGTTGAAGTGGACCGCGACGGCAACGTAAAGGCGCAGGGGCAGTCGGTGACGAAAGTACTGGTTGACGGCAAGCCGTTTTTCGGCAATGACGCCAAAATGGCTACCCGGAACCTGCCCGCCGATATTATTGACAAAGTACAATTGTTCGATCAGACGTCGGAACAGTCGACCTTTTCGGGCGTTGACGACGGCGACCGTGAAAAAACGATCAATATAACCACCAAACGGGACAAGCGGAAAGGCTCGTTCGGGCAACAAACCATTGGAGCCGGGCCTAAACCCGGTGACAATACGCGCTACTCAGGCCGGATCAGTCTGAACCAGTTTAACGACGGGCGGCAGATTTCGGCGCTGGGCATGGCCAATAACATCAACCAGCAGGGATTTACGGCCCAGGATCTGGGTCTGGGAAATAACTTCGGCGGTGCCGGTCAGGGACGCGGGGGCGGAGGTGGCAGTAACCTGGTGCGCGGTGGCGCGGGGGGCGGGGGCGGCAACGGCGCAGGCCAGGTAGGAAGCAACGCCATAACATCGTCTTGGGCGGGAGGAATAAATTACCGCGACGGCTGGGGCAAAAAAATTGACGTAGTAAGCAGCTACAACGTCAGCAACACCAACACCCTGACCGATCAGCAGAGTCACCGCGAGAACGTAATCCCTAGTGGGACGGCGGGTACATCGATCCGGTCGGATGCGGGCTTTATCCGCGATCAAACGAACGGCTCGGATAATACCAATACCAACCACCGGGTGAACCTCCGGCTCGATTACCGGATCGACTCGCTGACGACTCTGCGGGTTATTCCGAATCTGTCGTGGCTGAACTCCAGCTACATGAACCAGAGTTCGACCCGGACGCTGACGAACGAAGGCGTACTGGCCAACTCCAGCCAGACGAATTATAACTCAAACGGAAACGGTTTTAACGGGAATAACTCGTTGCTGTTTTTGCGAAAATTCCGGAAGAAAGGGCGGACGTTCTCGGTGAACTGGAACATCGCGATGAACGACCAGGATAACAGCGGGATCAACCGGGCGCTGAATCAGTTCAATGGCTCCTCGACCAGCCTGACATCCGGCGTCATTACGCGTGATTCGCTAACGGGCGTCATTACGCAGACGATCAACCAGCGGAACGATCAGGTGACAAACTCGATGACCAACACGATTAACGTCAGCTACACCGAACCCCTGTCGATGCGTCAGACGCTGGAGTTTCACTACAATCTGTCGAACAACCACAATACGTCGAACCGGGTAGTCAATGATTTCAACGCGCTGACAAACCAGTACGACCTGGTGAACACTCAGCTGACCAATAACTTCATCAACGACTTCGTCACGAACCGGGGCGGGCTAACCTGGCAAACCCGGCGGCTGAAGTACAACTACGCGTTTGGGGTCGATGCCCAGCAGTCCAGCCTGAACTCGGATAACCTGAGTAGGGAGATTCGAATTAATCGGACGTTCAATAATATCCTGCCCAATGCGCTGTTTACGTACAATTTCGGCAAGCAGCGGACCCTGCGGATCAACTACCGCACCCGGATCAACGCGCCGTCAGTAACGCAGTTACAGCCAGTGCCAGATAATACCAATCCACTGAATATTCGGAACGGTAACCCTGCCCTGCAGCCCGAGTACAGCCATAGTATCAATCTGAACTTCAACCGGTTCAATTCGGCTACATTCCGGAATATGTTCGTATTCATCAACGCCAGCCGGACTAATAACAAGATCGTCAACTCAACGGCGTTCGCGGCAAACGGGGCTCAGACAACCACGCCGGTTAATACGGACGGATATTACACCGTCAACGGATCGTTTGTGCTAGGCCAGCCGGTTCAGATCGGTACGCAGAAAACGAACATTAACCTAAATACGAACCTGACCTATAACCAGGGAACAAGTTTTGTCAACAACCAGTCTAACCAGGCTACCAACTGGCTGGTGGGACAGGGCGTGCGACTCAGTTCCAACTTCTCGGAGAAACTGGATCTAAACCTGGGGGCCAACATCAACTGGCAGACGGCGCGCTATTCGCTGCAACCCCAGCAGAACACGACCTTCCTGAACCAGACCGTTACGCTGGATATGTTTTACCAACTACCGGGCGGATTCACCTTCTCGACGGATGTGTACTATAACCACTACGGTGGCAGTTCAGCCAGCTTTAATCAATCGTACACCCTCTGGAACGCCACGCTGGCGAAGCAGTTGTTCAAGCAGAAACAGGGTGAGCTGCGCTTGCAGGCGTTTGACTTGCTGAATCAGAATCAGAGCATCGTGCGCAACGTAACTGATACGTACACCGAAGAAGTGCGGAGCCGGGTCCTGAACCGCTACTTCATGATTAGCTTCGTGTATAACTTACGCCGGTTTGGTGCGGGTGTTACGCCCCCCAGCGACCCATTCCAGCAACGGGGTCGGGGCAACCGCGGGTCAGGCGCCCAGGGCGGTGGTTTCCGCCGGAATGGGTAAGTAAGCATTGATGAATAACGACCGCCTTATTGCTCTTTGTTGAAAGAGGTCAGTAAGGCGGTTTTTCTATTTTATCAATTGCTCGATTTCCGTAGCTGACTGCTCACTGGGACGTCTGGAACCCATTGCGCCAGCAGCACGCTTAGTAAGGAAAGCTTTGCCGTGATTGGCCGTTGAAGGAAAAGCAAAACTGCCCGACAACTTAATGAGGTTGTCGGGCAGGAAAATAGCAATTCGTTTATTGCCAACTACTTGATATACCGGAAATCTTCGTTGCCTTGCAGCGCCAGTAGTGTTTCGTACATAAGCTTGATGACGTTCTGGACGTCGTCCATGTGCACCGTTTCGACAGTGGTGTGCATGTATTTCAGTGGCAGCGAAATCAGCGCTGAAGCAACGCCTTCGGTAGCGTAGGCGAAAGCGTCGGTGTCGGTGCCGGTCGACCGGCTCACGGCCTGCCGCTGGAACGCAATTCCGTTCGTTTCGGCTACGTTGATGAGGAAGTCGAGCACGTTGTTCTGTACCGCCGGACCGTAGCACAATACCGGACCGTCGCCACATTTCAAATCGCCCTGTTCTTTCTTGTCGTACTTCGGCGACTGGGTGTCGTGCGTTACGTCGGTACAGATCGCCAGATCGGGTTTAAGCCGCCGGGCAATCATCTCGGCACCACGCAGACCGATTTCTTCCTGTACGGCATTGACGACGTACAGCGTGAAGGGCAGCGTTACGTTGTTTTCTTTCAACAACCGGGCTACTTCGGCGATCATGAACCCACCCATGCGGTTGTCGAGTGCGCGACCCACGTAGTAGCGGTTGTTCATCTCCGTCAAGCCATCCACAAAGGTGCAGACTGTTCCAACGTGAATACCCATATCCAGAACTTCCTGCTTAGTAGCCGCGCCCACATCGATAAACAGGTCGGTCACTTTAGGGGCCGTGTCTTTCGTCAGGTCGCGGACGTGAATGGCTGGCCAGCCGAAAACGCCTTCGACAACGCCCTTCTTCGTATGCAGATTAACCCGCATCGATGGCGCAATGACCGCATCGGAACCACCGTTCCGACGCACGAACAGGTAGCCATCGTCGGAAATGTAGTTCACGAACCACGAGATCTCATCGGAGTGGGCTTCGATGACGACTTTGTAATCCGACGAGCCTTTGACGACACCAACTGCCGTACCGTACGTATCGACAATGTATTCGTCAATGTAAGGTTTGAGGTAATCCAGCCAGATCTGCTGCCCCGACGATTCGAAGCCGGTGGGGGAGGCATTGTTGAGGTACTGGTACAAAAACTGTTTACTCTGTTCGTTCATGTATGCGTAAAGAGCATTGCTCCCGGTAAGAAATGAATGAAAGTCAAATATAGACGATAGCCTGATTGCTTTCGTTGGTAGGTGCTAAAACCCGATCCGCTCGCGTTTCTGTTCGACGCCCATGGCGCGGGCCAGCTCGAAAGCGATCCGTTCGTCGTACTTCCGCTTCCAGTAGTCGGCTTCCAGACGGAGCTTGTCCAGTTCGATCTGCTGCTTCTCGTTGATGAGCCGGAGCGTTTCGAGTTCGTGGTTAGTCAGGTCGACAAACTTCTCATCGACGACCTGGGCGGGAATAGCTTCGTCTGTCAGCAGGGTCAGGAGTGAACTGTCCAGTGCATCAGCGATTTGGGTGAGCCGGGCGATGGTCAGATCAGTTTTGCCGCGCTCGATATCGCCGTAGGCCGTGGTGGACAGATGGAGCAGCGAGGCCATGTTTTCCTGCGATAAACCGCGCTGTAGTCGATTCAGGCGTATTTTTTCTGCGATGGATGTCTTCATATCAAGTAAGTACGATAAAATCTAAACCAGAACCGACAAGGTTTTTCGGGAGGATAACGCAAATTTGTACCGAAAGGATTCTCGAAACTTACACCAAGCGTTATTCGTTTGCTAACTAAAGAGTGAACCCAATGATGAATTACGAAAAAGAATTTCGCAAGTACGCCGTACACCATATGGGCCTGAACGGTCTGACCGTCGATGGCTACATGAACCACACTGTCGAAAACATGACCCGTTCGGTCATTGAAGAACGGCCGATGAACTTCCGGGAAGTTGACGTGTTCTCGCGCCTGATGGCCGACCGGATTATTTTCATGGGGCTGCCCGTGGATGACAACATCGCTAACATCATCGTAGCGCAGTTGCTGTTCCTGGAATCGGCTGACCCACGCAAAGACATCCTGATGTACCTGAACAGCCCTGGCGGTTCGGTCTACGCGGGTCTGGGTATTTACGATACCATGCAATACGTTCGTCCGGACGTAGCCACGGTCTGCACGAGTCTGGCCGCGTCGATGGGTGCTGTCCTGCTGGCGGGTGGTGCTCCCGGCAAACGGTCGGCGTTGCCCCACGCCCGCGTCATGATTCACCAGCCGTCGGGTGGTGCACAGGGTCAGTCGGTCGATATTGAGATCACCGCCCGTGAGATTGTGAAGCTGCGCGTTGAATTATACGAAATCCTGGCGATGCACTCGGGTAAAACCGTTGAAGAGATCGAACGTGATTCGGACCGCGACAAATGGATGCGTGCCGAAGAAGCGAAAGAATACGGTCTGATTGATGAAGTACTGCGTCGGGAAAAGTTAGTTTAGTCAATCCGACAATTCCCAACTGACGTTTTGATGAAACGCGAAGGCAGTACGCCTTCGCGTTTTTTTATACCCATTACTCAATTGCATCGCTGAAGGCGCGTTTACAGTTTGGCGAACTCCCTGCCGAATGATAAATTTGTTAAAGCAGGGGGGCAATATCCTCACAAATGACCCTGATTATACGTGTTTGGGTCAACAAAGCCACTAATCTATCCGTTAACCAACGTTGATGCTGATTCAGAGATTTGCATCATCAATAACCCGCTCAACTACACTGCAAACCTACATGCCACAAATCAGTTGCTCGTTCTGTGGACGACGCAAAAACGAGGTGATGCTGCTCCTGTCGGGGATCGACGCGCACATCTGCAATCACTGCATCGAGCAGGGCCACCAGGTGGTGATGGACGAGATGCGCCCGCAAAAGACGGCCGACGCGACGCCGATTGATATTAAGCTCATCAAGCCCATTGATATGAAGCGACATCTCGATCAATACGTTATTGGTCAGGACGACGCAAAGAAAACCATCACGGTCGCCGTATATAACCATTACAAGCGGTTAATGCAGGCCAAGACGGAGGATGACGTAACGATTGAAAAATCAAACATCATCATGGTCGGGGAAACGGGTACTGGAAAAACGTACCTGGCCCGGTCCATCGCCAAAATTCTGGAAGTTCCGTTCTGTATTGCCGATGCTACCGTTATTACGGAAGCGGGCTATGTGGGCGAAGACGTGGAAACGATCCTGACCCGACTGCTACAGGCGGCTGATTACAACGTCGAAGCGGCCGAGCGGGGCATTGTGTATATTGACGAGATCGACAAAATTGCCCGGAAGTCGGATAACCCCAGCATCACACGCGACGTGAGTGGCGAGGGTGTTCAGCAGGCGCTGCTGAAACTGCTTGAAGGCTCGGTGGTGAACGTACCACCCCAGGGCGGACGTAAACACCCGGATCAGCGGCTGATCTCGATCAACACCGAAAATATCCTATTTATCTGCGGGGGGGCTTTTGACGGTGTCGACCGGCACATTGCCAAGCGGATTAATACCCGCCCAATTGGTTTCTCCGGCGATCGCAGGCTGAACGACAGCTTCGAGAAAGAGCACCTGATGCGGTACATCTCGGCGCTTGATCTCAAATCGTTCGGGCTGATTCCCGAGCTGATTGGCCGGCTACCCGTGCTGACCCATCTGGAGCCGCTGGACAAGGACGCGCTGATGAAGATTCTGACCGAACCAAAAAACGCCATTACGAAGCAGTACGACAAACTATTCCAGATGGAAGGCGTTACGCTGCACTGGGACACAAGCGCGCTGAATTACATTGTTGATCAGGCGCTGTTGTACGGGCTGGGAGCACGGGGACTGCGGTCGATCTGTGAGTCCATTATCACCGATGCTATGTTCGAAATACCGTCGCAGGCGGGGGTGAAAGAACTAACCGTTAGCCTGGAATACGCCCGCGAAAAATTTGGTAAAGCAAGTTCGTTCCAACTACGATCTGTAGCATAAGCATCCTGATAAAAAGATACAGTAAAGCCCGGTTTTAGACAAAACCGGGCTTTGTTATTTCATAAAGCAGATTTTTTCGGGAATTAGTTAACAAACGTCAGGAGGGCCGGTTTACACCATCGACAATGTTTTAATTCATCTTAATTAGCTGATTTTATGAAAAGCAGTACAAACTATCTGGTTGCTGGTTTATTAATGACGACCTTGTTCACCTCCTGCAGCCGTCCTGTTGCCTATTTCCAAAAAAGCGCGCGTGAGAGTTTTGCCACCACGGCGCCCGTAGTGAAAGCTACACCAGCCCCAGTTGTTGCCACTGAAGCAACCGAAACGCCTGCTGTTGCTGTAGCTGAAAATTCGGCAACTCCTGCGCAGCAGGTAAGTCAGGCAAATGCCGCTGTTGATCAGCTGGAAGCGTCAATCAACAAAAACACCGAACTGGCGGCTGATAAAAAAGTGCAGAAACGCCTGAGCCGCGTACGCACGATGATGGCAGCCGCTACCGCCAAAGCAGCAACCGCTGCGCCAACTGACGTCAAGTCGACAAAGAAGGCCAGCCTGATGGAGCGGATGATGGTGAAAAAAATGAACAAGAAGATCAGCAAGCAGCTCGCCCCCCAGAACCCGGAGAAAACGATGATCAGCACCGGCACTCTGTCAGCAGGCGCTGTATTGGTACTGATCGGTTTACTGCTGTTGTTACTGACGTCAGGTACAGCGGCAACGATTGGTTTGATTGTGCTCATCGTTGGGGCTATCCTGCTGCTGGTTGGCCTGCTTTAAGCCAGTTCTGACATACATAGTTCTTTTATGAAACTGTTCTGATACGGACCAAATTGACATTCGAACGTATCAGGACGGTTTCTTACTGTATTCATTCTTAAGGTTTTCAGGTATACGTAATAAAATATTTGTATTTGACTGCCAACAAACAGATAGGGTTTGAGTTGTTGACAATGGTAACCAAATCCATCATTTAAAATCCCCCCTTTATGAACACCATCTCCAAGCAAATCTGTGCGGCCCTGCTGGGCGTAGCTGTTTTCTCTTCGTGCAGCCGTCCTGTAGCCTATTTCCAGCCTTCACAAGCTGAGCGCTTCCACTCCCCAAAGACGGAGACTGTAGCCATTGCTCCCACCACAACGGAAGCTACGCAGCCAGTTGCTGTTGAAACGCCAGCGGTAGAAACAGCTGCGGCCACTACGCCGGAAGTTACCCAGGCGGCTCAGGTTGCTCAGGCTAAAGCCGCTATGAGCCAGGTTGAAGCTTATGTTCGTAACGACAGTAAACTGGCGTCGAATAAGAAGCTGACCAAACGCATCGAGCGCGCTAACGAAATGCTGGCTACGGCAGAAACGAAAGCATCGGTAGCAAACAGCGCTACGTCGGCGAAGAAAATGTCATTCACCGAGCGGATGGTGATGAAAAAGCTGGATAAGAAAATTAAAAACCACGTTGCTCCGGAAGAAGCAAAAGCGTTAAGCCGGAACGTGCGTAACGGTATCATCATCGGTGCTATCGGTCTGATCCTGAGCCTGCTGTTCGCGGGGCCGATTGGTATCATCGGTCTGGTACTCTTAGTTGTCGGTATCGTTCTGATTCTGCTGGGCGTCCTGGAGTCGTAGTCGATAACGGAACAAAAACGGAAAGCACTGGTGACGGCCCGACGGCCACGCCAGTGCTTTCCGTTTTTGTTCAGGCGATTCGAGCGTGTGAACGGCTGTTCGTGAGTGAACAAATGAAGTTTTCGCCACTTTTTTCATGTATTGCCCAACAAAGACGCCAATAGACAGGTTCTGGGATAAAACTTATCTAATTTTTTCATCTCGTATCATTATGCAGACATTCTCCAAACATGCGTATGCCGCCCTGCTTGGGCTGGTAGTTATGGCTTCGTGCAGCCGTCCTGTAGCCTATTTTCAGCGGGGACCCGTTGAACATTACAAAACAACGACAACTGTAGCGGCTGCAACGCCCGTAGTTGAAACCGCACCCGAAGCTGTTGTTGTCGAAACCCCCGCTGTAGCCGTTGCAGCACCAGCATCGAGTCCGTCGGGCATGACCGTAGCTGAGGCAGAAGCCCAACTGGCTCAGGCCAAAACGACCATGAACGAAGTAGAAGCCTACGTTCGTAACGACAATAAACTGGCGTCGAACAAGAAGCTGACCAAGCGGATGGAGCGTGTCAAAACGATGCTGAACTCGGTATCAGCCCAGAAACTGGCTACGGCGGCTTCGACCAAAAAAGCCAGCCTGATGGAGAAAATGGTAGCCAAGCGGCTGGACAAACAAGTGAAAAACAAACTGGCTCCCGAGCACCCAGCCAAACCGATGGCCAAGTCGATGCTGACAATTGGTATTATCGTAGGGGTTGCCGGTCTGCTGTTGCTGCTGATCGGTAACGGGGCGGGCGTTGTGATCGGTGGTATCGCACTGGTTGTCGGTATTGTGCTGATTCTACTTGATCTGTTAGCGTAACGTAATCAATATGACTGAGCCACTAACACTGGTACTCATTCATGGCCACGGCGTCGATGCGTCCATCTGGAACGGCATCGACGCCGATTTGGTATCGGTCATGCCAGTACTCAAACCTGATTTCTCCCGGCTGACAACCCGGACAACGATCGAGGGGTATGCCGAAGAACTGATGAATTACCTGCGCACTGTGCAGGCCCACCGCGTCGTGCTGGTTGGTCACTCAATGGGCGGCTATATGGCACTGGCATTTGCCGAACGGTATCCGGCGCTGGTGGCTGGGCTGGTGCTGTATCATTCTACTGCCACCGCCGATACGGCTGAACGGAAAGAGCAGCGACAAAAAACAATTGGCGAGCTAAGAGAGCAGGGGAGCGCCCCGTTCATCGAGAAGCAGATGCCCAAAATGGTTGCGGCATCCTATCCGGCTGAAAAGATTGAACCGCTCATTGATCAGTACCGGGCGCTGCCCGCCAATGCGCTGGCCGTGGGGATGACGGCTATCATGGGCCGCCCGGACCGGACACACATTTTGCGTGAGGCTACCGTACCGATGCGGCTGGTTTTGGGAAAAGAAGACCAGGTAATTCCGTGCGAGAAAACCCAGCAACTAGCCGACTTATCCGAACAGATTGATCTAGCGCTCATCGACCAGGCCGGGCACTTGAGCATGGTCGAGCAGCCCGAAGCTTCAGTAAACGCGCTCCGATCGTTTCTGGATCGGCTCTGAACAGGCCAATAACCGGTTAAGGAAGGGAGCCTTAAGGCTCCTTTTTGCGTAATAATCCCCCACGCAACGCGGATTATCCGTAAACTTGCACCGATTTAACCTTTGTTCCGAAACAGACCGTTCCGGAGCGATTACCTCTATCATTTGCTGACAATGGCTGATCTATTTAACGTTTATCCGCTGTATGACATCGAGCCCGTGCGTGCGCAGGGCAGTTACCTCTGGGATGCTAACGGTACGCGGTATCTGGATTTGTATGGCGGCCACGCCGTAATTTCGGTGGGTCATACGCACCCCCGCTACGTCCGGGCGCTGACGGATCAACTGAATAAAATTTCGTTCTATTCCAATTCAGTACAGATTCCGCAGCAGCAGGAATTGGCCGATAAACTCGGTGAACTGTCCGGTCATCCGGATTATGCGCTGTTTTTGTGTAATTCTGGTGCCGAAGCCAATGAGAATGCGCTGAAACTCGCGTCCTTTCACAATGGCCGGACGGAAGTGGTAGCGTTTACAAAAGCATTCCATGGCCGGACGGCGGGGGCGGTAGCTGCTACAGATAATCTGGCCATTGTAGCGCCCGTCAATTATAACAAACACGTTAAATTTCTGCCCTATAACGACGTAGCCGCGGCCGTGGCCGGTATCACCGACCAGACCTGTGCGGTTATTATTGAAAGTATCCAGGGCGTTGGTGGTATTCAGGTTGCCTCAGACGAGTTTCTGCGGGCAATCCGGAAACGTTGCGACGAAACCGGCGCGGTCCTGATTCTGGATGAGGTACAATGCGGCTACGGCCGGGCGGGTAAATTCTTTGCCTACCAGTTCAGCGGTATCGAAGCCGACATTATTTCGATGGCGAAAGGAATGGGGAACGGCTTCCCAATCGGCGGTATTCTGATCTCGCCCAAGTTCAAAGCCAGCTATGGCCTGCTGGGAACGACCTTCGGTGGCAATCACCTGGCCTGCACCGCTGGTATCGCTGTGCTGGATATTATGAAGGAAGAAGGGTTGATTGAGAACGCAGTTCGCGTTGGCGACTATCTGCTGGATGGTATTCGACAGATTGGGGGCTACAAAGAACTGCGTGGTCGTGGCCTGATCATCGGTATCGAATACGAATTTCCGGTCGACAGTCTGCGGAAGACGCTGCTGTTTGATCATAAACAGTTCACGGGCGTAGCGGGTAAGCATACCATCCGACTTCTGCCGTCGCTGGCTCTCGGCACCGACGAAGCTGATCTTTTCCTGGAAGCGCTGCGTAAAGAAGTAAGCGTTTTATCGTAAGTAACCCCCTGGTATTGGTATGGACAGTCTCCGCCAGGCAAACTGGCCGTATCAATACCGTGACTCCTGAATGACAAGCTTAATTCAATGACCAACTTCATTTCGCTGGCTGACGTCTCCGACCTTGACGCGCTGATTCAGTCCGGCCGTGCGGCCAAAGCCAATCCGTTTGCCGATCAGCACCTTGGCAAAAACAAAACCATCGGCCTGATCTTCTTTAATTCCAGCCTGCGGACGCGGCTCAGCACTCAGAAAGCCGCTCAGAACCTGGGCATGAACGTCATGGTCATGAACGTGGGCCAGGACAGCTGGGGGCTGGAAATGGAAGAAGGTGTGCTGATGAACGGCGACAAGGCCGAACACGTCCGCGAAGCCGCGGCCGTGATTGGGCGCTACTGCGACGTAATCGGGATCCGGGCCTTTGCTGAACTACAGGATCGGGAGAAAGATTACCGCGAGCAGGTTATGCACCAGTTCGCGAAGTATGCCAAAGTTCCCATCGTGAACCTGGAATCGGCAACGCGACATCCGCTGCAATCGCTGGCCGACTGCATCACCATTGACGAAGCCAAAACTAAACCCCGGCCCAAGGTCGTCTTAACCTGGCTGCCGCATTTCAAACCGCTACCCCAGGCTGTTGCCAACTCCTTTAGCGAATGGATGGGTGCCCGCGCCCAGGCGGGGGAAGTTGACTTTGTCATGACGCATCCCAAAGGCTACGAACTGGCTCCCGAGTTTGTCGGCAATACGCCGGTTATTTACGATCGGGAGGAAGCCTTTGCCGGGGCCGATTTTATCTACGGCAAAAACTGGTCGTCGTATAGCCAGTACGGCCAGGTTTTAACACAGGATCCGTCCTGGGCCGTAGGTATGGAGGATCTGGCGCTGACGGATAGCGGTAAATTTATGCACTGCCTGCCCGTTCGGCGTAATCTGAAAGTATCGGATGCCGTACTGGATAGCCCGCAGTCGCTGGTTGTTGAGCAGGCCGCCAATCGCGAATGGTCGGCGCAGGCGGTGTTAAAAGAAATTCTGCTGTCGTTATGAGTGCGCTTACCGTAGTGAAAATTGGTGGGAACGTAATCGACGCGCCCGCGGCTTTGTCGCGGTTTCTAATGGCCTTTGCCGGTCTGCCTGAAGCCAAGATCCTGATTCACGGCGGGGGCAAAATTGCTACCCAGGTCGCTGAAAAGCTGAATATCCCAACCACGATGGTCGATGGCCGCCGGATTACCGACCAGTCGATGCTCGACGTTGTGACGATGGTGTACGGCGGTCTGGTGAACAAGCAGATCGTTGCGAAACTCCAGACCCTGAACGTTGACGCGATTGGCATGACCGGTGCGGACGCGGGTACCGTACTGGCGCATAAACGGCCGGTGAAAGAAATCGATTACGGATTTGTGGGTGATATTGACCAAGTCAATTCCGGGCAGATCCAGTTCTTTCTCCGCCAGGACCTGACGCCTGTTTTTGCCCCGTTGACCTACGACGCTACTGGTAGTCTGCTCAATACCAATGCCGATACAATGGCGTCGGCTATTGCACTGGACATGGTACGCCATAACGACGTAACGCTGGTGTACTGTTTTGAGAAAAAAGGCGTCCTGTCCGACCCCAACGACGATACTAGTGTCATCAATGAGCTGACGCCCGTGCTGTATGCAGAATACAAAGCCGCGGGAGTGATTAACAAAGGAATGATTCCTAAGCTGGACAACGCTTTCAATGCACTACAGAACGGCGTGAAGAAAGTAATTATCTGCCATGCCGACGACGTAGCGGCCGCCGTTGTGCAGGGAGCGGGAACAACTCTAAAGCTGTAGGCTGGTTTCTTCCTGAGCCAGCATCGTTACCACGCGCCGGACCCCAACGAACCGGCGCTGGTAATAATCCGCGTCCAGGTAGTCGTAACGAACGCCACCGTTCCAGGCTGAGTGGATGAACTTGATTTTGTTGCCGATCACTTCGGTAATCAGGCCAACGTGCCCGATACGGCTGCTTCCCGAGCTATGGCCTTTGAATAGAATCAAGTCGCCTGGTTTAGCTTCTTCTCGTTCAATCGCTTCGCCTACGTTGCCCTGCGCGGCACTGGAGTGAGGCAGTGAAATCCCAAATTTACTAAAACAGAACCGGGTGAAACCCGAGCAGTCAAAGCCCCGGGTGGTGGTGCCGCCAGACCGGTATCGGATGGAGAGATGCTTACGAGCGAAGCTGATTACGTCGCTAACGATAGGAAGCTGATCGTAAAAAGATTCTTCAGTTACGGTGGGTACCTTAGTTACGGCAGATACGGATTGCGCTTGAACCATGCCAAACGAGACAACAGAAAATGCTGTCAGGAGCACTTTTTTGATCATAAAAAGAGGTCAAAGTCAAGTTGCGTGGTATAAAAGTAGACGACTGTGGAATAAATGCCAAACTTTTTGGGGATTTATTTCCACAGTCGTCTGCGTAATCTTTTATGCCATTTTTATAAGTTGTTGAGGGTGAGTTAGCTTACGGAAGGCCGTTCTGGGAAAATAAACGATAATTTAATATAGGCTTAATAGACTAATCGAGCTTTCCGGAACGAACAGACATGAAAAAAAGCCATCGGGGCGCTCTTGACCAGAGCGCCCCGATGGCTTTTAAGAAGGAGTAAAGCTGTGCCCTAAAACCAGCCCGCACCTGGAATCCGGAACGGCCAGGGGATGGATGCCAGAATCAGCAGCAGACCGATGCCGTAGAAAACGCCGATCAGGCGCTGTTTGGTCGTGGCGTCATCGGCCCGTTTGGATTTTGAATACCCGATGGTAATGAGTACGATGGCGATCAGCATCCCGACCGTGTGTTCTGCCGTGTAGAACCGGTATATCTTTTCGCCCATCATCGAAAAATTAACTTTTGGGCTAATGAAAAAGAGCAGCAGACCAATTAACAACTGAGTGTGTACCGAAATAAGTGTAAACAGATACAGCTTGCGGTTTCCGTCAGTATAGCCGCTGCGTCCCTGCCATTTGGCGATAGCTGTGATGACAGCAACGATCAGTAGAATAAGAGCAATCCAGCGCAGACCAGAGTGGGCGTGTACGAGTCCGGGATACATAAAGCAAAGATGTTTTTCGATAATTGTTCGGCAAAGAAACAACCAAACCGCCAACTTACGCCCATTATTGCGTGTTTGTTACGTATGATTCTTTACAATACAACCTACAGCCTAGCGGCCGAAGTCGGACCGGATTGGGTAAGCTGGATGCAAAAATTCTACCTGCCTGCCGTTCTGGCGACGCGCCTGCCTGTGGGGCACCGGATGCTACGTCTGCTGACCGAAATCGACAACGGAGGGCTAACCTATTCGGTGCAGCTCGATTTTAATGACATGACCGATTATACCTCTTTCCTGGAACTGCATGCTGACACAATGCAGAAACGGCTGCAACACCGCTTTGGCGGTCAGTTTGTGTCATTCGATACGTTACTTGAAGAACTGTAACGGCCTACCGTCTAATAAATACGAACCGGTCGAGTTGTAGATAATCCCGATGGGCTGGATTTTCGTCTTACGTATATCCAATCCATTTTTATGTCTATACTTTTACCGGGAAGACTGTTCAGGAAATACTGGCTGATTATTTTAGGTACGCTTCCTCTCGGCGTATTCGGGCAAGTGACTGTTACGTTCCCCCGGCCCCATACAGTGCTGCAACGGAACAACGCCAACCAGACAATAATGACCATTGTAGGTACCTGCCCCAACCCCGCTGACCGGGTTGACTGGCGCGTACAGGCCCGGAATGCCGGGCAGGGGATCGGTACCGACTGGGCTGTGCTGGATGCCGCCCCGGCGCAGGGACAATATCGGGGGCAGGCTACTGTCAGCGGGGGCTGGTATCGGCTGGAGATTCGGGCCTGGGTGGGTGGAGTAGTTGCGGCAACCGAAGTTGTACAACCCGTCGGCGTTGGCGAGGTATTCGCTGTGGCGGGACAGTCGAACGGGCAGGGGATTTTTGGTTACGGGGCTGTTAATCCCGCCGACGAACGGGTAGTCTGCTCGTCGGAACGCAACATTACCGACACGACCCGACTCCCTGTTCCGTTTGTGGGCGCTCCACTATCGACAACGGGCTACGTAGCGCCCCGTGGCGAAAGCGCCTGGTGCTGGGGCCGGCTGGGTGACCGGCTGGCTGCCCGTTTCAACGTACCAGTAGCCTTTTATAATACGTGCTGGTCGGGAACGGCCGTTCGGAATTGGCGCGAGAGTATTACGGTCGATAGTACGGCTACATCCTACAACGAGTTTTTCCGGCCGGGAATGCCTTACGGCAACCTGAAGCGGGTGGCGCAGGATTACGTACCGCTGACCGGTTTGCGGGCTGTCCTCTGGCACCAGGGGGAGGCCGAATTTTATGATACTGATCCGTCGGCCGCCAGCTACGCATCGGACCTGGAAACGGTTATTCGGCAATCGCGGCAGGATATGGGGTACCAGATTCCCTGGATGGTGGCGCGGGTGTCGATGGACAACAACCTGTATTACAACTTCAACCTGCGTGAGTACGCGCCGGTCATCAACGCCCAGAATCAGGTGATCCGAAATGGAGTGCAGGTGTATGCCGGACCCAACACGGATGTCGTGCAGATGCCCCGCGAAGATGTTGTTCACTTTACCAATGACGGTATCCGGCAACTGGGCGATGCCTGGTACGATGCCATGAACGACGATTTCTTCCGGAATACTACGCCCGTGCTACCTACTGCTATTCAGGCCACCGACCTCAGTACGTCTTTATCGGCTGATGCTACGGCCCCAAACCTGAATGCCCCTGTACGTATCTACATCACCGTTCGGAACGAGGGATCGGTTGCGGCTACCAACGTGCTGGTGCGGAGTCTGCTGCCAGGACCACTGGTATTTGCGGGTGGGAGCGAGGTTTCGCATAAACGGGGCCTGATTTCGGCCCTTATTTCCAACCTGCCAGCCGGGACCACCATGACCCGTTCCTTTCTGGTGCGACCAACGCAGGAGGGAACGTACCGGTTTGCGGCAGAGGTTGCCCGGATGAGTGAGCTGGATGTTGACTCCCGGCCCAATACCAGCATTGGCGACGGACAGGACGACCTGGCGCTGATCAGCCTGCGTACCCGTTCGGCGGGGAATCAGTTGTTTGCCACACCGCTCTCGGTTAACGCCCCGGCCTTACCAGCCGTTGCTTCGAACCAGCCCATAGCTGAAGCCGACAAAGCGGATCTGAGTCTGCAACTGGCACTTAGCAGCCAGGCTGCGCTTTCTGGTCAGGCGATTACGGTCAGCATGGTGGTCAGCAATCGGGGGGGGCGGTCGTCGGGGAGCGTTCAGGTGGGGTGCCTGCTGCCCGCGGGGCTGGCGTTTCTGGATGGAGCGGGGATGCGGCTTGAAGCGGGCGTCGTGCGGGGTAACCTGGCCGACGTAGCGGTAAACGGATCGGCGCTGCTTCAGTTCCGGGCGGTAGTGCAGCAACCGCTGTCGGATAAGCTGAAAGCGCAGATCGAACTGGCCGCTGTGGCCGATCCTGACTCCACGCCCAACAACGGTTATGACAACGGCGAGGATGATACGGCCCAGGTTACGATACGCACCTATTGACCCGGTAAGCCACCTGTTTCTCTCCAGGTTGATCGTTTTCGGTGATTAACAAATAGGTACATAGACAACATTATCTGGTAAACGGATATGGTTTTGGCAGTATAAAATAGGTCGAAAATTATATTTAGTCGTCAGGAAGACTAGACTAGTCGTACTGGCTCGATCCGGGCGATTATTTTGTGCCGGTTAGCCTAAACAAATAGGGGGTTTCATCGCTTTTAATCGAGGAAATAATCAATACTTCATGCGGAAACGCATGATTTCTGACACCCGAAAACGATATGACGACTCAAACGAAAGACTCAGTAGTATGGACGCATAACCCCAAGAATGTAGCATTTATTGGTGACTATCTGCCCCGACAGTGTGGCATTGCTACGTTCACGTCTGACCTGTACAAATCGTATGACTCGTTTATTCCGGATTCCAATGCCATCGTCGTCTCTGTCAACGACACACTGGATGGGTACGATTATCCCAGTGAAGTCCGGTACGACTTTTACCAGCATGACCAGGATGCCTATCGGAAGGCGGCCGAGTTTATCAACTCGAAAGACCTGGAGGTCGTTTGCCTGCAGCACGAGTATGGTATTTACGGCGGACCCGCCGGGAGTTATATCCTGACGCTGCTCCGGAACCTGACCATGCCGGTTGTTACGACCTTTCACACGATTCTGAAAAACCCGAACGAAGAGCAGTTGCTGGTGCTCAAAAGCATTGCTGACCTATCGTCGCGGGTGATCTGCATGTCGGAAAAGGGCTGCGATTTCCTGATCAACATTTACGATGTTCCCAAAGAAAAAATTGACGTTGTGATGCATGGTATTCCGGACATGCCGTTCGTGGATACCCATTTTTACAAGGATCAGTTCGGGCTGGAAGGCAAACAGACGCTGTTGACGTTTGGCCTTCTGTCGCCTAATAAAGGCATTGAAACCATGATCAAGGCGCTGCCGCGTATTGTCGAGCAGTTTCCGAACGTGGTATACATGGTGCTGGGGGCAACCCACCCGCACCTGATCCGGCACGAGGGTGAGGCTTACCGGGACAGCCTGAAAAAACTGGCCGAGGACTGCGGTGTGCGCGACAATGTTCGGTTTTACAACCAGTTCGTCGAGTTGGATGATCTGCTGGAATATCTGGGCTCGGCCGACATCTACGTAACGCCTTATCTAAATCCGGCACAAATTACCTCTGGTACGTTATCGTATGCGCTGGGCTGCGGCAAAGCCGTGGTGTCGACGCCCTACTGGCATGCCGAAGAGTTATTGGCCGACGGTCGCGGGGTATTGGTTCCCTTTGGCGAGTCCGATGCTTTTTCCGACGCCATTATTGACTTACTTCGTGACGAAGGAAAACGGCATGCGATGCGGAAGCGCGGCTATATGCTGGGTCGGGAGATGATCTGGTCGCAGGTGATTCAGCAGTACTCAAATTCGTTCGCTAAAGCACGGCAGGAGCGGGTTAGTACGATCAATAACCAGACGCCCTACACCATGGGGGGCAACGGCAGCATGGCCTTTAAATTACCAGCGCTCCGACTCGATCACCTGTACCGCCTAACCGATTCGACGGGCATTGCTCAGCACGCCCGCTACCACTTGCCTTTCTATGATGAAGGGTATTGCACCGACGATAACTCCCGCGCGCTTCTCCTGGCTGTCATCCTCCAGGAAGCAGGCATGGGTGATGCGAGACTGGGCAAAGTGGCCGATGACTACTGCGCCTTTGTAAACCACGCCTACTCCGAAGAACACCGGCGATTCCGGAATTTTATGAGTTACGACCGGCGATGGCTAGAAGATGTTGGCTCGGATGACAGCACCGGACGTACCATCTGGGCTCTGGGGGCCGTAATCGGCCGCTCATCCGACCGTAACGCGGTGACATGGGCATTAAATCTAGTTGAGAAGGTACTGCCAAGCGTCGTTGACATGTCATCGCCAAGAGCCTGGGCCTTTTCCTTATTAGGCATCTACGAGTACCAGAAGAAGTTCAATGATGATCGGCTGGCCAAAACCATCCAGCATCAGTTACTTGACAAACTGCTGTTCCGGTACACCGAGACCGCTACCGAAGAATGGCCGTGGATTGAAGATACGCTTTCGTACGACAACGCCGTGCTGGCCCACGTCATGATCCGTTCTGGTGTGGAACAGCTGGTTCAGATCGGCCTGAAATCGCTGCAATGGCTGATTAAAGTACAAACGGCCGAGCGGGGGCATTTTCAGCCTATTGGCTCCGACGGCTTTTACGTACGCGGCCGTAACCGGGCTTATTTCGATCAACAGCCGCTCGAGGCCCAAAGTACCATGTCGGCCTGCCTGGCTGCGTTCGACGTAACGGGTGATGAGGAATGGCACCGTACCGCCATCCGCGTGTTTAAATGGTTCCTGGGTGGTAACGATCTGGGATTGCCGCTGTACGATCAGCAAACGGGAGGGTGCCGCGATGGACTCCACATTGACCGCGTCAACCAGAACCAGGGTGCCGAGTCGACCCTGTCGTACCTGCTGGCCCTGGCCGAGCTACATCACGTACAGAAGAAACGGAGCCAGATCAAACCGGTAGTCGTACCAATGATAGCACTGGCAAACGGCTAGGCCCGGCTACTTAATAAACTGTCCGATGCGGACAGACAGGAAGACGTTGACAACAATTTGCAGTCAATTCGTGAACTGTCATCTTGTTTTCAGCGTCTTCACCGTTCTAGCTTGCAGTTACACCGTACCTGAATATTTATGAGTCTTAAAGCAACACGCACCGGTATCGTACTCCGGCCCGACCCAACCCGGGTTTTGTTCCGGCCATTTGATCTGGGCAGCACCACGCGCACACTGAAAATTATTGCCCGCGTCAACGCCATGACCGACGCTGAAGCCGCGGCCAAACTTGATGAAGTGATCCGTGAGTTTGGTGGGCGGCATTACAAGCTCGAGCGGTTTCTACTCCAGCGCTTCGAGCAGATCAAACCACACCTGCTGACCGACGAAACCCAGTCTCCCGATCGACAGCTCCTGCTCGGGGCGTATTTCACGATGGAGTATTCGCTTGAATCGGCGGCCCTGTTTAACCCGTCGATGGTATGGCACCCCGATCAGACGAACGTGCCCCCCGGCTACAAACGGTTCGTGCTGAGTCTGCGGGCTACGGGTGAAGGACACGTATCGTCCATTTCGTTCCGGATGGGTTACATTGACGAAGAAGGAAAGATTGTGCTTCGCAAACCTTCGCGTTACGTTACCGCGCCAGACATTGTTCCCAATCACCGGTTCAACCGTACCCAGTTCGAGCGGAAGCTCTACGAACTGCGCCTGGAGAACAGTATCCAGGAGAAAATGATGACGGGACTGAGCGAAGAGTTCAGCCTGTCGGAGCTGGAGCAGCAGATCAAACGCGTGCTGGCGCAGTATCGCTATAACGCCGAATACGATACCATTGCCAGCGGACTGCTGGCGCTGGCCAAGTCAAACTACGAAATTCACTTCGACGAAGACCAAAGTCTGGACGAGCGCTGCATCTTCCCGACATCGCCCAACGAAACGAACGGTATTGAAGATGCCCGCTTTGTGCAGTTCACCGACGACAACGGGGACGTTACGTACTACGCTACGTACACTGCTTACAACGGTCGGGTAACGTTTCCGCAGCTGCTCGAAACCAAGGATTTCACGCATTTCAGCGTCAGTACGCTGAACGGAGCCGAAGTGTCGAATAAAGGGATGGCCTTGTTCCCCCGGAAGATTAACGGCAAATATGTCATGATCTCCCGTCAGGACGGAGAGAATATCTATCTGATGTACTCTGATGATCTATATTTCTGGCAGACCAAAGAACTGATCGTGAAGCCGACGTACCACTGGGAGTACGTGCAACTCGGCAACTGCGGGTCGCCTATCGAAACGGAAGAGGGCTGGCTGGTGCTGAGCCACGGTGTTGGTCCCATGCGGAAATATGCCGTGGGCGCTTTCCTACTGGACCTGAACGACCCGAGCAAAGTTATTGGCCGGACAACCGAACCCATTCTGAGCCCCGACGAAAACGAGCGGGAGGGCTACGTGCCAAACGTAGTGTATAGCTGCGGTGGCCTGATTAGTGGGCGGGATTTGATCATTCCCTACGCCATGGCTGATTACGCCAGCAGCTTTGCAACGGTCAATGTCGACGAGCTACTGGCAGAACTAACCGGAAAGAAAAAGCCGGAAGCTGTTGAAAGTGTAACTGAATAGCTACGGAAGGGTAGTACAAACAAAAAAGCAGCTCTGAGCAGAGCTGCTTTTTTGTTTTTGGGGTTTCATCGGTCTAGTTAGTCCGGCGAATGGTTTCGTTAATAATCCGGTTACCGCCCGAGCCAGCATATTGGTAGCTCAGCGTAAAAGTGCGGGTAGCCGGATCGTACTTGTTAACGCCGGTTTGTACCGTTGCCGAAGCCGTCCCTTTGGGCGTGATCGTGACGGTGTTGTCCGCGTTGATGGTCAGCCACATCTGAGCTGCAGTTCCTAAATCAGCGTATTCAGTCTGACTGGTTGTTTCGTCAATACTGCTCAGCGTTTTGGTCCGGTTGATAGCCCGGGTGCCCGCCGTAGGGTGAGCGAACGTACCCGTTGACTGGTACGTACCCTCATAGTTGTTACGCAGTTTAATGGCAACGATCTTGGTGCCGTAATTACTGCTGACTGTTACACCGTTTGTCGCTGATTTAATAACCACAGGCAACGCGTAGTTATCCTTGAACGTCAGCGACGACGTATTCAATTGGTACTTCACCGAGGCTAGCCGCGAACCAGCCTTAACCGTTACAGTGGGTGTAATCAACTGAAACAGGGACGAAGGCAGTATTGTATACGCAGTGCCGGTCAGGGCGCTCTGATCGACTGCCAGCGTTACCTGCGTGTCCTGCGTCGGTACGTCCGGAGAAGCAATGTTTACGTCAAATGAATCGACAACGGCTGTTACTTTCAGGTAACTGCGGGCATCCTCACGACCATAAAACGCCGACGAAGGAATTTCGGCAATAGCGCCCACATTCTTAAAATCAACGTAGTGTTCGTCGTCGTTCAGGCAGGAGCTCAGACTAGCCGTCAGACCCGCTGCGAAGACAACGTATAGATATTTTTTCATGATTGTGTCTTTCGGTTTAATCGCTTATTTCTCCCAGAAAATCTTCGTTGTAAACTGGCTTACTGTACCCTGTGCGTTCACATTCGCTGCATTATAGTTGTATTCGCTTTGCGGATACAGCAATCGAACTGGAATCTGTTTGATTGAGGTACTTGGGTCCTGCGAGATAGGTACGTTAGGATAACCCAGCCGCCGGTAGTCCGACCAGGATTCGAAAGGAGAGAAACCGTTCAGCGACGCCCATTTCTGCGTGATGATAGCCTCGATTTTGTTCGTCGATGCGTCGAAGCCAACGTTATTAACTGCCTGCGAGTAGTACGTTGTTGCCTGCGCTGCGGTAAGTCCCACGTTAATAAACGACTCCGAGATTGCAGACTGATACAGCGTTTTGGGCGTACCCGTGATCCAGCCGCGCTGGGCAGCTTCGGCCTGTAAGAACAACGACTCGTGCGATGATAGAATAACGGCGTCCTGACTGGCATCATCCAGCAGGGCAGGGCCGATGGCCGATACCAGGCTGTTGACTACTGGAGCAATGGTGCCGAAGTACGTAGCGTTGAACGTCGTTCCCGTACCGCCAACTGGGTAGTAGTACCGGCCGAGTCGTGGATCATTGGTGGTCTGATAGAAATCAACCCCGTATTTATTGGCTTTGTACTGGTTGTTCAGCTCGGTAGGTGTTCCCGTTACCGTCTCGCCGTAGTTTCCAAAAAATGGATTCTGCTGGTTCGTTGAGTTCGTGTACCCTGGGTTTACCGTAGCGCTTTCGCCAGCTCCCAGAAAACCATAGCCCGACGCCTTTATTTTGGTCAGCTGCGCCTGGATGAACGACTGCCGGTCCGATTTTTCGGACTGCCGCAGCAGCATCCGTAGTTTCAGCGTGTTGGCAAATTCCCGCCACAGGTCCAGGTCGCCATGAAACATAATATCGTTCGTGCCTGGATTCAACACCGTAGCGCCCTGATCGGCCAGCTGGTCAGCCTGATCAAACAAAGCCAGACCCGCATCAATCTGATTGAACAGATCTTCGTAAACCGCTACCTGATCGTCGTACTTCGGCGAGGCCGTTGAAACGCCGGCGAGGGCTTCAGTATACGGAATGTTGCCGTAGGTATCGACCAGGATCTGAAAGTGCAGCGCCTTCATAATCTTAGCCATTCCCTGCAGCACCGGCTGGTTTAATTCGGCTCCCTGCGTGTCGATGTAGTTGTAGTTCTTCAGATTGAGGTACGCATTGTCCCAAATACCAGATCCAAACGAGTTGGTGAACTGGTAGTTCTTATCTGACGTACCAATCGAGTAGTTACCACTCCAGTTCCAGTAGCCCATCCACAGATTTAGAAATGGAAAGCTGGTTTGGATGTACCGAGCCGAAGCCGCCAGCGCATCAGGCAGAACCAGTTCGGGCGTGGCGGCCGTCACCTGGTTCGGGTTATTATTGATATCGAGGAATTCTTTACAGCCTGACGTCACGACGAGCAGTGCTACCAGTACCCCAACCGTTATTTTCTTTATGTTAAACATTGTCTGTTGCTGATTAGAATTAGAACCCAACACTTACCCGGAAACCGTAGAACCGTGTAGGCGGAGTCTGGTATTCGTTTGTGGTACCTTGTGCGTTACTATTGTCCAGCGAAAATTCCGGATCGGTGAAAACGTTGGTTTTGGGACGCAGCATAAACAGGTTCCGGCCCGTTAGCGCAACGTTCAGCGCCCGGAAGATTTTCAGTTTGCTCAGAACCGTAGCTGGTACGTCGTAGCCCAGCACCACTTCGCGAAGTTTCCAGAACGCAGCGCTGGTTATATAACTGGAACCGGCATTATGGTAACCCGAGTTTGTCCAGAATTCCAGATTGCCATCGCGAGTCGAAACGCTGGTGTTTTGCGAATACGATCCATCGGCATTCTGAATAACCGAATTTGGATAGATGAAATTCTGACGGCCATTGTAGGTAGACCGGATACCGGCACCCGTAAACTCAAGCGCGTTCCCAATGGCGTTATTGATAACGTTACCACCGCGGTATTCAACCACCGCCGTCAGCGTGAAATCTTTATAACCAAACGTGTTGGTCAGACCAAAACGGTGACGGGGCTGGGTTGTTCCGAAATACTTGATGTTAGCATCCAGGATAGGATAGCCCGTTGTCGGATTTACGATCGGTTGACCATAATAGGGGCTATTCTGGTCGGAAACACGCTGAATATCAGTTACGTATAAGGCTGGGTACGCCTGATTAACAGCCGCGTAAACCGATGAACCCGTACCATCGCTCAGTGGAATGTTGATCCGATCCAGATCGCCGTATACCGACGTTACTTTGTTGTTCAGATATGTGTAGTTCGCATTCAGATTCCAGGTGAAGTTGCCTGCCCGAACGATGGGACGGAGGGTACGTAATTCCAGCTCAACCCCGCTGTTCTCCATCGAACCCGTATTGATCAGCGCCGACGTATAGCCCGTTGTGCGCGAGATCTGAATAGGAACCGTCTGGTTGATCGTTGTCGTGTTGTAATACACCGCTTCCAGATTCACCCGGTCGAACAAACCAACTTCAACCCCAACTTCGCGGTTGGTCGTGAACTCTGGTTTTAGATTCGGGTCATTCTGCGTATTACCCAGTTCAAAACCCGGCTGGCTACCGAAGGGGAAGCCGGTGCCTGGGTTAAACACATTCTGCAACTGATAAGCCGCTACGTTTACGTTACCGGCTTTTGCAACACCGCCCCGAATTTTCAGGTAAGTCAGCGCATTCCCGTTTTTCAGCGATTCAATAGCATCGGTCACGACAAGCGAAGCATCAACACTGGGGTAGAAGAACGAACGGTTGTCGGCTCCCAGCAGCGAACTCCAGTCATTCCGACCCGTAGCGTGTAAGAACAGAAAGTTTTTATATCCCAGCGTCAGATCGCCAAACGCACCAATCAGTCGGCTCTGCCGATAAAACTCATCTACGGTTGCCTGACCCAATCGGTTGTTAATATTGTAAACGCCCGGGACAACCAGCGCTGCCGCATTCGCGTAGGTGTAGCGACGGTAATCCATCCGGGTTTGCTGCCCCAGAATTAATTTGGTGGTGAAGTCACCGAATTTGGGGTCGATCGTAATCAGCAGGTCGCCTGTAAAACGTGTCCGTGTGTCCGTACGATCAGTAACCGTACCACTCCGACGCTGAACTGATGATGCAATGTTACCAGCTCCCCAGGGGTCGCCAAGGGCATAGTCGCTAAAGGATACGTCGGCCCGGTGCGCTTTATACTGCTCATTCGAGACCTGTCCGGAAACACGATACAGAACGTTAAACCAATCCTTAACTTGGTAAGCTACGTCGGTATAGCCCTGGAACGAATATTTGTTGGTAAGCTGACGTGAATTGTCACCAGTTACCTGCCACCACGGGTTAGGGTAATAAGCGTTAAAGTAGCCGTTTACGTCACCGTATGGAGACGTAATGTCTGAAATACGCGGATCTGTGAGGGGAGCATGAGCGGGCTGATTCAGCAGGTTCCAGTAAACTGGGCGTCCCTGGCCAAAATCGCCATTCTCAACGTTGGTGTTCTCGTAGGTGAAGTTTGCCTTAGCAGTTGCCGTAAACTTGTTGAAGTTGCGTCCGCCGTTAATCAGAATATTCGTCCGGCTGTAGCGATCGTTGGGAACGATACCCCGTTGATCAACGCGCTGCAAACCTAACCCAAAAAAATTCAGGGCATCACCAACTCGGTAGGAGAGGTCATGTTGTACCGTAGAACCCGTCCGGAAGAAAGCCCGGCGTGGATCCTTAGCAAGAGCCGCATAGGGAACTTGGAGCGTATCGAGCGAAAGCGAACCGTCGGGATTGCGAACCTGTACGCCATATCCCAATGGTTGTGTCGAACCATCATAGGCCGGGCCAAACTGCTGGTTTTCGAAAGGTACATACAGCCGCTGTCCGTTTGCATTTAGAAAAGGAGCACCTTCACCTCCGTTCGATCCGTACGAATTTTGCAGCGTCGGCATGTAGGAGACGCTTTCGAACTGAGTATTATTGGAATACGTAATCTGAGGACGATTGGTTGTCGTTCCACGTTTAGTTGTAACAACCAACACCCCATTCGAGGCATCGGAGCCGTACAGGGCAGCCGCGCTGGGTCCTTTCAGGATGTTAGTGCTCTCTATATCGTTGGGGTTGATCGAGTTCAGGTAGCTAATATCGGTCAGCGCACCATCGACTACCAGTAACGCCTGGTTGTTACCCAGAAAAGAGCGGTTCCCGCGAATGGTTAACCGTGGCGTAGCGCCTACGGCGTTGTTGGTTAGGTTAATCTGTAGACCAGCTACCTTGCCCGTCAGGCCATTGGCAATGTTTACCGGGGCTGCCTGGTTAATTTGAGCGCTGTTCAGTCGGGAGACTGACGTACCTATTTCGCGCTCCGTCCGACGAATACCAAAGCCGGTTACAACCACTTCATTTAATGTTGATGCATCGCTCTGCAGGGAGATATTCACCGCCGTACGATTGCCGATGGCTACGTCCTGTGATTTAAAGCCAACGAAGGAAAACGTCAGCGTTGCAGTTGGGCTTGCTGAAATTTGATAATTGCCATTCGCGTCTGTTGTCGTTCCCTGCGTTGTTCCTTTTATAACAATACTCACTCCTGGTAAAGCTGAGCCGTCATCGGAAGAGGTTACACGTCCTGTTATGGCTACATTTTGCGCCAGCAAAGGGAGCGAAAATAGTAGTGACAGGAATAAGACACTAACTAGAGATTTTCTCATAAACAGTTGATGGAAAAAGAGATGTTAAGCATGACTAACCAAACAAAAGGACTACTTGTAATAATAGACTTTATTTTACTACTGTGAAAGAAAATTTGGAAAAACGATACGCAATATACGTTAGCTAAAAGGCTTTTCTTTCCGGGCAAAATAAGTGATAGGCCTATTTCTAGTAGACTGCTAAGTGTTTATACTCAGACTGTTTATCTATGTTGATCTATGTATGTTTCTTCAGTAAAGGTTGAGAATATTATTGTTCTTTCTTTATAGACATCTTATAAAGATTGAGGCAATGGAATAAGCAAAATATTATATTGATAATTCATTTTTTAATAAGAAACTATATGTCTTAAGTAATTATATTAAATTGATAATTTTAACTTAAAAATTAAAATAGCATTAAAATGACGTGGTAATTTATTCGTGCAACAGCCGTCCGGAAGATCAACTTTCCGGAACGGAGAAATTGGACAACGAATGATCAATAAATAAATGAGACGAAAGATTGACAGAACGAATCTGACCAGGTAAAAAAAGAAGATATGTTCAGAAAATGCTGCTGGGTGAGAGCGAAAAGGTAGCTAAGCAGAAACCGTCTCATTACGGTGAATCCTACCGGTAAAGACAAACAAAAAAGCGGACCAACAGTATCGGTCCGCTTTCTGCATTACGCTTTATCCAACTAGTAAAGTCCAAAATCGAAAGGAAAGGCAACAGAGGGGCGGTCCTATCTTAAGAATCGGCTCCGCTTACCAGACATGTGTTACTCAGTCGCGTTTTAGGGTGGCAAGATACTATCTTTTTCTTGTTGATTTATAATTTTATCATAAATAAAGAACATTTATTGAGGTAGAACCCGATTTCCCGGTATAAGTAGATTGGTTTTTCATGCTACCAGGCAGAACAGATACGTAGCCCAACCAAAGCCTGACAGACTGGGGGCTAATTACAGTTTGGGGACAAACTTTTTGCATTCTGCCGAGTTATTATAAGCAATTAACCGATTCAACGATATGAAAGAGGAAACAGGCGTAGATCGTGACGAAACGCAGATCAATGGACGTACTGACGGCCCTTTTGGGACCGACGGTGCAGACGTTGATGTACGCGCAGAAGATAATAAACACCGGGCCGATCAGGAAGACTCGGCCAACGGATTAGATAGCTTGCAGGTTCGCGGAGGCCAGGATGGCCGGAACAACCGGGGCATTGGTAGCACGGACATGGATAGCAAAAATGGTATCCTTCGCATGGGTGACCAGGACAACAGTACCATGGAAGTACCAGAAGAAGCACTAAATAGTGCTGCTGCCAGCGAAAGCAAAACCAATACGGCTACGGTCGACGTAACAACCAGCGGTCCCGACGACTATGCATCGGCTGACCAGGTTGACACACCCGATGCCGAAAAAGAAGCTAAAGAGCAGGACCAGACTGAGGATACCTCGCAGGAAAGCCACGACGATGTGGCCGAAACGGGTACTGATCTCAACAACCAACCAACGTATTAATCGACAACCCTAATAGTCAACGTTATGAGCGTAAGTAGCAATTCCCGCAAAGAAAGTACCGAGTCATACGCTGCCCAGCAAATGCACAGCACGATGGGCATTGCCCCCGAACTGGCTCAACTGAACGACAAAAATCTCGAGAACGACCTGCCATCACGCGTGGCGGGTAGCAGCGATACCGATGTACCCGGCGACGTAGCCGAAGCCGATTCGCTGGCGGCCGAGAACGATGACGCAACTGGTGTAACCAGTGAAGCCATCGAAGAATCGAAACGCGCTTCGTGGGGACAGCCACCCCTGCCCAACGATGCTGAAGAAGCTGCTACGGATGAAGACAGTCCGATGACGGCCTACCAGCAGCCTGAAGCGGCCGACGAAGCTGTTACGGTTACTGACGCCGACTGGAACCGCAGTACCAGCGAGGGTGCCGTACCACCAACGCGGGTCAACGAACCCGACCGGACACTGGGTAACTCATAGAGCTACCAGTAACTCCTCTTCAGAAAGAGTGGATTCACCTAATCCTTCGTTCTGAAGAGGAGTTTTAAAATAGTTGCTTAAATGTATATACATTAAAAGTATATACTTGTATTTTTGTTTTAAACTTAATCAATTAAAAACATGGCTAAAATTGCAGTAATTTACTACAGTGCTACCAGTACGACCTATAAACTGGCAAAAGCCGTTGAAGAAGGCGCAGCCGCTGCGGGTGCTGAAGTTAAGTTATTCAAAGTGAAAGAATTAGCTCCGGAAGAAGCTATTGCTTCTAACCAGGGTTGGTCTGCGCACCGGCTTGAAACGCAGGATGTTCCGGAAGTAACGCTGGCTGATCTGGAGTGGGCCGATGCTATTATCCTGGGAGCACCAACGCGTTATGGCCTGCCTGCCGCGCAGATGAAACAGTTCCTGGATACGACTGGTCCGCTGTGGGGACAGGGTAAACTGGTGAACAAGATTGCCTCATCATTCACCAGTGCCGCTACGTTGCACGGCGGTCAGGAAAGCACGATCCTGGCACTGAATAATACGTTCTACCACTGGGGTTGTATCATCGTGGCACCGAGCTACGCTGATCCTATTCAGTTCCAGGCTGGCAATCCCTATGGTACGTCGTTTGTGAGCCAGAACGGAACCGTTGCACCCGACGATGTAGCGTTGAGCGCGGCTAAATTCCAGGGAAAACGCGTTGCTGAAGTAACAGCGAAATTTTTGGGCGAATAGAGCCGAGAAATTAGACGAAAGAGGAAAGACGTAAGAGAACAGACAGAAGAAAAAAGACGGTGCCATCAAGTAGCTTTTGTCTTTCCTCTCTCGTCTTCTGGTCTTACATCTTTCTTCTTTTTTGCCTAAGTCTTACGTCTTACATTCTCTCCTGCAAATTCGCCTGCTGGCCCCAGATCAGATCCTCGGGGGTGGTAATCTTAATGTTTTCGTAGGAGCCGTCGATAAGCGTAACGGCCTGACCGGCATGTTCAACAACACTGGCGCAGTCGGTAAAGAAAGGTTGTTCCTCGGTCTGAAACGCCTGTCGGAACAGATCCAACCGAAAGGTTTGTGGCGTCTGTACGAGCCGGTATTGATTCCGATCTACGGCCTGACTCCGACCCTCTGCGTCAACAACTCGTACAGAGTCTTTTACGGCTACGCAGGTCACGGCCGAGCCCATCTGTTCAGCCGTACGGTAACTCTGCTCAATAATACCGGGAGAAATAAATGGCCGGACGCCATCATGCACCGCTACCAGCCCCTCACTGGCCTGAATGGCCGCCAGTCCATTCCGTACAGACTGAAAGCGGGTATCTCCACCCAGAACGGACTGAACGGTACCGATGTCGTCCGGAAAAAACTGGTGCTGAACGCATAGATTCTGCCAAATCGCCAGATCGCGTTCGGGTAGCACCAGAATAATGTGTGGCGTGGGCGTTACGGCCAGAAAACGCTCGATGGTACGCTGGAGAATGGGTTTTCCCTGGAGCAGCAGAAACTGTTTAGAAACGCTGGCTTTCATCCGGCTGCCGCTACCACCTGCCACAATAATGGCAAAGCGAGGTAAAGAACCGGTTGAGGTATAAAGAGACAAGTGGTTGGTTAGTTTTGTAGTACGTACCACAAAACTAACCAACCACCTGCTATCTCAATCAATAATTACAAAATCAGCATAGCATCGCCGTAGCCGAAGAAGCGGTACTTCTCTTTAATCGCCACCTGATACGCTTCCTTGATCAGCTCGTGGCCACCAAAGGCGCTTGTCATCATCACCAGAATCGATTCGGGCAGGTGCAGACTCGTCAGCAGCGAGTTCGCAATCTTGAAATCGTACGGTGGAAAGATGAATTTATCCGTCCAGCCTTCTACCGGTTTCAGACGGCTGTTGGCTGATACCGACGATTCAATCGCTTTCAGCGACGTAGTACCGATCGAACAAACCCGCTTGCCAGCGTCCAGAGCGGTATTCACGATAGCTGCCGTTTCTTCCGGAATGCGGTAATTTTCCGAATCTGTTTTGTGTTTGGTCAGGTCTTCAACGTCAACCTGCCGGAACGTACCCAGGCCAACGTGCAGCGTAACGGGCGCAAAATGAATGCCCTTGATCTCCATGCGTTTCATCATGGCGCGGGTAAAATGCAGCCCGGCGGTAGGAGCCGCTACGGCACCAACGTGCTCGGCGAAAACTGTCTGGTAGAGATCCCGGTCGGCGGTTTCGGCATCCCGGTTGATTTCGCGGGGGAGGGGTGTTTCGCCCAGTTCGTCCACCGCTTTCATGAACTCCTCGTGGTTTCCGTCGAACAGGAACCGGATGGTACGACCGCGTGAGGTAGTATTGTCAATGACTTCAGCAACGAGGTCACTGTCACCGAAATAAAGTTTGTTACCCACCCGGATTTTACGGGCTGGATCAACCAGTACATCCCACAGTTTCATCTCGCGATTCAGTTCGCGCAGCAGAAAAACTTCAATCTTGGCACCGGTCTTCTCTTTGTTGCCATACAACCGCGCCGGAAATACCTTGGTGTTATTGATCACCATTACGTCGCCGTCACCAAAGTAGCTCAGAATATCCGAAAACTGCTTATGTTCAATGGTTTTGGTTTTTCGGTCAACAACCATCAGACGGGATTCACCTCGCTCAACGGGGTATTTAGCGATTAGACTTTCGGGCAGATCGAATTTAAATTCGGATAACTTCATAGCGTATCAATACAAAAAAGAACGACGCGTTTCTTATAAAAAATGCAAAGATAGGCAAAAACCCGGAAAATTTGACATGTTCCGGGTTTTTGCCTTGCAATTATGCGAAAAAGATTTATTGAGCAGTGTCTGCTGAGTTAAGCGGTTTAACGGCTCCTTCTGTATTTACGTTCGGGTGATCGACGTTGAACTTCGCCATCAGTTCCGACGAGACTTCGTTGGCGTATGTTCCCTGCGCCGAAACGAAAACACCCTTCAGGCCATTGGAGGTCGAGATGGCGTATACCGTCATTTCATCACCGGGATCGGATGTGCCTTCGAATCGGTGAAACTCGTCGACTTCGAACTCATTGCTTTTCACTTTCGTGTCCGAGTTCTGCTCTTCCAGGTGATCATTTTTGGGGGCAAATTCATGGGTGTAGCCGCGACCGCGAAGATCTTCCATTGCTTCCGTCGCTGTATCAAAATGTTTCATAGCGTCTAGGGCTTTAATTACGTATCAGGTAAACGAGAAATGGAACGGATAGTTTTGGCAAAGCGGATTCCGGGAGTGCTGGCAATAACGGCCTTCAGATTCGGCCTGCTGGCGCTGGTGACGCACGCCAGTTGGTCGTGAATAAAAGACCACTTCTACCCGGCAAACCGCTATCCCGGCAAAGGAATGGGCAAAAAAACGGTCACTCGAACCTCATTTAACCTACCGGCAGATAAAAAGGAAGTTTCTTTTCCCGCTTCAGTCCACAAAAATTCTCGGAATTGAAGGAGACGGCTACGAAAGCCAGTACAGGATAATTCGGGGTAGGACGACGTTGTATTGCCCTTCTGGTCACTATTTCTTTGGTATTTATTTAAGAATGACAAAAAGTTCGTGCTGAAATAAAGGCTAATGGAGCAAAAATTGCTCAAAACTATGATAAGATTATCAGGAAGTTAGCCGCTATGAGTAGTTGAAATTATAGCTCCGAAAAGGCAATTTTAACCCAGCTATCTTATTGATTATCCGACTCTTTACTACCTAATCCAACGAAACATGAACAAACATTTACGCTGGTTTTTACTGTTCATTACACTGTTGGCTGGAACGACAGGTACGGCTTTCTCCCAGTCTTATGTCGCGCTGCCGGGTAGGCTCGAAGCCGAGAGTTATAAAGCCATGAATGGCGTTCGCACTGAAAATACGGACGATACGGGCGGTGGACTGGATGTGGGCTGGATTCCCGATAAGACCTGGATGGACTACAAAGTGAACGTGGCAACGGCTGGTATTTATTCGTTCAAACTGCGGATTGCCAACGGGTTCAGCGATGACGCCGAACTGGAACTACGTAACGCCAGTGGCACCCGGCTGGGCGGGCTGGTCATTCCCCGGACCGGGGGCATGCAAAGCTGGCAGACCGCCAACCTGGTGGCTTCGTTACCCGCTGGCAACCAAACGCTTCGCTTATACGCCAAGAAAGGCGTGTTCAGCCTCAACTGGTTTGAGGTCCAGCCGCCCAAACCCTTGCCTGGCAAAATTGAAGCCGAAGCGTTCGACGTAGCCACCGATGTCCATCCGGAAACGACGGGCGATGAAGGGGGAGGGCAGAACCTGGCCTACATCGACGACGGCGACTGGATGGATTATAACGTAACTGTTGGTCGCGGTGGGCTGCATACGGTGAGTTTTCGGGTAGCCAACAGCTGGGGCAACGGCCTGATCGAACTGCGCTCAGCGTCGGGAGCCATACTGGCGCAGGTCGATGTTCCTAAAACGGGCGACTGGCAGCAGTGGTCAACCATTAGCACTACGGCCAACCTGAACGCCGGTAATCAACTGCTGCGTATTTATGCCAAGCGGGGAGCTTTCAACCTGAACTGGTTCGAAGCGGTTAACACAACCGTACTGCCTGGTCGGCTGGAAGCGGAACATTACAACACCATGAGCGGTATCCGCACCGAAACGACCAACGATACGGGCGGTGGGCTGGATGTGGGCTGGATTCCCGATACTGGCTGGATGGATTATAGCGTGAGCGTGGCTACGGCCGGTATTTATTCGTTTAAATTGCGGATTGCCAATGGGTTCAGTGATGACGCTGAGCTGGAGTTACGTAACGCCAGCGGCACTCGGCTGGGCGGGCTGATCATTCCCCGAACCGGGGGCATGCAAAGCTGGCAGACCGCCAACCTGGTGGCTTCGTTGCCCGCCGGTACGCAAACGCTTCGTTTATATGCCAAGAAAGGCGTGTTCAGCATTAACTGGTTTGAAGCGCAGGCGCCCAAGCCCCTGCCGGGTAAAATTGAGGCTGAAGCATTCGACGTAGCCACCGACGTGCGGCCGGAAACCACCGCTGACACCGGGGGCGGCAAGAATCTGGCCTACATTGACGACGGCGACTGGATGGACTACAACGTTACGGTGGCAGCGGCTGGTCAGTACACGATCAAATTCCGGGTCGCCAATAGCTGGGGAAATGGCCTAATCGAGCTAAAATCGGCGGCCGGTACGCTGTTGGGGCAGGTTGACGTACCTAAAACGGGCGACTGGCAAAGCTGGACCACCGTGACGACAACGGCTACGTTGCCCGCCGGAAACCAGTTGCTGCGTCTCTACGCCAACCGGGGAGCTTTTAACCTCAACTGGTTCGAGGCCACTGCTGGCGCAACCCCGGTAACTCCTCCGCCAGCACCCGTGAAAACGCAGGCGGTTATTACGTTTGCTGAACTGCCTGCCAGAACCGTTGGGCCCGACGCATACGAGCTGAAAGCGACCAGTAACAATACTGAAACGCCGATCACCTTTACGTCTTCTGATCCCAGGATCGTGACCGTTTCGAATGCGTCGGGCAGATGGAAAGCAACGGCGCTGGCGGCAGGTACGGCGACAATTACGGCATCGCAGGTGGCCAGTACGTCTTTTGTGGCGGCTCAGTCTGTTAGCCGGAGCCAGGTTGTCCAGGCGGCCCCTACGACCCCGACAACGACCAAAATTACGCTCGATACCAAACGCTGGTACCAGCTGACCAACGCCACCTATGGTCTGGACGCCCTGTTCGACGGGGCAACGCAGACGCGAATCAATACGGGCTGGGGCAAAGTCGTGAATGAATACGATGCCTATTACCCGCTGCTGGACAATGAGCAGATGACCATCGACCGCATCAAGCTGTATGACTTTGAGGGCACAACGGTTGACAAACCCGTTGTACTGTCAGTCATCACCGATCAGTGGCAGCGGATTCCCATCGCTACGTTTACCGGGCAGGAGTATGGTACGTGGGTTGGCCCGTATCCGGATCGGAACCTGGACGGCGATGCCAAGTTTAAACTTGACGTGCCGGTGAGCAACATCCGTTACTTGGTGCTGCATATTCAGGGCGAACTCCCTACCGAGATCGAACTGTACGGTACGTACACCACAATGTCCTCGGCGCAGTCGGTGCTTGCAACTAAACCGGTTAAGCTGCGGGACATGTTCGGGGTGAACGCCTACGAATGGAACTTCGAGGATGGCAACACGCCCTGGGAAATCAACGAAGCCAAAATGAACGTGGCGAAAAGCTTTACGGGCATCCGGCACTACATGGACTGGCAGAAACTGGAATCGGCGGAAGGCGTTTACTCCTACAACCCGACCATGAGCGGGGGCTGGAACTACGATGCCATCTACGAGCGCTGCAAACAAGCGAACATCGATGTGCTGGCCTGCCTGAAAACCTTACCCGACTGGTTGGTTAATACGTACCCGGAAGGCGAGCGCGACGCGGAGAACGTACCGGTTCGCTACGGTAAAGACCTGGCCCAGCCCGGCTCGTACATCGAACAGGCCAAAGTGGCTTTCCAGTACGCGGCCCGGTACGGCAGCAATCCTAACGTTGATCCGGCCCTGCTGCGCGTGCACAACAGCCCACGCTGGTACGGCGATACACCCAATTCGGTGAAAATCGGTTTGAATCTGATCAAATATATTGAGTGCGACAACGAGCGGGACAAGTGGTGGAAAGGCCGCAAAGCATACCAGAATGCGCGCGAGTATGCCGCTAACCTGTCGGCGTTTTACGATGGGCATAAAAACACGATGGGGCCGGGAGTTGGTGTCAAAAACGCTGATCCGACCATGAAAGTCGTGATGATGGGACTGGTGACCGGCCCGGATTTTGTGCGGGGCATGGTCGACTGGTGCAAAGAGTTCCGGGGCTATAAACCCGACGGAACGGTCAATCTATGCTGGGATGTGATCAACTTTCACCTCTACACCGACAACGGTTCGATGACGCAGAGCGGTGGGGCCAACACCCGCGGAGCCGCCCCTGAGGTGACTACGGCCAATAAAATTCTGGAAGAGTTTGTCCGGGTGAGCCACCAGCAGTCGTACGACATGCCCGTCTGGATAACGGAAGCGGGGTACGATACCCACCAGGAGAGTCCGTTGCGCGCTATTCCTATCGGTCAGAAATCGGCACTGGAAACCCAGGCCGACTGGATTCTACGATCTTCGCTGTTCTCCGCCCGTCTGGGTATCGACAAGGTGTTTTTCTACCAGATGTACGACGACAATGCATCGGGCGGCATGTTCGCTACGTCGGGGCTGGCTAATTCAGATCAGAGTCGTCGTCCGGCCGCCGATTTTCTGCTGCAGACCGGTAAGCTGTTTGGCGAGTATGTGTACAAAGAAACGACGCATACCGATCCCATTGTGGACCGCTATGAGCTGAACGGTAAATCGATGTACATGCTGGTGGTGCCTGACGAAAAAGGACGTACCGCCAAGTATTCGCTGGATTTGAACGGCGCTACGTCAGCAAAAATCTACCGGCCTAAAGCGGGCGCTGCCGATATGGATTGGGAAGAGGTACAGGCTGCGGGCGGTCTTCTGACCGTAACGGTGACCGAAACCCCCCTGTTCGTAGTACCAAACGCAACGGCGGGTGCCCGGGTGATTGCTTCGGAGCTGCCCACGACACTGGAAAAAGCGGTACAGGTGTTTCCAAATCCGACGGTCGATTACCTGACCGTAACGGTGACCAGCGATAATGTGGCCGACCTGGACGTAACGGTATTCGACGCCAGCCTGGGCCGCCTGCACAAGCAGGTGAAACTGAAGAAGGAGAGTACCGTTATATCGGAAAAAATCGACCTGTCAGCCCTGCCAGTTGGTACGTATGTGGTTGAGTTGAAACAGGGACAGGAGCGGGCGTTCCGCAAGGTACTGAAAACCCGGTAAGGCTGTTTTCTAAATTATTCTCGACGGTCCGGCCTGGACAGTCCGATTGGATACGTCATCCGGCCGGACCGTTCAGGCCGGACTTTTCTTCGGCGAACGCACCGTTAAAAAAGGATTAACGGAAATTGTGGTCATTTAGTAAACAAAGCAGACGATTCCGGTTTTTAGTGACAAGATCAATCAAGTGTTGATACATTAAAACCAGACTCGTAATGAAACGAACGCTTCTTCCGTATTCTCTACTCTTTGCCGGTTTACTCGGACTAACCAGTTGCGAAGACCACCGCAACAGTCCAAATGCCCCGTTCCCGGAACGGATTAACTTTGTCGCCAGCCGGCAGTATCCAGAAGGTATCGCTTACTCGTCGCAGCTGGGGAAATTCCTGGTTTCGTCGCTGACGCAAGGGAAAGTGGGTACCGTTGATACGGACGGCCGGTACGCTGATTTGTTGTCGTCGCCCGAAATGATCAGCAGCTTCGGGATGAGGGTGGCAGGTGAGCGGTTGTTTGTCTGCGTGGGCGACCGGAATATCTCATCGAAGAGCATCGAGGCAACGGCATTCAAAACCGCCGAACTGCACGTCTACAACCTGAACTCCCGCCAGCTGGAACGCCGGACCGTACTGGGAACTCTGCTCCCCGACGCGCGTCACCTGGCCAACGACCTGGCCCTGACCCCGGATGGAACGGTGTACGTAACAGATTCTTTCTCACCAATCATTTACCGGGTAACACCAACGGGGCAGGCCAGCATTCTGGTGAATGATCCCCGCTTTTCGAGCGCTACGTTCGGTCTGAACGGGATCGTGTATCACCCGAGCAACTACCTGATCGTCGCCCAGACGGGTGCCGGTAAACTCTATAAAGTGGATCTGGCCAACGGCAACACCATCACCGAAGTTGGCGGGCTACCCAGTCTGCCCGGCGATGGGCTGGCCTGGCTGAACAACGACTTATATGTCGTGACAGGAAGCGGGAGTCGGGTGGCGCAGGTACGCAGCACCGACAACTGGCAAACGGCCTCCATCGTCAAAACCGACGAAGCGGGTTACTACCAGGCAACGACTAACGTAGCGGTCAACAACCAGATATACAGCCTGAACGCCCGCATCGGCGAAACCGGCGCTGGTGTGGGAAACCCCAACGTCCTGCAAGCCAACGATTACAGCATTCAGCGGTTCAAATAGGAACAAGGAATAAGGGGAGAAAGGAACAAGGAAAGCTTCATACGGCCTTTCTTGTTCCTTTCTCCCCTTATTCCTTGTCCCAAACTCTTAATCTTCTACCTTCAGCATAATGTCCTTAAAGTAGATTACGCTCTTAGGGTCGTGGCCCTGCAGGGCGATGGTACCGCTGCTGAGGTGCCGCATATCTTTGCGACCAGGAGCACGCAGGCTATCGGGCTCGGTATACTCGTTGATGGTTTTGTCGTTTACCTTGATAGTCACGTTGTTATCCTTTACGATGATGTGCTGGGTATACCATTCGCCATCCTTTACGAAGGTGTCTTTTACGTCCTGGAACGAGTAGACGCTCCCCGTTTTACGCCAGTCGGTATGCGTCTGGTTTACCTGGATTTCGTAGCCTTTCGACGGCCAGCCTTTTTCCTGGTAGGCCGTGTGAATAAACATGCCGGAGTTGGCGCCGGGCATCGTTTTTACCTTGGCTTTCCACTCGAAGTTTTTGAAATCGTGATTGCCGACCGGTCCTTCGTAGAACAGGTGCGCACGGGGACCCGCTACCTTGATAGTACCGTCTTCAATGGTAAAGGTGCCGGCATTCTCGCCGACTTTCCAGCCGTTAAACGTTTTTCCGTCAAAAATTTTGACCCAGCCGCCTTTGTAGTGACTCGACCGGAGGGCCAGGCTAACTACCAGCAGGCAGATAAGAGCAGGCAGCAACAGTGCTTTTTTCATAACAGATTTGTGTTTTTATAAAGAGTGATAAACTGGCGCTTTATACCCATTTGCCGATTACCGAGACTAAAAAATAGATCCTAATGTCTAATACGTAGCTAATCAGTAATGAAGTAAGAGAACTGGTAACAGCCCGCATGGACCGTATGCGCCGGTTACACAAAAATGGATTAGGTTAGGGGGTCAATTCTGTTTAAATTACTGAGGAAAGACGTACTTTTCGAATCAAATTATATTGCCCCTTTTATGTTTCGCGCTTTAGCGTGTTTGTTTCTTTTGAAGTTGTCTCCACCAGTGGTTGCTCAGCGATCGCAGGGAGATACGGCGTATGCGCAGGCATTACGTCCGCAGTACCACTATTCATCACGGGTAAACTGGATTAATGACCCCAACGGGCTAGTGTACTACGATGGTGAATATCACCTGTTCTACCAGTACAATCCGTTTGGAATTCGTTGGGGACACATGGGCTGGGGCCATGCGATCAGCCGGGATCTGGTTCACTGGCGGGAACTGTCCCCTGCCATGACCGAAGAGAACGACAAAACGGGCGAACCCGTAATGATTTTCTCGGGCAGCTGCGTTGTTGACAAAGAGAATACCAGTGGGTTTGGCAAGAATGGCGTTGTGCCGATGGTGTCGGTCTTTACCGGGCACAAACCTAATCGCCAGAATCAGCATATTGCCTATAGCCTCGACCGGGGCCGTACCTGGACCAAGTACGATAAGAATCCGGTAATTGACCTCAATAAAAAGGATTTTCGGGACCCCAATGTCTTCTGGCATGAACCCACGCAGCGGTGGGTCATGGTCGTTCTGTTACCAACTGAGAAAAAAACGCTGTTTTACAACTCAACTAACCTGCGCGACTGGACTAAAACGGGGGAGTTTACGGCCGCCGATAGTCCGGCTACGGTCTGGGAATGTCCAAATCTGGTTGAGGTACCCGTCGATGGAACCATCGAACGCAAATGGCTGCTCATGCTGTCGATGGGAAGCCATGGAGCTGCTGGCGGATCGGGCATGCAGTATTACGTGGGCCGTTTCGATGGAAAAACGTTTATCAACGAATCCAAACCGGGCGATGTACGCTACGTTGATTCGGGGAAGGATTACTACGCGGCCATTACGTATAACAACATGCCGGTTCGGGGCAACCGGGGGGCCGTGAGCATTGGGTGGATGAATAACCTGCAATACGCTAATGATCTTCCCACAACACCGTTTCGGGGAGCTATGTCGTTGCCCCGCGAGCTGCGCCTGAGTAAACAGACCGGCGCTACGCCCGCTGATAGACCCCAATACGAACTCCGGCAAAAACCCATTCAGGAGCTGAAATCACTGCTGGGGATTCCCTTCCGCTGGAACGGGGCTGATGTACAGCAACTAAACCAGAGCCTGACCGAAGCCGGGGTTGGCGGGGATACCTACCAGTTATCAGTTGAACTGGACGTTACGAAAGGCGACGCGGGTGTGTGGGTGCGTAAAGGACAGGGCGAACAAACCACCATTGGCTACGACGCTGCCAAACAACAGCTGTACGTCGACCGGACAAAGTCGGGCCAGGTGGCTTTCAAAAAGGAATTTCCGGGCCGCTTTACAACGACACTGAAACCCGATAACGGCAAGATCAACTTACAGATCTGGGTCGATCGGTCATCGGTAGAGGTGTTTGCCAACGAGGGGAAGGCTACTCTGGCAAACTTGATCTTCCCAAAGGAAGAGAGCCGGGGCATCGAGTTTTTTGGTGATGCCGTACGGAACGTAACGATCCAGCCCGTTGACGCCATCTGGAAATAGGCGACGGGATCGATTCTAGGCCCCGAATATTCTTACAACCTGATCCATACCTCATAGAGCGCTACTACGGACAGGAAAGCGCCGAGCAGAACCCCAACCTTGGTCCAGCGCCCCGGCTTGTCGCGGAATAAAAGGACGGCAGAAACGATGAAAAACAGAGCGTAGAGCAGACAGAAGGGAAGAAGTAAGTGTGGCATGAGTAGATGGCTGTTAATCAGCCAGGTACAACAATTGAACCAAACCGCGTTTTTCACTACGTAGCCTGATCAGCCGCCAGTTTCCCGGGAAATCAGCCCATGTTGTTCCGTAAAATTGATAGAGCCGACAGCGGCAACAACGGCGAATTGCGCTGATTTTCCGAAATTGCGCAAAATTGTCGGCCACTTCCTGCGTTGGAAGACTAAGAACAGCTTGCTTGAAGCAGCAACAGACTGTTATTATTTCTTAAATTAAGCCTGGCACTGGCTTTATCCTTTATTTTTGTTTTTACAACACAATCGACTGCATGGCTCGGAGCAAGAAAAAAGTAGGTGCGTATCCCAGCGGCATGATTTTGTTCAGCTTAACGCTGGCCCTGTTTCTGATTGGGTTTTGTGGCTTGCTGGCGATTCAATCGAAGCGCCTGATTACGTACATCCGGGAGAACTACGAGATGCGGGCATTCCTGGACAAGGGACTCGACGACGCGAAGATGCGGCAGTTGCAGCAGACGATCGTTAGCCGGCCTTACGTCCTGCGCAGCAACGATACGGCGCAGGTAAGTCTGGTTACCAAAGACGAAGCGGCCCGGGAGTTTATCGCCGAAACCAAGGAAGACTTTTCGAAGTTTCTGTCCGAAAACCCCCTGCGGGACAGCTACCGGATCAAACTGACCGAGGATTTCTTCGACGAAGCTAAGTTGCAGAGCGTTAAACAGGATCTGGAGCAGATCGACGGTGTTTTTGAAGTCGTGTACCAGGAGAATCTGGTCGATAATATCAACCGGAATATCACCCGGATCTACCTGGTGATGTCGGCTTTCGCCCTGATTCTGCTGCTGATCATTGTCGTACTGATGAACAACACAATCCGGCTGGCGCTGCATTCGCAGCGGATGCTGATTCGTAGTATGCAGCTGGTCGGCGCTACCAACGCCTTCATTACGCGGCCGTTTCTGGGACGAGGTATCTGGCAGGGCTTTCTGGCGGGAGTGATTGCGGTAGTACTGCTGATGGCGGGGCTGCAGGTCGCGCTCAAGAGTCTGCCCGAGTTAAGTACGTTTCAAGACCCCGTACGTATTGCCGCGCTGATGGTGGGTATTGTTGGACTGGGTTCGTTAATTGGGTTTTTCAGTACGTTTCAGGCCGTTAATCGCTATCTTGGCCTGACACTGGACGATTTATATTGATAATACGTTCGTTATTTTTAGACGAACAGGGTACTATTCTTGTTACACAACTAGATAACCGACACAGAATCATGGCAAAAGATAAACAAAGTGGACCGGCTACGCTGGTACGTCCGGAACCGACAGCCACTACGAAAACGACGACGGTAACACCATCGGCCACCCGTCCGATTCCGAGCCGTCCGTCATCCACGCTGGAAGCAGAACGCCGGTCGGCCAATCAGGCAGCTGCCCTGCCATTTGGTCGGCAGAATTATACGCTCATGCTGATTGGCATCGGTGTTATTCTGGCTGGGTTCTTTATCATGAGCCTCGACAAAGAAGAATTCGGGTTTGGTTTCCTGGGGCTGACGCTGGGGCCAATCGTAGTAATGTCCGGATTTGTTCTTGAATTTTTCGCGATTCTGGCCCGTCCCAAGGCCGAATAGCTGTCTAAAGTTGCAGGGTTGCCAAGTTGTACCGTTTTTTGCGGGCAGCTTTGCAACCCTGCAACTTTATAGTATCCAATGGAACTGATTCACGCGATTGCGCTGGCTATCATTGAAGGGCTTACCGAATTTCTACCGGTGTCGTCAACGGGCCACATGATTATCTATTCGTCGCTGGCTGGTATTGCCGGTAACGAGTTCACCAAGCTCTACACGGTTGATGTACAGTTCGGCTGTATTCTGTCGGTGCTCGTGATGTACCACCGGCGCTTTCTGATCGACACCCGTACCGATGACTTTGAGGCCCCTGCCTGGGTCAAGCGTTTCCCACAGCGCATCCAGCGGATGGTTGATTTCTACTTCAAGATTTTTATTGCTTTCCTGCCCGCAGCCGTTATCGGTCTCCTGTTGAACGATTTCATCGATTCGCTGCTCGAAAACGTAACGGTTGTCGCTATTTCGCTGCTGGTGGGTGGCATCATTCTGGTGTTCATCGACAAGATTACCGTCGCCCTTCCCAAAGACCGCGACGTAACAACGCCCGACGCCTTACGGATTGGTTTCTTTCAGTGCATCGCTATGATTCCGGGTGTGTCGCGTTCGGCTGCTACCATCATCGGCGGGATGTACCAGGGGCTGACCCGGACGCAGGCGGCTGAGTTCTCGTTCTTTCTGGCCGTGCCCACCATGGCCGCGGCATCGGGCTACAAACTGCTCAAAACCTATAAGCTGATCCAGGCTGAGGATATCCAGACACTGCTGATTGGCAACGCTATTGCGTTTGTGGTGGGCCTGCTGGCCATCCGGGGCTTCGTCGGTTTTCTGACGCGCTACGGCTTCAAAATTTTTGGCTATTACCGAATCGCGCTGGGATTACTGCTGCTGGGGCTGATGGCCGCTGGCGTAAAACTGGACGTACTCTAACTTGGAAGAAACAAAAAAACAGCCACCCGTTGCCGATCCGGGACAGGTGATCCTGATCGATAAGCCGCTGACGTGGACCTCGTTCGACGTGGCAAATAAGCTCAAATACGCCTGTAAATTCAAGAAAATCGGGCATGCCGGTACGCTGGATCCCCTCGCAACGGGACTGCTGATTCTCTGCACGGGCAAGATGACCAAGCAGATCGACCAGTATCAGGCGCAGGAAAAGGAATATACCGGTACGCTGGTGCTGGGCAAAACCACGCCCTCCGTCGATCTGGAAACGGAATTTGACGCGGAGTTCGATACGACGGGTATTACGTCCGAAGCCATTGAGGAAGCAGCCCGCCAACTGACCGGCGATATTCTCCAGGTGCCGCCCATCTACTCGGCGGTGCGTGTTAACGGCGAACGGCTGTACGAAAAAGCACGTCGGGGCGAAACGGCCGATCATGTCGACGGGGGCATCAAAAGTCGTCAGGTAACGGTGTCGGTATTTGAAACCGATGCCTCTCGCTTCCCGGAAGTCGACTTTCGGATTGTTTGTTCGAAAGGGACGTATATTCGCAGTCTGGTTCGCGATCTAGGGCTTTTGTTGAACAACGGTGCTTACATGAGCGCCCTGCGCCGGACCCGAATTGGCAGCTTCCGCATCGAAGACGCCAATTCGCTCGATAGTTTTATTGCTAAGTGCCGTGCTGAATTACCACCAGCCGCTTCATCGTTATGATTATTCACCGTGGTCTTGATGACCTTCAGCCCATAACCAATGCCGTTGTCACCAGCGGTACGTTCGATGGTGTACACCGGGGTCACCAGACCATTCTGGCCCGCCTGACTGAAGTTGCCAAAACCAGCGGGGGCGAGTCGGTGCTGATTACGTACTGGCCCCATCCCCGAACCGTGGTCTCGAACGACGGGCAGGAACTTCGATTGCTGACTACGCTGGAGGAGAAAATTGACCTGCTCGATCAGGCGGGGGTAGATCACCTGGTGGTGATCCCGTTCACGCGCGACTTCTCGCAGCTTTCTTCTGAAGAATTTATTCGCCAGATTCTGATCGATAAAATTGGTACGCAGAAACTCGTGATTGGCTACGATCACCGCTTTGGGCGCGACCGCGAGGGAGGCTTCGATTACATTCAGGCTCACCAGAGCGATTATGGGTTCACCGTCGAGGAAATCCCGCGGCAGGACGTTGAGGCCGTGGGTGTCAGCTCATCCAAGATCCGCAATGCGCTGAACGAAGGCAACGTTCACACGGCTAACCTGTTTCTTGGTCGGCCGTATAATCTGACCGGAACGATCGTGAAAGGGCGGCAGCTCGGCCGTACCATCGGCTTTCCCACGGCGAACCTACAGATCGACGATCCGTCCAAGCTGGTTCCGGCCAATGGTGTGTACGCGGTTGATGTGCGCTACGGCGGGCAATTGATGGGAGGGATGCTTAATATTGGTTTTCGGCCCACCGTTGCGGGTACGCACCAGACCATCGAAACCTACATTTTTGACTTTGATAAGGACATTTACGGCGAACACATGACGCTCCAATTCCGGGAGTTTCTGCGTCCGGAGCAGAAATTTAATGGACTTCCTGCACTTGTAGCCCAGCTGAAACAGGATGAGGATTCGGTCAGGGCGGTATTGGCGCAGTAACTACCGTCCGATATTCGTACCGGCCACGTACCCGGTTGTCCAGGCGCTCTGAAAGTTAAAGCCGCCCGTAATACCGTCTACGTCCAGCACTTCGCCCGCGAAGAACAGACCCGGCTGGGCCTTGCTTTCGAGCGTTTGCGGATTCAGACTCCCCAGGTTGATACCGCCACAGGTAACAAATTCATCCTTGAACGTACTCTTGCCCACAACCTGAAACTGACTGTTCGTTAACCGCTCAATCAGTCGGTTCAGGGGCTTGGCGGGCAGGTCGGCCCAGCGTTGCTCCCCGCTGATACCAGCTGCTTCGGCGAAATGCTGCCACAGGCGGGACGGTAATCCTACTGGGTTCTGGGACGTTACCTGTTTTTTGCCGTTTTGCTGCCGGAAATCCTGCAGCGTGTTGCGCAACTGCGCTTCGTTGAGCGTTGGCACCCAATTGACACGTAGCATGAACTGGTAATCCACTTCGGCCAGCACCCGGGCCGCCCAGGCCGACAAGCGTAAGATCGCCGGACCGCTAAAGCCCCAGTGGGTCAGCAGGAGCGGGCCGCGCTGTTCCTGTTTCGTGCCCACAATGGATACGCCCGCATCCTGAACCGACACCCCCGCCATCGATAGTAGCGGGCTATCCGGTACGTTGAACGTAAAGAGCGATGGCACTGGCGAGAGCAGCGGCTCGGCCTGCGTCGGGAGCCAGTCGTAGGAGGGAAGCTGTGGATAGCCGCCCGTAGCGACCAGTACCCGGTCTACGTTCATCACCTCACCGGAGAGCAGTGTCATCCGCCAGCCACCTGTTTCCAGAGGAGTCAGACTGGTGACGCCACTGCTCGTACGGATTTCGATTCTGGCCTTTCTGGCTGTCGTCAGCAGGCAGTCAATGATGGTCTCGGAGGTGTTGGTTTCGGGAAACATCCGTCCATCGGCTTCCGTTTTCAGGCGGACGCCCCGTTGCTCGAACCAACCGATCGTGGCGTTGGCATCGAAAAAGTTAAAGAGCGACCGTAGTGGTTTTTCACCCCGCGGGTAGTGTTTCACCAGTTGCCGATTGTCGAAACAGGCATGGGTAACGTTGCAGCGCCCACCCCCCGAAATACGGACCTTGTTCAGTACGGTGCGATTTTTTTCGAAGATGATAACGCGGGCATTCGGAAAGGTTTCGGCGGCTGTGATGGCGCCAAAGAAACCGGCTGCGCCCCCGCCAATAACGGCAATGGTTGGTGATGACATGCCGAAAAAACAGCGATGAGCGGTTTGTAGTTCGTCATACGGGGGCGCTGAATAAACGTTTATGCGGATGACCCTGACTAACCCGTACCTTTACCGCTATGTTTTTCAAACCACGTTTCTCGACCAGCAAATACCACCGTCGGGGCTTCCGGCCGCGCGGCAACGTCCTTTTCCTGCTGCTCATCTTTTTCCTGATTGCCTTATTTCTCCACTACGGCGGCCGTACAAAACCCGTAGTGGCGTTCTGGAACGACCTGCGCAGTCTGGTCGGTATCGGCCCGTCGCACCGGGAGCGGGATGATAACCCGTATAAAGCGCCGGAGCCGGAGGAAGACGTAGCGTCCGACGAGAAACCGCATCGGAAACGAAAAAAACGTACTGAGGAGGGCTCCGCCAGCGATACGCAGGGACAAACGTCCCGCGGGCAGAGTGAAAACAAACGGTTTGATTTCGAAAACCAGGTCGATTTTATGCTCCCTGGCCTCAAAGCCAGCGATGATGTAATCCGGCATGAAGGGTACACGCTTCGCTACGTCGACCGCTACAAAGTAGCCGACTGGGTAGCCTACCCCTTACTAGCCTATAAAATCAGCGGGGATGCCGATCGGGAAGGAGAACAGTTTCAACCCGACCCGGAGGTGAAAAGTGGAACAGCTTTATCGTCTGATTATACCCGATCTGGCTACGACCGGGGGCACCTGGCTCCGGCGGGCGACTTCAAATTTTCGCAGCGGATGATGCGCGAAACGTTCTACATGAGCAATATCGCTCCACAAGCTCCTCAGTTTAACCGAGGAATCTGGAAAGAACTCGAAGAGCAGGTCCGGCGCTGGGCCGTGCGCGATAATGGTCTCTACGTTATCACAGGCTCGGTTCTGAAACCCGGTATGCCGACCATTGGAAAGGCAAACCAGGTAAGTGTGCCTCCGCAGTTTTACAAGGTTATTCTGTACTGCAATAATCCTGAGATCAGGATGGTAGGTTTCCTGCTTGATAATGAGGAGTCGGAGAGTTCGCTGCAGCAGTTTGTGGTACCAGTCGACCAGATTGAGAAACTAACAGGAATCGACTTTTTCCCCAAGCTGCCCGACGATCTGGAGAAGAAGCTGGAAAGCAAGCGACGGAGCGAAGTCGTTGCCGAATGGTTTTCGGCGTTTTAGTGAGCCACTGGATGCTGCTGCAGGAACGACCGGAGTTCATAGGGGCGCTGCGTACCAATGGTAATAACCCGGTTCTTATTCCGCACGATCCGCAGCCCCTGGTTACCGGCGACGTTGTACACCCACCCATCGAATCCTAACCGGATGCCGTAACCAACAAAGCTGTATTGCTCGACGGTCATGGCGTTAACGTCCGACCAGGGAATGGTTCGCCACGGCACTACCGGAAATACCCGATAATGAATGCCTTCGGCATCCAGCCGGGTGTCCAGTCGCCAGGTATATAAGAGGACACCGATCAGCCCGAGGACGATAACACCGCCCCACGCAACGGGTTCGTCGCGGGCTTCCGTAGTCACCAAGGGGACGATGGTGACTACGGAAGCCAGACCGAGCAGGGCCCACAGCCACCACTGGCGAAAGCGCTGCGTTTCGGAGAAAGTATCCATCGGGCCTACGTTTTCTGCTTCTTCTTCTTGGCGGCAGGGAACAGAATGTTATTCAGAATCAGGCGATAACCGGCTGAGTTGGGATGCAGATTCAGATCGGTTGGCTCCTCGTTGATTTCGTGCCGATAGTCTTCCGGATCGTGACCACCGTAGAACGTAAAGAAGCCGCGGCCATAGGGCGAGTGAATATACCGTGCTTCACTGGCGGCCCGGTTTTCGGCCAGGATAATCACTTCGGGTTTGATCAGATTCTTCTTAAATGCCGTCGTTTGCCCCATAAAGCCTTTGATGACGTTCTGGTGGTTTTGCGTCAGCATCGTCGGAATGGGATCGTATTTCGCCGAGAACTGGAACAGGGTGAAATAATCGTTGTGCTCGTTGAGCCCCCGTTCCTCAGGCTGGTTGTCGATGTTCGAGAATTCGATCATGTACGGATTCGTGTACACCTGAAAATTCCGGAACGCAAACGTCTGGCTGTAGTCCAGTTTGTTGTTGGCAGCCGGGTCGGCCGGGTCGCCGTCGTAGAAGGCTTCAACGATGTCGGTGTTATGCGAGGCCAGGGCAATGTCGTACGTATCGGTAGCGTTGCACATGGCAAACAGGTACCCGCCACCCAGGACAAACTCCCGAATTTTCTGCGATACGGCCAGCTTCAGCTGGGGAATTTTCGTGAAGCCGAACTTCCGCGATATGGTTTCGGCCTCCTGTTTCTGCGCGATATACCAGGGCTGATCTTTGAAATGAAAAAACTTACCAAACTGACCCGTAAAATCCTCGTGGTGCAGGTGCAGCCAGTCGTATTCGGGTAGTTTGCCGTTCATCACTTCCTCGTCGAACACGACGTCATACGGAATCTCGGCGTAGGTCATTACCATCGTCACGGCATCATCCCAGGGCTGTTTGGTCTTGGGTGAGTAAACCGCCACTTTGGGGGGCTTCTGGAGCTTGACAGCGTCCATGTTAGCGTCGGGTGCGGCTACTTCGGCCAGAATCTGGCCAGCCTGGGCTTCAGAAATGACTTCATAACTAACCCCCCGGATGACCATCTCGTTGATGAACGACTGGCTCTGTGGCATCATAAACGCCCCCCCCCGGTAATTTAGCAGCCAGTCAATTTCCGTATCGTGCGTTTTCAGCACCCAATACGCAATACCATAGGCTTTGAGGTGATTCTTCTGGGAATCGTCCATCGGAATCAGAATTCTGGACGCCCAAACTCGGCCGGTCAATGTCAAAAGGAGGATAAGCGGTAACAACAGCCGTTTCATTGGTTTTCCCATTAAGAATGCGCGTGCTAGTTTTGTTATAACGAAAGATAAGCAATTATTGTGCAGGGTTTAATTAAGAATGAGTGATTGAGCGAATGAGTGAATAGCTGGCGCAAGTTTTTTTCCGGATGGCTATTCACTCATTCGCTCAATCACTCATTCACTCATTGTTACAGATGAACTTCCTCGAAAACATTCGTGAAGGACTGCGGTCGATTGCGGGCAACCGCCTGCGAACGATCCTGACCTCGTTGATTATTGCCATTGGTATTACGTCGCTGGTGGGGATTCTGACCGCTATCGACGGGATACAACGGTCCGTAAACAGTAGTTTTGCTGATCTCGGAGCCAATACGTTTTCGATTGTAAACCGTGAGGAACAGGGTCGGCGGGGGGGGCGGGTGCAGAAAAAAGTGGAGCCCATTACGTATCTGGAAGCTTCGCAATACAAACGAATATTCCCCTACGAAAGGACGACCATTGCGATCTCATCTGTGGTGACCAGCTCGGCGCAGGCTAAATTCGGCTCCCGCAAAACGAACCCCAATGTCATGCTGGTGGGGGGCGATGAAGCGTATCTGCCCGTAAAAGGATTTTCATTGCAGGCGGGCCGCAACCTGACCACCAACGACATAAAATACAGCCAGAACGTAGCCATCGTGGGTAATGAGATCGTTGGCTCCCTGTTTAATCAACGGCTGAATCCCCTAAATCAGGTCATTCGGGTATCGGGCGTACAGTATAAAATTATTGGCGTGCTGGCCAAAAAAGGCGGGCTTACGGGGGGCGGAGACGACCGGATCGTGCTGGTTCCGCTCGGGAGTGCGCGGGCGCTGGCCGGATCGCAGCAACTGACGTTTGACATCACGACGGCGGTGCCCACCAACGCCAGCCAGGACGAGGTGGTTGGCGAAGCCCAGGGCGTGATGCGGCAGGTCCGTCACGACCGGCTGGGCCAGCCCGATTCGTTCGAAATTCAGCGGGCCGACGATCTGCTGAAAGAAACCGACAACATTACGGGCTATCTGCGCATGGGTGGATTTGGCATCGGCTTCATTACGTTGCTGGGGGCTTCCATTGCCCTGCTCAACATCATGCTGGTGTCGGTGACGGAGCGTACCCGCGAAATTGGTATCCGAAAGTCGCTCGGTGCTACGCCCAAACGCATCCGCGAGCAATTCCTGATCGAGGCTATTGTCATCTGTTTATTGGGTGGTGTCGGGGGCATCGTGCTTGGATTAGCTATCGGTAACCTCATTGCGAGTGTCGTCAGCCAGGGGCAGGGTAGTTTTGTCGTACCCTGGCTGTGGATGCTGGTTGGCCTGGTCGTCTGTGTGGGCGTAGGCTTGTTTGCCGGAATCTACCCCGCCGTCCGCGCGTCGAAGCTGGACCCGATCGAAGCGTTGCGGTATGAATGATGGGGAGGGAGGAGAGGAGAGGAGAGGAGAGGAGAGGAGAGGAGAGGAGAGGGTGGGAAAATATTTCATATTTATTTCATTTTGCTTTTCTCCTTTGCCGGGTTTTTCTACTTTTGCACCCACGTTCGCGTTCAGGGATTGCTGATAAGGCACTCTGAACCGATTCTTAAGCCGGGATGGCGGAATCGGTAGACGCGATGGTCTCAAACACCATTGTCTGCAAGGACATGCCGGTTCGAGTCCGGCTCCCGGTACAATAAACCCTTGTAAATTACTGTTCTTCAGTGGTTTATGAGGGTTTTTGCTTTTGTGTCGAACCAAAAGGTAATTTACTACTTTACCCACCCAACTTTCGGGCAGATACTTTCGGGTTTGGAGAACAAGACCTGACATTACCGGCCTGTTAGGTGTTTTTTATCAAACTCTTCGCTGAGTACCCGCACATCTTCCGGCGTCAGTCTGCAAGGTCGAGGGCGTTAATCAGGGTGATACGCTGCCTGGGTATTACGTACTCCATCCGCTTCATGCAGACCAGGGAATACTCTTTTCATATGTCTGCTTAACGTATACGGTAGCAAGTAGTAGATTGCGCCTTATGTGGCTGGAAACTTTATTTTTGAGGATCATAAAAAAAGCTCCTGAATGTTGGCGGCACACCCAGTTCATTAGGCTACGGTTACGATTTAAGGGATATTTTGCTTTTCAGACTACCCCTCCCCACGCTATTCAATCGACAACAAAGAATGCAGCTTAGAGCCCTCACACCCGCTGAATCCCTTGAAAAGACGTACCGACTACAGCCGAATACCCGCGAAGAGGTAGATAGCTTTAAACGCCACTTCACGCGGCTCCTGGGTCACATCAACGAACGGGAAAGCGAAGAGAATGTAAAAGATCATTTGATGGACTTCCTGAAAGAAGTCTATTACAAAGATGCCCACGTCGTAGCACCGAAGGGAAAAACTGATTTTGTCATTCACCTGGGCAAAGACGCTACTACGCAGGCGGGGGTGCTGTTTGAGGTGAAACGACCCGCTAACAAAGGCGAAATGATTACCCGGCAAAGCCTGAACGCAAAGGCATTTCACGAACTGCTGCTGTACTACTTTCAGGAACGCGAACGGTCCAGGAATAGTGATATACGGCACTGCGTCGTAACGAACGTTTACGAATGGTTCATCTTCGACGCGGCTCTGATTGATCGGCTGTTCTATCGCAATACGCATCTGGCCAAAGAATATAAGGCGTGGGCAACGGGGCAAAAGGTAAGCCGCAACAACGAACTGTTTTACAACGAGATTGCCAGGCCGTTCCTGACGCAGTTAGCCGCCGATGAAGCGGCCGGGGAACTTCCCTTTACGTACTTCGATTTGCGGGACTACCAGGCCAACGTAGCTGATCAGGACAAGGTAAACGATAAAGCCCTGCTGTCGCTGTTTAAAGTGCTGTCGCCGACGCACTTACTGAAGCTGCCAGCTGCGACGGACAGCAACCGCCTGAACCCAAAGTTCTACGCCGAACTGCTGCATCTGATAGGCCTGGAGGAAATCAAAGACAAGGGCAAAAAGATAATCCGGCGAAAGGAAGCGGGGAACGGTTCGGCGTCCCGACGGGATGAAGGATCGTTGCTGGAAAACACGATCATTGAACTCGATACGGCTAATAAACTGAGCCACATTCAGGACAGGACGCAATACGGCGCAACGAAAGAGGAACAGCTGTTCGGGTTAGCCCTTGAACTGTGCATTACGTGGGTAAACCGGATTCTGTTTCTGAAACTGCTTGAATCGCAGTTGGTAAAGTATCATAACGGCAACCAGGAGTACGCCTTTCTGAAGCCGGATATGATTGCCGACTTTGACGAATTAAATAAGCTGTTTTTTCGGGTGCTGGCAATCAAGCCTTCTGAACGGCAGGCATCCATACAGGCGAAGTTCGGCAAGATCCCGTACCTCAACAGTTCGCTCTTTGAAATCACCGAGTTAGAAGACAGGACAATCAGCGTAAACGGGCTGGATAATGGCCTGAAATTACCGCTGCTGTCGCGAAGCGTATTGAAAGATAACCCGGCGTATAAGCATACCGGCGAATTGAATACGCTGGCTTACCTGTTCGCCTTTCTGGATGCTTATGACTTTGCATCAGAAAGTCGCGAAGAGATTCAGGAAAAGAACCGGACGTTGATCAACGCCAGCGTACTAGGACTGATATTCGAGAAGATCAACGGCTACAAAGACGGGTCGTTCTATACACCGGGCTTCATCACGGAGTATATGTGCCGGGAAACCATTCGGAAAGCCGTTGTGCAGAAGTTTAACGACGCCAAAGGCTGGCACTGTGCCAACTTTGACGACCTCGCGAATAAAGACTTTGACCTTACGGAGGCAAATACCCTTATCAATGAAATACGGTTGTGTGATCCTGCTGTTGGGTCTGGTCACTTTCTGGTGTCGGCACTAAACGAACTAATCGCCGTAAAGTCCGACCTGCGGGTGTTGCAGGATGAAAAAGGCAAACGACTGCGGGGCTATACCGTTGGCGTGCTGAATGATGAACTGGTCGTACTGGATGAGGAAGATGAACCATTCAACTACCAATTACAACCCACTACGGGCAAACCTACGGCCGAACGGCAGCGCATTCAGAAGACGCTGTTCCTGGAAAAGCAGACCATCATTGAAAGCTGTCTGTTTGGGGTCGACATTAATCCCAACTCCGTAAAGATCTGCCGCCTTCGACTCTGGATTGAGTTGCTGAAGAATGCCTATTACACCGATGAATCCGGCTTTGCTGAACTGGAAACCCTGCCCAACATCGACATCAACATCAAACAGGGGAATAGTCTGCTGAGTAAGTTCAGCCTGACCGAAGACCTGAGCGACGTATTCAGAAAGCAGAAGTTCTCCCTGAACGCCTACAAAGACGCAGTGAGGGCTTATAAGGATGCGAAAAGCAAAGACGCCAAAGCCGAACTAGCCCGCTTTATCAGTGAGATAAAAAGCCAGTTCCGCGAATCGGTTATGAACCGCGACCCGCGCCGGAAGAAGCTGGCCGACCTGCGGGGGAAGCGGGCTTTGCTGGACGTAAACATTGACCTCTTCGGCAATACGATCAAAGACGCCAAACTGGTTGAGGTCGAAAAGAAACGGTACGACAAGCTGATTGAGCAGGCCGAAACCGACATTGCCGACGCAGAAAGTAACGTTTTGTACCGGGGGTCGTTTGAATGGCGGTTTGAGTTTCCCGAAGTGCTCAACGAAAAGGGGGGCTTCGTGGGCTTCGATGCCGTAATTGGTAACCCGCCGTACATCCGGCAGGAAGAGTTAGGCGAATCGAAGAAGCTGCTTAAAGTTGACTTCCCGAAGACCTACGCGGGTACGGCCGATTTATACGTGATGTTCGTTGAACACGGGTTGCGGCTCCTGCGGCCAAAGGGTCACTTCGTGTACATTATCCCGAACAAGTGGCTGCGGGCAGGCTACGGGGAAAACCTGCGCAAGTGGCTGAAGACGCTGGCGGTTGAGCAGATTGCCGATTTCGGCGACCTGCCCGTTTTTGATGAAGCGACTACGTATCCAAGTATTTTGAGCATTCAGAATGCACCCGCAACGGGCAATTTCAAATCAGCGCAGATTGATACGCTTACCTACCCCGATGGGTTAGCGGCATTCTTCGACGCTGCCGCCTTTGAGGTGAAAACCGATACGTTACAGGACGAAGGCTGGCAACTGACCAACGCCGGAGTTCAGCAACTTATAGCAAAGCTACGGGCAGCCGGTAAGCCGTTAGGGGAGTACGTACAGGGGAAAATCTACTACGGTATCAAAACCGGACTAAACGAAGCGTTCGTCATTGATGCCGCAACGAAAGATAGGCTAATCACTGAAGACCCGCGCAGTGCCGACGTAATCAAACCTTTTCTGGCAGGTCGGGACGTAAAGCGGTATCAAACGCCGAAAGTGGACAAGTATCTGATTCTTCTTGAAAAGGGTGTTACGAATCGAAAGCGTAAAGGAGAAGACGCCGATATATGGCTGAAAACAACATACCCGCCTATTTACGAATGGTTAAAACCATTTGAGAATAAAGCTAGAATTCGGGCTGATAAAGGTGAATACTGGTGGGAATTGCGGGCCTGCGACTACTACAATGAATTTGAGACAAAAAAAATCGTATTTCCCGATATAGGCATCAAAGTACAAGCAATGTATGACATTGAAGGGACGTATTGCGTTAATACAGCCTACTTCATTCCTGAAGCCGAAAAGTATTTGATTGCGATAATGAATTCAAATACTGTCTTGTATTTCTATACAAATCTCTCAACTGCTATTCGGGGAGGGTATTTGAGATTCTTTAAGCAGTATGTTGAACAGATTCCCGTTCCATTCGCATCGTCTGCACAAAAAGAGATGATCGGGTCAATTGTGGATCAAATACTTGCGATCAAGGCTGCTGATTCAACCGCTGATACGTCAGCACTGGAAGCGGAAATTGACAAAATGGTTTACGAATTATACGGGTTAACAGAAGCCGAAATTGCTATAGTTGAGGGGCGGTAAAGCACCACTTCTGATTAGGCAAGTCAGCGTTGCACCGTTCGACAAAAGCAGAGCTGAACAGGTCGGCAACCACTACCCGCTGTTTGACATAGATGTCGAATCCGGCTCCCGCTATCCGCAAAAAGGCCGCTGAAAAACAGCGGCCTTTTTGCGGTATAAACAGTTGACGCCCACCGGCGATGGGTTTACTGCGCTACTAAAGACGGGGATGGTTCTACAAGAGGTACAGACGTTACCTTACGGAGCAGGCGATTTTTTACATACGTTGCAATCGGTTTTTCCATCCATTCGTAGGCCAGGGCCGCCACTCCCGTTAGGGTCACTAAGAACAGAAGAACTGAGTACCGGTAAGGCCAGCCCGCCCAGGGGTGAACGACTCGTAGAATGAAAATGGCTACGGGAAGTTGCAGAATATACACCCCATAACTAATCTTCCCCAGGTACAAGAAGGGTTTCGTACAAAATAGCTTCGTTACCCAATTGCTACTTAACGATACACTTAGCAATACGAACAAATAGGTAGGGGCAAATATCAGGCTGTTTTTATAGAGGTAAGGGAAAGCACCCATCATCAGACCAATCATCAGTGCCCCGCTGAGGTAGGCCAGGCCATGCATCCACTTCGCCTGTTGTTTGAGTACCTCGAATCGGCGGCATAGGACAAAACCACCTGCCATGCCTACGATAAATTCCGGTACGTGAACGGGTGGCCAGAAAAAGCCCCAGTCCACGGGCATTCCCTGTTGCAGGCATTGATAATGCACCAACAGGCTTCCCAGCCAGACTAGTGTTACGTTCCGTACCAGTCTTGTCGTAGGCTGTTTCAGCATCCAGCTATAGAGAAAAGGAGCTAACAGAGTAAGCAACAGTTCAACACATAACGTCCAGCTTACGTAATTATAGACCAGCGCAAACGAGTATTCAGGATACCAGGCCTGTAAGAGCAGCGCATGAGCCAGAACCTTACCAGTATCTACCGGGGCTACGTCGGCCGTTGGATTCTGGACCAGCTCAATCTGCTGCATGACCAAAGTCAGTAGCAACGCCAGCCAGTGCAGCGGGTAGATTCGAATTAATCGCCTGAATAGCAGCAGCTTTGGTGGAATAGCCGGCGGCAACTGATTGTTCTGATTGATAGATAAAATCAGAACAAATCCGGTCAGTACAAAAAAGAAGCTTAACAGGGTATTTGAATAATGCATCGCGTTACCCAAACCCGGAATACTAAGGATTTCCTGTACCTGACCAAAATGACTCATCAGGACAATGGCAGCCGCGATGTAGCGGAGAAAAGTCAGTTGCGGGAAATACATACGTATAAAGCTGCTTAGTCAACTCCAAAGTATCAATTAGTTAAAGAATACTCAAAAGAGTTGACTAAGCGGTAGCCAGGTACGTATCGAACAGGGTGTATCGTCCCAATAGCCCGTTCAGGAAGGCTATATCTGGCTTCGGGGTAACTACATAAAATTCTTATAAGAAGCGGTTTCGGTTGCCGATACGCCTGCCAGTCTGTTATTGCTCGTAGTAGAAAGGGGCTTGCCCCTTTCTACACCGGCAGGTAAATGCTGAATGTAGCGCCCTGGCCGGGTTGACTGGTAGCCGTGATAGCCCCACCATGATTGGTAACCACTTTCTCACAAATCGACAGACCGATGCCGGTTCCGTCGAACTGCTTCCGGCCGTGTAGTCGCTGGAACACCTGGAAGATGCGGTCCAGGTACTTCTCGTCGAAGCCAATGCCGTTATCCGTTACGTCGATTTGATAATAGGCGGGCGTCTGCCGGGTCGGTTTTATGGAAGGGGGCAGCTTCGTCGCCAGAACCAGTTCCGAACGTACCATAATCTGGGGCACCACATCCTCCCGGCGAAACTTCAGCGCATTGCTGAGTAAGTTCTGAAAGAGCTGCCCCAGTTGCGACGCATCGCCCGAAACGGTTGGCAGGCTGCTCACGCTGACCTGCGCTTCACGCTCGTTGATCGGCAGTTCCAGGTCTATCAATACACTCGCAACGATGTCATTCAGGGACGTTGGCGCACTGGTATCGCGCCGGGTAGAAATTCTGGAGAAAGTCAGCAGGTCTTTGATCAGCGTTGACATCCGGCTGGCAGCCAGCTGCATTCGTTCCAGGTAATCGATCCCATCGCCCAGATAAGGACCATACTGAGTATGTAGCAGATCGCCAAATTGCTGAATCTTGCGCAGCGGCTCCTGGAGATCATGGCTCGCTACGTAGGCAAAGGTCTGCAGATTCTCGTTCGAGCGAATCAGCAGACTGTTCGCTTCTTCGAGTTTCTGGTTGATAGCGGCATACTGCTCATTGTTGGCCGTTAACTCCGCGTTGGCCGACGCAAGCTCTTCCGTCCGCTGCTGCACCTGCAAATCCAGTTCCTGGGAAAGCTGGCGGTAGCGCGTTTCGCTCTCTTCTACCTGCTGGCGCGCCAGTACCTGAGTCGTTACTTCGATAGCCGTTACGACTACCCCGCTGGGTAAACCTGACGTGTCTATAAATGGGGTGTAGATGTAGTGAAAATAGCCGGTATAAGGCTGTCCGAACCGAACCAGGCTGATTTGTTCTTCCGGCTGGTGATACATGGTTCCTGTATTCAGTACGTGTCGTAAGCGCTCCAGCAGGGGGGTAGGCTGCAGCTCCGGAACGGCCTCCATAAGGGGTTTGCCGATAATCGTACGATCACGGCCCAGCATCTGCAGCATGCCTTCGTTGATCGTCTGAACAGTCATGTCTTCCCCCAGCAGTACCAGATTGGCAACGGGTGAACTCTGAAACAGGTTACGGGCAAAGGCTTCACTGGCTTCCAGCTGCTGGCGGGAAATCACCTGCTCCGTTACGTCAACAGCCATCGCCATGACGGCATACACGTCATCGTCTGCATTCCGGAGTGGCGTGTAGGTAAAATCAAAATAAAAGGTGTTTAGCTGCCCGTTGGCCTGCAGATCGGCGCGGGCTCCCTTGGCTTCGTAAGGAATGCCGGTGGTAAATACCTCAGCCAGAATAGTCAGAAACGGCTGACTGGCCAGCTCCGGGACGGCCTCGACCAACGGTTTGCCAAGTACGTTTTTACCCTGCTCCCAGAAGGCAAGCATCGGGTCATTGGCTACTTCAATGACCATGTCTGGGCCGACAAACAAACAGGTGGCCACCGGCGCTTTTTCAATCAGGGAGCGGAAGCGGGTTTCGCTCTCCGAAAGCGCTGTACGTACCTGCTGCTGCTGAATGGCTTCGGTTTGCAGGCGTTGGTTCGCTTTTCGGAGGGAGAGGAGGCTGACGACTTGCCTGGCCAGCGTTTTGAGGGCTGATAATTGCCCGGTGTCCAACTGCCTGACCTGGCTATCGATGACACAGAGCGACCCCAGCGCGAACCCATCGTCGTCGACCAGGGGCATACCGGCATAAAAAACGATATGAGGATCACCGGTAACCAGCGGATTTTCGGCAAAACGTTTATCCAGCCGGGCGTCTTCGACAATCAGGGACGTATTGGGATCAATGAGATTATGAGCACAGAACGAAAACTCGCGGGGCGTTTCTGCGATCGCCAGACCCTGTCTGGATTTGAACCACTGGCGGTCTGTATCAATCAGGCTGATCAGCGAAATCGGGGTCTGGCAGATCTGGGCGGCTAATTGAGTAATGGCGTCGTAATCGGATTCGGGCAGCGAATCCAGAATATGGTAGCTTTTCAGCGCATCAACTCGTTTGTCATCATCTGGCAACGAGGGAACTGTATTCATGGCTCAATAAATAATGGGCAAAATACGGGCAGAAACAGACAGGAAATCAGCTAAGCGGGAAATAAACACGTTTTGACCTATGGATCGCCCCCTCATTCTACGGACGGATCTACCAAAAAAGACTGGCTGAAACGGCTACTGCTGAATGTTCCCGGCGGTTTGCCTGCCAACTGATAGTTTAAACCGCTTCGCTGCTAACAAGTTTACGAAGGGGGGAACATAAACTTCCGATGAGTCTTATTGCTTGCTGCGGTATCAGACTACGTAAGAAATAATTCTGTTTGTTTGCTTTCAGGTGGCTTAAGATTGATAAGCGCTAAAACACGGCTCAAGCGAGGGAATAAGCAGGTTTAACCAAACCAAAGCGGGCGGGCGCTTGAAGACAGAGCCGCCGGGAAATTGAAATTCGGGCTATTAAAAAAGCATTTAAAGTCTATAAACGTTATCTAGTTATACTGCTTACCAACTAGTATCGTGGAGACAAAACATATCGTAATGATTGATGATGACGAAGAAGACTTCATGCTGCTTCAGATAGCCTTTCAGCAATATGCACCTGAGGTTAAATTGAACTGGTTCGAATCAGCTGATGCGTTTCTGGGCTCTCACATCTGGGAACAGCAACCCATTCATTTATTCGTGTTTGATTTGATGGTGGACGAAAACGAGCCCCATTGGCAGGCTACGCTTCGCCGGCAGGTAGGGTGCGAAGCGGTGCCTATGGTTATTCATTCGGGGAGCGAAGCACCCGGCGACCGGGAGACGATGATCGACGAAGGGGCCGTCGATTTTCTGGTGAAAGCCGCAACCGTAGATGCAACCAGGCAGACCGTGGGGCGTATGCTGGCCTATATGGCTTAAGCGGTTTGACGGCCGATCTGCTTTGGTGTTGAATGGTCAGGTGATTAATTTTGTTAATTAATCAAATCTCTTTTTCAACAATGTCACTGAACGGTCCTATTCTCTGCATTGACGACGATGACGACGATCAATATCTAATCCGTCAGGCCTTAACGCAACTGGCTCTTCCCAATCAGATTATATCGCTTACCGACGGCCAGCAGGCACTGGACTTTTTGCTAGCTACCCAGGAGCGGCCATTCCTGATTCTCTGTGATATCAATATGCCGCTGCTGAACGGGCTGGAGTTACGTCGGAAAGTGAATGCCAGCGACTACCTGCGTAAGAAGTCAATTCCGTTCGTCTTCTTGACGACCACCGCCAGCGAATATTCCGTTGAGGAAGCGTACAGAGAGTCGGTGCAGGGCTTTTACCAAAAAGCTACGACCTACGAAGCGTTACAGCGACAGATAAGATTAATTGTCGAATACTGGCAAAGCTGCCTTCATCCTAACCGGCGGTTGTGGAGCGGCCAGTGAGGAAAATGACGGGTAACGGAAGTGTCAGCGCCTGACAGGTGTTGCTGCGTTCCAGGTATCAATTCGCTGGCGAGCCAGAAGCAGATAGGCCGCCTGCGTTTCTTCACTTAGTTCCGTCCATCTGGGAGAGGGCTGGCAATTACGATAGGCATCGTCGCGCAGAATGAGCCGGGCAACGAAATACACTTCATTTTCGTATGTTGACTGGTTTGCTGGTTCACGCATATCGGTCAAAAAGATGTCCAAGGATAGACTACTAACTTGATCGATATAGTTTAGGCAAAAATCAAGCCTTTATCATGTTTCTGAAGCGATTTTTCTCGTAAACGGTTACAAATAATGGCATTATCGAAAGATTAAATGCCTGAATAGTTACATAAATCCGCGAAATCAGCCGGGTTTTAGCTCGGTTTTTCGTTAAAGCAGTGTCATTTTACAAAAAGGCAGTCGCGCAGATTTACTCGTTTAAATACGGCTGCCGGACCCGCGCCAATGAAGCCGCCAATGATCAGGGGCGTCTTTGCCTTGTCAATTACAGCTCCACACATTTTATGCCTATTCGGGTTATCGAGTAGACACTACGTAAAATTTTGATCGCTATGAGTTGGTCTGCCGGGCAGTACCGCAAGTTTGAAACGGAACGGAACCGCCCTATACACGATTTACTGGGCCGGATTCCGGCGGGGAACGTATGTACGGCGGTCGACATCGGCTGTGGACCGGGTAACTCAACGGAACTGCTGCGCAACCGCTTCCCGGAGGCCGCCGTTTCCGGCATGGATAGCTCGCCCGACATGATCGATGCCGCGCGTAAACGCCTGCCTACGGTTCAGTTTGACGTAGCCAATATTGGTACCTGGACGGGCAATGGCCCTTTCGATCTCATTTTTGCCAATGCTGCCCTGCAGTGGGTGCCCGACCATGAGTCGCTTTTTCCCCGCCTGCTCCAGCAACTGACGCCGGGCGGGAGCCTGGCGGTGCAGATGCCGGACAATGCCGATGAACCTGCACACCGGCTCATGCGGGAAATTGCGGACAGAGGAGCGTGGGCGGAGAAGCTGGCCCCGGCAAAACATCGCCTGGAACGTAAGGGAGCCGATTGGTACTACAAGCTGCTGGTCGACAGGGTCAGCGAACTGGACATCTGGCGAACGACGTATTACCATCCACTGGCGGGCGGAGCGGCCGCAGTAGTGGAATGGTTTAAAGGAACGGGCCTGCGCCCCTATCTGGACCCGCTTTCTCAAGAGGAACAGCATGCTTTCCTGGAACAGTATCAGCAGGAAATCGCGCTGGCCTACCCGGCTCTTGCTGACGGAACTGTTCTGCTGCCTTTTCCCCGTCTGTTTATTGTGGCGGTACTGTAGCAGAAGCCAATCGATTCTAACATCAACGCGGTAAGTCAGGTTATTGCTGATAGCTACCAGCCTTCATGCGACTATGTCTGTTGAGTCACTATTAATTACGTATGGCTATCCCCTCCTGTTTGTAGGCGTTCTGCTGGAGGGAGAGACGTTCCTGATTCTGGCGGCTTATCTGGCGCACCGGGGCTACCTGAATCAGACGGGTATCATTGCCATTGGGGCGCTGGCTACGTTCCTGATGGTACAGGCCCTGTTTCATGCCGGCCATCGGTACGGTCCGCGGGTATTGGCCCGGCGTCCAAAATGGGAGCCCCGTATCAATCGGGTTCAGCAATTACTGCATCGCTACGGGGCTGGTCTGGTTGTTGGCTTTCGCTTCCTGTTTGGTCTTCGAACCATTATCCCGCTAACCGTTGGGATGGTTCACTACCCGGTTTTGCGCTTTACGGTACTAAACGCTGTTGGCGCGCTGCTGTGGACGGCCATTATTGTTGTTGCCGGGAACAGCATCGCGCAGCTTATTGAAACGCTGGTAGAAGATTTGCGCCAGCATGAGTGGTTAATTGTTGTGCTGCTGGCGGTGGCGGGGGCTATCTATGGTATTTTTCACCTGTACAAACAGCCAAAGCTGACCAGCGAACCGCTCCCGACAAGGGAGTGAACAGCACCCTGAAGCGCAAGAGACGTGCTGGAGGTAACCAGAGAAATTCCTGCCCGTTTAGCGTAACCGTCGGCTTGCCGGGCAACCCAGAGGCCGACAGGTTGGTGCCTTCCTTCGGGGTTACCGAAACGGTTCAGATCTGGTTGATTGACCGAACAGCAGAAAGTGAAAAGAAAAAGGGGCAGCGGGAAATGAAGTAGATCGGGGCAGAACGTACCATTCTATACGAGAAAAGGAAAAATCAGGGAGTAGCAACCGTTAGATCCGCTGATTTAACGGAGACTTTGATACATAGAAAATTGCCCTCTTTTCCTCCCTGTCAACAAGTCAAGATTACGTCGATAATTTACTGCAGGTATGCGTTACGCCAGAAACGGATTTTTTCTGATCGTGCTGATTTTTTTGTCTGGGGCGACCAGACCTCCGGTCCGCACCTGGGTAGCTATCGGAGATTCCATTACGTACCTGAACGACCACCCGGACGAAACCGACCATCGGATTACGAAAGGCTACATGACCCGGGTAGCAGAGAAGTTACCCAGCCTTCACTACGTCAACCAGGGCCACAATGGCTGGACCGCCGGTCGGATTGCCCGGCAGATCGATACGCTGGGGCTCGTTAAAGCGGATATTTATTCAATTTTTCTTGGCACGAACGACTGGTGGGCCGGGCGACCGCTGGGCCGTTTTGCGGACTATGCGCAGAAGACCGGCAACAACACCGTGTACGGCTCATTCCGGATCATCATCGACAAACTTCGGGCACTCAACCCGCAGGCCCGGATTCTGCTGATAACGCCCATGCAACGGGTGGATTTTGTGTACCTGTTTAATTTTCAGAATAACGCTTTCGGTTCATATAAGCCCAAAAACGGCCAGACCCTGGAGTCGTTTGCCGTCGCCATTGATTCCATCGGCCAATATGAGCACCTCGATGTGCTGGACCTCTACCACACGTCCGGTCTGGAGATGAAGAAACTCGTGAACTATAAACGGCTGAAAGATCCGCAGACGGGTGCGTATCGCGACTACCCATACCCGGCATTTATCGACATCCCGTTTGATCCCAAAGCCGATGCGTATCCCTATCCGGTTGGCGCCATCGCAAAAACCTACGACGGGCTGCACCCCTCCGACAAGGGGTATGCCCTCATCAGCCGGAAACTGGTCAAATTGCTGAAACGGTATTGAGTTGTCAGGCAGAAAGCCGGCTGTGCTGGAAAGACAAATGGAATCCGGGTCGGCGTTGGCCAACAATCCGGATAAACCAATACGTGATGGAGTAACTAAATCGGCTCAATCGCCAGCCGGACCAGCCGGTTAGCCTCGTTCCAGTAGAGGGCAATCAATCCGTCAGAGCGTTCGGCCAGGAAGGTGAACCCGTTTGCTTCGGCATATTGCCGACGGGCAGTCAGACAATCGACTCCCGCCCGGTAAGGAATTACGATCTGTTTGATGCCCTGAACAATGCCCGGGGGCCAACTCATTAAACTAACTTGATATTTCATGGGTGCGGTAAACATCAGGAGGTGGATATGGTCGATGGTGGTATAAGCAGAACACCGACAGTTACTTACTTATATAGATTTCTTTTTGGGGGAAACCGTTGCAATGGCTCCCAAAAATATACCGTTTTGGTAAATAATTCAGGATGAAATGTGAATTGGATGACGTCAATAAAAAAGGCCCGGTACGTAATGTGCCGGGCCTTGCGAATTATAAATAAGGGGGTGTGTAAAGAAAGCGGAAGGCCGCTAGTGCATGGCACAAAACTAGGATTTACTAAGAGCACGCACCTTTCTGTATAGGACAACTTTGTTCGAGTTTAGGACATTTTTTGTCATTCTTACGGTGATGAGGAGAGTTATTTTGTGTAAAATATAACTTTTTAACTATTGAATAGAGTTATTTTAATATGAAGTTTTGTTGCAAGCAACACGGATAACTATATCAATAAGCAGTTGCCAGACCAATCAGAAAGGAGCTGGTTAGGCCGATATAGGTCAAATTATAACTAAGTTTGGGCTGCTATCGAGCCCGCAACCCATGACACGTACCGTCGCGATATTACTCTTTAACGAAGTTGAAGTACTGGACTTTGCCGGACCGTTCGAGGTGTTTGGCGTAACCGGTAGGCAGGCAGGGCAAACGCGCTTTTCGGAGCCGCCTTTCCGCGTGATCACAGTAGCAGAACGGGGGCCTGTATACGCCCGAAATGGTCTGTGCATAACGCCAACTTATTTACTCGATGATCATCCCCAGGCCGATGTGCTGGTTGTGCCGGGTGGGGGAGGTATTCAGAGCGACGGGACGCCCTACGGTTCCCGGCGCGAAATGAATAACCCAGCGGTACTGGCCTGGGTAAAGCGGCAGGCCGAACGGACGGAAATAGTTCTGTCGGTTTGTACCGGCTCTTTTATTCTAGGGAAAGCAGGCCTGCTCGACGGCTTGGCGGCCACGACGCATTATATGGCTGTTGACGGCATGCGCCGGGCAGCTCCCCAAACCGAACTACGCCCCGCCGAACGATGGGTTGACAACGGCAAGGTGATTACCTCGGCCGGCATATCAGCAGGTATTGATGCATCGCTGTACGTAGTGGGCAAACTGCAAGGGATGGAAGAGGCTACTGAAACCGCCCGCTATATGCAGTACGACTACTGGCAGTAGCTAAAGTTAGTTGTAACGATTGCTGTCGTAGAAGACCTTGATCGTTTTAAGAATGATGTGGTCATTAGCCGGAGAAAATGACTCGTCGGGTGTATCCAGGTTAACCGTACGTTTGACCTCTTCCAACTGGCGGGTAGTAATGGTTTCGTAACCCATGTTCCAGTGCGCAAACAGGCGCTGGGAAATGGGGCGGCTGAAAACGCGCACGACGTTGTGATGGCGCGGATCGTTCTCGATCCGCTGATACAATGATTCGACAGTTGCTTTCTCGCCTTCGAGCACCTGAATAATACTTCCCCGCACGTAGAGCATGACGCCCGTAACGCCAATCTGGCTGTTATTCTGTCGGCTTTGCTGAAGGATATTCGTCAGATCTTCTTCCTGGAACTGCTTTACTGAGGAACTGAAATAGACGATACAATGATCCATATAAAACTTAACTACTGTAATATGTACCTTAATTATAGGATAACGGTTGCATATACGCCAGTAGTACGTTCAGTATTTACGGATGATAAACTAAAAACTGATCAATCGGGCTGCGAAGGCAGTTTTTCGGTGCCGGAGCTCGATCTCAACCGGTACAGTAAGGTCAGAACGACGTTATTTTTACCCGTTGCCGAACGGGGCGTAAAGACACCCTGCTCGAACGTGGCGGCATCGTAATTGGTCTGGTTCACCCAGCCCGCCTGCACTACCCAATGCTTGTCGACCTGGTAGCCAACTCCGCCAAAAATCCGGTTCCGCTCGAAGGTAGGACCGATGGGGTTGAGGAAAATCTCATCGTAGACCGATAAAAAAACGGTTCGGTCGGTTATCGTCCGGTTGTTGAGCGGCACGAACATATTTAACCGGTAGCGGATGCGGCTGCGGTAGGGTGTCGAGCCATCGCGGAAGGTAAACCAGCGCTGCTCGACCCGGTAGCGATGTTCAAACTTCAGGCGGGTTAGGTACTGGTTGACAATGAGTTGTTCCCATAGCCGACGTTCCGTGTTGAGTGGCTTCGTCGAGAGGTCTCTGAAATCGTAGGTAGCGTAGCGGCCACCAGCGACGGTCAGGGTGAAGTTGCGATCCAGATCGTAGCTGACACCACCCTTAAGCTCATTGTAGAAAAACTGCCGACCCAGGGCATTACTACGTCCCTGAGCTTCGACAAAGCCACCCCATTTTTTAGGTCCACCGGGTAGTTGAACGGTGCCAATCAGCCAGGTTCCCCAGGGGGCTGCGGGGGTGAGCGATGTCTGCGCCGATGCGCTGGAAAATGAAAGAACACAGGAAGCAGCTAACAAAATAGCCACCAATCGAAAACGAATCACCAGGTTATTTTTAGTACGGTTCGCAAAGGTAGGCCGCATGAAGCGTTCGTAAACAGATGGATCGGGATGTTAACAATTAGATAATATTCGATCCGAATAGGCAGGAACTAATCCCCGAATTTGACGAACTCAGAATCCCTGCTCATTTTTGTCTGCTTACTGGCCAAAATGCCAGCCCAGAAGAAAAACTAAACTCATTTCCAAATCAGTCGAATGAAAGAACAAACGAGACGCGCGTTCGTAAAAGGCAGCGTAGCCGCCGGTTTAGGAACCGCACTGCCCGAAACCACCATAGCTCCCAAAGAGATGTTTGTCCACCACGTTTTTTTCTACCTGAAAAACAAAGGCAATGCTGCCGATAAAGCCAAACTGCTCGAGGGCCTGAATATGCTGGCCAAGGTGCCTAACATCAAAATGGTACATATCGGTACGCCCGCCGGCACTACCCGCGAGGTGATCGAGAAAACCTACGATTTCTCGTGGCTGTGTTTCTTCGACAGCCCGGCCGAGGAGGAAGCTTATCAGAAACACCCCATCCACGACGATTTCCGGAACAACTACTCGTCGCTTTGGGAGAAGGTTGTGATCTATGACTCGGTAGGGCCGAAGCGGTAAAAAAAAGAGGTGCTGGTCAACTGACCGGCACCTCTTCGACTTAACCAACCTAATTAACAGTACGTGGGCCGGAAGCAGGAGCTGCCTGAGGTACCTACGTACTGTTAAGCCTTATCACTAGCTCATTCCGCCGGTCGCGGCTAAGCCGTAGCGACTTCCAGAGCTGGCTGCTGGGGGCCACCCTTCACCGACTGTTTCTTGTTGAACATTCGGTAAATGATTGGAAAAACGAGCAGCGTTAGGATCGTAGCCGTTATCAGACCGCCAATCACAACAATCGCCAGCGGTTTCTGCGTTTCGGAGCCAATCCCGGTAGAGATCGCGGCCGGGAACAGGCCAATGGCTGCCATCAGGGCTGTCATGACCACCGGCCGGATACGCGACCGAACGCCTTCCCGAATGGCTTCGTCCAGCGGCATTCGTTCCTTCCGGTTATTGTTGAAGACCGACACCAGGATAACGCCGTTCTGCACGCAGATGCCGAACAGGGCGATAAAACCGACCCCGGCCGAAATCCCAAAGTTCATGCCCGTAATATGCAGTGCCAGAATCCCGCCGATGAGCGCGAACGGTACATTCAGCAGGACCAGTCCGGCGTCTTTGGCGTTGCCGAACGTAATGAACAGGATGACGAAGATGGCTGCCAGGCTGATGGGAACAACCTGACCCAGCTGACCCGTCGCCCGGACCTGGTTCTCGAACTCACCCACCCACTCGACGGAGTACCCCTTTGCTGGTTTCAGCTTCTCGTTCACCCGTTGCTGCGCTTCGGCGATGGTACTACCCAGGTCACGACCCCGTACCGAGAATTTTACCCCGATAAACCGCTGGTTCAGATCGCGGTAGATAAAGGCCGGACCCGTTACCTGTTTAATGGTGGCAATCTCCTTTAGCGGAATTTTGCCGCCGTTCATCGTTGGCACCATCAGGCGCATGATATCATCGTCGGTCTGCCGGTATTCGGGCTGGAACCGGACGCGAATGTCAAACTTGCGTTCGCCTTCGTACAGAATCGACGCGGTTTTGCCCCCAATCGCCATCTCGATAACAGCCTGGGCGTCGGCGGTCGTTACACCATAGATCGCCATTTTGTGGTCGTGCAGCAGGATGCTCATTTCTGGCTGACCCACGTTCCGGATAATACCCAGATCCTTGATACCGTCCACGTTTTTGACGGCGTCCATGGCCTGATTGGCGTATTTCTCCAGTTCGTACACGTCCGGCCCGAAAATCTTGATCCCATTACTGGCTTTGTAACCCGCCACCGCTTCTGCTACGTTGTCGATGATAGGCTGGGAGTAGTTGTAGAGCACCCCGGCGTAATTACGCAGCTTGGTGTCCATCTCGTCGGTGAGTTGCTCGGAGGTGATTTTACGCGTCCACTCGTCTTTGGGCTTTAAGTCAACCTGAAACTGACAGAAGTAGAAGCCGTTGGGATCGGTACCGTCGTTGGAACGGCCCACCTGAGACAGGACCTGGTCGACCTCCGGGAAGGTCTGCAGATCGCGCCGGATGCTTTTGGCCATATCGACGCTTTCGGGCAGCGACATACTCATGGGCAGTTCAGCCGTGACCCAGAGTGCCCCTTCGTTCAGCTGCGGCAGGAACTCGGTTCCCAGCAGCGTCGACGAGAAGAACGTAGCACCCATGAAGCCAATGGCGGCAACCAGACTCAGCCGACGGTTGCGGTAGCACCAGCCGAAGCCCGCCATAACGATACGGTCGAAGAAGTTGACGATGGGGTTATTTTTCTCCCGCACGTTTTTCTTCAGCAGGATCGAGCAGAGCACCGGCACCAGCGTCAGCGTAAAGAGCAGGGCCCCCAATAGCGCAAAACCCAGTGTCCAGGCCAGGGGCGAGAACATTTTGCCTTCCACTTTCTGGAACGAGAAAATAGGCAGCAGGGCCGTAATGATAATTAACTTGGAGAAGAAGACGGCCTTACCCAGTTCACCCCCCGTTTTCCGGATCAGGCCCAGCTTGGCGAGCTGGTTGAACTTCTGCATGCCCACCTTGTGGGCTTTATGGTCCAGGGTCACGAATATCCCCTCGACCATCACGACCGCCCCGTCAATAATGATCCCGAAGTCGACGGCCCCCATCGACAACAGGTTCGCCGACATGCCGCGCAGTTTCAGACACATGAACGCAAACAGCAGCGCCAGCGGAATGATGATGGACACGATCAGCGTGGTGCGCCAGTCGGTCATGAACAGGAAGACGATTACCGTCACCAGGACGATACCTTCGGTCAGGTTATGCAGTACCGTATGCGTGCAGAACTCGATCAGGTTATCCCGGTCGTAGAAGGTAACCATTTTCACATCTGACGGTAGAATCCGTTCGTTCAGTTCGCCGATTTTTGCCTTCACCCGCTCCAGCACCTCACTGGGGTTTTCACCTTTCCGCATCACAACGATCCCTTCCACGACATCATCGTTGGCACCCAGTCCGACCTGTCCTACGCGGGGCAGGTTTGACTCGGTCACGTCGGCAACGTCCTTCACCAGGACCGGATTGCCACCAATGATCTCGATCATGATGTTGCCAATGTCCTGAATGGACGTGAGCAGCCCAACCCCACGCACGACGTATGCCTGACCGTTCCGTTCTATAACATCGCCCCCTACGTTGATATTACTCCGGGTAACCGCCTGGTACACTTCCAGGGGCGTAATATCATATTTGGTGAGTTGCGTCGGGTTTACCCGCAGCTCGTACATTTTGTCGCGACCACCGAAGGCCACTACGTCGGCCACGCCCGGCACGCTACGTAGTTGCCGATCGATGACCCAGTTTTGCAGCGTCAGCAGCTCGCGGCTGTCGCGGTCTTTGCTTTCGAGCGTATAGCGAAAAATCTCGCCCGTTGGGCCGTAAGGCGGCTGAACTTCCGGGTCGACCCCCTCGGGTAAGGATACGTTGCGCAGGAGGTTGTTTACCTGCTGCCGGGCGAAGAAGTCATCGACGCCGTCGTCAAAAATCACCTTCAGTACCGACAGGCCGAACATGGTTGTGGAGCGGACATTGGTTTTCCGCTGCACCGAGTTCATGGCGACCTCGATGGGTACCGTCACGAACCGCTCGACTTCTTCAGCCGAGCGACCGTTCCATTCCGTCACGACGATAATCTGCGTGTTCGTTACGTCGGGGAAAGCCTCAAGGGGCGTATTGAGGTAACTGACGATACCTGCAATGACTAGCCCCAGCGTCATGAAAAAGATAAAGAAGCGGTTCCTGAGCGAGAAGCCGACAATCTTATTGATGAGTTTATTCATAAAAGAGGGGAGGAAAGGAAGCAGGAGAACGGTCCGTCGTGCGGGAGAGACGAAAGAGTATAGGGACAGCAACTTCCACCCCTTCATCTATCCCGCTACGACGAACCGCTCCCCGTATTCCTTTTTTACTGGTTAAAGAGAGCAGGGAAGAGAGAACGGCCGTCGTACATGGTTGGCGAAAGAGATAGGGACAGCAACTTCCACCCTTCCAGCCCGTTCATTACGACGAAGCGTTCTCTCTTCTCCCGTGTTAGTTATTCAATGCGTTGTAAACCAGGAGCTGATTCTTGGAAATGACCTGCTCACCGGGCTTAACCCCCTGCTGGATGTAGGCCACGTCGCCCAGCGACTTGAGGACGTTGACCTCGCGGGTTTCAATGTCAGAGCGGTTGCGAAACACCAGCACGTACTGCTTGGACCGGTCAAAGATGAGCGATCCGGCAGGAACCGTGGCCAGCTGACCACCGTCGGCGTAACGCAGCGTAACGGTTGCATGCATTTCTGGTTTTAGCTTCAATCCTTTGTTGTTCAGGCGAATCCGGACGGTCAGGGCTTTGGTATTGGGGTCCAGCACTGTGTAAATCTTGTCGACTTTGCCGTGGAAGGTGTCGTCGGGGTAGCTCAGGGTCTGCACGCTGGCGTCCATGCCGGTACGTACCCGACCAATGTCGCTTTCGTTGACGTTGGCCAGCACCCAGACATCGCTGATCTGGCCGATCGTAAAGAGGTTATCGGCGTTGTCGGAGCGAAGCTGCATGTCGCGGTTGACATTCTTTTCAATCACGTAGCCGTCGATGGGGGCTTTAACCGTGTAAATCGACGAGGAGCCGATGCCGTAAATGCGGGATACCTCTTTGATCCGGTTGACTTCGGCCTGCGCCTGTTCCACCTCTTTCTGAGCCGCTACGACCTCGCGCTGGGAGTTGAGTTTGGTTTCGAACAAATCTTCGGCGACCCGCAGGTTTTTCTGCACCAGCTGGAGATTAGCCCGCGCCTGCACGCCCTGCCGCTCAATGTCGGCTACTTCACCCGACCGGATCGACGCCAGTGCCTGGCCTTTCTTGACGTAATCGCCCAGCTCAACGTTTACTTTTTCGACGTTACCACCAACCAGCGGGAACACTTTAATGACCTGATTCTCGTCGGCTACAACCCGACCGACCAGCGTAAGTTCACTGCGGACGGGCTGCGTCGTTACGTTCTCAAGCTTGATGCGATGCATCATTGTATCGGAGAGCATAAAGGCTTTTACGTCTTCCTGGGCCACCTTCGAGTGACAGGAAGAGACCAGCCCAGCTACGCAACTGGTAAAAAATAAAACAGCTATTGGGTTGGCTTTCATGTTTTTATTGGAATAAATCGGTGCCCAGGAGGTAATTCAATTCTTCGTACGCGCTCACGCGGTCGGCCCGGAGCCGGTTCAGTTGACGGACACTGTCGTTATAGGCTTCGATCAGATCCACAAATTCGAGCAAGGTCAGATTTCCCTTCTGAAAACTAATGATAACCCCCTGGTTTAACTGGTCGAATTGCTCCGTAAATCGCGTCTCGACCGACTGTACCCGTCGTTCTACCTCCTGCACTTTCTGGATGGACGTCGCGACTTCGTTGGCTACCTGAATGGTTTTCTGCCGCTGTAGTTGAGTCTGGTAACCAATCTGGCTCTTGGCGGCCTTAATTGCCCCCTGGTTTCGGTTGAACACCGGCAGATCCGTCGAGACAGACAAGCCGACGTAATTGTTGATGTAGTTGCTGGCCTGGTCGTAATTACCACCGACCCGAACGTCTGGTACGGCCAGCGCTCGCTGCAGGTTATAGTTCAATTCGGCCTGTTTAGTTAGTGATCCCGCAGCCAGGAGGTCGGGCCGGTTCTGCAACGCAAGCTGTTGTAGACTGTCCTCCGACTGGGTTGGGATCCGGTAGCGGGGGAGGGCCGCGTTACGAACCACCGGGCGTAGGGGCTGGTCGATCGTCAGCAGCGTACGTAATGACCGCTGATCGTCGGCCAGCTGAAACAGAATTTCGGTCCGGTCATTGCCCAGTTGGAACAGCAGCGCTTTCAGGCGGAGCAGTTCCCGCAGCGATACATTGTTCCGTTCGTACTGACGCTCGTAGGCGGTAACGGTAGTCTGCAACGTAGCCAGCTGCTGATCAAAACGAGCCAACGTTAACTCCTGAAAATAAACCGAGTAGAAGCGACTGCGTAATTCAAAGCGTAAGCCCCGAAGCAGATCAAGCAGTTCATAACCCGTCAGGCGGGCGGCTTCAGAAGCCAGGGCAACCCGTTTATTCCGTTTACCAGCCGTGTAAAGCAACTGCTCAATGGCAACAAACTTCTGACCCTGGCGACCAGCGTCCAGTACGCGTCGTTTTTCGGCGTTATAGGCACTCAACTCAACCGTAACGGTTGGGTTATCGTACAGTCCAGCCTGAATAATCTGCGCCTGACTGGCATCGAGCCGAAACCGTTCGGCCAGCAGCAGCAGGTTATTTTTCAGGAATAGACTATCTGCCTGTCGCAGCGTCAGCCGCAGCGAATCCTGCCCATTCGCGCTCGAATGCAGTAGGTCCGTCGCTACAGGTTGTTGCGCCCAGGCAAGTTGACTGGAAATAAAAAAGATAAAAAAGACTAGAAGCCGCATACTTGAAACTAACACAGCACAAAGGTCTACCCTGCGTATTAAAGGGTGCTTAAGAACAGGTTAGGACGGTATTAGAAAAAGCTTAGAAAAAGCTTAGAAAAAAGTCGCGTGGGGGAAATAACATGTAGTAAGGGGCAAGCGTATAGATTGATACCTCTTCATGTTCTGGACTGATCTTGTGGGGGATTTACAAGCTGGTGGATTTGGCTTGTGTGTTCAGCCTGGATGCGGCTCTGGGCGCGAAAAATGTCTACGTCGATTGCTGGAAATATGCGGGTAACGGCATTGCCTACGCGCTCTATACGCAGGATGGATCAACCCAGGGTTACGTCGCTCGTCTGGACCTGAACGCAAGAACCGCCACCCGAGTAGAGCTGCCTTACGAAGAGGGTCTTGATTTCGGTCAGTATCAGGGTATTCTGGTGAGTGGTGACGACGTGTATATCGCCCTCACTCCGGTTGGAAAAGACGGTAATATTTACGTGATCAACCGACAAACCGGTGGGGTGACCAAAGGCGCTAAACTGGTTAACAAAGCTGGTAACCACTACATCGGTATTTTCTAATACGTTTAGTACATCTAACCAAAACAGGGCGCCCACTACGTAGTGGGCGCCCTGTTTGCTTTATACTGAGATCAGCTGGTCAAAGTAGTTTGATACCCGCTTCCTTGAACCGACTCACCAGCCGTTGCAAGAGCTCACTCTTCAGGCTGGCTTCGCTGGAAATGCTATTGATCCAGATGATCACCTTCAGTTCGATTGCGTCAGCACTGATATTCGAGACGATGATATCCGGGGTTTGCATCGATTCGCCAAGCTGGCCGGCTTCCTCCTGAATAACTGTCCGTAGGTCATCCATATTGGTGTCGCTGGCCACTTTCAGGGCAAATTCGGTCTTCAGATACGTACCCCGCGACGACCAGTTGACCAGCCGGTTCGACAGCAGATCGCCGTTGGGAATAATTACTTCCGAGCCCTGCCCGGTAAGCATCTTACTCGACCGAATGCCAATATCCAGAATGCGGCCTTTCTTGTCAGCCAGTTCGATGTAGTCACCAATGCGGAACGGTCGCTCGAAAATCAGGATGACGCCTGATACGAAATTGGAAACGATAGCCTGCATCCCCAACCCGATTCCTACGCTGAGCGCTCCTAGTACTACGGTGAACTTATCGATTGAAATACCGGAGGCCACGACAGCCAGCAGGACACCCCCCACAATAATAACCAGCCGGATCAAAGCCAGTACCGAACTGACCTGATCGACCTGACCATCGGCGGGTGGAAGCTGACTCTCGCCAAAGAACAGGCCGATGTTCTTCTGGAGCAGACTCGCCAGGTAGATGATGATAGAAAACGACAGAATGTTGCTCAGACTGAAAGCGAAGCTGCCGAACGTACGCGGTTTACTAAGGATATCGCCAAAGAATCTGAACACATCGTCGTCGATGCCCAGGTTGATAAAGAACACCAGCAGCCATACGCCAATGGCCAGGAAGATCAGGGCTTTTTTGACCGATCGACGCGTGTGGCTGACGTTGACCCGCGAGAAAAACCCTTTGGAGCAGGCACTGATCTGAATCTGTAAATCAAGCGCTTCCAGGATGATCTCAATAAAGACGGCCAGGCCGGTTATCTGCACCAGCGCGACAACGGCCGTGATACTGAACGTTTTTGCCAGACTGATCCGGCCAATTATATTCAACAGAATGGCCAGACCGTGCAGCGCAAAATAAAGCTTTGTGACCGGGCGGATGATACGTACGCTGACCGAGCTGAAATGCAGATGTCGGGCGTAGATATACCCGATATACAAAAAGGCTACGTTCAATAAAATCAGCCAGAACCGTAGCAGAAGTGATTCACTGAGCAGCGTGTTGGTCAGAATCAACAGAATGTATAAAGCGCCGTTGACCAGCCACAGCCGTAAGTCGAGTTCAGGCAGTCGCTTCCACAAATGAACGGTCAGAACTACCAGCAGCACGAATTGCGTCAGCTCGATGTAGAACGACGGTGAACTGGGTTCGAACAGCGGAATCAAATTCAGCAGGACAATCAGCGAAGAAACGACCGGAACAGGGCGGAGGTTTTTCAGCCGAAGCGTGTCTATTTCATGACCATTCGACAGGTCATTTGCCTTTCTGAAATTGGTAAAGACCCAGGCGAAAAAGCCAATCGTCAGCAGGTAAAGCAGAAACCGGTCGTCCCAGGTTGACGCGAGGAAATAGCTTAGTATTTTCTGCTGGCCCTGGTACGTTGACCGGATAATGGCCTGCTGGTTATCAGCGTCTATCGATAAAGGGGCGTTCCACAGAAAGGGCGCTTCCTGCTGGAGAACATTAACCGCTGACTGCTGCAACTGTTCATTCAGGGTCGTCAGCAGGTCGTTAACCCGTAATGATGTTCCAGACACGTCGGCCAGTAGTTGACTGACGGTATCCAGTTGAGCGGAGGTACGCGTGCCGGACTCCTGCAACTGCAATTTCAGGCTGACGAGCTGATTGCGATACAGCTTCTTCTGGGTTGTATCGGTACCCGCGATTACCAGCAATGAATCGCTGCTCAGGGCCAGCAACTGATCGAGCTGGCTTTGCAGGGTATTGTTTGATTTAGAAAGTGCCGTTCGCCAGGTTGTTAGTTTAACCTGCGCATCGTCCAGAATAAGCCGGTAGTTGGCCAGACTTTTTGAGTCGATATTCTCTTTGTGCAGCTTGACATCATTCTGAATGGGATTTATGTTGGTTTTTACATCGGCCAGCCCGGCGCGGATGCGGGCTACGCCGTACCCCCTTCGGCCAGCTGCTTTAACCTCGGTAATGACTGACTGGGCTTTCTGAATTTTAAACAGCAGGGTATCGGGAATACTCTGTCTGGCTTCGGGTGACAGTATGTTGGTGGAGTCCTGGGCCTGCAACGACGTGACGGCTGGCAGGAGTAAGACAAATAGTAAACAGTTGATAAAAAAACGTTGACGTAGCATAAGCCTACAAACAAAAGTATTAGCTATGTAAACGCAGAAAGCCGACCCAAAGGTTATGTAAACCCGTAAACAGATAAACTTACGTACACCCGTTCTACTGATTCTCAACGTGTAAAACTAATTGCAACAGGAAGAGCCTTGGCCTGCCTGGCGAAGCCTTGTCTGGGACAGGTAAAGGCAACAGACGCCCGTTGGAAGCGCTACACGTGGGGCAGCGTAATAGTAAACGTACTGCCCTCATTGAGCTGGCTATCGACGGTAAGCCTGCCATGATGAAGGTTAATGATACGGGCCGAAACGGATAACCCGATCCCGAACCCGTAGCGATCTCTGGCATTGGAAGCCCGGTAAAAAGGCTCAAAAATACGCTGTTGGTCGTCGTCTGAAATACCGATGCCCTGATCATTGACCGACACGCGGCAGGCGTTGTTGTCTGTGCTGATACGTACCTGGGCCGTCTGATTATCCGAATACTTACAGGCGTTGTCGAAGAGGTTGATCAGCACCTGTTTCAGCAATTCTTCGCTGCCCGTTACGACGGTTTCCGTATCCGAGTCCGGGATGTTGTCGAAATCGATACTAATCTGGTACGTCGGTTTGGCGCTGAGTAACTCGTCTTTGGCCACAAAAACCAGGTCATCAACGCGGACGGGTTTGAACGGAACCTGGTTGATGGACTCCAGCGTCCGGGCCAGAAACAACAGGCTATTCGTCAGGTTAATGAGCCGGTCTGTATCCGACGATAGATTGATCAGCACTTCCTCGTGCTCGGGCACCGTCAGGGGTCGGCGCAGGCCCAGCTGGATCTCGGACTTAAGCGCAGCCAGGGGCGTTCGGAGTTCGTGCGACGCGTGCGAGACGAAGCTGCGCTGTTGTTCGAAAGCGAATTGCAGGCGTTGCAGGACGTGGTTGAAATTGATGGCCAGTTTGGCAATTTCGTCCTGCCGGTTTCCTTCGTCGAGTCGCTTCTGCAGATTCTGATCGGTAATGGTTGAAATTTCCTGATTAAGCTGACTGATGGGACGCAGTGACTGCCCGGCAAAGAAAATTCCCAGTCCAATCGTGAGGCTGATGCCGCCCAGCAGCCCCCATCCCAACGTGATGCGCAGGTTGTTGAGCTTGCTTTTGCCGAAAGCGTCATTGGCCGATGCCAGTACAACCAGATCGACACCCCGCTGCTGATACAACAGGCCGACCAGCTCGTTGTTGCCGCTGAAGGTTTCGACCTCTTTCAACTGACGGACTTCGTTCAGAAGCGACGGGTTGAAGTGAATAACCTGATCGTCGACGCTGCTGTATATGAGCTGATTGCGATTGTTAAACACCAGTACTTTCTCGTCCAGGAGGGCCGTCAGGGTATTCCGGTCAATGATCTTGAGCAGATTCCGGTCCACCTCTTTCACCTCCACCAGAAACCGTACTGTCGTGCGGGCCTTGCTTTTCAATCGCTCATAAAACTCCTCCCGGCGGTACGTTGATGACACAAAATAGATCAGCAACGAGAACACCACCAGAATGGAAGCCACAATGATCGAAAACTGAAGCGCGATGCGGTTACGGATGGTCATGGGGAAGGGGAGAGAGGAAAAGGAGGAAGGAGGAGAGGGAAGAGAGGGAGTAAGGGAAGGAAAGAAGGATGGAAATACGGCACCTTTTTTCCCTTTCCTCCATCCTCCCCTTCCTCCTTTTTATTTCTCCTTACTCCTCTTTCAATACATACCCCATTCCGGGGCGGGTGTGTATAAGTTTAGGCTCGAAGTCGCGGTCAATTTTTTTGCGGAGGTAGTTGATATACACCTCCACGACGTTGGTGCCGGGATCGAAATTCAGTCCCCAGACACTCTCGGCCAGATCGGCTTTGGAGGCAACCCGCCCGCGCCGACGAATCAGGTATTCAAGCAGGGCAAATTCCTTGGCCGTCAGGTCGATGGTTGACTGGTCCCGCTTAACTTCTTTGGTCGAAAAATTGACCGTCAGGTTGGCTACCTGCCCGATGTCGTCCGGTATTGAGTCGACCTGGGTGCCTACTCGCCGGAAACAGGTAGCCACCCGGGCAATCAGCTCCCGGAAATCGAATGGTTTAACCAGGTAATCGTCGGCACCAAGTTCCAGCCCTTCTACTTTGTCTTCGATCTCGCCCAGTGCCGTCAGCATGATGATCGGCACCTGGGGACGTTCGGCCCGCACGCTTCGGCACACCTCGAAACCACTTAGCCCCGGCAGGTTGATGTCGAGAATAATAAGGTCGATATCGGGTTGCAGCGCCCGCTGGCGGCCATTGATGCCCTCATAAATCACGTCGGTCGCGTAACCTTCTTCGCGCAGGCCCCGGCTGATGTTCTGGGCAATCCGGCGGTCATCTTCAACAATCAGAATCGTTTTCATAACGGTGGGAGGGCCGACACCCCGTGCCGCCAGTGAAATTTAGTTAGCCGTAACCCGTACGATATAGGTTCGGATCGTTTTGCCGTTCCCTGCTTCGTCGGGACGTTTCTCTGAGAACGTAACGTTGGCTGTTCCGGCTGTGATGCCTTTGAGCTGAAAAACGGTGGGGCCAGCAGGTTGCCGTTGCAACGTATCAACAGCGGGGGCCAGCTCCCGACGAGACACGTCAACCACCTCCTGATTATCGGACGTGCCAATCAATTGCAGTGACGAATCACCGCGCCGGGGAACGGTTATTTCCTTGATATCACCCACGGCCAGCTGCATCCGCTTTTGTACTCCAGCAGACTTTGTCGACGTACAGGCGCTGGTACTCGCCAGCAATGAAACAAACAGACCCAGTCCGAAGGCGTATCGGGTCGACCCGACAAAACGGGAGTTGATGGTGTAAACAGTTGTCATACCGGCTAAACTGTCGGGACCTGTCAACAGTTTTGATTCCTATTGCCGGGCCGATCGGCGGTAGAAGATAAAACCGTTCTCTTCGCCGATTTTGCGGGTATTGGGCAACGTATCAAGTTCCGTTTGCTCCGTGTTTTTCTTGATAAACAGGACGTCTTTATCGATGGGGCCGCGCTGAAGCCAGTTATCGTCGTAGTAATTTGGGTTCGTAACGGGGGGCTTATGCGTATAGAAGAACGGCCCGTAACTCCGGTAGCCATATGCTTTCACGTACACGTCCTGCCCCTGTGCTCGCTCGAAGAACCGCATGGCCGCCCCCTGCGAAATAGCTTCGATACGACCAATAAAAAACCAGAGCGTGAGCGTAATGAAAACGGCCATGCCGCCGAACAGCACAAACGTGCCCCGCTCGGTGTCGTAGCTGCGGAACAGGTAAATGCTGAGTAACAGCACCATGAGCAGCCATACGCCCGGTAAGACTTCCCAGCCCGTCCAGTTAACCTTCGCGTCCAGGTTGGCCTGCGTAAAGGCATCTTTGTCGGCGAACGATTTCACGACGTCCATGTGCTGCGCCAGGATGGGCAGGCCGATGGTAGCCGCCACAAACAGCCCACCAATGACGAGCAGGCCCGCTACGAGCCAGCCATTGAACGCAATCCGCCGGTACTCCAACTGCATAATCGTCAGCGTGGCAAGGTAGGTGACGGGGAAATAGCAGAGCGATGAATAGTGTACAATCTTGGACTGCACGATACTGAAGAGAACTAGCACGACCCAGAATAGAATCAGCATCCACCGCTGAAATTCACGCTGGTAATTCCGCTCGATGAACAGCGACCCGAAAGCCCGCATCGCAAAAATCGATGCTGGAAAACAACCTACCAGCAGGATAATAAAGTGATAGCCCGGAAATCCACCATGGCCCGCGTCGGGCGTACTGAACAGCCGGATGCTATACGTAATAAATTCCTGAATGAACGTGGGCCCGTGCAGGTACGTCTCCAGACCGCCCCAGGCCAGGGGAGCAGCGGCAGCCGCCAGCGAAAAGCCTAGAAACTGCAGGGGCGTAATGAACCAGCGAAAGTGGCTTAGCAGCCAGTAGACCAGCAGCACCAGACAAACGATCAGGAACGCTACGGGTCCTTTGGTCAGGATGCCCAGCCCCAGCATCAGGCCCCCAAGGAGCAGATACAGCCAGGTTGGTTTTGAAATCAGCAGGTTGCTGCTCATCCGCTCGCGTTTCCACGACGCAAAGATCACATTGACCAGCCCGATAAAAATAAACAGGTTGAAAAAGGGGTCGATAATGCCGGATCGGAAATACAGATGTGGCGTGACTGAACCCAGATACGCCAGCGCCCAGACCAAACCAAAGCGGTGCCCGTGGAGTTTTTCTCCCAGATGGTACAGATATCCCAGCGTAATAATCCCGCAGATGGCGTTGGGCAGCCGGGCCGAAAACTCGCTGACCCCGAACAGATTCATCATCAGCGCCTGACACCAGAAAAAGAAAGGCGGCTTTTCGTAAAAAGGCTTGAAATCAATGTGAACGCGCAGGTAATCGCGCAGGATGACCATTTCCCGCGAACACTCCGCAAAATTAATCTCGTCCCAGTCGAACAGACGAACCCCCCCCAGAAACGGAATGAAAAACAGCGCGCCGACAACGGCAAGAAGTAACGTATAAAAAAGTTTTTGATTCATCGGCCGCGGTAGTAACGCAAAACAGACGCTTTATTGGGAAAGCGTAATAAGGCCGTAAAATTAGAGGAAAAAAACATTGGGATGGATTGGCGATATTCGCGCCCAGACTCAACAGGATCGATAACTAACCAATAACCAGGCATGCTTGCTAACCACCGATTTACCGATTTGCCGGCTTATTCTGAGCTGAAAGCCCATTACGAAACCATCAGCGATCGCCACCTGCGCGATCTGTTTGCCGAAGATCCAGGCCGGTTTCCCCGGTTTACCCGTCAGTTTGAGGATATTCTGCTGGACTTTTCCAAAAACCGAATTACTGACGAAACCTTGTCACTGCTACTGCAACTGGCCGAACAGGCGGGGCTGACCGACGCCATCGGTAAAATGTTCTCGGGTGACAAAATTAACCGGACCGAGGACCGGGCCGTTTTGCACGTAGCACTCCGTAACCGCTCGAACACGCCGATTCGGGTGGACGGGGCCGACGTAATGCCCGACGTAAACGAGGTACTTGGCCGCATGAAACGCTTCACGGAGCGGATTCGCTCGGGTGAGTGGAAAGGCTATACCGGCGAAGCCATCACCGATGTCGTGAATATCGGGATTGGTGGTTCGGACCTGGGTCCGGTCATGGTGACCGAAGCCCTGAAGCCGTATGCCGACGATAAAAAACTGCGAGTACATTTTGTTTCGAACGTTGATGGCGTTCATATCTACGAAACCTTGCAAAAGGTTAAACCCGAAACGACCCTGTTCCTGATTGCGTCCAAAACTTTCACGACGCAGGAAACCATGACCAACGCCCAGTCGGCGCGGCAGTGGTTCCTCGATACGGCCAAAGATGAAGCGGCTATCGCCAAACACTTTGCGGCCCTGTCGACCAATAAAAAAGACGTGGAGAAATTCGGGATTGATGCCGACAATATGTTTGGTTTCTGGGACTGGGTGGGCGGTCGCTACTCGCTCTGGTCGGCTATTGGTCTATCGATCGCGCTGTACATCGGTTTCGATAAGTTTGAAGAATTGCTGGAAGGGGGCCACGCCATGGACCAGCACTTCCGCGATACGCCCATCGAGCAAAATTTACCGGTCATGCTGGCGTTGGTAGGTATCTGGTACAATAATTTTTTTAATGCCCAGACCGAAGCTATCCTGCCTTATGACCAGTACATGCACCGCTTTGCGGCCTACTTCCAGCAGGGCGACATGGAAAGCAACGGCAAATCCGTTGACCGCGACGGTAACCCCGTCGATTACCAGACAGGGCCAATCATCTGGGGGGAACCCGGCACGAACGGCCAGCACGCTTTCTACCAGCTTATTCACCAGGGTACGAAACTGATCCCCTGCGATTTTCTGGCACCGGCCATCAGCCAGCGGCCCATTGGCGAACACCACAAAATTCTGATGGCGAACTATTTCGCCCAGACCGAAGCGCTGATGAACGGTAAAACCGAAGACGAAGCGGCCGAGGAACTACGTAAATCGGGCAAGAGCGAAGACGAGATTCAGGCGCTGGCTCCCTTCAAAATGTTCTCGGGTAACCGGCCAACGAACTCAATCCTGTTCAAGAAGCTGACCCCTCGTACGCTGGGCAGCCTGATCGCACTGTACGAACACAAGATCTTCACGCAGGGGGTAATCTGGGATATTTTCAGCTTCGACCAGTGGGGTGTTGAATTGGGAAAACAACTCGCGAGCCGGATTCTGCCCGAATTGCAGGACGATGCCGAAGTTACGACGCACGACAGCTCGACCAACGGCCTGATGAACGCTTTTAAAGCAATGCGGAGCGAATAGCCGCTGCCGTAATAAACTGAAAACTGGCCCTGTCAGGGGCCGTGCCGGCGTTGATTGTCAATTGCCCGGATACGACCAGCTGGCGGGGCCATTCAGGAGAACCCGTTTTGAAAGATGGCCCCGGCGAACCATATTCGTACGTTTTTTGATCGTTGACAGAATGAAAGTGAAAGTATACCTGATTGCCCTGTGCCTAAGTTTTTCGGGACTGGCAAGCGCACAAACTCCCGTCTCTACGGCTACCATTGCCAACCCAGCCTACGTACCGCTGGCGTATAACCAACGGCCAAGCCAATCGGCGTCAAATCCTGGGCTAACTACCGGCCCGGCCGGTAAACCGTTAAACAGCCGTTCGTACGGCAAATCCAGTACCCAAGCCAATAACAGCTGGGACGTCTACCGGACAACAGCCGTAAAACGAACCAAAGACATAACGTATGAGGATTTCGTTTTCGGCATTTACCTGGGAACCAACTCAACCCGCTTTGCCGGCGATGAGCTTAACGTCGGTGGCGATTTATCGAGTCGGGTGGGGTATCAGGCCGGGTTCTTTGCCCGAACGGGTGGTCGGGTATATGGTCAGCTCGGGGCTGAGTATTTTGCCTCCAGTTCAAACTATTACATCAAGTCATACGACGCAGGGCAACCTGTTCAGGATCGGATAAGCATCCAGTACATTCAGATTCCGGCTTACATCGGTTATAAACTGGTGGAGTCGGATCGGGGGGTGTCGGCTGTTCGTCTGCAGGCTGGGGTAGAATATGCCAACCGGGTGAATGCCACTAGCGGCAAGTTCCAATTGTCGAACGCTCAAATCAAAAGTGGTACGGTCAATGCCCTTGGTCAGCTGGGATTTGATCTGGGCCCCTTACTGATTGATCTGACGTATCATTATGGTTTTGGCAGCGCCATACAGGAAACAAAATCGCCCGGCTTTGCTGGTGCTCAGCGCCGGGTACTCAGCGCCAGTATTGGCGTTAAACTTTAAAATTATTTTGGCGATACTGAAAGAAAAATTAGAATCGTCAAAAACAATCCTGTCGCAGGGGCAGTTAAGAGGGTGTAATTTCGATTACACCTTTTTTTTGTACAACTCAACGCTATACTAGAAAGCAATGAAAACTCAGGTTACATTCCTGGCAGCATGCCTGCTGGGCGCTGGACTGGCTACCGCCCAGACAACCAACACGTACTCGACCACGAGCACAACGTATACGACTTCGCCCGTAACGACCGACAGTTCGAATATGACTAACGGTACGTACGTAGCACCAACCAACACGTCCGACAATAACGGCACGAGTACGACCAGCGGGTATAACACCAATACCGCCGGAACCCCTGCTTACGCAACCACGACGACAACAACCGAGTACAGCTCGACCGACAACCAAACCAGAAGAAACCGCAAGGATGACGACAAACCCTGGGGTAAAGAAGGTAAGTTCGGTGTTTACGTAGGTGCTAACCTATCGCAGTTCGTAAATGAACCTATCCCTGACGACGCGTTCCGTGCGGGCTGGCAGGCTGGTCTGTACGGCCGCACAGGTGGTACGGTGTTCGGACAAATTGGTCTGGAGTACCGGAATTCGACCTCGAGCCTGATTCGTAATGGTGGATCGGGAACGACGGTTAGTCAGGTGAGCGGACGGATTGACCAGCACTTCATTGCTATCCCTGCCTATGTGGGAGCTCGCATCGGTAGTGCCTTGGGTCTGCGCGTACAAGTTGGTGCTGAACTGGCCTCGCTGGTAGCCGTAGGAAATAACAACTTCGGTCTGGGTCGCGATGACCTGAATCGCACGATTCTGAACGGTCTGGCTGGTATCGGTATCAATCTGGGACCTGTAACCGTAGATGCGGTTTACAACCACGGTTTCGTAAACGTATTCGATGCTGGTGCTGACACACGCCGGAATATTCTGGCTCTGAACGTGGGTTTCCGCTTCTAAAATAAGCCAATAACTTATTGAATTTAAGAAAGCCCCTTCCAACGAAGGGGCTTTCTTTTATCCTATTTTTTTGGTCTGTCTTACCGTTTAAAAACAATAGACTGTTTTGGGCAGTTGTAATCATGAGTACTATGTCATTTTACAACTCAATATGTTATGAAAAATCTATTTAAAACAGCACTGTTGCTAACGGGTGTGTGCAGTACAAGCCTGGTGCTGGCGCAGCAGAACTCTTACGATGACCGCTATCGAACCAACTCGCGGCAGGATGAACGGCGGAACGACCGGTACCGGGATGAGCGTCTCGAAGAACGGCGGGAATACCGGGAGCGGGATGATGAGTATCGTCGGTACAATAACCGATATGAAGACCGAATGGGCAATGATCGCAACTACGGTCGCCGGTTCGACGAACGCGACCTGAGCGAGGCCTACGATCAGGGTTTTGATGATGGTCGTAACAGTGTCGAAGCAGAAGAGCGTAAGGAACGGCGGGAAAACTATAAAAACTTTGCGTTTGGTATCTATGCAGGGGCGAACTCAACCCGTTTTGAAGGGGAAGACGTGTCTGGTAACAAACTATCGGGACGGCTGGGCTATCAGTTAGGTTTCTTCGTACGGGGCGGTGGCCGCGTGTACGGACAAATCGGGGCTGAGTATTTGACGTCAAGTTCTGATTTTTATCAGCCCGGCGATGGTCAGGCAGGTAGCGTTGGCGATCTGATCGGTAATGTTGACCAGAAATATATTCACGTACCGGCACTGATTGGCGTGAAACTGGCTGAATCGGAGCGGGGTGTTTCGGCCGTACGGCTGGCGGTAGGGGCTGAATATGCCGCACCGCTGGGCGTAAACAACAATGCCTTCAACTTCGAATCGCGCGACTTCCGGGCCGCTACGGTTAACGGGCTGGCAAATTTGGGTTTCGATGCGGGTCCGCTGATGCTGGACTTCCGGTACCACTACGGTTTCGCGGACGTGATCAACGATACCGACAATACGAAACGCCGGATTGTGAGTGTAAACGTTGGCTTTAAATTCTAGGAAAAAGCTAAAAAGACGTATTAGTAGCAAGCAGGCACGTAAGCCTGTTTCACAAGTAAAAAGAGCTGCTCATCGGGCAGCTCTTTTCTGTTTCTATCGTTTTTTCAGTTGTACCTTCGTCGGTATGAATACGCTGTTCCCTATTTTCGTTAAGGCCGAGCAACTGCACACCCTTATTGTGGGTGGTGGTTATGTCGGGCTGGAGAAAGTAACCGCTCTGCTGGCTAGCTCGCCACAGGCTACTATTACGCTTGTGGCTCCCGACATCCGTGACGACATCCGTGCCCTGGCCGCGCAGACACCCAACCTGGCGCTGCTTCAGGAACCGTATCAGGTTGATCACCTTGCGGGCAAGGATCTGGTTATTGCAGGCACGAACGACAAAGCTGTCAACCAGCAGGTGCAGCAGGATTGCAAAGCTCACCGGATTCTGGTGAACGTAGCAGACACACCCGCCCTCTGTGATTTTTACCTGAGCTCGGTCGTGAAGAAAGGGGATCTGAAAATTGCAATTTCGACCAACGGCAAATCCCCCACCTTTGCCAAACGTTTCCGCGAAGTACTCGAAGAGATTTTGCCCGACAGTCTGCAGGAAACGCTGGACAACCTGACCGCCATCCGGAATCAGCTCAAGGGCGACTTTGTGCAGAAAATGGAGAAATTGAACGAGATAACGAAAGTACTGAAGTAGCCCCGGTGCTAGAGCGAAAGTTCGGCCGATGGGTCCCAGAATACTTTTTGAAAATCCGTGACCCGATCGTTCTCTACCCGAACACCTTCCGCTTCCAGCAACTGCTGCATCCGGTCCGGATCGCCGAAGAAATGCTTGCCTGACAGGACACCGATGCTGTTGATGACCCGATGGGCCGGTACGTCGTGCCCATGCGATGCGTTCATAGCCCAGCCTACCATGCGGGCACCCGCCCGCAAACTCAGGTAACGGGCAATGGCACCGTAGGTCGTTACGCGTCCGGCAGGAATCAGCCGGACAACTTCATATACTTCTTCGAAATAGTTGCGGGATTCGGCCATTACTCGGCAGGATCTTTTTCTTCAATGGCTTTTGTCAGCCGCCCGTACCATTCTTCGCCGTACGCCCGGATAAGTGCTTCCCGGACGAATTTATAGATCGGCACGTTCAGTTGCTCGCCAAAGCCGCAGGCAGGACTGCAAATGGGCCAGCGATCGTAATTCAGCGCGTGGAATGACTCGTATTTCGTGATACGGATGGGGTAGAGGTGACAGGAAATGGGTTTTTTCCAGTCGACTTTCCCGTCGTTATACGCTTCTTCGATACCGCATTTCAGGATGCCCCGGTCGTCCCAGGTGGCATAAACGCACTCGCGTCCACCCACCGTTGTGGTGACGTAGCCACCCATATCGTCCGATTCGTAACCACCCCGCTCCTCAATCACGCGAATGCCTTCGGGCGAAAGATACGGTTTGACGTCTTCGTAAATACGATCAAGAATGGCCGGTTCGTCGCCTTCGAGGGGAGCTCCCATGTCGCCCTCAACGCAGCAGGCTCCTTTGCACTTGTCGAGGTTACAGACGAAAAATTTCTCGGCGATGTCGTCGCTGATGCAAGTATTGTCAAGCAGAATCATACAGTAAAGATACGCAGATCGGGACAAAAGATGGTGCATGAACCAGCCTTTAACGCAGACGCGCCGATGCAAGTAGTTGCATCGGCGCGTCATGTCTCAGCGAAGCAGGAAGCTGACTTACTTCACAATCTTGATCTTCTGACCAACTTTTACTTCCGTTGTGGTGAGGTTGTTCCAGGTCTGGATCTGCTCGATGGTGACCCCGTAATTTTTCGAAATTCGGAACATCGTTTCGCCTTTTGCAACGGTATGGTACGTTGTTTCGCCCGTAGCGGGCGTTTCTTTTTCTTTCGCAGGAGCAGCCGCTGCTGGCTTACTGGCCGGAGCCGAAGTCGTTGGACTACCTTTCACCGTCAGTTCTTTACCAACGACCAGTACGTCCGACGAGCCCAGGTTGTTCATGGCCCGGAGTTCATCGACCGTTATACCATACTGCTTTGAGATGCTGTAATACGTCTGACCTGGCTCAACCTTGTGCTTCATTGTGCCCGTGCTGCTCGGCGTCATAGCCCGCTCGGTCGAAACAGGCTTGGTCGTAACCGGAGCGGGCTTCGTTGGCGTTGTTCTCGCTGGAGCAGCCCCCACTGGAGCAGCTTCCGATCTGGCGGTTGTAGGTTCTGCTTCCGCCGTCGGTTTGGTCGTTACGGTCGCTGGCCGGTCTGCTTTGGTAACGGCTGGCGTTGACGAACGGACTGACGGAGTCGATGGGGAGGTCAGCGAGCCATCGGCCTGCTGCTCACGGGGGCCTTCGTAATCCGGATCGGATTTTTGCGCGGCCCGCCGACTCGTCGTTGGCTTGGACGCTGGCGTTTTAGCCGGTGCCTTCGTATCTGCGCTGGCCACGGTACGTTCTTCGGCTGGTGCTGGAACCGGGGTTGAAGTCGACGTGGTTGTTTCTGGCGTACGCACGATAACAACCCGCTGTGACCCGCTTGACGACCCACTCACCGAGGAGGGAGCCGGAACGGGCGTGGTGACTACGGGTGCTGCCGTTGATACCGGACGAACTGGCTCGGGGGCAGGCGCTGTGGCGCCGGGAGCTGTTCCATCGCTGGGTGTTACGCCACCGCCCACCAGTTTGGGCTGGTAGACTTTCCGCTCCGACGCATTGCGGGGAATATTCTCTGCGTTAGCCGGGGTACTGTTGCTGGCCACGGGCCGCGTAGCCGCGGGCGTTGGGGTCTGATCGTAAACCGGTAGCGTTGGGGCATCGATCACCTCAACCGGTTTGTTGCCCGGCCGACGTTCGCGCAGCCACATCACCCGTCCGGTAACCAGCTTCTGAACTCGGTCAAGGCGGTTGTAGCGCAGGAGTTTTTTCAGCCGGAGACCGTAACGCTGCGAAATGCTACGTGATGTTTCGCCGTCGCGGACGGTATGGAAGGGCACCAGGGCTTTCTTCCGTTTCTTAGCCAGGTAATATACATCCCCAACGATGATCTGATCGGACGGGTCGAGGTCGTTGTAGCGCAGAAAGCTCGACAGGCTGATTTTTGCCTTGCGGGCCATCGACCCCGCATTATCTCCCGCCTGAGCCTGAATACCCGGCAGACCGTTGATTTCGTACAGGACTGGATCGTTTTTGCCCGTCTTGGTCGACGTTACCCGGCGCAATACCGGAAAGCCTACGTCGTTTTGAACGACCTGTGCCGCTTTCTTGCTGCGAACGTTGACAATCTTCTGCCGTACGTCGTTGATCTGGTTGTTTGGTACCGGAATGGCCATAACATAGTCCTTGTCGGTAGGTACCAGCTCGCCAATGACCCAGCGGTTGTATTTGCGCAGTTCACTTTCGTCAACGCCCAGTTCGCTGGCAATATCGCCGAAGCTTTTGCCGCCACCACCTGGGTATTCGATCAGGGCAAAGGTGTTGCTGGCCTGGTGGGTCTTCAGCGCATTCTCGACGGCAATTTTGTGGGCGAAGAAACGCAGGATATACCGGTCTGTCCGGCCGTCGAGCGTAACCTCACGGGCATACGACCAATCGGGGGGGATCAGGCGGGTAATGCCGCTGGCCCCGAGATAATACGAATACAGCGACGCAATCCAGTTGTTGAACTGCGTGTTGCTTTTCTTGAAGTATTTAGCGGCTGCCCGGCTGGAAGCAATAATGCTTTTCCGCTCGTCGACAACATCATCCACGCGCAGGCCGTAGTCCGTAGCCGTTTCCCGCTTGAACTGCCAGTAGCCCACCGCCATCGACGACGAAACGGCGTCGGGCGTGAGGGAGCTTTCCTGCACGGCCAGATACTTGAAATCGACCGGCACCCCTTCTTCCAGCATAATCGTTTCGATCATGGGGAAATAAAGCGCTACCCGATCGAGCTTGGCCGACCAGTACTGCCGGTTGGCCAGCAGGGCATTAACATCCTGCTGAATCAGGCGCCGGGCGTCGTTGTCCAGCCGAACGGAGATATCCGCGAATGTAACCTGCTCCGGAACCGTCGGTGTAGTTTGCGCCAGGGAGGCAAAACCGAGCAGGAAAAAAAGTAGCAATAAAGGGTACGAGGTTTTTTGCATAAGCCAAAGGTAATCTATCGTATGGGTATTTCGATACGCTCTGCTACCGTTTACGAACTAACGTAATACCGTCGCGGATGGGGAGCAGCACATTCTCGACGCGGGGGTCCTGTTGTACTAATTCGTTGAAAGAAAGCACACTAGTAGTGTCCTGGTCATTGGCTTTGAGGGGCTCAATTACTTTACCGCTCCACAGCACATTATCGATCAGCAGGAAACCGCCGGGCCGGAGTTTATCGAAAACCAACTCATAATACAGCGCATTGTTTCGTTTGTCGGCGTCGATAAACACCAGATCGAACGTATCGGTCAGCGACGGAATAATGTCGGCAGCCGGGCCAATCCGTAACTCGATCCGGTCGTTCTGGGGCGATTTAGCCCAGTAAGATCGGGCAAACTCTTCGAGTTCTTCGTTCTGGTCGATGGTGATCAGGCGGCCATCATCGGCGAGTCCTTCGGCCAGACAGAGTGCCGAATAACCGGTGTAGGTACCCAGCTCCAGAACACGACGGGGCCGGATCATCCAGGAAATCATGGCTAGAAAACGTCCCTGCAGGTGGCCCGACAACATGCGCGGGGCCATGATATGCGCACGAGTATCGCGGTCCAACTGGCGCAGTAAATCGCTTTCGGGCGAGGTATGCGCTTCGGTATAGGCAGTTAGACTGGGTGGTAAAAAGTCCATTGGCGATTGTTATGCCTACGGCAAATGGGGTGCCGCGTTCGGTGAAAACAAAGGAACTGGTAGAAATCGAACGATCAGACCGGCGGAATAGTCTGTTAGCACTATTCTTTACGTAGCTAAACTGATCGTCTGGTAAGAAAAACGGGAAACTAGATTCGGTTTTTGGTATCGATAATGATCGTTACGGGACCGTCGTTCAACAGGGCCACTTTCATATCGGCTCCGAACGTGCCCGTCTGAATAGGCTTGCTCAGATCAGCACTCAACTGGGCGATCATGGCTTCGTAGAGCGGAATGGCTACTTCGGGCCGGGCGGCTTCGATGAAGCTGGGTCGGTTTCCTTTCTTCGTGCTGGCGTGCAGCGTAAACTGACTGATAAGCAGAATATTGCCGTTAATAGCGGCCAGGTCCAGGTTCATTTTGTCGGCTTCGTCGTTGAAAACCCGCATCCCGACGATCTTCCGGCTGAGCCACGTTACGTCCTCCTCCGTATCGGTGTGCGTGACGCCCAGCAACACCATAAATCCCTGCTCAATCTGTCCTTTGACCACACCGTCGATCGTCACCGATGCCTGCGAAACCCGCTGAATTACTGCAATCATGCCCAAAGATAGGCCGATCGGCTATTATGACGAAATAACATATAAGACAGGTTTATTTTGACAGGATCACAGCCGAAACACACAACTTAACGGCTGCACAACGGGTGAACTATCTGGGTTGGTGTCCATCAGATCGGCCATGTAGGCCCACCAGCGCTGCATGATCGGCAGCGCTGGAAGCTGGTCGACAGTGTGCTCGTTAGATCGTTGCTGAACGGCAAATAAGGTCCGGCTGACTGGGTCCAGATAAATAGCATAAGCGAGAATACCGGCCTCTCGCAAAGCCGCCGACAATTCAGGCCAGATTTCATCGTGACGCCGTTTATACTCGGCCTCGACACCGGGCTTGAGCCGCATCGTGAATGCAATTTCTTCCATTGAAAACAGGGGTTAACGGTCAGAGAGGGGTAAGGAAGATAAAGGCGTTAACGTAACGGGGCCGAGCAATCCGGAAGGGTGTGGCTGCCAGTTTTCGGCGGTGAACAGACCGTCCTTGCCCCGGTTTTCCTTCAGTCGGGCCGACATATTGATGTTGTAAAATTTCTTCCAGTTTACGTGCCGCTTGTCCAGGTCAGCAATGCGGTTAGCCATACCATTGGAGACCGTAATTGTCAATTTATTTGTCGGCTGAAGTAAACTGCCCGGAATGGTCAACTGATACGTTGGGCCAATGAGCGTTGCCAGTTCCTGCCCATTCAACTGAACACGGGCGCTTTCCGCTACCTTACCCAGATCGAGCTGCCAGCCGCCGGTATGTCCGGCGGGCCGGGGAAATGTCAGACTGTAACTGGCCGCGCCGGAAAACACCTTGACGCCGTCGCTGGGCAGGTCGGTCCAGGAGCCGGGCTGACTAGTCGTAACCGAGGCTGGCTTGGTTGGGCCGCCCGACACAAAATCGACCGTCCAGGTGCCCGACAGCGGTTGCGGTTTGCCAGCGGCCTGCTGGTAGACAAAGGCCGGTTCGGCCGGATGCTGACCCGTAACGGTCGTTTCCAGAATACAAGATTCACCGGGGGCCAGTTGCAAATACACGTCGGATAGGCCAGCGCTGGTTTTGCGAATGGCTGCCCGACCGGTCTGCTCGGTCATCGGGTTGAATAGCGTAGCTGACTGCGCGTTTGTCGCCAACGAAACCCAGTCGCCCACGGGTTTATCGCCCGAGTTGAGAATAAAATAGTAATGCCCCTGCCGACCCGACGTACTAAAACGGCGCCGAATCACCTGAAGCTGCCGGTCAACCAGTGATTCCCGGTTGACACCCGCCCGCGTCAGCAGGGAATCGATTGATGAGCCTCGCAGAAAGGCCCCTTTTCCGACTGAGATTCGTTCCTCCTTATCCGTTTTGCTGAACGCCAGACGCTTAATCAATTGGTCAAACGCCTGTTGGCGCTCCGCCAATTTGCCCAGACCCGGTACGTTCGTCGGCATCTTCCCCGCGACGATTATTGTTGCGCCCTGTTGAGCCAGCTTCACAAGCTGTTGCAACGTGGCCAGCGGCATGTACTGCACATTGGGCAGTAGAATGGTCCGGTACGTAGCGCCCCCCGAGCTTACTAACCGCCCGTTGGCTGTAGTGAGCCTGGTCAGTTGCTTGTCGGAAATGAAATCAAAACTGTACCCTTTCTGAAGCAGCGTCTCGGCCTGATGAGCAACGGGCAACTCCTTAAAGCCATGTTCGATGCCGTCGAAATGCTGCAACAGCCGGGGTTCGGAGCGGTCTTTTCCCTGCTTAACGGGTTGCGCGTAGGCATCATAGGTCGGCAGGTACACCAGCACCTCGTTATCGGGCTTGCCCCGCTGCAGGAACGACTGACAACGGGCAACGTATTGATTCAGCTTACTAAAATCGGTCCAGAATGAGTTGTTGGGATTGACGTGAACGGCCGCGTAAAACAGCCAGCCTGGCCACTCGGCCTGGGGCGGGGAGTAGTTGGTGCCATGGTAGAACATGTGGTTGACCCCGCCCAGTAAAAACAGATCCAGGTCTTTTTTGACGTCGCTGAGTGTTGAGAGAAAATGCTCGTTGTCCCAGGTGGCGGACTCCGACGAGATCAGCGGTTTACCCGTTACGTTGGCGGCCGAGGATGCAAACTTGATCCGGAGCAGGTCAGTCCCTTCAATCTCTGGAATGTCGGTTTCGGTGTAGAGGTCGAGAATGTTGGCGGGTGAACCGTGAGCCTGGTTCCGGATGATTTTGCCCCGGTTTTTCGCCCAGTCGTGCCAGGTCCGGGTGTAATTCTCCAGAATCAGCTCGGCAATGGTCTCCCGGTAATCACTCAGCACGCGCCGGTGTTGCTCATCGCTGGTGTCGAACAATTCGGGCAGGTGTTGTTTTAGGTCATATCCCCGCCGTTTGGCAAATTCGGTAAAGAGTGCGGGCGTCCAGTTGGCTTCCCCCTGGGCATCGTCGACTTCGTATGAATCGTTGAAGAACGCACGGAGTGAACCAATGTTACGTCCAGTAAACGCCTTGTCGAATCGCTGGAGATAGTGCTGCGTAGCGGCTTTTGAAAAATGGTCGATCACATCGCCTTCGCCACCTGGCCCCGCCCGCTCGACCTGCTTACCGTGCCAGCCCTGGAACACCGCGTAGAGCGTCCAGGGCTTTTCGGTTGCCCCGATGGGAGCCGTCCAGGTAAGTTGTCCGTTGGTGTCGACGTAGCGGGTCAGGTCAAGGGCCTGTCCGTTACCGTACGCCATCAGCGTTTGCAGCGGGAGTGGCTTCTGAAACCGTACCTGATCGAAGGCATGGCGTTGTAAATCCGGGTTTTTAGCCACCGGGTCAGCCAGTTTCTCAATAGCGATTGCCTCATCCACGGCCCGCACCATTGGTTGCTGCACATACGTAACGGACTCGCTCAGGCGCTGGCCTGGCTTCAGGGTGTACGTTTTGAACGTAACGTATTTGCAGGCATCAGCCGGCGATACCCAGGGGCCACCAAACGGCCATCCCGACGCCTGCGCCATATCGACCCCCAGGTTCAGCCGCTTCGCTTCGGTCAGGGTATGGTCCAGCCGGTCCATCCAGGTTGGCGACAGAAAATTGATAAACTGCTGTTCGGTGCCTTTAACTCCATAGATGGGCGTTATTTCGACTCCACCCAGCCCGGCTTGCTGGTACTGCGTCAGCAGCGTAGTAAGGTCGCCGGGGGTGACGGCGCTGCCCATCCACCACCAGCGGGTCCAGGGTTTGGTTTGCTGAGTGATGGCTGGCCAGCGGGACGAAGTCGTGGGGGCAGGCTGGGTGAGGCCGGAGGTTGTTACAGCGCTGGCGACCAGCAGCGAGAGAGCCAATTTTTTCATTTCAGGCGGTACACTTCAGACCCGGCCAGCAGCAGGCAGCCTAAGCCATAATCTTCAAAATCGGGCTTGCTCACGTACGTAACGGGTTGCCCGTCTTTGGGCTCTTTACCGGTACCCTGTACGTAGCCCAGAAATCCATTGGCATGTACGGCTTCTGTAGCTATGGCGTTCCAGGCGTTGGCGATGATCGGCTGATACGTTTTGGCATCGAGCAGACCGTGGTTGATGCCCCAGGCCATCCCGTAGGTGAACAACGCCGTACCGGACGTTTCTTTGCCGCCGAAGTTAGAGGGGTCCATCAGGCTGACATTCCAGAAACCGTCGGGGCGCTGGAGTTTTGGGAGTGCCTTCATCATGGACATGTACATCGTTTCGTACTCGTCGCGGTGGGGAGAGTCTTTGGGCATAATGTCCAGTACGCGCACGAGCGCGGCTACGACCCAGCCGTTCCCCCGCGACCAGTAGCAGTTGCCACCGTTTGGCTCTTTGTAGGGCGGCACAAAATCTTTATCGCGCCACCACAGGCCCTCGGCTGGATTGTAGAGTCCACTACCGCCATGAACCGTTTTGGAATAGGTATAGATCTGGTACATTTTCTCGTAGTACCGATTAGCCACCGCCGGTTCGTCGCGGTGCAGTACTGCGAGTTTGGCAAAGACGGGCATGGCCATCTGCAGTGCGTCGATCCAGTTCCAGTCGTCGATGCGCTCGCTGGCTACCATGCTGTCAATGGCGGTCTGAATTGCCTGGATGCGTTCAGGTTTGGTGCGCGGGCCGTCCGGATCGAGTTCGAACAGATCGATGTACGTCTGGGCGCAGCACTGGTTATCGGCGTTGCGATCGGTTGGGCCGTTACGTAGTCCCCACTGGTGTTTTTCGCCCCAGTCGACGGCGTAATCGTAATAGCGTTTCTGCGGATCGAGCGCGTAGAGCGCCATCAACCCCTCGTAATACACCGCTCGGGTCCAGATATGGCTGGGCCGGACTTTGTTGGTGACGATCTCTTTCCCCGGATCGGGCCACAACTGCATGAAGTAATTATTCGTTCGGGTCATCGTGGCCAGAATCGCCTTCTTGCTGGGAAGCTTCGGCGCAACTGGTTTAGCGGCTGATACCGTGGTCGACGTAATCAGGCAGAGAAGCAAGACGTACCAAAAGGCGGGGCGGTGGCTCATTGATTGGGTAGGGAACGTATCAATGATAGAGAAGCCAATTTTCCTGATTTCTACTGAACGCAAAATCGGCCGGACACTACGCCCAGCCGATCGAGACAAAAGAAGTTTGCTGTAGTTTCCACCGTTTACCCGGTACGTGACTACGCAACTGCTGATTTATCCATGTACTGAATCACATCTTTTGTCGGTACTTTCTGCCCCGTCTGGGCAGCCTTAAAAATTGCTTCGATCAGTTGAACATCACGCATACCCAATTCGCCCGGTACGGTCGTGGGCTTATCGTTCAGGACGCAATCGGCGAACGCGTCCATCTGACGAGCCTGCTGCGGTACGTTTTCGATGTCCATCTTTCCCTCACTGGTTTTCCCCGAAAGGCCACCATACCCATAAGCGGGATCGAGTTCAAACCAGCCTTTAGCGGCTTCAGCCCGTAGTTTGTTGTATTTATCGTTGAAACTGGTTTTGCAGTCGGCTACGGTACCGTCGGCGAAATACAGTTTGAAATCCATGCCTTCTTCGATCTTGTCAAAGACCTCAGGCTTGGTTACCGGATGAAATTTGGCTGATACGGCGATAGGAATCTCTCCCTTCGTGTAGATAGCGCCCTGCAGACAGTAGATACCAACATCACGTAACGGTCCACCGCCCCCAACACCTTTGCCCATCCGCCATAGATTTGAGGTGTCCTGTACTTGAGCATCCTCGGCGATGATGTGGTTAACTTTGCCGTAGACCTGCTTCTGACCCAAACGCATCATTTCCCGATTGTGCGGTTCGAAGTGAAGGCGGTAGCCAATTGATAGCTGCTTGCCCGCTTTCTTACAGGCGTCGATCATCTGCTGACATTCTTCCGGATTCATCGCCATCGGTTTCTCGCAGATGACGTGCTTCCCCGCTTTAGCGGCCCGAATGGTGTATTCAGCATGCATCGAATTCGGCAGTACGACGTAAATGATATCAATGTCCGGGTTGTCGGCGATCTGATCGAACGTTTTGTAATCGTAGATATTCTTGTCCGGAATATTGTACTTCTTTTTCCACTCTTCGGCTTTTGAGGGTGTTCCCGTCACAATACCTGCCAGACGGCAATTGGTCGTCTTCTCCAGGGCAGGAGCCAGCTCTTCGGTGCTGTACTTGCCCAGTCCGACCAGTGCGATTCCCAGTTTGCGGCTGGTACCTGCGGTAGTTGTGGTTGATGTAGCCGTCTCGGCCGTCGATTCGCCGGATTTACTGCTACAGCTTTGTAGGCCGAACGAGGCAAGGGCGGGCGCTGCCAGGGCTGCTGTACCTAACTGATGAATAAAGGTCCGACGCGAAAAGAATGATTGATTCATAACGTAGGTTGATTAAAATAGCGAAAACTCAGAGAGTTTACTTTACATGTAACCTGATGGCCAGACGATTGTTCTATCAGCTTGGTAGGTTGCGGACCGACGACCGATGATGGGTATCTGACTGAAAACCGACAGCGAAGAACAATTTGATGGGTTCGTGTGTAGCTACTACCAACAAGACGCTATGATCTATGGACGAGAAAAACGTAACCGTGCGTAATAACCCGGACAAAAACCGGTTCGAACTGGAAATTGATGGAAAACTGGCAATTTCAGAATACCAGCGGATTGATGATAAAACTCTGGCGCTGGTGCATACCGAAGTCGATCCTGACCAGGAAGGAAAAGGGGTGGGATCGCAACTGACGAAGGGCGTATTTGAGTATGTCGAGCAGCACAACATGAAGATCGTGTCGTTGTGTCCATTTGTATCGACCTACCTGAAACGGCACCCCGAGTGGAACCGGATTGTGGCGGACAAACGTAAAACCGAGGATGTTGAGTAGGGAATAGCGCTTAATCTCTACTTTTTATCATTCTAACCAAGATGTGTGCTGATAGGAGGAATCGTAAAGCTTCTCGTTAGGGAGCTTAAGATTCCTCCTATCAGTTTTTTGGGCTATTACTTAGCTGTCCAGTACTTGTTGTTCATTCTTAACTGGCGGGTATGAGTCTAAACGGTTTGCCAGAGCAAATGACCTGACCCCGTTGAGCCGGTTAGCATCTCGTGTACTCGTCTCACTGAGTCACAGAATTACGTCGAGGATTAGGTGCCGTGAATGTCAACGCTTGAGGTTTGGGGTCTAACGTTTTTTCGATAAGTTGCCACAGCGCTGGCTGACCGGTGGGAATCGGTCAACTCCTGGAAGGCTGTGGCCTGATGGTAATCATCTGACGATACCGAGATTCGACCGATTCTCTCGTTTATCCTACCCGAAACATACGCCAAGAGTGAGAACGACAAACACAAAGCTGAATACGATCCCACAGAAAACTGGCAGACAGGCAGCCATATGGCTACTTCTTATTGTCGGACTTTTGTCCTCAAAGCCCCTTTTTGCTCAACAACAGGCGCTGCCAGGCTTTTGGATTTCTTCCGCTCAAGTGGGCGTTGACAAACCGAACACCTGGATCGCATTTCGGCGGGATTTCGTCTTAAAAAGAAGACCAAAGCAAGCGATGGCGACCATTGCTGCAGATACGAAATACTGGCTCTGGATTAACGGTAATCTTGTTGTGTTTGAAGGCGGCCTTAAACGCGGACCTACCCCCAAGGATACCTACTATGACCAGGTGAATCTTGAACCTTACCTCAAAAAAGGAGAGAACCGCATTGCCGTATTACTCTGGCATTTTGGAAAAGATGGTTTCTCGCATGTTAATAGCGGACGCGCCGGGCTTCTGTTTACGATGGGAACGGGGGGGCAGCTCTTGTATACTGACAAGAACTGGCTGTGTCATGTTCATCCCGCTTATGGCACAACCGATGAACCATCACCCAATTTTCGTCTTCCCGAATCCAACATTCGTTTTGATGCCCGTAACGATATTGCTGGCTGGCAAACAGCGCCAGTGAACGGTCTTTCCGGCTTCAACGCTGCGAAAGAGATTGGTCGCCCTGGCGATGCTCCCTGGCACGCCCTGGTAAAACGCCCCATCCCACAGTGGAAAGATTTTGGGTTGAAGGACGCGGTACCTGAGCATCATCCTGGTAGCACCAGGGATACAATCATTGCCCGGTTGCCTTACAACATGCAGATGACACCGACTATCGTGATAAGCGATAGCGTAGGAGGGCATCTGGTTGGGATTTTAACCGATCACAGCAAAGCGGGAGGGACCAACAATGTTCGAGCTGAGTATATCACACGAAAAGGTCACCAGGAATATGAGTCGTACGGCTGGATGAACGGAGAGAAACTACTGATCACGGTGCCTCCCGGCGTGAAGGTCATGGCGGTCAAGTACCGCGAGACGGGCTATAATGCAGAACCCGCCGGCAGTTTTGTCGTCAGTGATGAATTTTACAATCAGTACTGGAAGAAAGCACAGCGTACGTTATACGTCAACATGCGAGACAATTATTTTGATTGTCCCGATCGAGAACGAGCCCAGTGGTGGGGGGATGTCGTACTGCTCATGGGGGAGAGTTTTTACACCTACTCTACGTCTACTCATGATTTGATGCGGAAAGCAATCCTGGAACTGACGGCGTGGCAGCGACAAGGAGGAGAGTTGTTTTCCCCGATACCCGGTAATTTCAATACAGAGCTGCCGGATCAAATGCTGACCAGTATTGGGCGTTACGGCTTTTGGAACTACTACCTGAATACCAACGATCGTGAAACGATCAAGACGAGTTATCCGGGAGTGAAACGATACCTGGGGTTGTGGAAAACCGACGAGACGGGTCTCACAGTATTACGCAAGGGTGACTGGCTTTGGGGGGATTGGGGCGATAACAAGGATTTGAGACTAATTATGGCCGGATGGCATTATTTGGCGCTGGAAGGAGCGGCAAACATGGCAGATCTGCTTGGATACAATGACGATGCAGTTGCTTATCGTCAGGTTATGGAGCAGGTAAAAGCGGGGTACAACAAATGTTGGAACGGCTATGCCTACCGTCATCCAGCCTATCATGGCCAATCCGACGACCGCGCACAAGCTTTGGCGGTTATTTCAGGAATAGCCGACTCCGCAAAATATGTCCCTATTCTATCGCTATTGAAGACGCAGTTCCATGCTAGCCCTTACATGGAAAAATACGTAATGGAAGCCTTATTTGTCATGGGAAATGGGGGCTACGCGCTGGAAAGAACGAAAAAACGTTTTGCCGACATGGTGAATACGCCTGATTACACCACCTTGTTTGAAGGCTGGGGTGTTGGCGAAAAAGGATTTGGTGGTGGGACAACCAACCATGCCTGGAGCGGAGGAGCTCAGATCGTTATTGCTCAATATCTATTTGGTATTAAACCGCTGGAAGCAGGATACAAAACATTTTTGATCGAGCCGAATCCGGCCTCACTCACCTCCGGGACGCTCAACGTTCCGACTGTACAGGGAATAGTGGGCTCTTCGTTCAAAAACGACGCCAATGGTTTTACATTGACTGTAACCGTTCCTAAAGAAACGACTGCAATCGTACGGCTTCCCGAGGGTTCAACTATACACGTGAACAATAAGGCTTTAGAAGATAGTCAGCTCGACGTGGAGAAGAAATGGCTGAAAGTAACCTACACAACATTCAAGCTTACTTCAGGTACGTATGAGATTAAACGAGCGAAAGCAATGTAGTAGTTTCTAGTAGATTGGAGCCTGTGAGCCATTGGGGAGTAGCTCCTGAAAGTATCTGTCAAGAGTGTGACCACCAACGTTGCTATTGGGCGTCCAGCGTTTTTTCGATAGGTGGCACAGCTATCCTAATTTAAACATACGCCAAGGTCGAAAGAGGAAGGTATTAGTCTCCATTACGTTAAAAACGAGAATCGTCCGGCTACAGTGCGTAACCGGACGATTCTCGTGTGGTAGCAGATGACTGCTTATCGGTTCATCGAAATCAGGAACTCTTCGTTGCTGCGGGTGCCTTTCATGCGCTCGAGCAGGAAATCCATGGTTTCCATAGGATTCATGTCGGCCATGTGCTTGCGTAAAATCCAGACGCGTTGCAGCGTTTCCTTATCCAGCAGTAGGTCTTCCCGACGTGTACCCGAGGCCATGACGTCCACGGCCGGGTAAACCCGTTTGTTCGCCAGTTTCCGGTCGAGCTGAAGCTCCATGTTACCGGTACCTTTGAATTCCTCGAAGATAACTTCGTCCATTTTCGAACCCGTATCGATCAGAGCCGTAGCGATAATAGTTAGCGAACCGCCGTTCTCCACGTTCCGAGCCGCCCCGAAGAAACGCTTAGGCCGGTGCAGGGCGTTGGCATCTACACCACCCGACAGGATTTTGCCCGACGATGGCACAACCGTGTTATACGCCCGGGCCAGACGGGTGATTGAATCGAGCAGAATTACGACGTCGTGACCGCATTCAACCATCCGCTTCGCTTTTTCCAGTACCATGCTCGACACTTTTACGTGCCGGTCCGCCTGTTCATCAAACGTGGACGAAATAACTTCGGCGTTAACGCTGCGGGCCATATCCGTCACCTCCTCTGGACGTTCGTCGATCAGGAGAACGATGAGGTACACCTCGGGGTGGTTCTTGGTGATGGCGTTGGCAATTTCCTTCAGGAGCACCGTTTTACCCGTTTTGGGCTGAGCCACGATCATGCCCCGCTGGCCTTTCCCGATGGGCGCGAACAGATCCAGCACCCGCGACGAGTAGTTTTCCGGGCGGTTGCTGAGGTGAAGCTGTTCGTCGGGGAATAATGGCGTCAGGTATTCGAACGGAATCCGATCCCGGATCTCTTCGGTCGTTTTACCATTGACGGTCGAGACACGTAGCAGAGCAAAGTATTTCTCACCTTCTTTCGGGGGCCGGATAGCACCCCGAACCGTATCGCCGGTTTTCAGGCCGAACAGTTTGATCTGGGAGGGTGATACGTAAATATCGTCGGGGCTGGCGAGGTAGTTGTAATCCGCCGACCGTAAGAAGCCGTAGCCACCGTCCTGCATGATTTCCAGGACACCTTCGTTGTCGATGATCCCATCGAACTCCCGGATATGCTGGTTGTACTGCCGACGAATGCGGTTCTGGTATTCCTGAGCTTCGCGTGAGATCTGCTGCACCTGGGGTTGCTGCTGCGTAGCGGGTTGCTGGTGCTGCGATTCCGTAGAGGTCTCCGCTGGCGTTGCCGCTTCGGTTGCGGAAGCTGCATCTGCAGACTGCATGTTGGCTGCGTTATCCTCCGAAACAACCGTTGGTGTCAGAAATTCATCGTCCGATGGACCCTGGTAAGAAGCGGTCGTGTCTTCAACAGGTTGCCGGTGGGTGCGGGGGCGCTGGCCATCGCGCCGGTTATTATCCCGGCCGTTGTCAGGACGCGACCGGTTGTTATCCCGGTTCTCCCGCGGGGTATCAAACGAGCCTTCCGGACGCGGGGTCCGGGTGCGGTTCTGATCGGGCCGGTTCGCAAAGCGGCTTTCCCGATTTTCGCGTGGCTCGTTCGCGCGATTGGCAAATCCATTGTTCGTCCGGGGACGTGCCGCAGGTTCCGGTGTTTCAGTACGCTCGGCGGAAGCTTCGGGCTGGGTGGCAGTAACTTGTGGCGTTTCGGCCTGTGCGTCGCTGGGGAACGTACCGGGTTTGGTTTCAACCGCTTCCGTTTCGGCCGTCGTTGTCATGCCATCCTCAGGCGTTGGGGCGGGCAGATCGGCGGCTCCGGCGTCCCGCCGAACACGCTGCCGGGTACGATTACTATCCGGACCGTCGGTAGCGACTGCTGTTTTACGGGCGGGTTTAGCCGTATCGGTGCTGTCTGCCTCAACGGCAGCGGGCGTTGCCTTGCGACGGGTCCGCTTGGGGGCTGCGTCGGTTGCTGGTTCCGCTTCGGCTGGAGTTTCCGACGCTGGCAGAACAGCCTGCTCGCTCAGGATTTTATAAATAAGTTCTTTTTTGGGGTATTTGGCAGAATCGCTGATTCCGAATTTCTCGGCAATCGGCCGAAGCTCGGATAACAGCTTCGTATTCAGTTCTTCAATGTTGTACATACAGTGCAGGTTATCAATAAACCTTAAGAGGGCCGTCGGGGCGGTAAATGAGAAATGAGAAGTGCTGGACTAGGCTATGACGAATGATGGGGTAAGACAGAGGCCCGAATTGGCGCGTCAGAACACGCTAACAACCGATAGCCTAAACTAGACTTGCCAGGTTCAATGGGTTACGTAATGAAAACAGGTCAAAATGTACGTTGGGGTGAGTTCCCCGATTCAAACACGAAGATCCGGAGGGGCCGGATGTGGTGTTCATCAAAAATTTTTGAGAAAATGGCCGGTTCGCTGTAGACTACCGTTGCGCCTTTGTTAGAAAAGCCTGATTGCCACCATCGAAATGATGGGAGCAAATATAGCAGGTCGAACCACCTTTGTCAATACAACGAACTGCCGATTAAAAATGTTTTTCAATTCACCAGTACTACCTTTATTTAACGGGAATTTTTCTAAAAACATCCGACCGCCCGCTGGTCATCGTCAAAAAATCGGCTCAGGAACTTGCTGAAAATGATACAAAGTTAGCCGGGACGTTAAAAAAGGTTAAAAAAATAGGGCTGACGATACGTTTCCGTTTCCCTGTCTGCGTTACAACGATACGCAGCCGGAATGGGTCATGTTGGAAGCTACCCGTTAACATGTATGATAAATCTGGTTATCGACTGGGGCAATACCCGATTAAAAGCTGGCTGGTTTGCGGGTGACCAGCTGATCGAAATAAGCCGCTACGAATCCATTGACGAACTGCTGAACGACAGCGGTGTCCGGCAGGCGGCACAACCGATAAACCGACATGTGCTGGTGTCATCGACCGCGCAGTCGGCAGCACTAATCGGGCAGGGGCTGGGGCGGCTTAATTATACGGTTCTCGTGCTGAACGGGCAAACACCATTGCCTATACGTAACGGTTACGGGACGCCACAAACGCTGGGTGCCGATCGGGTAGCGGCCGCGGTAGGGGCGGCCGCCCTGTTTCCGGAGCGGGACTGTCTGATCCTGGACCTGGGCACCTGCCTGACGGCGGACCTGATCGACCGGGAAGGCACCTTTCAGGGGGGGCTTATTTCGCCGGGCCTGCGCATGCGCCTGCGGGCTATGCACGAACAGACGGCCCGTTTGCCGCTGATCGACTGGAAACCGGACGAGTTGACTGACTGGCCATCGCCGACGGCCAAGAACACGCGCGATGCTATGTTGAGTGGCGTACTGAATGGATTGTTACTCGAAATGAATGGACTAATCGATCAGTACCGCCACGATCGGCCCGAAATGGTCGTAGTACTATGTGGGGGCGACGCGTCCGTTTTTGAAAGTCGTCTGAAACCCCCGATATTTGCAATGCCCGAGTTGGTGCTCACTGGATTGAATCGAATTTTACGGTATAATGTTGAGAATTTACAAGCGAATACGCCGGACGTTAACGCATAGCATACTGGCGCTTGCCGCTACGTCGCCGGTGGTACTGGCGCAGGGACTGGGAAATGCTCCCTACTCTTCACTGGGCATTGGCGAACTCTACAGTCAGGGAAACGTCACCAACATGGGTATGGGCAACGTCGGCATCAGCAACGCCAGTCTGTTTCACCTGAACTTACAGAATCCCGCGCTGCTCGCCCGCCGGTCATTCCTGACGGTATTCGAGGTAGGTCTGCAGGGCCAGAACAAGTCGATCAGCCAGAATTATAACGGCAGCACGCAGAACCAGCGCTCGTTTGGCGCAAACCTGGGGTATCTGGCACTGGCGTTCCCGATCAATTCCCGCTGGAATATGTCGCTGAGCCTGAAGCCGTATACTTATGTTGATTACACAAGTCAGCAGTACCGGGTCATTCCCGGAACGAATTACCAGGCCGAATACAACTATACAGGTCGGGGCGGCCTGAATAAGGTTACGTTTGCCAACGGTTTCCGGCTTACCAAGAATATTTTCGTTGGGGGAGAAGCATCGTTCATATTTGGCAACATCACCAATACGTCTACCTCACGGGTACTGGTTTCCAATGCTTCGACGAGCCTGGGCAACACGGTGGTGAACCGACTCGACCGAGTCAACTACAGTGATATTGCCTGGAAACTGGGGGCAGCCTGGCGGCCAAAGCTGAGTGAAAACTGGACGCTGAACCTGGGCGCTACCTACGATCCGCAAACCCGCATCAATGGCCGCGAATCCAACATCTATCAGCAGTCGGCGTCAACGGGTGAAGCCATCTCGGCCGCTGATACGCTGCGTCTGAACAGCTCGGGACGGGCGACATTGCCCCAGCAAATGCACTTTGGCCTTAGCGTAGAAAAAAATAACACGTTACTGGTCGGCGTGGATGTTGGCCTCCAAAAATGGAGCGAATACCGCACTGTCAATAATCTGTCGGGAAATCTACTGGATGCCATGACGGTTTCAGCCGGTATGGAATACACGCCAAAGGTTAGTTCGACGCGCTACTGGGACGTTGTTACGTATCGTCTGGGGTTCCAGTATAATCAGTTACCGTATCAACTGGGTGGCGTTCAGCTCAATGATATCAACGGTAGCGCCGGTATCTCGCTGCCGGTGGGCGCTTACCGGGTAAACTATATTACGCTGTCGGTAGTGGGTGGCCAGCGCGGTGCACTGATAGGCACTCAGATTCGGGAACAATACGTCCGGATGGCGCTCGGTTTCTCGCTCAACGACCGCTGGTTCCGCAAGCAGGTGGTTGACTAAGTAACAAAAAACGCTGGCAACGTTTACCCTGAGCTAAACTAATAGCCTTGGTAACTGCGTTGCCAGCGTTCGTAGTAAACCGGCCTGACAACCCAGCCCCGAAAAACTAATTGGTCAGGGCGGACGTTCCTCTGGTAGTATCCACGAAAATTCAATGAATCGAGACCATCGGCACTTACTGCTAACTTTTTTGCTGGGGTGGCTGTGCTTCTGTCTGTTGAGTTGCGAAGGCCCAAAGCAGACAAAAAAAGTGGAGCCGTACAGCGGGCCCATCGAAGAAATCAACGACGTTCGACTGCTGTACAGCGAAGCCGCCGTGATGAAGGTAAAGCTGACGACCGCCAGACAATTGCGGTACGCCAACGACAACCGGAAATATCCCAGGCCAGTTAATATCATCTTCTACGACCAGAACGGCCAGGAAGAAACGAAACTTCAGTCAGATTCCGGCAAGTACGACAAGGCCAAGGACTTGTACACGGTTATGGGGCACGTAGTCGTGACCAAGTTACTGAACCAGCAGAAAATGCTGACCGACCAGCTCAACTGGAGTCCGGTAACCAAGAAAATATACACCGATCTGCCCGTCACGATTTTGAGTCCTGAAACGGGTGAACGGCTGCAGGGAATCGGGCTGGATGCCCCCCAGGACTTTTCGCGCTACTCCATCCGGAAAACAACGGGTATCTTCAATATTTCAAGTACGCCTTAGTGCTTGCTGGAACAAAAAAGAGGGATCACTAATCAGCAATCCCTCTTTTTTGATACGTACTGTTTGATACTTATTTCTTACAGGCTTCCAGTACCGCCGTAACCTTCTTCACATCGGTCAGCGTATTTTCGCGGCCCCATTCATTGTAAATATAGGTTGTTAGCTCCGCTACTTCGAGATCGCTGAGCTGTGGTTGGGCGGGCATTGGCCGATTATAGGATTTGCCGTTTACGGTAATGGGTCCCTGAAGTCCGTTCCGGATCAGACAGATAACCTGCTCTTTGTGTTGCAAATAGTCAGACCCAGCCAGAGGTGGATAAAGTGCCGCCAGACCTTCTCCTTTTTTCTGGTGGCAGTTGGCGCAGTTATTCTGGTAAATCAGAATGCCTTCGGTAATGTACTTCTGCCGTTTTATTTCTTCGTCACTCTGACAGCCAAACTGTATAACGAACAGACTGCCGAGTGCCAGTAACGCGATACGCTGCTTCATGATTTATACTCGGCCAGGAGCCGGTCAATGTCCTGCATGAGTTTGTCAACGCCCGCTTCGGTCGTTCCGTCGTAGATACCCCGGATGTGCTTTTCCTTATCAACCAGAATGAATGCGCCACTGTGCACCACCCCGCCGGGGGCAGATTTGTCTTCCTGCGCCGTCACCATGTAGCTGTTCTGACCGATGTCATAAATCTTATCACGATCGCCCGTAACGAACAGCCACTGTCGGCCCGTTACGCCCAGATTGTCGGAGAACTCTTTTAGTACAGCGACCGAATCATGGGCCGGATCAATCGTGTGCGACAGCAGCATTACGTTCTGATTTCCCTTAAATTTCTCGTACACGCGCTTGAGCTGTACTTTCATTTTCGGGCAGATGGTCGGGCAGGTCGTGAAGAAAAAGTCCGCTACGTACACTTTGTTGTTGAGTGCTTGCTGCGTCACCGTATCACCGTACTGGCTGACAAACGCAAAATCGGGGATGGTCTGGTAGGTTGTATCCGTTACTGTTTGACCGTCGACCGTTTTCGTGACGGCTTCCCGCTGGCCCAGGATGGGTAGTTTGTCGGAAGAGGAACTACAGGCGCCTACTGCCAGCAGCAGGCCAGCGGCCAGGGCCAATACGCTACTGTTTTTCCAGAAACTGCTGGGCTTGTTCAATACTGGTATTAACTTTTGTTTTGACATCGGTAATCTGATCTTTCTGCGCGGCCAGGTAGTGCAGCGCATCGTCGGTGGAAATTCTGGACAGGGTATCGTTGTTGTAACGGGCCATCCAGTTCATCATCAGGCTGTCGGCAACGGTCAGGTTCTGCAGGAGCCGGGCGGCCTGATTTTTTTCTTCGGTCGTGCGAATTGATGTCGCAGCCGAGCCCGTTGCTTTCAGGCTATCAAGACTGGCAATATGCTGGCTTAGCTGCTTGCGCAACTGAAGAAGATCGTCCAGTTGCGGCATCACGTCGTCGTGAATGGCAAAGACCTCGTCTTCGGCGTTACGTACGGTTTCGTCACCTGACCGGCAGGCACTGACCATCGCGCCCATGAGCAGCACTGCCAGCGAAAGGGGTATTCTCATTCGAAAGGGGTGAAGTTTATGACTGGGTATCGTGAATAAGGCGGGTGGATTATTTGGCTACGGCAGCCGGTCGTTGCTTCAGGATCTCGCGGGCGCTTTTGACCGCACTCGGTGTTGGCGTTTTACCGCCGATCATCTGCGCGATTTCAGTTACCCGTTCGTCGAACGTCAGCTTACGGATGCGGCTAACGGTTTTATCGGCCGAGTGATCTTTGTACACGAAGTAGTGCGCTGTTCCCTGACCGGCAATCTGGTGCAGGTGCGTAATCGCGATGATCTGGTGGCTGTGAGCCATATCCCGCATCATATTCCCCATTTTAATCGCGATTTCGCCGGAAACTCCCGTGTCGATTTCGTCGAATACAATCGTTGGTAGCGAGCGTTTGCTGGCCAGAATATATTTGATCGCCAGCATCAGCCGGGAGAATTCACCCCCCGACGCTACGTTTTTGAGTTGCTGTGGTTTAACGCCTTTGTTCGCACTGAACAGGAACGTAATGGTATCGATCCCCGTCGAGCTGGGCTTGCTGGTTTCAGACTTGATGTCAAGAGAAGCATTTGGCATTCCCAGATCGTGCAGCAGGCTACTGATCTCCGCTTCAATAGGTGCCAGCACCGCCTGTCGGGCGGCCGACAGCGTATCGGCGCTCACCTGAAGCTGGGACCGTGCGGCTTCGACCCGGGCTTTAGCTTCGGCGAGGTTATCGTCCAGGTTCAGTACTTTGCTTACTTTCTGCTCCAGTTCATCACGCAGGCTGATCAGCTCGGCAACACCCTTGGCCTGGTGCTTGGTCTGTAATTGATAAAGCAGATTCAACCGCTCGCGGATGGTTTCGGCCCGCGTATCGTCAAGGTCTACGCCTTCCTGTTCCGAACTGATCTCGTCGGCCAGGTCGCGGAGTTCGATCAGGCTACTCTGTGCCCGTTGGAGTAACGGCTCGTACTGCTCCGAAATCTTACTGACCGTAGTCAGGTTGCTGACGGCGCTTTTCAGGAAATCAATAACCGATTGCTCAGCGTTGTCGAGGTACTCGTACGCCATCTGCAGCCGCTCCTTAATTTCCTCGGCGTTTTCCAGAATCGTCAGGTCCTGCTCCAGCGTTTCCTGCTCGTTGGGCTGCAACTGGGCTTTGGCAAGTTCCTCGTAAAGAAAGTTATTATAATCAAACTCTTTCCGCATGGCCGACGCTTCGGCAACCAACTGGTCGTACACGGATTTGTACCCCCGGTAGGACTGATAATCTGACCGGTACTGCTTCAGCAGCGCATCGTCCTGTGCATAGGTATCCACGATTTCGAGCTGGTACTCGTTCGACCCCAGCAGGACCGAATCGTGCTGGGAGTGAATGTCCATCAGCTGGCTCGTAATCCGGCGAAGTGTTTCCAGATTTACGGGTGTGTCGTTGACAAACGCCCGTGATTTACCGCTCACGCTGATTTCCCGGCGAACGATGCAGGTATCGGTATAGTCTAATTCTTCTTCGTCAAAAATGCGTTCGATCTGATAGCCCGACACTCCGTATGAGCCCTCAATCACGCATTTTTTTTCGGGGTTGAACAGCACCCGGGTGTCGGCCCGGTTACCCATCAGTAACCCAATGGCCCCCAGCATAATTGACTTACCCGCGCCCGTTTCGCCCGTGATGATATTCAGCTCACGGTCGGGCACCAGCTCGAGTTCATCAATGAGTGCGTAATTCTTTATTAATAAGTGCGATAGCATAAGTGAAGCTCCTTACTTAACTAACAATACCGGCTGGTACCCGGTTCAGACCGGACTGCCCGAATTGCCGTTTCTAAAGCGTTAATTTTCGGTAGAGTTCCGTCTTGGCGGGGTCTAGAAAAGACAGCAGATCAAAGGCGCGTTTCCGCTCGGTCGGCGTTCCCTCGTACAGGATATTGTATAGTTCCTGACTTTTGGCGTCGAAGAACGAGTTAATCAGCACGGAATTCGGCAGTTGCAGACCAATACCCCGGATGGTATTTAACAGATCGAGCGTCTGCTTGCGAACCTGCACCGGATTGGTCGCAAATACGTCCAGGCCCTGCCGGTGATACGTGTACAGACCATCCCGGAAGGGCAGCAACTGCTGATTCTGCAGATTCTCGATCAGCCAGTACCGGCTTCGGCGGTCGCCCCCCGTTTGCCAGGCACCATTGATTGATCCCTGCTGGGCGAGGTTCATGATGGAAAACGCCTGCTGGACAAAAACGCCACCGCCCTGCTTGCTGAACGTGTCGTAATCCATCGCCAGAATGATATTGGCGTAGAACGCCAGCATTGAGGTCAGGTCGTCGGAAAACTGATTTTCCCGGTAATAAACCGGCGTAGTGGGCAGGTACACAAAGTTGAACGCGCGGTCGACGTAATTGAGGACGGTCGTTTCGTAATTGGTGCCATATACCGGCCGCGTAGCAATGATCTGCGCTGTTGCTTCAAACGCTCCCAGCTGCAGAGATTTAACCAGATTGATGTTCAGCGAGCAGTTGATACGCTCGGACGGCGAAAACTGATCGTTGCTCCAGCGCCGGTTGTTCATTAGCTCAGTGATGAGCCCTTTCAACTGGTTAACATAGGATACGTCAATTTTCTGCTGGGCAAATAACTGATCCGTATTGATCGTCACCTGACAATTCAGCTCCTGCGCATTGGCTCGTAGCAGACCAACTATAAAAAAGGCAACGAGCAATTTGACTACGTTCATACCAATAAAAAAATAGGGACTGCGTAAAAACTAGGCCAACATGTGCGACGGCAGGCAGGGTTTACAGGGCTACTGAATGAGGAACGAAGGTTGCTGTTCCTGCAGCTTTGCTGCCACCAGATTAACCAGATCCTGTGCTACGTCGTCCTTGGATTTTAATGCAAATTCGTGGGTTTGTTCGTCTTTATCAATAACGGTAATCTTATTTGTATCGTGTCCAAAACCCGCTCCGGCGTCCCGCAGTGAATTAAGTACAATCCAGTCCAGATTCTTGGTTTTTAATTTCTTGAGCGCATTTTCGAGCTCGTTATTTGTCTCCAGTGCAAAGCCCATCAACCATTGGTCCGGTCGTTTTTGGGCGCCCAGCGTAGCGGCAATGTCCACCGTACGGGCCATGTCGAGCGCAAAGACCGATTCTTTCTTTTTTAGTTTCTGATCGGCCGGGTGCGCGGGAGTGTAGTCGGCCACGGCGGCACTTAGTACCGTTACATCCGCCCGGGGAAAGGCATCCAGCGAAGCGTCCAGCATTTCCCGTGCCGTTCGTACGTTAATCCGTTCAATCCGTGAGTCGGGCAGGTCGAGAGCCGTAGGTCCGCTGATCAAGGTTACCGAAGCCCCGGCGCGGACAAAGGCCCCGGCGATGGCATACCCCATTTTGCCGGTTGAGTGGTTGCTGACGTACCGTACCGGATCGATGGGCTCCTGCGTCGGGCCGGCCGTGATCAATACCTGCCTGCTAGCCAGAGGCCCCGTGGGTTGTTGCTGAGCAAAGAATGCATTAAGCGTCTGGCAGATGGTTTCGGGTTCGGCAAGCCGCCCTTCACCGACCAGACCACTGGCCAGTTCGCCGTGCTCCGCCCTGATGATATGATTCCCGTAGGAGATAAGCCGGTGAATATTCGCTACCGTAGCCGGATGCTGGTACATATCCAGGTCCATGGCAGGGGCAAAGAACACCGGGCAGCGCGCCGACAGATACACCGCCGACAGCAGATCGTCGCACAGACCCTGTGCGCAACGGGCCAGCGTATGCGCCGAGGCCGGAGCCACGATGAGGGCATCGGCCCAGAGACCCAGTTCGACATGGTTGTTCCAGCTTCCGTCGTTTCCGCTCACAAAGGTGGACAGAACGGGGCGCTTGGATAGCGTAGCCAGCGTGAGGGGCGTAATAAATGTCTGCGCGGCCTGGGTCATGATGACCTGCACCTCGGCTCCGGCCTTAACCAGCAACCGGACCAGCAGCGCCGATTTGTAAGCCGAAATACTACCCGTTACGCCGAGCAGTAGTCGTTTTCCCCGAAGTTGTGTGAAATCCATACGTACCAGTAATCAACCTGCTGATCAGAAGCATACCAACAAAAAACCGCACGGCAGCAATACCGTGCGGTCATATATCGGCAGCGGCCGGCCAGCTGATTAAAGCTCTTCGTCGTTGTAGCGCCAGTACACTTTACCCTCCAGAAACTCGTCGGTAGCCGTTGAGGTTGGTTTAGGCATCCGCTCGTAGAATTTCGAGATTTCGATCTGCTCGCGGTTTTCAAATACTTCTTCGAGGTTATCGACAGCCGATACGAACTCCGACAGTTTGTTGCTCAGTTCCTCTTTGTTCTTCGTCGAAATCTGCCGGGCGCGTTTCGAAATGATCGACACGGATTCGTACAGGTTACCGGTATGAGCCGCAATCTTGTCGTTGTCGCGGGTAATGATGGATTGGTTCGTTGCCATATGGATACTATATAAACGCAACTGCCGGGCAGCTGCGGGTGATAGACAAGTTAGTCGTTCGACGCGGTAGTGACCTTAGCCGGACGGCTCGGGTCGGTTGATTTACGCTTTTCCTGCTCGCGTTGTTTTTCCTGTTCGCGTTCCTGCTCCAGCTTGTTCAGCCGTTCAATTTCTTTCTGGCTGGTTTCATACATTTTCTCCGTCTGCTTCACGTAACTGCTCTGCGGATACTTGTCTATGAATTCCTGGTGATAACCCATTGCTTCCTGATAACGTTCCTTCTGTTTCGTCTCCAGGCTATTCTGCGCCAGACTGAACTCGGCGTCAACTTTCAGAAAGGCAAGCTCCTCATTGTATTCCGAATCCGGGAATTCTTTCTGGAAGTTATTGATGGCAATAACTGCCGATTTATAGGAAGCAATGTTGAAGCCGCTGGTTTTAAAATACAGCTTGGCTTTTTCGTAAGCTTTCCGTTCCAGTTTTTTCCGTAGATCCATGATATACTCGGTGGCTTCGGGCTTGTACTGGCTATCGGGATAAGCATTCAGAAAGTCCTGCAGGGCCGAGGTCGCGGTCAGGGTGTTGGACTGATCAAGGTTGTACTGGGGGGTATCCTTATATAGTGATTTAGCGTAGAGATACATGGCCTCCTGAGCGTAGTCACTACGGGCAAATGTTTCGTAGAACTTCTTGAACAGCGTAGCGCTAAGCAGATACTGCTGCTGGTTGTACTGCGTATAGGCATAATAAAACTGCGCCATTTCGGATTCCGTACTTCCTTTCAGAACCGGAATCAGTTCTTCGAACAGCAGGCCAGCGTGATACCAGTCTTTTTTCTGGTAATACTCTGTGGCGGCTTTATATTTTTCGGCATCGGTTCCACTCTTCTGCAGTTTATTGAACGAGCTACAGGCGCTTACCAGAACGCTAAAGCTGAGCCCCAGAAGAATATTGACGACAAGACGGTTCTGCATACGATACAAAGATACGGAAAAAAGTACAGGCTACACCGTTCTAACGACGAGGTAGCCTGTATAGTGCCGAAAACCGGCCGTGATTTAACCTAATTTAACGGGGATTACTGGTGCCGAACGAGCAGCCGTTTAGTGGCTACTTTCTTGCCGTCTACCGTGAGTTGATAGAGATAGTAGCCGGTCGCCAAGTCGCGGGTCTGCATTCGCACTTTATGGTCGCCGGTTTCCAGGCCATACTCGGCAACGGGTGACCCCAGTACGTTCAGTAACACTATCTTAGCCTCGCTGATCGGCCCTGTTAACTCATAATCTACTTCCGCTACGTTGTCGGCGGGGTTAGGATACGCGTTTGATACCTTGATATGCTCATTACCAAACATCCGGTCTTCGGCCAAACGCTCCTGCAAACTCATTGCACGGGTTTCTGCGGGAGCGGAGGAAGGGCTTTCAACTGCTGTTGCGGTGCGCGCAGGGGTTTTTGACGACGACCGGGAAACCATCAGCGAGCGGTAGTGTTCGTTGATAGGGGCATTTTTGTGAATATTGACCGGACGGTCGGACTGAACCGACGCCGGGTTAGGGACAATGGAAAAGCGCTGGGACGACAGCGTCGGCACCGTCTTTTTCGACGTGCTGCCCGTACGGCCCAGTTCAAGTCGGCTACCACGAGCCGCGTCGGAATCCCGGGGCGTCACCTGCGCCTGAAGTGGGATCGTTGCCGCGAGCAAACCCGTGAGTACACCAATAAGTATAAGTTGTTTCATGAAAGTCTATTTCGGGTACGCTTCTATTCACCGCAAACCTATGCCCAGCAAAAGAGAAAGTCAACGATGAAAAATTTAAAAAATTGTTAAAATAAATTAACGAGCATCTATTTGAACCGGCTTAGGCCCCAAAGGTTTAGTCGGCGTTTTAAATTTTGCTGGTTTTTTAGCCGCCGGCTTACCCACCGGTGGTATTTCCTGCCACAAAACCTGTGCCCGATTTGGTTTTTCCGCATCGCGCCATCGAAATCCGTCGAGCTGCTGCTTATCCTCTGTAAATTCTTTTGGCGGAACCAGCTGAGCATCAGGCCGTCCGTAGAAGCGAATCTGTCCCACCTTGTTATCTGCGAATTCGAGGTTCATCTTGCTGCATTCGACGTGATTTAATCCAATCATCTTATTCTTATCGTCCAGTGCATAATAGATGCTCTGTCCGTTGCCTTCTACGATGACCCGCTCCAGTTTCGTCTCCTGCTGAACAGTGGTTGACGATATCGGGGATGTGGTATTTTTAGCTAGTACGCCATTGCTGGCGCCGTTCGTTGCAGTACTCGACCCACTTTTCCCGGCAACCGGCTTGCCAACGGGCATAGAGTCGATCACGGGCGTAAGTTTCGTGCCGAAATAGGCCGTAATAACCCGCCCTTTTACCTGGTTGAAATTCTGTAACGTATCGAGGGAAATAATAAATGACCGTGTTTTCATGAACATCGTATGAATTCGGTTATTCTTCATGAGCGCCCGCATCGAATCGGCCTCCATCTGGTACTTGTTCTGGCTCCAGACGATGGGTTTTTTATAGAAATAAATGGTTGAATCGGCGGTGTCGTAAATGAGGGAGTCACACTTGCTCTGCAAATCCGACTTGAAGACGTACACGTTTTTCTGCCCCAGCAGCCGACGGGTGTTGGTTATCTTATTATCGAACGAAAACAATGTATCGGCCCGCAGATAAAGCGTGTCCTGCTGACTGGCCACGGTTTTAGCCACCGGGTGGCCGACAACGCGCGAAATACCGATCTTGCCGTTGTAGCGGACGTGATCACCCGTAATAACCGCTTTTTTATCCTTGGCCACCATGATGACGTTGCCGTCGGCAATACCCAGGTCGGCTACGTTGTCGTAGTATAAAGTATCGCCCGTAATACGATATTTTGGGGTCTCGACGGTGGCCCGGCGCTGGAAATTAGAGATGCCGGTCGTTGTATTATATTGCCCGGCAATGGCCGTCAGGACCCCATCTTTGTTGACAATTCGGGTTGGTCCCTGGAACGTAGCAATCCGGGAATTAGAATTATACAGCAGCGAATCGGCCGTGAGTGTACCTTTGGGATTGACGAGCCGGACGTTCTGCCGGAACGTAAACAGCTTAGTGCGGGTGTCGTAATAACCTTCGCGGCTGGTCAGGACGTTTTCTTTGTCGACAATCCGCCCCGGCTTGGGGTAATGGGCTATGCCGGATACCATGTCGTAATCCAGATGGGTTGTCGTCAGCGTCATCTTTCGGTCACGCATGATTACGTGGCCGCGCATGTTGGCCTGCCGGGTGTTGCCGTAGTAATACATAGTATCGCCCCGCAGATTGATGGTGTCGCCCTGCACCAGCCGGACATTACCATAAGCCTCGATAACGTTAGTAGTTACGTTCTGAATAACCCGGTCTGAGTACATGAGCGCACCTTTATGCCGGAATCGCACGTTATTGAATAGCTGCCGGACTACTTGACCTGGGGTGTTGAGAACGGCTAAACTATCCGCCCCCAGCAGTTCAACTTTATCCGTCGGATTTCCCGCCTGCGCCAGTGCCTCGGACGGAAAGATGGCCGGGCTAAGCAAAATGAAACCGATAAATACGTGAAGAAACAGGCGAAACATGGGGGCAAAACTACGGCTTTGGGACAAGACCAACGGATTGAACAGGCTTTTTTAGGATTTATTAACGACAACCAGCTTCTCAATTCTAGCGAACGCACCGTCTTGGCCGTCAGTGGTGGGCTGGATTCGGTAGCCATGGCTGAGTTGTTCTACCGAACCAACATTCCTTTTGCTATAGCGCACGTCAATTTTGGCTTACGCGGGGCCGATTCGGAGGCTGATGCCGTTTTTGTAAAAAACAAAGCTGAACAATACGGGGTTCCGTTTCACCTCGTGCGTTTCGACACCCAGGCCGAAGCAGCACGCCGGGGCATTTCGATCCAGATGGCCGCCCGCGAACTGCGCTATACCTGGTTCAACGAACTATGTCAGGAACACAAGTATCCCAGCGTAGCCACCGCCCACCACCAGAACGACGTACTGGAAACTCTGCTGCTCAACCTGTCGCGTGGTACCGGTCTAGCCGGTTTGCACGGCATTCTGCCCAAACAGCCGGGTCTCCAACCGGGTCTTATCCGCCCTCTGTTGTTTGCCACACGCGACCAGCTCGCCGACTACGTAATGCAGCAGCAATTACCGTACCGCGAAGACCGCTCCAACGCTGAGGATAAATACGCCCGCAACCGCATTCGCCACCATGTCACACCCGTGCTGACGGAACTGAATGCTGGTTTCTGGCCCGTGTTCGCCCGCACAGTTGAGCGCTTACGCGCGGCCGATGCGCTGGTACAGCATGAACTGGAACAATCCTGGCAGGCGCTCATTAGACACGAAGGGGAACAGATTACGTTGCCCGTTGACCAATTACGGACATTGCGGGAACTGCCTTTCCGACTGGGGGAGTGGCTGAAGCCTTTTGGTTTCAGTGCCGATCAGGTGACAAATCTAACGACTGCGCTGGAACACCCCGCCGGGCAGGTGTTTCGGTCGGCAACCCACCAGCTGACCCGCGAGCGAAACGTACTGGTACTGGAGCCGCTACGTTGTGAAGCCTCCGTTTACCTCACGCTGAGCGACTGGCCGACTGACCCCTTAACTTTATCGGATGCCTATCAGCTGGAATGCAAGGTATCTGAAAAGGAAACAGGATTTGTACCGACGGCTGACGCGGAGATTGCCTGGCTTGACGCTGATCAATTACGCTTTCCGGTACTCATTCGGAAGTGGAAGCAGGGTGACCGTTTTCAGCCACTTAATCTAAAAGGAAGCAAACTGGTGAGTAACCTGCTGAACGACCTTAAAATAAGCCGGCGTGAACGGGAACAGTGCCTGGTGCTGGAAGCCAATGGAGAAATTGCCTGGGTTATGGGCTACCGGATTGCGCACAAATTTCGCATTACCGAGGCCACAACGAAAAAACTTAGGCTACGGATCCGACCGCTTCCGAACGATTGAAAATCAACTAAGAGAACGGTTTACCGAGAAATGAATACTTAGTGGATTGGATAATCTGATGTAAACGGTACTTTGGATAACTTGTTGTTCGTGCTCGAGAAGCAGCTAAAAGTTGTACTTTTAACCTGCCAATCCCGCGGAAAAGCCTGTTTTTTAACTCTGGCATTTTATTTGATTAAGTTCTGACGCAAGCCCATCGTTGATAACTGAATGATTTTTATGAAGCAATTTGTACGGGGTGTGCTGGTGGTTGGTCTGACTGTGTGCGGACTGACGGCGCAGGCACAGAGTGCGAAGTTACGAGCCGCCAACAAGCAGTTTGAGGATCTCAGCTACGTCAACGCCGTACGGTCGTACGAGGATTTTCTGAACACGGATAAGAAAAAAGAAGCTGCTGAAACGCGCGAAGCCCTGATCAAACTGGGCTATAGCTATCGGAAGCTGCAGGATACCCGCAACGCCGAGCGCATTTACGAAAAACTGATTAAAACCTATCCGGAGCTGGACAGCGAAATCTACCTCTACTACGCGCAGGCCCTGGCGACCAACGGCAAATACCGGGACTCGCAGAAGATGTACAGTAAGTATGGGGAGAAGCAGGGGCAGGATTTGCGGGGGAAACGGTTTACGGTGTCGTATATGGACATGAGCCGCTACTACCAGGATTCGGCCTCATACCAGCTGCGAAATCTGCCCATTAACTCCCGCCAGGCCGATTTCAGCCCGATGTATTACAAAAATGGGATCGTCTTCGTGTCGGCCCGCGATGAATCGGGCCCGGTCAAACGCGTGTTTGCCTGGAACCAGACACCATTCCTCGATCTGTATTTTCACCCCGACACTAACCAGTTACACGTGCCGGTTAGCGTGCAGCCAACGCGGGCAGCCGTGATTGGTGGCGGGGACGTAACCAAAATGGCCAAGCCCGATTCGGCTGCCGATCAGCAGCCGCTGACCAAAGCGGAAATTTTCAGCCGGACGCTCAACACCAAATACCACGAAGGGCCGATGACCTTTTCGAAGGATCAGAACTTCATTGTTTACACCCGCAATAACACCAGCAAGGGCAAATCGGGCAAGAGCTCGGACGGTATCAAAAAACTGAAGCTCTACTCAGGCGTCAACAAAAACGGGAAATGGGAGGACATTCAGGAACTGCCGTTCAACAGCAACGAATATTCCGTTGGGCACCCGGCTTTCTCACCCGACGACAGCCGTCTATATTTCGTATCGGATATGCCCGGTGGCTACGGCGGTACGGATATTTACGTCGTGGAATATGCCAACGGCAAGTGGGGTACCCCGGTCAACATGGGCAAGGAAATCAATACGGAGGGCAATGAAATGTTCCCGTTCGTCGACGAGAATGGCTTCCTGTACTTCTCGTCTGACGGGCACGAAGGACTGGGCGGTCTCGATGTCTTCCTGGCTGAACTGAAAGAAGGAATTGCCTACAAAGGTGTGCAGAACGTAGGAGCACCCATCAACTCGGAAAAGGACGATTTTGGCTTCATCACCGACCGGAATCGTACGAGCGGCTATTTCAGCAGTAACCGTACGAAAGGCGTGAGCGACGATGATATTTATTCCTTCCGCCGAACCTGCAAGCAGTTGAACATTTTCGTATTCGACGCCAAAACCGGTACGCCCCTCGAGAATGCTGATGTGCGCGTGATTCGGAACAGCACCAACCAGGAACTGCGCCTGACCGACGTGAAAGGTAAGATGGACCTGTGTCTGGAGCCTAACATGGAATACGAATTCAAAGCAATCAAAGAAGGATTCGCCATGAACAGCGTTCGGTTCTCCACCCTGACGCAGTCGCCCCGGCCCGTGCTGAACGTATCAATCTACCTGCAACGCTCGGAAAACACGCTCGTGAAAGGCGTAGTAAAGACAGAAGTCAACCAGCAACCGGCATCTGGGGTGAAGGTGACGTTGCGTAACGACAAGGATAAGTCGGAGCAAACCGTCACGACCGGGCCTGATGGGGGGTATGAGTTCGATATGAAGCCGAATGCGCCTTACACGCTCACGGCTGAGAAAAACCAGTACGCCACCAAGAAGTCGCAGTACGCCAAGAACAAAACAAAAGCGAAAACCGTCTCGGATTCGCTGGGGCTGTACGGGGTGGGTGACGTATTCCAACTGAAAAATATCTATTACGACCTGAACCGGTTCTTTATCCGGCCCGATGCCGCCAAGGAGCTTGACCGGGTACTGGCCGTACTGAAAGAATACCCGACGATGAAAATCGAAATGCGGTCGCATACCGACGCGCGGGCTACAGATGCCTATAACATGCGTCTGTCCGAAAACCGGGCGCGGGCTGCCAAGGATTACCTCGTTTCGCGGGGCGTACAGGCCGACCGGATTACGGCGCAGGGCTACGGCGAAAGTGAAATCCTGAATGGTTGCGTAGACGGTGTACAGTGTACTGAAAGTGAACACCAGAAGAACCGGCGAACCGAATTTAAAGTCGTGTCAGTTCAATAAAGAAGTGATAAATAACGTACGGAAAAGCGCAGGACATACCCCCTGTGCTTTTTTTGTGACTCATCTATTGACCGGATTGCAGGATTAATTACGGATCGTAATCCGCACGGCGACCCGGCCGGTCCGGCTGTTAATCCGCCCGGCGGCCCGGCTGCAATCCGGTCCAAAAAAACTTGTCCTGCAGCCGTGGGCAAGGCTCATTAAAACAGTTGTCGCAAACAGTCGGTTAGTTCTGAAACAACCTGAAAAATGAGATTTACGGATAAAGTATGTATCGTTACCGGCGCGACCTCCGGGATTGGCCGGGCCACGGCCGAACGCATGGGTGCAGAAGGCGGTAAAGTGCTGATTGTGGGTCGGGACGAGGAACGGGGAAACGAAGTCGTTGAGAGTATTAAACAACAGGGTGGCGATGCGCTATTCGCCGATGTAGATATTGCCGATCCCAAAGCCATTCAAGCAACCGTCAAGCAGGCCGTTGACGCCTGGGGCCGGATCGATGTGCTGGTCAACGATGCCGCCATGATGACCTTTACACCTGTCGTCGATCTGGAACTGGAAGACTGGGATCAGGTGCAGGCGGTTAACATGCGGTCGGTGTTTCTGTTCTGCAAATACAGCATCCCGCACATCAACGGGGGCGCCATCGTCAATATCAGTTCGGTGCACGCCCACCAGACCACGGCGGGCGTTGTTCCCTACGCATCCAGCAAAGGAGCGATGGAAGCGTTCACGCGGGGGCTGGCCATCGAGCACGACCTGATGAAAGTGCGGATTAACTGTGTAGCGCCGGGTGCCGTTGATACGCCTATGCTCTGGGACAACCCGAACGTAAAGAACGGGAATGAGAAAATTGAGGGGGCCGTTGGTAAACCCGAAGATATTGCCGCAGCGATCTGTTTTCTGGCCTCCGATGAAGCCCGGTTCGTGAATGCAACAACGCTGGTTGTTGACGGCGGACGGCTGAACCGGTTGTAATCAAACGGGCTGGTTCAGCCGCTGTACTATCCGTCTAGTTACGAGCAACTGGCCCAGATGGCGGGTTGTATGCTCGGCCGCGTGAACCAGCAAACCAATAACCGTCGAGGGCAGCTGCGCCCGACCAACGCCCCGAAATTGAGTCAACGTCGATTCGTCAGTGGTACGTAGCTGAATAAGGGCCCGGTCAACCTGTTGATCAAACAGGCTGACCAGCCCACTCGTGGTCAACGTATCGTTGGGCTTACCTTCAGCTGCCAGAGCTTCCAATTGGGCGGGGGAGAGCGCTTCGCCACGGGCGTAAGTAAAGGTCCGGTCCAGCACACCCGTCAAGTGCTGCAAATGGAATCCCACCGACGCTACGCTGGCCGGTCGCTCCCAGAGTAAAGTATCCGGAAATTCCTGCAGCTGGAGATAGAGTTCGTCGCGGGCCTGGAGGAGCGCGTGGGCAACGGGCTGGAGCAGCGGTGGTACGTCGGGGAGGGGGCCACGTAACCAGACTTCACGGTTGTCGAGCGGAATCATAAAGGAAGAAAAGTACGGCCGCAAATTACCCAGCTATTTCCAAACCCGAACGCTACGTCTGATTTCTTTGACAGATACTTTAGGACTGGCTATAATCGTCGTGGTCAGGAGTAAAACATAACAGGAGCCCCATGAGGAACTCCTGTTGTAAACCTGTATGAAAAAATGGATATTATAACTACGCCGGGTAGGCTGGTAGTTACTTGCCAATCGTGATTTCCTTCTCTTTGTAACCGCCCCGCGTCGATAGCAGCTTGACTTTGGCTTTGACCGAACCCGGCTGATTCAGCTTAACCCGGAACGTAGCTTCTTTCGTTTCACCAACGTTGGTGTAACCGGCGTAAACGGTTTTGTCGAACAGCGCTGGCTGGGTGATGACGACTTTGGCCGCATCGAAACCTTTCAGCAGGGCTTTGTCGATGTCGAGTGTAACGCGGTCCTCCTGCACCATTTTCACCCGTTTGGCTTGCTCCAGCGCTACCGGCAGCTTACCCGAGTTGGTCCAGGTGGCTTTGATTTCGTATTCGTTGTTGGCCAGCGGTTTTACGGTTACGTCGGTCAGATCGATCTGCGGTAGTTCCATCGCCATCGCCAGATTGAACCGCGACTGTTTCGAAATCCAGTTCTCTAACTGCCAGGCCGGACCGTTCTGCGCGAAGAATTTGGGGTGGAAGCCACCAATTTCAACCTCACCCAGCTGCGGGTGCGTGAACTTAGTCCAGGCTTTGAAACCCTGTTTTTTATTAGCTTCGTCGTCCCACATCAGCCCGTCATACTCATCGTAATCCCCGTCGCCGTCGTAGTCCTTCATGGCACCACCGTTCCAGAGTTCGTCGCCATACCATACCGAGCCGTACTGGAAATAACCAAAATCAGGACCGTGACCGAAGAGGGGCGTTGGTTTGGATGGGTCGCCCGTCAGGCGGTTGATTTTGTTGCGGGTGTTATAGGTTTCGTACACATCGCCCGCCCAGGGATAGCTCGTGTACGACAGACCCAGGCTGTCCATGTGCGTGAAGATGGCCAGGTCGGGTGGGAACATACTCTCGGCACTGGACGAGGTGGACGGTGGACGCAGGTGCATCGGCACGCGGGTATCCATTGAGTTGACCACCGAAATATTAGGGTGGCCCATCAGCCAGAGGTACGTAGCGCGGGTTTCAATTTCGCTCAGTGGGTAGTCGCTGGCACCGCCCTGGGTGTAGCCGCGACCCGTGAAATCACCGCCCTGGTCGGGACGCCAGTTTTCGGGGTAGTTCCGGTGGTTATCCAGCCCGCCAACACCGTCTTCGTTGTATTTGCCGTCGCCGTCGTTGTCGATACCTTCGGTATACACCAGCCATTCGCCCCTGCCTTCCTGCACGCGCTGCATCAGCCGCCCCGATTTATCCCGCTTATCGAGGATGTAATCGGCTTTTTCGCGTTCTTCTTTAGTAACGGCTTTCTTCCGGATCTGGTAGATCACACCATCGCCATCGAGGTCGTCTTCCGAGTCTTCGTCCATCAGGCCATCGCGGTCATCGTCGCGGGGACGTAGCGTACTCCGGTTACGCTGGGCGGTGAAAAGGTACATGTTGGCCCCGTCAGGGTTGTTCTGCGGACGCAGGTAGATGGTTTTGGTATCCAGCAGTTTCGTAATGGCGGGGTCTTTACCGTAGTTGTCCAGCAGGTGTTTGGTCAACCACATAACCGCTTCGCTGCTGGTAACCTCGCCACTGTGCCGACCGCCTTCAAAGTAAGCCGCTGGTTTATCGGTATGTTTTCCAGTTTTCTTATTAGTAAGCGTCAGCTGGAGGATTGGACGACCTTCGTAGCTCTTGGCGACTTCGTAGATATCCACCAGATTAGGGTATTGATCGGCCCATTTGTGGCACCAGCTGTACATAACGTCGGGCGAGTGGTACGTATCGAACGTGAGCGTACTGCCGGGCTTGTACTGGACATCCTTGAACTGATGTTTCTTGAAATAGCTGATCCCGTGCCGCTGGCCTTTCACGGTGTAGACCTTCCGGGCGGTATCCTGTTCGGGCCAGCGTTCTTCGGTGCCGTAGTAAGATCGCTGGGCATAACCCGCCGACGCACACGCCAGACCGAGGGCAAGCGTATAAACTTGTTTCATGTAAAAAAGAGGATGGTTAGCGAAAAAACAAGGTTGTTTTCTCAAACGGTTGTATCCCCGGCAATATATGAAGGATTGAATGAAAGATGAATTTTGAAGGGGATAAACACGTTTTATATTTTGTAAATACTTGTTTATTTAATTTATAATTCGTATATAAGGTGTATTTGTGTATATTTTATTAAGTAAACTAATGAAAAGTAGTAAGGTCTATACAGTGTATTTAATTTTACAGTAAACAACAAAAAAACCTGCCAGCATTTACGTACTGACAGGTTGGAGATAATATATGGACAATGGTTTTACTTCTCGAAAAAGCAGACCGTGCCGCCAACCCAGTCTTTGTTCTTATTGAAGTTGACGCCAATCATTTCGCCCCGACTCAGGCGGCTCAGATTGGTGAGCAGGGTAGGGCGCGGATCGCCCTTCTGCCAGAAAAACAGCATCCGAATCTCGCACTTCACCAGTCCGTCGGGGGACTGAATAACGGGTTCGTATTTTACCTTCCGTTGCAGTAAATAACCACTCCGCTGTTCGGCTGGAATTGCATCCAGATCGGCCGGGGTAATGTGGAGCTGAACTCCGCTGCCCGCAAACGAGAAGAGGGGTTTCAAAACGTAGTTCTCCAGATCGGCGGGATACTCGCTCAGGTCCGAGAGGAAATGGCTGGCGGGCACGAATTCGCTTTTCAGGAAGGGCAGCGTATACTTACTGATCCGAAAAAACCAGTTCGGATGCCCCACCCATTCCACATCGACGTCATCCGTAAGTGAGAACTCCGTTTGCAGTCCGGGAAAGTTGGTCAGGTCATCGAAGATCAGGCGGTTGTAAATGCGCTTGATCGGGATGGTCCGTCCGTCCTTTTCGTAAAACAGCTTGCGGCCTTCCTTCTTTACGTCCGTCAGCCCGACGGTCGAAATACCCAGCGCCCGTTCCGTCAGCACGAAATCGATACGGGTTTTCTGCCGTTCGGGATAGATTTCGAGTAAAATCACCTCTTCCGGGTTGCAGTCGCCAACGATCAGCTCGCGCAACCGGGCAACGTATTCCTCGTCGGTATCGACCGTAAATAAATTGCTCAGATTGGCCGGAATGGGGTAATTGGCCCGAAACTGATCGGCCAGGTAGGGCTGAAAAAACGACAGTGACGGAAAACCCTGCAACTCAATGAGCCGGGGGGTTAGCTCGCCGTGCGACGGACCGCCACTCTCATCCTTACAGACTGCATAGTCCATGACTAGAAACTGCGTGTGGTCGTCCTCGTTCGGTACCCGCTGGTCGGCCGGAATGGCGTTCTCAGTCAGCGCTTTAAAATTGGGGTTGACAATAACATCCGTAATATCCGAACAGGCCTTCAGGAGTTTATCCGTCAGCACTTTGGGGACAAAAACGGGCGTTTCGGCAACCCGAAAATCCAACTGGCCGGGTAAATCGGCTTCAATGGCATCCAGCATGGCCCGGTACGTATCGGGGCTGAACGACTGGTTAAAAGCCTGGCGAGCGGACTGAATCATAAAGGATCAGGAAAATAAATCGGTTGTGGGCTTATCGAACCAGTTCGGGCTCGTGTTTCAGCGCCTTAATCGCATCGCGCAGGAAAGTCGGCAGGATCACCGATCCGGTCAGGGCGATTTTGTCGGGATCCTGCAGGTAAGATACCATGTCATCATACTTATCCTGACCAAAATTTTCGATGATCTGGTTACGTTTGATGTCGGTCAGGAAATGACGTAGCATCCCCTCGTCGTCGGCTTCGGGGTGGAACTGCGTACCGAATACTTCGTCGGAGAAGCGAATGGCCATAACAGCCCGTTCCAGCGGGATGTTAGGCCGGTCTTTTTCCAGGCAGAGCGCCACCGCGCCGAACTCCTGTAGCCGATCGTCGTCGGGCTGGGTAATCTGAAAATTCCGCGAATCAACCGCATAGAACGGATCAGGCAGGGCCTGTAGCAGGTGCTCATCCAAAGCCGCGTCCAGCTTATGCATCGGGAAGATACCAAAGGAGGTAGACCGGCGTTCGCTGACCGTGCCCAGACCCAGATGCCGCACGACCAGCTGGTAAGAATGACAGATGAGAAACAGGAATTTTTTGCGCTCGTTCCAGCGATTCCAGTCAAAAATCTGATCCATCAGATCAAAATAGGGCGCTTCCCAGGCTTCATCCGACGGGAGCGGACTACCCGGACCACCGGACGAAATGTAGATATCGTAGTCGAGACCAGGAATTTCGTTGTTTGCCCGGACATTGAATACATCGAACGCCAGTTCGGCATGCAGGTCCGCCTGCCGCTCGTTTCCCTGTACATTCCGGATGATTTGCAGAATGCAGCGCATGCCCTCGTTAGCATGGTTGTCATTCATGTCAAGAACTGCAATTTTAACTAAGCTCATAGTGATTCTTTACCAGTATGTTACGGATAATAGCTTAGAAAATAACTACCTGATTCCTAAAGAAGTTTCCTCGACGATGTAATCGACTACTACTTTCAGGCTTTCGGTTTTCTGGTAAACGGCCAGCTGGCGGTCGGCGCCGGTGCCCATTTCGAGGATCTTCAGGACGTATTCACACTCGGCCCGGTTGCCCAGTTCGTCCATGACGTCGTCGATGAAATCGAGCAGTTCATGGATCAGATTGTGCGTCGGAACTTCTTCCTGTTTACCAAAATCGATCAGCTTGCCTTCGATGCCGTAACGGGCGGCCCGCCACTTGTTTTCGTTGATCAAAATCCGGCGGTACGGCTGGAAATTCAGGTTCTGCTTGTGAAGTTTGTAGATCTTAGCCACCAGCGACTGCATGATCGCGGCCAGGCAGATGGTCTCGTCGACGCGCATCGGTACGTCGCAGATGCGGAACTCGATGGTATCGAAAAATGGATGCAGCCGGATGTCCCACCAGATCTTTTTACCGTTGTCAATGCAGCCCGTTTTGACCAGTAGCTCGATGTATTCATCGTACTCGGCGGCCGACGAGAAATAATCGGGGATACCTGTCCGCGGGAATTTATCGAATACTTTCGACCGGTACGATTTAAAGCCCGTGTTACGTCCCCGCCAGAACGGCGAATTCGTCGACAGGGCGTAGATATGCGGCAGAAAATAGCGAACCGCGTTCATGATCTTAATCCCCTCGTTGCGGCTCTCAATGCCGACGTGAACGTGCAGCCCAAAGATCAGGTTGGAGCGGGCTACGTCGCGCAGTTCGTCGATCAGCTGATCGTAGCGGGCGTTGGGCGTAATGAGCTGGTCCTGCCAGTCGGAGAACGGATGCGTACCGGCTGCGGCAATTCTAAGGTCTTGCTGATCAGCCAGTTCGATAATCATCTTCCGCAGGTACGTCACCTCCTGACGGGCATCGTCAATGTTGTTACAGATGTTGGTGCCGACTTCGACAACGGCCTGGTGCATTTCGGCCTTTACGCGTTCCTGAAGCACAATACGCCCACCATCCACAATCTTCGACATGTGCGAACGCAGTTCACCGTTGGTCGGGTCAATTGTCTGAAATTCCTCTTCGATCCCTAGCGTGAATGTTGGCATGTACTTACATTTTTGGGTTAATATCGCTAAACCTGGGTTTTGCCCCCATAAAGTACAATCTGTTTAGCATACAACCTTACTTTATTTCGGCTTATTTGTTTACGTCAAAACCCCAAACAAGCCGCTGGAGAAGTGAAAACAGAGGTAGAAGGCTGGTTTTCTGAGGGATCTCGTTGGAGTAACAAACCAGATACCAGAAGCGTACATAAATTGTGAAGCAGGAAAAAACGTTCTTCACGCCAGGCCACAACAGTCTTAAAGCTGCCAAAGGGTATTGGAGTGAGTCGGCTGATCTAGAGAAGTGAGCAGATAAAGGCGGTGGTTGGGGCGGGGAAGAAGTGAAGCTTGTGTTTGTCGGGAATTTTCATTGAATTGTGCCCGAGACCCCTGTTTTATCAAACCTGAAGTACCGGTGAAAACAAAACAAGACAACGTCTTTATTAGGCGGGTACTAATTGCCTTACTGCTTAGTTTCACCATGACAGCCTGCATTGAATCGGGCTGCGGTGATCAACTATTTATTGGTCAGTTCTATTTGGTTGATCAAACGTCAGGGCTGCCCTATTTTACGGGCAAGGCGATAATATATATTCCGGAGATACTGTGCCAGCCAAAACGGCTAAAGTGGGCCACGGTGGATAAGGGGCGAAGAGGGCATAAAAATAATCAGGATCCGGTTAAATCATTCGTTTTTTTGATGCGCCTGCGCATTGACTCGCCTTGCAACTCAATGCGGTGTGCCTGATGCACGAGTCGATCCAAGATTGCATCGGCCAGCGTTGGTTCAGCTAGGTACTCATACCACTTAGACACCGGTAACTGCGAGGTAATGATCGTAGCCGACCGGCCATGGCGATCTTCAATGAGTTGCAGCAAAGCCAGTTTGGCATTCATGTCTAGACTCGATAGGCCCCAATCGTCCAGGATCAATAACTGCAACCGCTCCAGACGGGCAAGCTCCCGAGTATAGGAGCCATCCGCTCGAGCCAGATGCAGTCGTTCCATAAGTTTAGGCATAGAGAAGTAGCCCACCCGCAGCCCTCGTTGACAAGCCTGGTAGCCCAGACATGTAGCCAGATAGCTTTTGCCACAACCAGTGGCACCGGTGATGAGAATGTTTTCGCCCCGTCGTACAAAAGAGAGGTCGCCCAGGCGAAGTACCATACTTTTGTCCAACTGCCGATCAGGCGTGTAAATAACTTCTTCCAGGCTGGCCTGATACCGAAAACGAGCCTGGGTAATGGCAGTTCGCGTTTTGCGTTCCTGCCGGTATTCGTGTTCGGCATCCAGCAGCGAAGCCAGGAGATGGTCGGTGGGCGGCCACTGATTAACCGGTAGACGCAGAAGGGTTTCCCAGTGGGTGGCCATGCCCTGTAATTTTAATTGACGCATGCGCTCGAGGGTTGCTTGTGTATTCATGAGTTGATGGTTTAATGGTTAGCTCTTTTTATCCCCTTTACCCCTTTAGAGCGTGTTGGGGAATTACATTTGGTTCAAACCTCAAATACGCTGTAGTATCACTTGAATGTTAGCCAAATACAGCCAGTTGACCGAAGAAGCTACCGTATACTCATAGTCCTTGACGATCCGGCGGAAGAAATTGGTCCAAGCGATGCTGCGTTCGACTACCCATCGCTTAGCTACTGGTACAAAGCCTTGAGCGGACTCGGGACGCGAGGCTTTTTCAAATACAATACTCCACCCCTCCAACTCACGGGCAAACACGCCGTTATAAGCTTGATCGCCGTAGATTTTCTCCAGCCGTTCGCCTACGCGCCACAGCATGTTGGTGATCAATGGCACGGCTAAGGGGCCGTCAGCCTCGTTAGCCGCCGATACGTCAGCTACCCACAAGCGCCCCTGGGTATCCACGATTAGAGTTCGTTTGCGGCCATTGATACGCTTGTTGCCGTCTAGACCGCGCTGTTCACAGATCATGGGATGCAACTTAACGCTTTGTGAATCAATGCATAGTACTGATGGATGACTTGCTCGTCCGGCTTGCTGACGGTCGAGTTGATTCAAAGCAGCGTTGATCTGCTCAAATATACCAGCCTGTTTCCACTGATCGAAATAGTAGTACACCGCCTGCCAGTGTGGCCAATGCGAGGGCAGGTTACGCCACTGACAGCCGGTTCGAAGCAACCACAACAAGGCGTCTACGATGTGGCGCAAATTATGAGTCCGCTTGCGTCGAAGGTCAAAGAAAGGCGAAATTGCGGCCCATTGAGGGTCGGTCAGTGGTTGCCACTGTTTAGTCATTGCTTCATGTCTTGGTCGACACAAAGTTGACACGACTCTCAAGCTTTCTCAATTCCCCAACACGCTCTTATTATTGATAGACATCGGCTCCCCGGATGTTCTCATGAGTTGGCAGAGGCTTATGGGTTACCTCCGTTGAGGTAGTCTTATCTAAATTGCGCTCCAGGATGCTACGGATCAACTTGTAGGAGACAGCCCCATACGTTAACGCCCGCTCACAGGCCCCCTCCAGGCGTTGCTGGCCAACCTTGGCTACCAGCGATAGTACGCCGGCACAGGAACGGAAGGCCTGTTGGGGATAGCTCCGCGTGTGGAGCAGTTCCTGAATGGCCAGTCGAGTATGGGGACCGATCTGGCTGGCCTGATCGATAAAGTACTCCGCAGACCACTGGCTCAGCCATTGTTGTTGGCTGGGCAGGTGTTCGCGACGGGTGGTGTACTGATAGGCCTCGGGTTGGCGCTCATGAAGCGCAATCCGCTGATGATCATGGTAAATCTCCACGGTCTGAGCGGTGTAAACCAGCTTAACGCTCTGGCCCACATGCCGGTAGGGTACGCTATAATAGTGCTTGTCTTCCCCTAACAGTACATGACAGTTGGGATGCACTTTGGCCATGCGAAAGGCTTTGGACCGGTAAGGCTGTAGCGGCAAAGGCATCAGCGTGGCTTCTTCCAGGGTCTCAAAACGCTGACGTCTTGAGTAGGGCTTACCCTGAAAGCACTGCCGGTTGTGGACTTCTACTTGTTGAGCAATAGCTTGGTTCAGTTCCTTCAAAGAGTGAAAGCTCTGTTCTTGTAGGGGAACATATACCCGACTATAGAGAATGGAGATGGTCTTCTCCACCAGCGCTTTATCGCGCGGCTTGCCACTACGGGCTGGATAGATACAGGTACTGTAATGAGCCGCAAAGTCTTCAATCGACTCGTTCAGATCAGGCTCATAGCGGTTGGCTTTGGTCACGGCGGCTTTCAGGTTATCGGGCACAATGGCCTCGGGGACACCACCAAAGTAGGTTAGCGCATCGGATAAGGCTTGTAGGAAATCGGCTTTTCGCTGACTGGCAACCGCTTTAGCAAAAGTGAGTTGGGAACAGGCCAGCACGGCGACAAAAAGCTCGACTGGCTGAGGCTGACCGGTAGTTGGATCGACCAGGGCTAGCTTTTTACCGGCATAATCGACGAAAAGCGTCTCCCCAGCTTTGTGCTCCAGGTGCATCACCGTCTGCTGGTTGAGTCGCCAGGTCCGGTAGCGCTCACAAAATTGGGAGTACTGGATGGCATTGGGGTTAGCCTGCTTATAAGCTAGCCATAAGTGATGGCGGGTCACACCCGGCTTGGCCAATTGGGCTTCGTAGTTCTCAAATCGTTGGTAGAGATCACCCAGCCGATCGGCCTCTGGTTGGGGTACACGATGAGTGAACAGGCGGTGAAGTTGATCATCCTGCCAGCTCAAAGCCTGAGCCAAGTCCGAAAAATGCGCTTCGACTATACGCAAATAGTGTTCGACGGTGGTTCGGGAAATGGCTAAAGCCGAAGCAATCCGGCGCTGGCTGAAGCCCTGCTGGCGGAGTTGAAGAATCCGACGGAGTTGAAACATAGGTAAGCGAGAGTTAGCCATGCTTGACTACAAACGTGAGTGATGTTCGTTCACGTCAGGGCCAAACTAGGGGTCTTGGCTCACTTATCCACGATGGCCCATTTTGTGCCGGAATACCCGGCCGGATTGGGCCGGAATGACTGGCTTACTTTATGCCGGAATATATAATAACACCGGATAGCGTCAAACTGTATCGAATAAGTGCGGAGAGTAAACAACCGTATCCAGTACCAATCGTTTACCGAAAGGATGACACTATGGGCTATATATTTAGTGGCTTCTCGCTGGAGCCGGAGGACGTCCGCTTTCATATCGCTTTGGGGGCAACGGATGTAGACACCCTGCTGCTAAAAACGGAGTCCATTCTCATCAATAAACGGTGTGGGCATTACAAACTCATCACAAGCCCTGTTTATAATGGGCGACCGTTGGGCCGGTTCGCTAGTGATACCACTAAGGCGATCAGGTTGGTTAAATGAACTCGCAGCTACGATCGCCCATAAAAACAACGCAGAGGATGACTACGAGCAGGACCGGGCTGCTGATTTTGTGCTCAAACGGCAGCTCTACTACGCGTTTTCGTGCTGGGATGATCAGATCAATGAGTGCCTGGCCCTGATCGAAACGGAAGCAGGCCTGAAAACACCCTTTCGGATGCACGCAGCTGCTGAGCTGGCCCGTCAGATCAGCAATCAGAATAAGACGCTGACGGTGTATGATACCCAACTGAGGCTAGGCCACAGCAGCTTCAAAACGACCGAAGCGTATTACCGCGACTCGGCTGATCAGGATACGAGTGAATCCATGAAAGCCGTGTTTGGCCGGGGAAAAGTAAGAAGAGTTAGCTACGCACCAACCGGGGCCAAACCATCAATAAAGCCGCCAGGGACGTTTCAACGATAATCTCACCCCGCTGAATAAGGGCGGGTAGCTCGGCTAATGGCACGAGAACGATTTGAATGACTTCCGAATCATTCTCTTGCTGGGTGCCCTGCTGGCTGACCTTGTCGGCAAAGTAGATCTGGGTACGCGCCGACAAACGGGCGGGCTTGCTGGCCAGCGTCGTTACGTATTCAACCGAAGAGGCCCGGTAGCCGGTTTCCTCCTCAAGCTCGCGGGCGATAGCAGCTGGCCCCTCTTCGCCTGGTTCCACAATGCCGGCCGGTAGTTCAAGTACCACCTGATCCACGCCGTGTTTGTACTGGCGAACCAGGACCAACTCGTCTTGCTCGGTAACCGCTGCAATGGCCGCCCCGTCCGGAATCTCCATCACGAAATAATCGTCCACAACGCGCTTAGTGGGCAGCTCGCAGGTGTCCTGACGGAGCCGCATCCAGCGGGAGGAAAATAGCTCGATGGAGCCTAGGGTTTTCCAGAGCTGTAGTTGGGGTTGAAGGGAATTGGAACGCTCGGTGGGGGAGGCCATAAAGGGGGAAAATCAAGAGGTTCGTGAATTGTCCGATGATGAATGGTAAACATTACTGGTTCGGGTTTGTTAGGCGTATCGCCTTTACAAACAGTCCACCATATGGCTGCTATCCAAAGGATCGTAACTGTAGCATACATATAAATTCTGCCCATTTGAATATTCATATGTCGCAGGAGTCGTAACAAAGGGCGTCTAAGTACAATAGAGATATCTTTATTTACTTCTACACCTTTTAGCGAATTTAAGCTAGCTTTCAACGCCACTTTGAAGTTTTGAAAGCTATTCTCCTTTTTTTCAAATATTAAAATTTTTAGTGCTTTATACAGCGGTGAGATTGCATTCCACGTATCTGTATCTTGAGGAAAGCTAAGTGTCATGAAGGGGTCATCAAGAGGAGATAGTTTAGTGGTTAACCCAATCTGCAATTCAATCGATTTAACAACATTTGCTGAGCTTTCTTGAAAAGCTCTGTGCTTTTCGCAAACGAGAAACCAAAATGTCATCAGAGAAACAGATCCAATGCCAAGAAGGGTTATACTAGCGACCGATCCATCTTTAACGGAGCTAAGCCCTGCTAAAGAGAGCGGAATAAAAATACTGGTAACCGTCCAGATCCTATCATTATCCTTTAGGAATTTTTCCGAATATCGTTCGTGTAGAATTCGTAACCATTCGTCTCGTTCGTCCTTTACCAGTATTCTTTCCCCTTCCGGCAGTTCGCTTTTTGCGTAGTTTGGTATATTATAAAGTTGTTCTTCTAGTGACTTTTGATTTTTGCCATTGATTACCTCGGATAAATGTATTGTTGTCTTATGATCTTTTTTTAGAGAATTTAATTCTTTGTATAGCTGGTCTTCCGTAATTCCTTCTGATATAAATTGTTGTCTTAGTTTGTCGTGCGCTTCTTTTCTTTTCCTTTGTCTCGCGTATTTTTTTGGCGGCTCTCAAATTAAGTAGCAGTTCATAGTCGTCTAAGTCTATAGTAGTATTCATAAAGGAGATTTTTGATTAAGAGAGGATAAATTACTAGTTATAAAAATGATCATTCGACTTCAATCCTCATCCTAGATGCCCGACTAGCTGAGTAAAGTCTAGTACTCTGGAAGAAGATGTCTCCTGACCGGAGTCGGCGGTAGTGGTAGTAGTTTCTGATATTGGCGCTGGAGAATCGGCGGTGCGGACGTCGTAGCCGACCGAGGCTAGGTCAGAAGAACTAACTGGCATTCTGTCGATAATAAACGAGTGTTAGGTAGACGTATGAGACCACGGGTAACGTGTCTTTTAGAATGGCCGGCAGTAGTACCATTAGCCATTAAAAACTACCACGACTTGTATCGTAAAGAGGCAGTCCCCTTTATAGTCGGATCAGTCCTCGGTTCAGATTTCTAATTCACTTTAGTACGGGCGGGTAGCAACTGGGACGCTGTGGAGCTAGTGGGCGCTTGCCGGAGGGTAGCATTGAAGCTAGAGTAGACAGCAGTTTATTTGTCATAGCTGGCGGTGGGACGTGGTGGCGGGGGTAAAACTACTGATTCACGGTAAACCTAGCCAAGCTACCACCCATTTTTTCGGCTTCTAAGGGGCCAATTTTCGTAAGCGGTTGGTTGCTTTGGGCTTACCCCTTATCATCGCATTACAAGCAAGCCTTGTCGTGCGCTCAGCGCTGTTGATTGATAACTGCGATTAAGTAAAGGAAATAACGTTAGATTATGAAAATGAGCTTTTGTAAAATCGTGCTGAGTATACTCCTTTTAGCTAGTTATTCAACTTGCTCTGCGCAAGTAAGTAGAGGCACGTATCGTATTCAGCGAGAGAAGTGTAATTCTCCTAGTGAGAGCATCGTTAATGGCTCCGTCATTGATTTTGATACGCGTAAGCCGGTACAGGCGACCTATATCAAGATTGGCTCTGTTTTCATTTCAGCTGATTCTGTAGGGAAGTTTCAGGGCACTGACCTCCCCCCGGAAAAGCGTTCCAGTATAAAGTAGAGAAAATCGGGCGATTTGGATTAACTTAAATCAAACAAATCGTCATGAAGAAAACCAAGTTCACCGAAGCGCAAATCGTCTTTGCTCTCAAGCAAGCTGAGACCGGAGTAGCCGTGGCTGAAGTATGCCGCAAAATGGGAATTAGCGAGGCTACCTATTACAATTGGAAGAAGAAGTATGGCGGATTGGGTGTTGCCGAACTGCACCGATTACGCCAGTTGGAAGAAGAAAACCGTCAGCTGAAACAGCTAGTGGCCGACCTGAGCCTGGACAAACAAATGCTTCAGGATGTGCTCAAAAAAAAGCTTTGAGGCCAGTTCAGCAAAGGAAACTGGCCTCAAGTTTAATGGAAAACTATCGCGTTTCAGCCCGTCGTGCCTGCTCTGTTATTCAATTCCGTCGATCCTCTTTGCAGTTCAAGTCTCGTCGTCGAGATGACTCCGTGATCCGGAAACGAATCAAAGAAATTGCCCAAGTAAGGGTTCGGTACGGTTATCAGCGGATTTATGTGCTGTTGCGCCGGGAAGGCTGGCGTGACAACCACAAAAGGGTCTATAGGGTGTATTGTGAAGAAGGATTGCATCTCAGAAGCAAGCGTCCCCGTCGTAATCGAGCCGCTGCCCACCGGTTAGAGCGCCCCCAACTCTCCAGTATCCATCAGTGCTGGAGCATGGACTTTGTGGCTGATCAGCTATTTGATGGCCGAAAAATCCGGGCCTTAACTGTAGTCGATAATTATAGTCGCCAGTGCTTAGCCATCCATGTCGGCCAATCATTAAAGGGTGAAGACGTGGTGGCCGTAATGAATCACTTAAAAATTGTAGATTTGGCTGTACCCGAACGGATTCAAGTGGACAATGGCAGTGAATTTATCTCAAAGTTCCTGGACAAGTGGGCTTATGATAACAAAGTGACGCTGGACTTTTCAAGGCCAGGAAAGCCAACGGATAATGCGTTTATCGAGTCATTTAATGGTAGTTTCCGGGACGAGTGCTTGAACGCTCACTGGTTCTTATCGCTAGACGATGCTCGGGAAAAAATTGAACACTGGAGGCAAGAATATAATAGCTTCCGCCCCCACAGCTCTCTTGGTGGTTTAACCCCAGATGAGGTTGGAAAGGGAAAAGAAAAACCAACACATGAACGTCCGATCCTCAATCTTTGAGCGGAACGCTTTTCGGGTGGACCTCAGAACGTCCGATCCTCAATCTTTGAGCGGAACGCTTTTCGGGTGGACCTCATGAACGTCCGATCCTCAATCTTTGAGCGGAACGCTTTTCGGGTGGACCTCAGCACCGTACCTCCGGGTAGATACCGGATACGGGTGGGGTTCATTGGCTACTATTGGCTCTATACAAGCAAGATTTCGTTGCGCAAAGGCGAACAACTCACTATTGTATTTTCCTTAAAAGAAGATACTAGACCGATAATGGAATAGTGCTTTTGATTGATTGAATTCGTCTGGATAAGATTGTTAACGGTTTGACTAGTAGCCATCACCATCAAGTAGCCAGGGGATTTCTGAGTAAGCCAGTTACTTGGCCATTCACTGTTGCCCGAAACCTGAGCTTAGTGACCCGTGAAGAAACTAATAGTACGCCAAACCAACACCACTTGTCGGCGAAGGTGCTGGTACGAGCGAAAGTACATTAGGAATTGGGTGAAATTTGGGCGAAAGTGTTTGGAAAACAAACAAGCCCACTCCGTAAGGAGTAGGCTCGTGGTAGGACTAGGCAGCGGCTAGGCTGGGCATCTCGTCGTAGGTGCGGCCGTTTAATTCCCTGCCAGCGGCTTTCTTGTTAGTGCCGCCCCATTGCTTAAAGAAGAATGCGACCCCTTGTTCTGCGCACTGGCGCTGAATGTCCAGTACCCACTCGGGATTCATGGGGCGCGGCTTGCGGCCCGACTCCCCGCCGACAATCACCCAGTCGATCCCCGTTAGGTTAAGGTCCGGTAAGGGACCAATCAGGGGTTCGAGCGATAAGAACTTAATGGCCGCCCCGGAATTGCGTAGGTTATCGATCCGGTGAACAACCTGCTCATCCTCCACCGATACGCCCATCCAGATGTTAGGTGACCAGGTGAGAAGCTTCGAGTATTTCTCAACGTTTTCAGCTCGTTTGGTGAGCACTTGGAAGGTGTGCTGCGGACAGTCGTTCATTGTTTGAAAGACCTGCTTAATAAACGAAACGGGTACTTTGTCGTGGAACAGATCGCTCATCGAATTGACAAAGACCACCTTGGGGCTTTTCCAGCTAAAGGGGCGTAGTAGCTCCGACTCGTGGGTGCGAATGTCGCGAAACCCACCGGCGTACTTTTCTTGTCCCATTGCTTTTAGGCGTTTGGTCATCACCTCAGCGTAGCAGAACTTACAACCGGCTGATATCTTATCGCAACCCGTGGTCGGGTTCCAGGTCATTTCTGTCCATTCGATGCTTGACTGAGCCATGCTTGTCTTTTCATTATGTGGAATAATGTACGCAAGATATATTATAAGGGCAATATTTGTATATTATACGAACTTTATCAGTAAGTAATCTGGAATAGTTTGCTTCCCGTTCATTATAGCGCGTTGAGGAAGCTGTGAATTCTCAGCAATAAAAGCATCACGGCGAGTTAATAGGCGACGCACAGCCTCTTTGTACTCCGTTTCAGTAAATTCCGCCGTTGGGTGATGGATCCGATATATCTCAGCGAAGGTGATTGTCTGACCCGCAAATTTTCTTTTTAGCATATTACTCAATTCATTGACCGCATCAATAGGAGTAGCAAACAAATCTTGTTGCTGACTGCGCTGCTGACTGAATAAATCAAGACCAAACCGAGATTGCGCGCGTTCTGCATCCTTAGTATGCTTCTTCATTATCTTTTTGAATAACTCGAAGCCTTTCTCGTGTTTAGTGAGCCCAACGATGTAATGCGAAATCTGATCCTGGTCGTTCTGGACAATCTTAAAAGCAGTAACAAATTTTGAGCCTAGTGCTTCAAAGGACTCTTCTAAGTGCCGGACAATGATTTCAGATCTCTGGGCTGGTTTGGCCGTCTCTAGCTCTTCTTTAACTGTCTTAACCTGTGCTTCACCAAATAACCGGTTCATATTTGATTCGAAAAGCTGGTTGTTCAGCGCGGCATTGATCCGCTTATAATTGAAAAAGAGGATTATATCTGACTGAGGCACCTGAATAATCGATCGAATCAGTTCCTGATTGATTTCTTTGTAGCCAAAAGGATCAATGAAGACCAGCATGGGAAACCGCCAGCTGATTGCATTTTGGCGAAACCAGTTGGCTATCTCCGGCGAATCGGCGTCTTGAGAGGTATAATGAACTTCGTGTCTGAGGTTTTCGCTACCCGGCAATGCTTTGATATTGGTCTGTAGCCGGGTGATCATGTCCACCGATTCGTCATTGAACCAAAACCGAATGTTATCCCGCAAATAGTCGGCTTCCAACACCCGATCCATAACCTTTATAGGCGTGGAGGGCGTACCGTCGTCGTACCTTCCCGCTCCGCTAAACAAATCGATCACATAGACCGTAGGGTCTTGCTTAACGTTTATTTTGTAACGAATAATGATTTTGGCCCATCCAACGATGTACTCGCTGACTAGATCAGCCTTAACAATGGAGTGTTCTTCGGCGGCTTGGAAAAACTTCTGAGCCGTAATCTCAGGGGCGCGTGACATTCTTGGGAAAGGTTTCGGTTATGGATGTGTGATTGCACTTGATGTTTTGTTTAAAAATGGCCAGGCGCATCTGGCCTGGCCATTCGATACCTACTGTAACTACTTGTTATTCGAGTAAGATCTTAATTTTTTGAGTAAATTAGAAAGCGGGTTAGGGCTTTTTACTAGTCAGATACTTCCAATTTAAATGTCTGCATAGGCCTTCCACATCCGGAAACAGCGATTTAGCAGAGACTCCTAGCAAAAGTGCCTGTTTGAAAAATTCTTTATTTTTTCCAGCTGGTATTACAAATTTTTCAACACCACCCTTAAAGTCAATATTGTCCTCTAATGGTACAAACTTCTTACCGTCGTAGTATCTATGGATTGTAAACCAGCCCGATTGCGCTACTATTCGAGGATTGTTTAAGGTGGGTCTTAAAACACGGGTTAATTTTAGATCAAAGGGAGACTTGTCGTTTCTTGGATCAATAACCAAATCCTTGGTGCCATAAATCGCATAGATGAATGAGTCAGTTTCCTTATTTGTATTTAGTTGAGCGTCACGATTCGTTGCAAACCAAATAGCAGCTAATGGATTGCTAGTCCAATCAAGTAATCTAGTTTTAAGGCCAAAATGCTGAGCGTAAACAAGCCGATCCCAATCATCTTTTAATCCCAATGAACTTATAAGCATAGGGGATCGTCTTTCGAAATCTTCAAGCATCTGCTTTTCAATCTCAGTTGTATCGATTGTGTTATCATCCCTAGCAATACCGGGCAATAAGTTTTTTTCGTCACTTTGACCCCTAAAAAGCACAAAGTGATTTGCTTTATTGTCTACAAGTGCTCCGACTTTTGATAAAAAGTCAGTAAATGAGTTTGCTTCAGTCATGGCAAATGTGATTGATTTTACTTGAAAGAATTAAATTATTGAGTATTTTTTCTCTCGCTGCTTGAACGCTTCACCACCTCCTTCGAGAACATCGCATACGTGCTCCTTTGTCCCCTGTTGAAATAGCACTCCATTTAGCCTCCTCATGAATAGGTTTGCGGGCTTTGTCCGCTCCTTTTCAACAGATCCACCTGCTTGGTACCTGGTTGTTTAAGCGTAGTGCGTTCTGGACCGCCGTATTTTTGGCGTCGATCATCGCCTGGAGTGACTCGGGTGGGGTCAGATTCGAGGTGATGTTTTCGAACGAAAAGCCATCGTCACTTAACGCCTTACGGAGTTTGGACTCCACCTGCTCCTCGAAACCGACCCGGTTATTAACGAGCGAATCCGGCGTGAAGGTGTTGGCAACGTCCCGGTACGAATTGTAGACGATGGTGCGGAGGATGTTGTTCTCAATATCAGGCAACTCTTTACGGTATTTGCGGTACACATTTGCGCCCTGGCCCTTGACCAGGTGGTAGTTGAGGGTAGGGTCAATTTTGAATAACGTACCGCCTTTGGCACTAACGGTGAACGGGTCGAAATCTTTGGTTTGGGTAAAGGTCGGGTACTGCTCAATGAAGGATGTAAATGGGTTGTAGAAGATCCAGCCCGTTACGTTCTCAATGTCGTTAGCGCCCCGGTCGGAGCCTATTTTACTGACTTTGATGCCTTCGTGTGAAGCGTCGACCGTCGTACAGGAGTTAACAACAAACAGGCCGACAAACAGCAGAATGGCGGCCCAGATACCGATAGAAATTTTAGTCATCGATTAAAGGGATTTTTGGTAAAACACTTGGTTAGGACAGAAACAAACAGAAAAACAGCCAGGAATACGACCCCCAATACATTGAGTGCGGTATCAGCCCGGGTCAGTAGTGAAAAGCCAATGTTCAGCGCCCCAGCCAGGCAAATAGCCCAGCCCAGCAGCAGAAAAAACGTTTTGTTTTCCATGCTCAAACGTACATATTTCTGGGTTGTTGCCCGTGGCGAATAGACCGACGGCTTTGCCGCTATACTGACGGCATCACGGGCTGACGACGTATAGTACAGACTAGGCTAACGACCGGCCATTCTCGAGAATGACCAGACGTTAGCCTGGATCTTCATTCCTTAGCATACGTTAACTTGGACGTTGTCAGCGTGTACTTCCTGCCTGAGGGTATTTTCTGAGAAAACTCCAGCTCCTGGTTTCGCACGTAATCTATCTTGCCCAGCTTCTCCTGCTTCAGCCGGTTCAAATCCCGGTTGAACAACGTTTTTAAAACCTCTACAAGCAGCTGCTTTGCGTTTTGCTGCTAGTCTGGCAACTGCAAAAAGAGACCTAGTACGCCTGGTCACTACGTATCTATCCCGCTGCTGTCACAAAAAATGACCAGACACAACCGGCCTGGCCATTCCGTACTTACCTAGCCGGTTCACCTGGACCGGGTGAGATACATAACAATTTTGGTATCATTCTGTTATTTATTATAAATATATAGCGAATTTTAGATTTGTTTTGGCTATTCAGCGTCGGCTGATCAGCTGAAAGTTTTTCAAGTTTCACCGCTTAGCCTGCTAGTAACCCCCACAGCAGCGTAGGGATTAAACAACTTCCTATGGCAAAGGCGATCTAGGCCAGTACGCGATGCTGTTGATACGAATAGGTGGTAAAACCATAACCTAAAAGTAATGGGCTAGCCAAATGATATAGTAGATAAGTCCATATCCTGGGGAAGCGCTGGGCGAATTTTTCAGGCTGAACAAATTCACAAATGGAGCGACAAGAGCTACCAACACCATAAACGGCAGGAAATTGGTACGTCGCATCGTCTTTAACTGCGAAAAGGCTGCTTTGAACGGCTGATGTATCGCCGACTAAGGCAGTTTGGCCCAGAAATTTCCCTGTCGAAACTGAAGGACTTCGGCTGCATCGGAGGTAACCTGTCTTGTGTTGACCCGCCGTAGCGTTACGTCGAATATCCCCTCAATCTCTCTGTGCTTCGAATCATACCGGGTAATGGTAAGCCTGCCCTGTTGAGTCGAATCAATTTTGTAGGTATCAAGAAGTATGTCGCCCCCAGACAAGGTAGTAAAGCTCACGCCTACCTGTTTGGGCGTAGTGGGACAGGGTTGATGCGCCGAGAGGGGGTACGTGCCGGTCGCCAGGGGGATATGGGTAAACGAGAGCGACTGATCCCCACAGTAACCTGCGCAAAAGGCCGGAGCCAGCATACGTGCTTTGGGATAAGGTTGCTTATTTTGAATGGACAAATTGACTGTGTTTACTGTACATGATCCGCTGTTTGCATTGCTTTGCCAGGCATTGATGATGCCACTCCAGGCCTGACCATTCAAATGCGCATAGGCATTACTGCCCGGTGTTGGATCTGGCGTAGACGTTGAGCAGCCCAGTATCCCGACAAGAAAAAATAAACTCCACTGTACGATTCTCATGGATTGGTCTTTTGTGATGAAGACCGAAGCAGGACGAAAAGGGTTGGAATGGGATGTGTATAGTAGTTGATAAAGTTAGTGTCCAGACCCACCGTTTGTCCACTCTTCCGGCTGCTAGACGAAACGATAGGGATATGCTTACCCAATTCCAGGAACGTTGATGGGCGTAAAACCGCGAAGCTATTTGTTCGGACTGTTACTATTTATCTGACAACGGTCGCTTCCAGCTCAACTATCAGGGTTCGAACAGGCATTCCAGCAACAGGGTAGTTTGAGTCTGGTTAAAAAAAGTCTGACGCCGGGCGAGTTGGCCTTCCTGGATGATGAACGGGAAAATACCAGCTTAAAGTGGGAGAGTACACAGGCAAACTCGTCTTCAGTTAATGCCTCCAGCTTTTTACTAGGCTCCCTGAGTTGTATGTGCATGGCAGTAAAGCCGGATATAGCAACGGACAACTGGCTTAACTACGTAATATTGGTGATCTTTCGCGCCAAAACCAGCTGATCTTTGTGCCGGGCGAGACCAGTAATAATTGATAAGCCAGCATGTATGAACCCTCTAAAAATAAGCTACCTGTTTTTCATCCTTGTTGCCGTCTCATGCCAAAAAAGTAAACCTTCGTATCAAAGCAAGCCGGATGCCGTTCGGGACCTGTTGGTTGACCGGATATCCTGGAAGCCCCAGCCAGCAGGTAACAGAACTGGCATTCAACGTAACGAACATACCTTTTCAATAACCAACACCTCCCGTGAGCACGGCTACCGGCAGATACAGGTTCGCTTTGATTATTACGATGCCCACTATCACCGGATTGGTACGGAACACGTTACTCTGCCCCAGTCGCTGGAAGCTAGATCGATGGTTGCCATTCTGCCCATTCAGGTGGGTACCGCCAATCCGTTAACCACATCCGCTACGGTCCGCATTGAGCGGGCAGTATCGGAATAGAAGCCTGTAGGGCGACGGGGGTTGGTATTGCTGGCTTCCTGTGACACGCTGGCGGACCTCTCGTTTGCCGTTTGTCGATGCTGTCGCCAACGATTCATCGCTTAGCTATACGTCCTATCCTGATAGCCGATCAACAGAACTGGTGCAACTGGTTTATTCACTGCTCAATGCATTACTCTGCCAGATTTGCTCCATTACGTCTTTCAGGCGTCGCCGGCTGATGGGTAGCTGTTTATCGCCGATGAGGACGTGTGCGGACTTTGAATCCACAATAGTCACCCTTTTAAGAAACCGGGGATTGATGGCGTGCTGTTTATGAAGACGGATAAAGCCGGGAAGCTGATCGACGCACTGACTTAGGGTTTTGCACACAATCAGGTCTTTATCCTGGAGGAAATGAACGCGGGTGTAGTTGGCTTCTCCTGACAAATAAATAATTCTATCGATTAAATCTATTAATCGAATATGATGCATGTAGATTCACTAGTTTGTTGTGAAAAGACATACGTACTGAAGTCATTATTGGATTTTAACACCTCTGGTTTGCTAACTGTCCGACTAGGGTGTCTACCAGACTTAATTGGGTCCCGGTCAGTCGACTCTGGCTATTTAGCGGAAGCTAACCAGACCCGAAACCGCCAGCCAGTATACTCCTGAACCCGGTCAGGGCAATCGGACTGTAAGCTCGTTATGGAGTGCAGGCTGACTGGCAACCAGCCTGCTGTCGACCCAGATGCATAGCTGGGGTTGATTCCCCGGTTTATCAGGCTGCCAGTCCCGCTTCCAGACGATATCAACATCATGGCCGTGGTAGCGGATATTGCCCAGGTAAAACGAGTCCCATTTATCCTCAGGCACCAGGGGGGCAATCGAAAACGTATTGTCCAGGGAGGATTTGAAGCCGATCAGGTCCTCAATGATAATATCGGGAAAAGTTGAATGAAAATAGTCGGACTCACCGCCAAACGTTTTTCCGTTGCTGGGAATATACCACTCACCGATGTTAAGCTGATCGGTCCCGTGCATTCGGGCCAGTTTATCAATATAATCATAGAGTAGTTGTCGCTCGGCGAGCGTGCTCGTCCGTTTGTAGTTGCGCAGGTAGTTGGCGTATCCTTTGTAAACCACCGAGTTTTCGAATGGCCAGCCGCGGCCATTCCAGGCATAGGCCTGTTCGTTATAGTACGGGTGCTGCTGCTCGGCGGTGGTCATACCCGCTACGTTGTAAAAGCCGTTCCGCGAAGAAAACATATCCCAGGCCCGGCTATAGGCAGTGTAGTTCCTGGTCGGTATCAGGTTAAAATACCAGGGCGTATAGCCAACCGATTCCCGAACTCTGGCCTGGTAATCGCGAATCCCAAACTGGTTGTCGCCCGCGCTGTACGTAGTGAAAAACTGGTCGTCTTTCTGCCAGAGTACGTCCAGTACCTTCTGCCGGATAGCTTCAGCTCTTGAGGAGTAGTAAGCTGCTTTGCCTGCCTGGCTGTTCGACAGGGTACTGGCTTCATCAATCTGGTAGAGATTCGCCAGCGCCTGCAGATTGCCGTACGCGTAACTATTGACCGACGGCCGAACCAGGTAAAAATCGGGGTATCCTTTTCGAAAAGCCGTGGGATATTGCTTGGCCTGCTCCGATCGTTCGGCATTAGCTGTCGTGCCCCAGCCCAGGTAATAATTTCGCCAGTTGTCTTTCGTGTACAGGCTGTAGGCTCCCTGGCTTTCAATAAGGCCCAGTACGGCCGAGAGGCTGAATTCCATGCCGTCGTACAGGTCAAGAATTTTATACATGCCCGCGGTTTTGGCGGCTGGCACCTTCACCGTAAACAGGCTATCCCAGACCTGCTGGTGTTTCTCCAGGGCAGGCAACCGGCTGTGAAGCCACTGTCTATCGGGGTGGATTTTCAGAAATGCTTCAATACCGTTGACCATCCAGCTCGAAAAGTGGTGACTTTCGGGGCGGCTCAGATACGTCAGAAAATTGCCGTTCTCCCGCTGGGGTAGGCGCGAGGCAGAGCCCTGCATAAAATAATCGGCGTAGGATTTCAAGAATTTATCGTCCCTCAGCCACCGTACATCGTAAAACTGGTGACCGGCCGGGCAGGTGATGGCCCCGCTCAGTGAGGCCCATGGTTTCACGCCAAAGAACTCGGTAACTACCCAGTACCGTTGCTTATCCGCCGGGTCGTCGTACTCCTTCAAATGCTTGCTGATCATCCACCACCGGTAATTATACACCTTGGCGAGGGCACTATCCGAGCTACTGAAGAGTGGTATGTTTGCCAGCAAAAACGCTTTGTTGTTGGTGGCGTTGAACGGCCCGTCGGACGGGGGGCGATTTGTGTACGCGTTAAATTCATCGATCTGGCTGGACAACGTACCCTTCGCCGTATTCCTCAACCTGGCAAGTTCCTTATCGTAGAGGTTCGTTTTCTGGCTGGCGCACGAGATAAGCAGACCGCTGCAGACAAGAATAAGCAGAGAAGGACTCAGGATGGAAGCAAGCAGGCGAAGTTTGTTCATTGTACCACGATAGACGTCTGCAGAAAAGACCGGACCGGCCGGATTCTAATAACGCAGCCATAGCCCAATTTTGGTTTTCCTGACTGGGCAAATGTAAAACTGCGCCAGTTTTGTTCTACTGGCCTATCCACGTTGAAAAGTTAAAACCAGGTTCACCGCCGATTAGACGTACGGTCTGCCGATAGGTACCTACGAGGTTATCCGCTGGTAACGTACTGATCCGTCGACAATCCAGGGGTAAAGAGCCATACTATGCCCTTTTCGATCGCATTGCTTTTACGTGTTTGAGCGTAGCGTCGTTGGCCAGCCGGGTATATTCTGCGGAGTCGATAGCGTAAAGGGCAATCTTTCCGGCCTCATTGCTGTGAACGCCCCAGCCGTAACGCTTGGTCAGCGGTGACGAACGAAAACAGGCCTGACCTTTTGAAAAAAACTGTTGTCTGGCTTCCGGATGTTCACTGTCTGCGAGGTCATTTTTCTGAGCATGGATAGCAAACAGCACATCGTCGGAGGTAAATTGGTACGGGTTCTCGCGTATCAAGTCAAACTGCCGGGTCGCAATTGAGAGGGTGCCGTCTTTACGGGGCGGAATTTCGCCCTGCAGAGCCGGACTATCGTCGGCCACTTCGATAAATGTATTGATGTAGTTGGTTGTATGCAGTTTCATCGGCGCTGGGGTTTAACAGGGAAACATCAGTCGATCACTGCTGCAAAGTAGCTGAATCCTGGTGACAACCTTATGTCAGCAGAAAGTCAAAGGATGTTGCTGTAACTGATGTCAACGGGTCAAACGCACAGGAAGTTGAATCCAGACAATTTACTTCCTGACCACACAAAAAAGCCCCTACCTGCTTTATTGGCCGCAAATTGCTTGTATAAAATCAAGGAAAACACTTGCAGCGCTTATTAGTCAATCTTGGCGGCTATAACATTAACATGCTTACGTATTTTCTTGCTGAATGTTATTCGCTCTCCATCCGGAGACGTGATACCAACACTTTGGGGGTTTGCGTACCGATCGTACTGAATAGTACCCTTACCGGCTGTTCCTTTTGAGTTATTATCGGAATTTCCGTAATAGGTCGTATTACCTACCTTGGCAAAATCCTGAACCGTTTCGATGCCGAAGCTACCATTCGAATGATTGGTTAGAAAATTGATCTTACTGTTCTTCGTCTTCTCGCTGAAAAAATAGCGTTTTCCTGTTTCATCGGAGAAAACGCTCAATGTACCCGACAGAGGTTCAGAACTCGTTGCGCCATCAATAGTATAACTGGTTGTCCCAGTAATCAGGTAATCGCCTGTCAGGCTGAGGGGCTTAGCAGATTCTGGCAGAGGTTGTACGGTAATAGTCTCCCGGCAGGCAAGAAGAATCGTCAATAACACCATGCAGAGGGAGGTCAAATAGTGCAATTGCTTCATAAAGTAGGTGATAGGTGCAGGCAGATAATACGGGTAGGCTATGATGGCCTCGGCACTAATCTGTAAGTATTTGACAATCAATCATCAACCAGGGGGTTGTTTTAGTACGTTCTCAACGTAACAGAGTTCGAGTGCAGGCAAGTATCAGCTAAACTGGGGACGAAGGGTGGGTACGGGAGTGGAAACCGATTTGTGAACTACCTTAATTTTCTTTTTGCGTCTGCGTCGTTTACCCAAGTGTGTTAGAAAAGAATAAGAACGAATGAGATCCGGGTTCTTTTTGATGAATACCATCGTCCCGGCAAATAAAAACCAGAAACAAACGAAGGTGAGTAAGAAGTGCATAGTGAAGAGGATTGTATAAATAATGCTGAGTAATAATACTTAATGAATTTATGGTTTGATTTTCTAAATGTGTATATTAATTAACTTTTAATCAGTAGATTATATTTCCTTACTGTACCTACTGCCTAAACAGGCTATCTGAAATAAGTATCCGCCTTCATTACGGTTGGTTTGTGAGCAGTCGATACCCTTGCTACTGCTCCGGAAGCAGTTTTATAGTTTAGGTGCAGTTTAACAAACCACGTTAGTGATTTTTAGACGTTATGATCTCAGGAAGCTGTTTGAGCTAATCGCTTTAGCCGCAAAGCGTTAAACAGCTTCTTAGGAAGTAAGGGCAAGGAAAGGCTTTGCAGCCGTGAATTGTAGTCAATCCGCCGGTGAATCTATAATCCGCAGCACTTTCCAGATATGCCGGATCTGATCGGCAGGGACGGGGGTACTGCCGCCCACAAGCGGGTTGTCGGAGTGCAATACTAAAACGCCCTTGGTGGAGAGGTCGTTGTCTTTGATACGTTTAACGACAAATGAGTCGCCGTAACTGATGGCGTACACACCCGATGACAGGTACTCCCAGTCGCCGGGATGGACCAGCTTACACCGAATCTTGGTGCCGCGCGAGTATTTAGGGGCCATGCTATCCCCGTCCACTTCAAATACGACGTTGCGATCAACGTTTTCTCCTCGTCTGATAATCACTCTGATCTGCTCGGCCGCGCCGTAATTCGATTCTGGGTCCGACATTTCATTGAAACTCCCCTGCACCGGCACCGGGTAGTACGGCAAAGCAAGGCCTGTATACAGGTCATCATTGACCGCCTTTACGTCAACGGTGCCCGACGGCATAAACATATCTCCCTGTCCCGTTTCCCACCAGATGGGGTTTAAATTAAGACGGGCAATTAGTTCGTTTGATTTATGCTTACCTATTCGTCGGTTACCCGATTCCATCTGGTAATAGTTCGACGAATTCTCACCTAATTTATCCGCAAACTGTTTCGGGTTGAGTCCAAAAAATTCGCGTACCTGGACTAATCGGGCTGATTTATCATTCATGACGGTGGTCAGTTGGCTAGCTATGTCAACAAATATAGTTCAATAAAGTTTTAATTAGTTCATTTGAACTATTCACCTTGAATCTAGTTTATAACTATGCAGGATAAGTAAAGCAGAAAGGAGGGGCATGATGACAGGGTTTCAACGCGTTTACGATTACCTGGTTGAACTAGTGGAATTAACCGACTGGGTGACGACCTACTTCCAGCCAGCTTTGAACGCCGGCAACTGGCTGGCGGCCGCTGCGGGCGCGTTTGTGATCCGCTTTGCGCGGCCTCAGTTGCCTTTGCGCTCCAGCCTGGCCGGCTGGCTAGTGGGTTTCCTGTTAGCCTGCCTGTTTGCCCCTGACGTAGTGGCTGCCGGAGGAATCGGATTATTGAAACGGTCAGAAAGTGTTTACGCAGCAATTGCCTTCGTCGGTGATTTTATCATTCAGCTTATTGCCTGGTTGATCCGATTGAGCAGCAAGGTCGGCGACACAATCGAAGCTGACCCGGCGGGGAGTTTCGACAGCAGCCTGGAGCGGGTCGAGAAAGTGACGAGTCTCTGGGTACGTATCAAAACGCCGATTATGGAGTTGATCAATACCGTTTTGGGAAGATAAACACGTAGCAACTGATCAGGCGGTTGGCGTTGCTGACTTGCCGAACGCTAGTACACTAGTGCTACTTGGATAAGAACAGCAACACCAGCGCCAGCAGCGCCGGTAATGTCTGCACAAACAGAATTCGCCGACCCGCGGTCGCGGCCCCGTACAGGCCTGCTACGGCGACACACCCCAGAAAGAAATAAGCGACGTTACGTTGCCAGGCCGGGTCGCTGATCAGGAGCGACCAGATAAGGCCGGCCGCCAGAAAGCCGTTGTACAAACCTTGATTGGCCGCCAACGTTTTAGTGGCCGGAAACAGATCGACAGGAAGGCTTTTGAACACGTTTGGACCACGACTGGTCCAGGCGAACATTTCCAGCCAAAGAATATAAAGGTGAAGAAGGGCAATAAGCCCAATCACGGCCAGGGCTGCGGTGTGAAGGATGTCCATGTGACGGCGATGAATAAGTCAATACGGCAGGGTGAAAGTTAGAAAATTGACGTTCGTGTTTTATCACTGAGGAGAAAATCATCAATAAAATAAAGCCAACCTGTAGTTTTGATAAGAGGTCATCTGCTGGGAAAACAGAAAACTAACTACAGTGTAAATTGAGTTTTCTGTCATTCCGAGGAACGAGGAATCTCCGGCTAAGGGAGCTAAAGCGCTCTGCTACCGAAGATTCCTCGTTCCTCGGAACGACAGAAATGCCATAAAACTTAAAATTACAGTGTACTAAATCATACGTACCCACCAATAGGAAAGGCTCACAAGAGCAGATAGGTTCGCCTGCCCTTATGAGCCTTTCTGGCCCGGTAAAATCAACGTAAAGCCACCCTAAGCCAGTGCTTTACGTGCTTCCCGGTCGGGGTCGTTAACCAGCATGGGGCTGTCGTCCAGAATCATCGTCTCCCCGTTTTGACTGGTGTAGGGTTTCCAGTTGGGTAAACCGCCCCCGTTTGGATTGCCGGTTTTAACAAAGCTGATAAACGAGTTTGCCATCTTCTCCGACAAAGTTCTCGGCCGTTTGCCGCCCCCCGTGTGGGTAAGCATCAGATCGGTATTGTAAAACCAGAAACAGATATCGTCGCAGTGAAAAGCCCGCATCCGACCATCAAACAGCGGTGGCTGCCAGCCGAACCAGGCCAGGTAAACGGGGGCTTTCTGCTGCGAGGCTTTCGCGTCGGCCGCAGCAATAGCATTCTTGCGGTTTGACATCACTAGCGACCAGATCTCAATAGGCCGGGCCTTGGGGAAATTCTTGGCGTAAGCGTCCACAATCTCGCCGGATTTATCGCCAAAACGAGGCTTCAGCTTTTCTTTCACCTCCGCTATCGAAATGTTCTCTAAAGCGGCATCGGTCCGGCTTGGGCTTTGCTCGTGGAAGGTCGAGCAGACCAGTAGCGGAACGTCGGCCGAAAAGTGACTGGCGTCGGCGAAGAAGGGGCCGCCGTTCAGGTAGGTACCATCGGCGACGGGTGAAAAGCCACCCCGCTGGAGGTTGAGTCGTTTGGCCTCATCGGCTGTTTTCTCCGCGGCCCGATTGGCGATGTCGATATATTGCCGCCACGGAATCTGCTGAAGTTTGTCAATCTCACCGGGTTTCAGACCAGCCTCTTCCATTACGTTCAGTCCCAGCTTATTTGCGTATTCTTTGTTGACGCCCGCCAGCGAACTGCCGCTTAGCGCCACAGCTTTGTGAAACAACCCTTTCGCCGAGGGCATATTCATTAGCGTAGTCACTTTGGCACCACCGCCCGACTGTCCGATGATGGTTACGTTGTTGGGGTCTCCGCCGAAATTAGCGATGTTGTTTTTAACCCATTCCAGAGCCGCCACCATATCCAGATTGCCGACGTTGCCCGATGCGGCATGGCCCCCGGCTGCCTGAAGCTGGGTGTAGCCTAGTGACCCGAGTCGGTGGTTGAGCGAACAGAAAACGAGGTTGCCCAGGCGCGACAGGTTTTCGCCGTGGTAGCCGTCCTGCTCAATGCCGTTGCCGTTGACAAACCCACCACCGTGCAGCCAGACCACCACCGGGCGTTTCTGCGAATCCAGGGCCGGTGTCCACACGTTCAGCTTCAGACAGTCTTCCGATACGTCGTCGTAGTTCCAATGGTCAACAAAGGACGCATAAGGGTTGGCGTAGCGCTTGTCCATAATCTGGGGGGCGGTGTTGCCCCACCAGAGCGCCGGACGAACGTCCGTCCAGGGCGTAGGCTTTTGCGGGGGCATGAACCGGTTCTTGCCCGATGTATCCGCTCCATAGGGAATGCCCAAAAACTGATGAACACCGCGCAGAATAAACCCCCTGACCTTGCCGTGTTCCGTATTGGCAATCGCAATGGTATCGCCCACGAACAGGACCTGTTCATCGGCCGATGGCTTGGGCGCTTTCGGTGGGCGAGGAGCTGACGCAACGGTTTGCTGGGATACACCCAAACCTGCCACTCCGACCCCCAGTGACTGTAAGAAATTCCGTCTTGATGCTTTCATCGTAGCATGCTGGTTAAAGGAAAAAAACAAACACCGGCTTGTTGACAATCAGTACGTTGATCATCCGGGTGTACGCTTTTCTCGAAAGGGAGGAACTATCCGTTTTTACTTTTCCGGTAGGTGGAAATTTGGGAGAGATGGATGTATTTTTCGAGAGATGAAAAAAGTATCAACAGGATTTGAACTACAGTCGTCTGTCGAGTTTTCTGATTCTGATGCGGGGACTGGCTGACGGAATGGATTTTCCGTTTTACTAGGCAAATCGGGGCTGAACCCGACAGTCTTTGTCGCTGCCGGGTAGGTTGTACGGCTGTCTTTGGAAAACCCGCCGTCTGTTGCCCGATTGGGAACAGCGCGGGGCAATCAATAACATACTCAGCCACTAAAGTTCCTGCCTTTATTGGGCCTGATTCTCTACTCCGGTTTAATAGGCAACGGCAATAGTTTTTTGCCGGTTCTCTTGGTTGTCAAGCTGATCTAAAAGGCAACTTGCCAGATCAGCCCGCGAAATCCTGTTTGCATGGGCTAACTCACCCGATGATCCTACGCGGTACCGACCCAGTCGTTTTCCATCAAACAGGAAAGACGGACGCACAATCGTCCAGGCCAAATTGCTGTCCAGTATCGTCTGCTCCATATGCCGCATATCGTCATAGATGTTCCTGAGCAGTGGCTTAATCAGCCAGACATACAACAAGGGGCCAACTGGTTTGGTCAGAACACCGATGCTGGTGAGACAAACCAACCGCTGAACGCCAGCTTTATTCATTTGATCGACAATATTGCGAGCTGACTGGCGGTAAAACGTCATAGGTTTCAAGCTGTTCTTACCAATGACTGACAGAACAGCGTCCTGATGCTGGAGAGCGGGAGCGAATGAATCCGGCTTCATAACGTCGCCCATTTCTGTGCGTAGGCGCGCATGGGTTAGCGTAAAGGCTTCGGGACGACGAACAATTGCCGTAACTTCATGGCCTCTGTCAAGGGCTTGTAGAATCAGTTCGCGACCTGTTCCGCCCGTGGCTCCAAAAACAGCTAGTTTCATAACGATCTGTTGAGTAGTTGGCTTACGATTGTGTTTTAACCGGCATGAAGCGTTAAATCCGGCTGACTCAAAGGCACATACCTACGCCTTTCCAAATATGTTGGTGAGGCTGGAACCGTCTTGGAGGATGCGCTGCCTGTCGCTCCTAAAATGGACTATGCGGAGCTGACACAAACCCTCAACTTACCTGTTCTTTATCGAATAATGTCAACTAAACGGCTGAATTACCCCGAAAAGGCATACTAACTCATTGGTTTGTTAATGCGTGCGTAAGTTGATAAAGATACCTATTGACACTGGTATTGATAATCAACAAGATGTATAGATGTTGATTGTACGGGATCTTGGTAATATTTACGTATAACTCGACCTTCCTGATCGTACTTATACTGATAATTAATAATGTAATCTCCTGGATGTTGCTTTCCGAACGAATCAAAATCAACTCTTTTTTCCCGTATTAATAAATTCTTACTTTGTTTACCCCACTGCATGGATACGGTAGGTAGATTCTGTTTTGCCAGATCATAATCGTACGTATAAACACTTCTGCCCCCGTCATATTCAACGGCTTCTGTGACTATATTTTCGTTCATTACTGTGCGTTTTATTATAAAACCGGCAATGACTATTTTCGTCTGAAAACCGTCAGAATCGTATAGGTACTGATTTTTTGAACCAATCAATTTAATGATAGCCCCTTGCGCATTTAGGATATATATGTTCTTATTAGGAGCTAGGCTTACCAACGTATCAGGATGAGGGTAGCTGTACTTATACGTGTCGTTTAGGGGATTACGATTGTATTCATAGCTATCCGTTTGTATCAATCTGTTTTCATTATCGTATTTATACGCGTAATCATAGGTAACACTAACCGTGTATTTTTTACCATCGATCTCAACCTCTTTACCATTTGCTGAGGAAGTAGACTGTAGCGATGTTTGTTTACTAATAAGGCATCTGGATGGGGAACGATCTACTGAATCAGAGGTACAGGCCGAAAATAAAAACAAAAAAGCAGCGTGAATTAAAAAGAAATGGTAAACAGGTTTTTTCATTGAAGCAAATTAGAAATTAGTTGAAAAAATAAACTTTAGTACGGCACTCCCTTTACTTTTATGTCTGACTCATACAGTCTTTATCTTGTGAGTAGAAATCCGGACATGAAAAGGTTAAAACTCGTCCTTTTGGGGCAGATTTCTTTTCGCAGGTAAGTCAATTTATAGAAGATATTTTTTGCCTGATGCGCCCATTACCAATTGCCCGAAAGTTACCCCATGCGAAGCGTATTAGTTGGTTTCGATCGCCCCTGTAAAAACATCCAGCCGATAAACGCTGTACCAATGCCGACTACCAACGAGCAACCAAGCAGAACGACTCCCTCAACAAGTAAAAGCGACAATTTTACGCCACTTAAACCTTTCAGGATAACAGGCTGATGATGGAACGCGTCGATCAGCATCTGCCCGTTTCCCCATAGCATTACGACAAACCAGCCAAACGCAAAAAAGGGGGAATACTTGAGCGTGTATGACCGGAAGTTTAGCTGTTTCATAATGGCACAAGAGTTTTGGTTGCTTTGTCGGGACGGTGAGCTTGTCAACCGATGCCCGAATTTGATGTTCAAGTTCGTCCGTTTTGGGCGTTTGGCCTATGGAACAATGGCTGAATAGGGAACATACTATTCGGTCTGTTAGGCGAGTACGACTTATCACACGAAGCCCATAAACACATCCAGCTTTGGCCAGACCATTCAACAGACAATTACGCGCAAAATCACCTACTATCAACTGGTTGATTGACAGGTAAGTGGTAGTAAGTGATCGAAACGAACGCTTAACTCTAATGCATATTAATAAAGGACTTTTAACATATATGCATACCCTGCTAATCCCCCTTTACTATTTACCAAACGGCAGTTTATCCTATATTTAAGGCAGCATCACCTCCATCCAACTGCCCATGCCTGTTTCTACTTCCTTATTGCCCCTTCGCTTTAGTTGTTTCGCGTTGTTGATTGCATTGCTGCCGCTGGGAAGCCGGGGGCAGGGGAAGCTGGCTGATTACCAGCGGGCCGAACGCCTGAACGGGGCCTTTCAGAATAAGGTCTACAACGCGCCGGAGCGGGTGCAGTGGCTGCCGAACAGCTCTATGTTCTGGTACGTCCAGACGACAGCTAAGGGCAAGGAATTTACGAAAGTTGATGCGGGGCGGCAAGTGAAAGAACCGGCCTTCGATCAGGCCCGACTGGCGCAGTCGCTTGGACAACTGACGGGCAAAACTGTCTCGCCTTACCAACTGCCTTTCTCGGAGATTACGCTGAAAGCCGACGAGGTGTCGTTCAAAATCGGCGATTCGCTGATTAGCTGCCCGTTTGATACGTATCAGTGCAAAATCAAGGACGTAACGAAGCCAGCCGCTTCACGCTATTGGGGTGGGCAAAGTGATGAACGTGACGGGCGGCCGGTGCCATCGCCGGATGGGGCCTACACCGCCTACATAAAAAATTACAACGTATACATTCGCTCAACGCGCTCGTCGGCACCGGAAACGGCGCTGAGCTTCGACGGGTCGGAAGGGGAGTACTATTCGAGTAGGCTGATGTGGTCGCCGGATTCGAAAAAGCTGGTAGTCAATAAAATCCGGGCGAATACACCGCACCTAATTTACCTGATTGAATCCTCACCGACTGATCAATTACAGCCCAAATTGCAGACGCGTTCGTACCTCAAACCGGGGGATGCCCTGCCGCAGCGGACACCGACGCTGTTTCTTGTCGACAGCAAGCAACAACTTACCGCCCCAATTGCGCTGATCGATAATCAGTATAACCTCACCACGCCCCAGTGGCGTAAGGACAGCCGGGCTGTTACGTTCGAATACAACCAGCGGGGGCATCAGCGATACAGCGTTTTTGAGATGAACACCACCGGAGCCATCAAGCCGCTGATCGAGGAAACCAGTAAGACGTTTATCAATTACAGTGGCAAGAATTACCGCTACGACGTTGCTGATGGCAAGGAACTGATCTGGGCGTCGGAGCGTGACGGCTGGAACCACCTGTATCTGTACGACGGCACTGGAAAACTAAAAAATCAGATTACGGAAGGGGAGTGGGTTGTGCGGAGAGTAGTGCACGTCGATGAGGCCAATCGGATAATTCTGTTCGAAGGCAGCGGGCGCGAAGCTGGTCAAGATCCGTACTTCATCCAGTTGTATCGCGTCAATTTCGACGGTTCCGGCCTGACGCCCCTGACCCGCGAGAACGGCAACCATCGGACGTACTTCTCGGACGATTATCAATACGTTGTCGATAGCTATTCGCGCGTTGATGAACCTCCTGTGACCGTGTTACGTCAGACGTCGACCGGGAAGGTGCTGATGGAACTGGAAAAGGCCGACATCAAGCCATTGCTGGCGACGGGCTGGCAAAAGACAGAAGTGTTCACGGCCAAAGGGCGCGACGGCAAGACCGATATCTGGGGGATTATCGTTCGCCCGTCGAACTTCGATCCCAAGAAGACGTACCCCGTTATTGAATACATCTACGCCGGGCCGCATGATTCGTTTGTGCCCAAAAGCTTCGTGACCGACTCGCGGGGTTCGTTACACGAAATGGCCGAATTAGGATTCATCGTCGTGCAGATGGACGGTATGGGGACCTCAAACCGATCGAAGGCGTTCCATAATGTGTGCTGGAAAGATTTGAAAGACAGCGGGTTCCCTGACCGAATTGCCTGGATGAAATCAGCCGCCAAGCGCTACCCCTACATGGACCTGAGTCGGGTGGGTATCTGGGGCAACTCGGCGGGTGGACAGAGTTCGGCGGGGGCCTTGCTGCACTACCCGGACTTCTACAAAGTGGCCGTTTCCTCCTCGGGTTGCCACGACAACCGGATGGACAAAATGTGGTGGAACGAGCAGTGGATGGGCTACCCGATTGGGCCGCACTACGCCGAATCGTCCAACACGACCGACGCGGCCAAACTACAGGGCAAGCTTCTGCTGATTCTGGGCGAGCTGGACGATAACGTCGATCCGTCGTCGACGTATCAGTTTATCAACGCGCTGATCAAGGCGAACAAAAACTTTGATTTCCTGATGGTGCCGGGCATGGGACATTCGCTGGGCGGTGACTACGGCGAACACAAACGGCGCGACTTCTTCGTCAAACATCTGCTGAACGTCAACCCACCCGACTGGACCTGGACATCCAGTATTACGGTGCCAAAACCGTAGCGTTTGGTTTTTCAGTCGTACTGACCGAAACGCGTATCTGCAGGAAGTATGAAAGAAAAGGGGTAAAAATCCCGTTAAAAAAGCTGCTTTCCGTTGAAAAGTAGGCTGTATCTATTGTCTATGGCAGCTTATTCCCAAATGTTTCCAAATTTGAGTTCGTGTTTTGCCTGCATCGTATCCGTGAGCCAGAGCAGGTCCGGGTACGTTGTTGCCGATGGATCAAACACGATTAATACGCACCGTTCCCCGAAAAGCGACGAGATGCCTGCTGGTACTGGGGGCGGGATTGCTGGCCATGCATGCGTCAGGCCAATCCCTGAATCTGAACCAGGTAGTTGAGCAGAGTACCCGTCAGTATCCGTTCCTGAAAGCCAAGCAGGCTGAGATCAGCAGTGCTCAGCAACGGGCACAGGCCAGCCGGGTTGAGTTGTTACCCATTGTTACCGTCCAGGATCAGTACAACTACGGCACCAGCAACAGCCTCAACGGCGGATTCTTTCCCAACGATGGCATTGGCGCATCGGTATCCGGTGGGGTACGGGCACAGAACGTATTTCAGGGCGGTTTCGGAAGCTTTACCAGCGCCACGATTGACTGGCGCGCTATTTCGTTCGGACGTATCAAAGCCAACATCGCGGTGGCCGACGCCGATCGGCAACGTAGCGAAGTGGACTACGAAAACGAACTGTTTCAGCAGCAGGTCCGGACGATTGATGCCTATCTGCTGCTGCTGATCAACCAGAAGCTCGTCCAGATTCAGCAGTCAAACCTGGACCGGGCCGAGACGTTCAAACGCGTGGTCGACTCCGGCGTACGGTCGGGGATGCGGGCGGGCGTTGATAGTTCGCTGGCTACGGCAGAATCCGTACGCGCCCGCTTGTTGCTCCTACAAAGCCAGCAGCAGGAGCAAGTGCAGCGGCTCCGGCTGTCGGAGCTAACGGGACTGGTCCAGCCGAATCTACGGGTGGATAGCATGCGGTTTTACGCCGTCCTGCCAACCGCTACGTTAGCTGGTGATTCGATTTCACCGAAGAATCCGGTGCTCCGGTTATTCCAGTCACAGATCAACCTGGCCACGGCCCGTTCCGTGGCGACAAACCGGGCCAAGCTTCCCACTATTTCGCTGATGGGCACGGGCTGGCTGCGGGGCTCCGGTTTTGCCAACCAGGGCGAATTATTCCTGAACAATCCAATCAATGGACTGGGCTACCAGACATCCAACTACCTCGTAGGGATTGTGGCCCGCTGGAACCTGACAAACCTCCTCCAGGTGCGGCATAGCTACAAAAGTGATCTGTTCCAGGTCGATCGGTTCCGGCAGTTGTACAATGAACAGGAACTGCGAATTAACCGCCAGTACCAGGAAGCCGAAACGCAGTACCAGGTGGCGCTGGCGCAGGCCCGGCAGGCTCCGGTCCAGTTGCAGGCCGCCCGTCAGGCGTACAACCAGGCCAAGTCGCGCTACCAGAATGGCCTGACGGACTTGCCGACGCTGCTGCAAAGTGTGCTAATGCTCAACCGGGCCGAGGTCGATGGCTATGTAGCGGTCAGCAACGTATGGCGCTATCTGCTCCTGAAAGCGGCCGCCGATGGCGATCTCTCCCTATTCATGAATCAAGTCAATAACTAACCCGCGAAACAGGTATGTATAACATCATTCGTTCCGCCCTGCGCAAGCCCATCTCGGTGGTGGTCGCGGTCATGGGACTTCTCTTCTTTTCGGTGATGTCGCTGTTCACGATTCCGGTGGATATTTTCCCGAATCTTGACTTACCGACGATCTACGTGGTGCAGCCCTACGGCGGGATGGCCCCCGATCAGATGGATGGCTTTATCGCCACGCGTTACCAGGATCACTTCCTGTACGTGTCCGGGATCCGCGACATCAACGTAAAAACCATTCAGGGCTTGTCCCTGATTAAGCTTTCGTTCTATCCCGGTACCGACATGGCGCAGGCGGCCGCCGAAGTGGCCAACAACGTATCGCGGGCGAAAGCGTACATGCCCGAAGGAACCGTGCCGCCCCAGGTCGTCCGCTTCGATGCCAGTTCGGTGCCGGTTGGCCAACTGGTGTTTGAAAGTCCCAGCCGGTCGCTGAACGAAATTCAGGATTATGCGTCGTCGCGGGTGCGGCCTATGTTCTCCCGCATTGAAGGCGTATCCAGTCCGCCCCCCTTTGGCGGAAACCAACGGACAGTGATCGTGAAAGTCGACCCGCAACGGGTGCGTAGTTACCAGCTTACACCCGAAGAGGTGATCAAGGCCATCGTAACCAACAACCAGCCATCACCCGCCGGGAACATTCGCATTGGCGACAAAACGCTGATGACGCCCGTCAATTCACTGGTGAAGAAACCGGAGGATTTCCTGAACATCCCGATTCGGGTGGGCTCTGGTCCGACCGTCTTCGTGCGGGACGTGGGGACGGTTGAAGATGGGGCCGACGTAACGGTTAGTTACGCCCTGGTCAACGGTCGTCGGGCGGTGTACATTCCGGTCGTTAAGAAATCGGACGCGTCGACGCTGGACGTGGTGAATAACATTCGCAAAGCCATGCCCGAGCTACGGGCGGCCGTGCCCGAGGACGTAAACATTTCTTACGAATTTGACCAGTCTGTGTACGTAACGAATGCGCTGAAAAGCCTCGTGACGGAAGGGATTCTGGGGGCCGTACTGACGGGATTGATGGTACTGCTTTTCTTACGCGACTGGCGCAGTGTGATCATTGTGGTCGTGACCATCCCGATCTCGATTCTATCGGCTGTGATTATGCTGAATTTGTGTGGACAGACGATCAACATTATGACCCTGTCGGGGCTGGCGCTGGCTATCGGGATTCTGGTCGATCAGGCCACGGTGACGATCGAAAATATTCACCAGCACCTGGAGATGGGCCGACCGAAAGCCGTTGCGATCTGGGATGCCTGTAAGGAGATTGTCTCTCCGGAATTTCTGATTCTGCTGGCTATTCTGGCGGTGTTCGCGCCCGCGTTTGTCATGAGTGGCGTGCCCCGTTCGATGTTTCTACCGTTGTCGTTGTCCGTCGGTTTCGCCATGATTGCGTCATTCCTGCTCTCGCAGACCTTCGTACCGGTGCTGGCCAACTGGCTGTTGAAGAGCCATCCCCACCACGAAGCGCCGACGCTGGCCCTCGACGAACGGGAGCGGCACATGATTGAAGCGGAACGGCCCGCTGCTGAACCAACGGGTTTCGATAAATTCAAACAGCGCTACTCAGCTGCGCTCGAAAAAATTCTGAACCGCCGGGGGCTGGTTGTCGGTGGGTATCTGGTCGGGAGTCTGGCTGTTATTGTCGTCTGTTTTCTCGTGATTGGAACCGACATTCTGCCGCATGGCAACAGTCACCAGTTCCAGATGCGGCTGCGGATCCCCGACGGCACGCGGGTGGAACGCACCGAGATGGCGACGCTGAAAACGCTGGATATTATCAAGGAAACTGTGGGAAAAGAGAATGTAGAAATCTCCTCGGCCTACGTCGGTACGGTGCCGTCCAGCTACGGTACGTCCAACATCTTCGTATTCAACAGCGGTCCCCACGAGTCCGTGTTGCAGGTGTCGCTGAATGAAGAGTACCCGGTGAAGATGGACAACCTAAAGGAGGAGCTTCGGGCGAAAATTGCCAAAGCTCTACCAAACGCCAGTATCTCGTTTGAACCAATCGAGCTGACGGAAAAAATCATGAGCCAGGGCGCGTCGACGCCCATTGAGGTGACGGTCGCGGCAAAGGATCTGGCTGAAGCGGGAAAGTTCGCCAACAAAATCCGGGAGCGCATGCTGAACATTGATTTCCTACGCGATGTACAAATTGCGCAGCCGCTCTCATATCCGGTACTGAACGTAACGATGAACCGCGAACGGGCCGGTCAACTGGGGGTCACCTCCACACAGGTCGCCCGGTCGATGGTAGCCGCTACGTCGTCCAGCCGCTTTACGGACAAAAACCTGTGGCTTGATGAGTCGAAAGGGCTGGCCTATCAGGTGCAGGTGCAGATTCCGGAGTACCAGATGCGCAGTACCAGCGACATTGGCAATATTCCGCTGAAAAGTGGCGATATGCATCCGCTCCTATCGGACGTAGCGACGTTTTCGGAAGGAACGGCTCCTGGTGAATACGATCGCGCCGGACCGAACCGACTGGTAACGATTACGGCTAACCTGCAGAATAAAGACCTTGGTTCGGCCCGCAAAGCCGTGGAGTTAGCGATCAAAGAAGCCGGAGATCCCCCACGTGGGGTGTTGGTTGAACTGGGTGGGCAAACCAACCTGCTGACCGAGACGCTGAGCAGTCTGCAAACGGGTCTGCTCGTCGCCATCGTCATTATCTTCCTGTTGCTGGCGGCCAATTACCAGTCGTTCAAATTGTCGCTCGTCATCCTGGCGGCTATTCCGGCGGTGGTAGCCGGGTCGCTGTTGATGCTGCTGGCCTGCGGAGCCACGCTGAACCTGCAATCGTACATGGGCCTGATTATGTCGGTGGGGGTATCCGTCGCCAACGCCATTCTGATGGTCACTAACGCCGAAAACCTGCGCCTGGAGGTTGGCGAGCCGCGCCGGGCCGCCGTCCTGGCCGCTAACAGCCGGATTCGTCCGATTCTGATGACCAGTATTGCCATGATTGCCGGGATGATACCGATGGCGTCGGGACTTGGCGAAGGTGGCGATCAGATCGCTCCGCTGGGTCAGGCCGTTATTGGTGGGCTGATTACGTCTACGCTGGCGTCGCTGCTGATTTTGCCCTGCGTGTTTACCCAACTCCAGTCCAAAGCCACGACTCAGTCCGTATCGCTCGACCCGGAAGATCCCGACAGTAAATTCTATCACCAGGAACAACCCAAGCTGAGTCACAGCCTATAGCCTGCCATCTAGCCAACCTGTATTATCATGAAACCGTTTTTGACATTTATCGGATCAGCATCGATAGCCGCAGCGTCGGCTACCGTGATCCTGACGGCCTGCTCAACCGCCAGCAGCGACAACAAACCCGCTAAATCAGAACCTGCCGTACAGACGGTGGCCGTTACGACCGTACAGTCACTTCAGCCTAGTAAACAGGTCACGCTGCCGGGCGAACTGAAACCCTGGAATCGGGTAAATATGTACGCCAAAGTAAAAGGATTCGTGCGCGAGATTGCCGTTGATCGGGGCACTGTTGTCCGGAAAGGACAGGTGTTGGCCCGGCTCGATGCGCCCGAAGTCCTGTCGGAGCTGAGCCAGGCCCAGGCGCAGGTACAGGCTCAGGAGGCCACTCTGACCGAACAAACTACCCGCGCCCGCGCCAGCCGCCTAACGTATCAGCGGATGGTGCAGACGGCTAAGATGGAAGGAGCCGTGTCACTGAACGAACTGGATCAGGCCCACGCCCGAATGCAGGCCGATAGTGCGACGGTAGCCGTGGCACGGGGCAGCGTACAGGCCGCCCAGTCGAACCTACAGGCCAAGCGCGAACTGCGGCAGTATCTGACGATCACGGCCCCGTTTGATGGTGTTGTGATCGAACGGAACATTAGTCCCGGCGCGCTGGTCGGGGCGGGGGATAGCGGCAAACCACTATTTGTGCTGGAAGACAACCGAACCCTGCGTCTGACCGTCGCCATTCCCGAAAGCTTCGCCAACCAACTGAAAGCCCAGAGTGCAGTTGCTTTTACGGTGAACGCCATGCCCGAGCGCCGGTTCAACGCCCGGCTGGCGCGGTCGGCTGAGAGCCTGGTAGAAGCGAACCGGGCGATGTTGGCCGAGTTTGATGTAAACAATGCCAGCCACGAACTGAAAGCCGGGATGTATGCTGAGGTGACGCTGCCCATTGAGCGGTCCGCCAAAACGTTGTTCGTGCCCACTACGTCGGTCGTGAGTTCGAGCGAGAAACAGTTTGTGATTCGGGTGCGCGACAACCGAGCACAATGGGTATCGGTGCAGAAAGGCAACGTGGTCGATTCGCTGGTCGAGGTCTTCGGTGACCTACAGCCGGGTATCGCCATCGTCCGGACCGCCACCGAAGAAATCCGGGATGGGCAGGCGGTTCAGATCGGACAGAAGTAGCCTTCATTCTAATAAACCGTGACTATAAACAGAGCTAGCCTTCGCGAAGGCTAGCTCTGTTTATGGGAAATTAAGTAAATGGCCAATCACTCATAACTGAACGGATTCTCCGACGGCACGTAGCTGATGGGCATTCCCGGCAGCTGGGGTTTGAGCCAGGAAACGAGCCATTCCATACCAGCCGCTTCGCTCAGGACGTGCCCCAGCACCACCAGCGACAACTTCGCTCCCTGCTGGCGCGCATCGCGGACGTATTCGGGCGTTTCCCACTCACTGACCTCCCCGCAAAGAATCACATCCGGTTTCGTGCGTTCAATTGCCGCAATCTGGTTGCGTCCGCCTGAGGCCCCCGGCATCAGCAGCACCCGCTGGCAGGACTGATTCCGGTCGCCGACGATACGTACCTGTTTGATGCCCAGCTTCTGCTTGGCGTGAGTAATGATTTGATGCAGGGGCGTAGCGGGCATAATGAGCAGCCGTGGGTCATTTTTGTCAACGTACTTCTCCCAACTCAGCGCCGATAGCATGCCGGTATATATCCCATCGGGTTGGTGCGCGTGCCAGTAATCGTGGAAACGCCAGACGGCAATGTTGTGCTTATCTAGCAGAGCCTGTTTCTTCTGAAATACAGCGTCATTTTTCAGCCAGTCCGTTTCATCAGCGTGGTTGTAGAATGTGGGTTCGTGCGCGATGATAAAGTTCGCTTTAGCGGCAATGGCTTTTTCAATTACGTCCATGGTTGTAAACATGGTCGTAATAATGCCCGTCACGGTTTGCGAGGCCGAGCCCGATTTCAGCGTATCGACCGTTTTTGGAAAGGGTGCGTCAGGAATTTTCTTTAAAATCAGGTCCATCACCTGCCCTACGGTCATGGGGGCCGCGTGGCCGGGAGAGGCCTGGCTCATAAATGGGGTGTCGATCAGTAAAGAAACGCCTGCCGCTTTGGTTAGGGTAGTTAAAAACTGCCGTCTTCCGGAATCATTGTGCATGGTATTAACGAGGGTTTGAAGTCGTGATTAACTGCGCGCGGAGCGTAATGGAACCAATTGCCCGTTCGCCGGACTTGTCAGCATAAACGCTGCTGCGTTTTTAAAGTAGCCCAATCGCCGATGCCTTTGCAAATAGAGATCGGTTAAAATCGCGGCCTGCTCAGCAAAACAGGACCAGCCGTGCGTTACGTTAATCTGTAATCGAATCGATAGTATGGAACTAGGGATCAGTAGCTTTGGCGAAGTCATACCCGATGGCGTATCGGGTAAAGCCGTTCATGCGCACCAGCGGGTACAGCAACTGCTGGACGAAATAAAACTGGCCGATCAGGTTGGGCTTGACGTATTTGCGCTGGGCGAGCACCACCGGCCGGACTACGTCGTGTCGGCTCCCGAAGTCATCCTATCTGCCGCTGCCGCGTTAACCAAACACATTCGCCTGTCGAGTTCGGTAACCGTACTGAGCTCGGCTGATCCGGTGCGGGTGTTTCAGAACTTTGCCACGCTGGATCTGGTGTCTAATGGACGGGCCGAGATTATGGCCGGTCGGGGCTCGTTCATCGAATCGTTCCCGCTGTTTGGCTACGACCTTAACGATTACAACGAACTCTTTACCGAAAAGCTGGACCTGTTACTCACTATCAATCAGCAGGAAACAGTAACCTGGCAGGGTAAGCAACGTGCGTCAATTTCGGGCTTGGGTGTGTATCCCCGACCCATCCAGCCCAAACTGCCCATCTGGCTGGCGGTGGGTGGTACGCCCGCGTCGGCAGTGCGGGCGGGAACGCTGAATCTGCCCATGACGGTGGCCCTGCTGGGTGGTACGCCCGACCGGTTTGTACCGCTGGTGAGTCTATTCCGGCAGTCGGCGCGGCAGGCGGGTCACAACGTGAGTCAGCTGCCGCTGGCAGTTAACTCCCACTTCTACATTGCCGACGATTCGCAGAAGGCCGCCAACGAGTTTTATCCGTTCTACGCGGCCATGATGAACCGCGTTGGAAAGGAGCGGGGTTGGCCACCGCTGGGTCGCGATCAGTTCGAATACCTGCGGGAACACGGCCCGTTAATGGTGGGTAGTCCGCAGCAGGTAATTGATAAAATTCTGTATTTCCACGAACTGTTCGGCAATACTCGCTACTTGGCGCAGCTCATCGGCAGCGATACGCAGGAACACACTAACGTCATGAACGCGATCGAACTGTTCGGTACGAAAGTGGCGCCGGAAGTACGAAAAGTGCTGAGCAAATCAACGATGGTGGCTGAACCGTAACGCTATGTCCGGTCAAACCAATACAGCCCGGTTACCTTAGGTAGGCAGGCTGTAGTTTTAGCGGGCTATACTGAGTAAGTTGTCAGTGTCGTAAAGCGGCAATTTTCTGAACCTCCAGCAGCGTAATCTGGCTGCCGTTAACATCAATCAGCCCTTCGTTGCGAAAATCGCTTAGGGTCCGGATAACAGTTTCGGTGGAGGCTCCAACCAACTGCGACCAATTCTCACGCGATAAAGTCAGGGGAGTCGATACATAGGTGGCCGGGTCATGGGTGGCCGGGTTTTCGGATCGGGCGTAAAATTTGCGATAGAACAGAATCAGAGCCTCAGCTACCCGTTTGCGTACGGTCTGGTAAGCCAGTTTGCAAAGCCGATCCTTGTAATCAGCTAAATCATTCGCCATCAACGAAATAAATTGATTGGCTACTTCCTGGCTATTGTGAATCAGCGTCAGAAAATCGCTTTTAGGTATGGTGCAGATTTCTGAATCATCCAGAAATTCGGCTGATTCGGTATATATACCGTCGCGTAGTAACGCTAGATAGCCGACGAAATCGTTCTGGCCGGCTAGACTGGTTATGTAGGCATTTCCGTTTGCGTCGGTCATGAACAGCTTCATCTGCCCGCGCCGGACAAAGTAAAGCGCGGAGGCTGGTGAGCCTTCCTTGAACAGGATTTGTTTCTTCTTATAATGAGTTACCGGGTACGTATCGCTGATGCGCTGGCGGTCGTCTTCGCCGTCCGTTAAAGCTTGTTTGAGTGTACCAAACCCACTGATAGCTTGCTGTTGTCCGCTCCGATCTTTATTCAGGCGCATCGAGACAGCGTTCAGCAACGTTACGTTGTCAAAGGGTTTGATGAGGTAATCGTCGGCACCCAGCCCCATGCCAAACCGAAAGTCGGCTGCTTCGGCCTTCGCCGAGAGGAAAATAAACGGAATGGTAGCCGTAATCGGGTCTTTGCTCAAGATGTGCAGCACACCGTACCCATCCAGCTCGGGCATCATGATATCGCACAGAATTAAATCGGGCCGTGTCTGTCGGGCGAGTTCGACTCCTTGTTTGCCGTTGCTGGTTGGCACAACGACGTATTGAGCCAACTGGAGAATTTCGGTGATATTCTCCCGCATTTCAGGGGTGTCTTCAATAACCAGAATCGTTTTCATGCAACTAATGGCTGTAAGGGAAGCTGAACGAAAAATACGGTGCCTGTGTCGAGCTGACTCGTAAACGAAATTGTCCCGCCCAAAAGGTCGACATACCGTTTGACAATGTAAAGACCTAAACCTGTTCCCTGGATATGGATGGCGTTGCGCGCCCGGAAGAAGTTGACAAACAGTTTATCCTTATCTACTTCCGGAATACCAATGCCCCAGTCCCGGACCCAGATCTGTAACTGATCGGGCTGAACAGCAGTTGTTAATTCGATAGTTTTTCCCTCGGCTGAGTACTTACTGGCATTGGTCAGCAGATTAATCAGGATGTTTTTTACCAGTTGATCGTCAAGCTCAATAATGGTCTGCCCCTCCTGGTGGGAATAGGTAATGTGTTGCCGGGGTTTCAGGAGAGGTCGTATATCCTCGATTATGTCACTGCAGAACATCCGCAGATTCAGGCGATGAGGAGATCTGGTGAAGGTTAAGTCGTCCAACTGGCTAATGGACATGAAGTTGGTCAGCAGACTGGTCAGGTTATCAATGGCTGATTTTATACGTTGTACGTGACGTTCCCGTTTGTCCTGCTCATTCACGCCATTATAACTGCTGATTAATGAGGCAGAGGAAAGAATTGTGCCCATCGGGGTTCGAAACTCGTGAGAGGCCAGTGTAACGAAATTAGATTTCATCTCATTCAACTCGCGCTCCCGGGCTAGCAACTGCTCGACCTGTTGCAGGACCTGTCGGCGTTTGGTTGCGTCGGTAGCCGTCATGATGATACGTTCGATCTGCTCATTTGATTCGGGAAAAGGCGTATACACGAAGTCGAAATAAACCATTTCCAGCTGCTCGTTGCGCTTGAGTAAAATGGGCACTTCAGTCCCGACGAACGATCGACCGGTGGTGCGCACGCCGGTCAGCAGCTCCTCAAAGCCCTGGCCTCTAGCCTCGGGCAGGGCCTCAAAAAGGGGCTTGCCTAGTACCTGTTCTTCGGTACGTCCCCACAGCGTACATAGATTGGGGTTAGCGAGTTCAATGATAAAATTTGGCCCTCTAAAAATACCGATAGCCGTAGGGGCATGGTGAAAAATACGCCGGAGCCGGGCTTCACTGTCTTCAACCCGCTGCCGGGCTAGTACCTGCTCGGTTACGTCAAAACCCGAGATAATGATACCGGCGACCTGCCCGTCAATTTCGCGCAGGAGTTCGTAGGAGAGATTGATGTAACGCAGGCCAAGCTGGCCATCCCGCCGTATTCTGACTGGTAGTTCGTTGCCCGCAAATGGTTTGCCGGTCTGCATGACGGCCGTCAGTAACTCCTCGTAGCCCTGGTTGGCCGATTCCGGAATAACGTCAAACAGGGGTTGTCCCAGTAGTTCTTCCTGCGTACGATTATAGATCGTACACATTCTGGGATTTACCAGGTCGATGATGAATGCCGAGCCCCGCACAACGGCGATCGCTACGGGTGAGTTCTCGATCAGATTCCTGAATCGGTGTTCGCTCTGTTTGATCTGACGTTGGGTTTCCATCTCCCGGGTAACGGATTGGGCCATGCCGCCGTAGTGGTGAATGTTACCGAGTGGCGTATAATAGGCCTGACCCGTAAAATGGACCCACCGAAGCCGTTGGTCGTCGGCCCCGATCGTTCGGTACGTCAGATCGAAGTGACTGCTTGTCCGGTTACCCATTCCCTGCTGAGCCACTTCAGTAATCCGGCTGGCGTCGTTGGGATGTACGTGCTTCAGCACCTCCTGCAAGGACACATCATCGTTTGTCGAGAAGCCGAAGAGAGCCGCGCATCGGGCATCCCAGCGTACCAGGCCGGTGTCCGGGTTAAACTCCCAGACGCCAATAGGGCTGGTTTGGTCCGGCTGCCCGGCGGGGGGAGAGCTCAGAGGCTTCTCGGGCTGCAGCGTAACTTCTTGACAGATAAGTAATACGCCCGCAATCTGCCCGGCATCATCCCGGACCGGGCTGTAGCTGCTGGACCAGGGAACCAGGCGGGTCTGGTTGGCGGAAAAGACGGGAATCTTTGGCCTGTCGGATGACGTACTGACCTGGCCCGCGAGAACCTGATCGAGCTGCGGCCGCAGGGCAGACCAGATCTCGGCCCAGTAGGAAGCCCCCTTTTCACCCAGAGCGGTTGCCTGATTCATAGTAGGGCTTAAGTTGGGAGCGTAGGTATCATTGTAGAACTGGATACGATCGGTACCCCACCACAAAAACATTGGAAAGGCAGACTGGAGCATAATGCCAAGGGTGGTCTGCAGGCTCCGGGGCCACTGCGCTGGTGAACCAAGCGTCGTCTGGGACCAGTTATACTGCCGGATCAGCTGGGTCATTACCCCGCCCCCCGCCAGAAAGGACGGAACTGACTGATTGGTGTCCAGATTCATACCGGTAGATATAAGCGCGTTAAGCGAGTTGGCCGCTGATGAGATCAAGCAGTTGAGCGCGGGCCTGCGTAACGGAAACCCGGTTCTCGATTGCCTGCAGCAACCAATCGTTGGCCGCCTGTTCCTGGCCCGTCAGCGGAGTGTACGTAATATTCTGAATCAGCATGAGAACAGCGTCATCGGATTTAACGTAGAGGTGGTGATACGTCCCGGGAACGCCGTCCAGTTGGTACGTTCCGACGAATTGGCCGGGCTGCCCGGTGAGTACCGCCTGGGCTAACCGACTAATCAGATGCGATACATTGTCGTCGTAGGTAAGAAATCTCAGGGTACGGTGCAAAATATCGTCAATGGGTAGATTTAGCATAGACTGCAGCACTTCATTGACAGCTAGATAGCTGAAATCCATAACTAACTCCTCGGGTCCGCGTTCATCGGACATATCGATGCCGGATGATTGTACCGCCTGCAAAAGACAGACACCCAGGGGAGATACCCGAACAATCGCCTGCACGGCGTCAGTAAGTATCCAGTTCACCGGAAACAAGTTCTGGTTTTCGACCGATTGATAAACTAAGGCCATCCTGTTATAGGCTTATCTAACAGTTGAATACATAAACGTCGAAGCTGACAAAAAGGTCAGTTTTGGACGCAATTACTACTATAATCGATAAGTAATCATGATTTACTGATAAGAATCATGATTTAGCCTGACAAAAATCATGAGCTTTCAAAAAGCTGGTGACTTAAGGCATAGGTTGCCCAGGCTATGGTGTATAATTTTGATCAAAATACACCTAATTAACTTTCTTTAAGTAAACCAGAAGCTGTTTATGTATATAAAAAGAGATGCTGCACATGAAGGTCACAAAGTTGCCAGCCTTGACACGGAGCATCCTTTACAGCAATGGACGCAGGCGTGTGAGCAATTTTGTGAGTTGCGGAATCGGGTAAATACCCTTATCAAGCAGCGGTTGGCCAATCCGGTAGACAAAGCAGGCAAACAAGCGTTTGTGAGTCAGTGTTCGATTGCCCAGCTGATTGTGCTGGAAATGGATATGACCCAGGAACTGGAGACGTTGCTGGCTGACATTAATCGGCGCAACGGGGGCTCATTTCCGACGAAACTGATGAAACACGTTGCCATTCTGCGCAATTGGAATCAGCGGGCACTGAGTATGCTGAATCTGGCGGATCATTCGACCTGCTAGCGATGGCATATTCCTGCACTGATAAGGCTGCTGAGGGTCTTATTGCAGGAAATAATAAGCAGAGAAAACCAGACCTGCCACTGCGTAAAGGATGTAGTAAAGGCGTTTGAACCAGAAGCCCAGGGTCGTGATCAGCAGGAAGACCAGAATAATCTTCCAGCCCATATAAGGCGGTAGGGGTTTGTCCAGCGGGTTGCCGAAGTAGAGAACAAGCAGCAACAAATCGAAGAACAGCGAGAGAAAAAGTGTACTTCTTTTATTGTCGTTCATGAACTGAATAGCGGGTAGGCGCTGGCCTGCCAGCAGAATGCTACTGACCAATGTCTTGAGTGCATACAAGCAAGAGATCATTGCTCCAATGGCCTAGTAAGCCATTGGAGCGTTTTTACGTTAGTTAATTCCATCCGCCCCCGAGGGCACGATACAGATCCACCAGCGACAGAAACTGAGCCCGTTTGGTGTTCATCAGATTCAGTTCGGCCTGCAGGATTGATCGTTGAGCCGTGATGACTTCCAGATACGTTGCGTAGCCGGTGCCGAACAGATCGTCGGAGGTGGTTGCGGCCAGGCGCAGTTCGGCTACTTCTTTGGTCTGCAGGTCGGCCACGCTGCGGTAGTTTTCCAACCCTTTCAGACTAGTCGTCACTTCCGATACGCCCGTCAGCACCGTTCGCTGGTAGGTGTAGTACGCTTCCTGACTCTGTGCCTGCGAGATCCGCAGATTGCCTTTCAGCAGACGTCGGTTAAAGACTGGCGCAGCCAGGCCACCCAGAATTCCAGCCGCTACCGACTGGGGATTGAGCAGCACATCGGGCCGGAAGGCATTCAGACCCAGGTACGGACTCAGGTTGAGCGACGGCAGAAACTCGGCTCTGGCTACGGCTACGTCGATGTTAGCCGCATCCAGTTCCCGCTCTGCCTGTCGGATGTCGGGACGTCGTTGCAGGAGCTGCGCGGGAATACCAGCCAGCAGGGTCGGCGGCAACTGCTGGTCCCGGATGGATACGCCCCGCGGAACGGGTCTCGGATAGCGACCCAGCAGAACGTTCAGCTGATTTTCGGTATCGACGATCTGCTGCTGTACCCCACCTGCCAGGCTCTGCGTATTCAGTAACTGGGCCCGGAACTGCTGAACGGCCAGCTCCGTAACCCGCCCCGCGGCTTTTTGCACCTCCACCAGTTCAACCGCCTGCTGCTGCAGCGTAACGTTCTCGCGGATGATTTCGAGTTCACCGTCCAGCGCCAGGAGGGTATAATACAGCCGTGATACGTCAGAGATAAGCGTTGTCAGTAACAGGTGGCGTCCTTCCTGCGAGGCCATCACACGCTTGTAGGCTGCATTTCGGCGGTTCTGAAGTTTACCCCAGATATCGACTTCCCAGTTGCTTCGGAAACCAACGAAAAAGTCGGGCGTGGGGTTGGGAATCAGGCTGGAGCCCGTTACGTTATCGGAGAGATTGGTGTCGAAGTTACCTACCCCATTGAGCGTGTACCGCCCAAATCGATCGACTCCCGTTGTCGCTACGGCATCGACCTGAGGGAGCAGGGCACCCCGGCTGATCCCGTAATTCGCCTGCGCGACGGCGATGCGCTGCCAGGCGATTTTTAGATCGAGGTTACGCGCTACTGCCGTATCGATCAGTGCCACCAGCCTGTCGTCGGTAAACAGTGTTCGGTAGGGCAAATCGCCAATCCCCAGCGAATCCGTCATCCCCGGATTGGGACCATTGGCGTTAACCCGATCTACGTAGGAATCCGGAACAGAAATAGCGGGCGATGAGGCCGGTACCTTGGCCACCTGGCAACTGCTCAGCGCGACCGATACGCCCAGAAATAGACAGAAAACTACTTTATGATTCGTGAACGACACCGTTAACTGCAGATTTAGTGGAAATGGAATGAATCGCATCGTCGTGATCCGACGCGGGTGGGCTGACGCGTTCGGCCAGCGAGGCAAACAGAACGTACAGACCAGGAATGAGCACCAGCCCGAAGAGGGTGCCGATGAGCATGCCCCCGGCGGCCGCCGTACCGATTGACCGGTTCCCGAGGGCACCCGCGCCCGACGCAATACAGAGCGGAATCAGCCCGGCGATGAACGCAAACGAGGTCATCAGGATGGGGCGCAGGCGGGTAACGGCTCCGTCAATGGCGGCTTCCCAAATCGATAGCCCTTCTTTTCGGCGCTGGTTGGCAAACTCCACAATCAGAATGGCGTTTTTCCCCAGCAGCCCGATCAGCATGACCAGCGCTACTTGGGCGTAGATGTTATTCTGCAAACCAGCCAGCTGCAGGCACAGAAACGAGCCGAAAATGCCGGCGGGCAAGCCCAGCAGGACGGGGAGGGGTAGAAACAGACTTTCGTACTGGGCTACCAGCAGGAGGTAGATAAACACCAGACAGACCAGAAAGATGTACACTGCCTGATTACCCGATAGAATCTCCTCGCGCGACATACCCGACCACTCGAATGAGTACCCACGCGGCAGATTTTTCTCGGCCACGGCCTGAATGGCAGCCAGTGCATCGCCACTGCTGTAGCCCGGTGCCGCCGATCCGTTGATCAGCGCCGAGGTGTACATGTTGTAGCGGGTCAGCTGCTCAGGTCCGTAGACGCGCTCCAGCCGGATGAAGTTCGAGTAAGGCACCATCTCGCCGTCTTTGTTCTTCACCCGCATGGTGAGTACGTCCTCGGGTTTTGTCCGGTACTCGGGCGCGGCCTGAACAAACACGCGGTACATCTGCCCAAACCGGATGAAATTGGTGGCGTAAAAACTGCCCATCAGCGTTTGCAGCGTGCCCATGGCATTCTCGATCGAGACGCCTTTTTGAGCTGCTTTGTCCTGATCGACGTGCAGCATGTACTGCGGATAGCTGGGGTCGAAGCTTGTGAAGGCGTCGGCAATGGCCGGTTGCTTCTTCAGCGAGTCGATAAACGCCATAGCTACCTGCTGCGTTTTTTGAAGATCGCCCCTGCCGGTTTTGTCGAGCATCCGGAGTTCGAACCCGCTGGAGTTGCCGAAGCCGGGTACCGTTGGGGGCGAGAAATACTGGATGCTGGCCCCCTGGATATGCCGGGTTTTCTGTTCCAGTTCGGCAATCAGGTCATCGACCGACTGCTTACGTTCGTCCCAGTTTTTCAGGTTGATCATACCCATGCCGTAGGACGCTCCAGCCCCGTCGGTCAGCAGACTGAAGCCGGAAAGTGTTGATACGTTCTCGACCGCTTCCAGCGTCGAGGCTACCCGCTGAATCTGCGCCATAACGTCCTCGGTTCGCTGCACGGTAGCTCCGGCGGGCGTCGTTACGTTGACGTAGATCATGCCCTGGTCCTCGGTAGGAATAAAACCACCGGGCAGCACCAGGTTAACGCCCCAGGTACCAGCCACAAAGGCCAGCAACAGTCCCATCGTAATCACCCGTCGACTGACTGTCCGGCGGAGTAGACCCTGATACCGGCCCGTCAGTCGGTCAAACAGCCGGTTGAATCCGGCAAAGAAACGAGCCAGTAAACCCGTCTGAGGCTCGTGCTGGTGCGGGCGCAACAAAAGCGCGCAGAGGGCGGGTGTCAGCGTCAGCGCATTCAGTCCCGACAGTAGGATGGCGACGGCCAGCGTCAGCGAAAACTGCCGATAAAAAACGCCAACTGGACCCGATAGGAAAGCTACCGGAATGAATACCGCGGCCATTACCAGCGTAATGGCGATCAGGGCGCTGCTGATTTCGCGCATGGCGGCAAACGTAGCGGCTCGGGGTGGTAAACCTTCGGCCATCTTGGCATGTACAGCTTCGACGACGACAATGCCGTCATCGACCACAATCCCGATGGCCAGTACCAGCGCAAACAGAGTAAGCAGGTTGATCGAAAAGCCGATCAGGCTCATGAAGGCAAACGCACCCACCAGCGCAACCGGCACCACCAGCGCACAGATCAGCGTGGAGCGCCAGTCCTGCAGAAACAGGAAGACGACAAGGAAAACCAGTACAAAGGCTTCCAGCAGCGTACGCACCACTTCGTGAATCGACGCGTCCAGAAAGCGCGAAACATCATAAGCGAAGTTGTAGGTCATGCCCGGCGGGAAGGTTTCTTCCTTCAGCTCGGCCATGCGCTCTTTGACGCTGGCAATGATCTCGCGGGCGTTCGAGCCGGGCCGCTGTTTGAGCATGATAGCCGCCGACGGGCGCCCGTCATTGCGCGAAATAACGCTGTAATCGGCGGAGCCAAACTCGACCTGCGCCACGTCCTTCAGCCGCAGGATCGACCCGTCGGGGTTGGCCCGCAGGACGATGTTGGCGTATTGCTCGGGCTCGAAAAACTTGCCGGTATAGCGCAGGACGTACTGCAACACCTGCGGGGCACGGTCGGCACTTTCACCCGCTTTGCCCGGCGCGGCTTCGACGTTTTGGGCCTGGATAGCTTCCACGACGTCGTCGGCCGAGATGGAGTAGGCCGTCATCCGGTCGGGCTTAAGCCAGACCCGCATCGAGTACTCGCGGGCACCCATGATGTCGGCCAGTCCTACACCATCGATCCGTTTGAGCTCAGCCAGGACGTTGATATCGGCGAAGTTGTAAATAAATTTTTCATCCACCGATGGGTCGTCGCTCACCAGGTTGAGGTACAGGAGCATACTGTTGACCTCTTTTTCGGTGATAACCCCTGCCCGGATCACCTCGGCGGGAAGCTCATCGAGGACCGAAGTAACCCGGTTCTGGACGTTCATGGCCGCCAGATCGGGGTCGGTCCCCACCTGGAAAAATACCTGAATCAGCGTTGTGCCGTCGTTGCCCGACACGGAGTTCATGTACGTCATGCCCGGCACGCCATTGATGGCCCGTTCGAGGGGCGTAGCGACAGCTTTGGTGCAGACCTCGGCGTTGGCCCCGTTATACTTAGCCGTTACGGTGACGGAGGGAGGAACAATATCCGGAAACTGGGTGACGGGCAGACCCGTCAGCGCCAGGACGCCCATCAGCGTAATCAGCACGGAAATAACGGCCGACAGCAGGGGGCGTTTGATAAATACGTCAAACATGGGTCAGAAAGGGGTTAGTTACGGGCCATGGCTGCCTGCGCCGGAGGAGCGCTGGCCAGGTACAAACTGTCGGTGGAGATTGTTCGGGGAACGATCTGGGCACCATCCCGGATGTTCTGGATGCCTTCGTAGACAACGCGGTCGCCGGGTTCCAGCCCCGACCGAACCAGATAGTATGGACCGGTGCGTCCCTGCGGAACGAAGCTCCGGGACTTGACCCGGTTGTTCTGATCGACCACGTAGACGTAATTCTTGTCCTGCACCTCGAAGGTGGCCTGCTGCGGTACCAGCAGCGCTTTGTCCATTACGTTTTCCAGTCGCACCTTGCCCGACGAACCGTGCTTGAGCAGGTGTTTGGGATTGGGAAAACGGGCGCGAAAGGCAATCGTGCCGGCCCCGTCTTCGAAAACGCTTTCCATAACCTCAATCCGGCCTTTGTGCGGATACAGACTTTCGTCGGCCAGCAGCATTTCCACCGGCTTGGCCCCCTTACCCAACAGGTCCCGGTTGTTTTTGATAAAGCCCAGGTACTCCCGTTCCGATACGTCGAAATAGGCGAAGACTTCGTTCAGGTCAGATACCGTCGTCAGCAGGGTGCCCTCTTCGATCAGGCTACCCATTTTCAATGGAATGCGGTTGATGATGCCATCGAAGGGAGCCCGAATACTGGCTTGGGCCACCCGTAGGGCGGCCATTGCCTGCGCCGACCGGGCATCGTCGATCTGGGCGCGGGCCGATTCCAGTTTGGCCTGCGCCAGATCAAGATCGGTTTTGGAAACGATATTTTTGGCGATCAGGAGTTTGACGCGTTCTACTTCAACCTCCGCCGTTCGGGCGTTGGCAACGGCATTTTTATAAGCCGCTTTGGCCTTGTCGACTTCTGCGCGGTACTCGGCCGCATTGAGCGTAAAAAGAAGCTGCCCTCTCCGGACCGGCTGCCCTTCGTCAACGTGAATTTTTTCCAGAAAGCCGGACACCCGGGCCCGGATTTCGACGTTTTGTACGGCTTCCAGCGTACTGACGTATTCCCGATGCAGGGCCGTATTATGCCGTTTGATGGCAACAACGGGCAGGGTGAGTTTTTCGTCCGGCTGTTCCGCGCCGGTTTTCCGGTCGGTACAGCCTACGGCCAGTAAGCCGACCACACAGGTAGTCAGCACTTGTTTAGTGAACATAATAAATTGAGTAAAGCGCTGACGATGTAGTCAGCTTCAGGTTGGTTGCAGTAAGATTGGGCGCGACAGCGCAGCGGGGGTGACCCGAACGGACGTGGCTGATCAGCTCCGGAGGAGTTGTCAGTCAGAAAAGTCCATAGAAAGTCGCCCAATGGGGACTAACTTAACAAATGCCCTGGGGCGGGGGAGACGTAATATCCGGCACGTAGGTAGAAACGGGCGTCGATGTGAACGTAATCACAGCGGTATGCAGGAAATGGATCGAGCGGGCGGGGGGACGTAGCGTAAACGTCTGCGTGAAGATATAATCCTGGAGCGAGAGGAGCTGCCCCGCTTCCTCGTCGTGTTCGTCGTGCTCAGGAACGGCGTTGACCAGGCCAAGGCACTCTTCCAGCAGCAGCTCGCTGATGCTCTCAATGTCATTGATCGAGAGGTCTTCCTGATCCTGAATGAGCGTCGTTGATCGGTTGTACCGGTCGGGGGAGTCGACGCTGAAATTAAGGACATGCAGCGCCATCAGCAGACAAAAAAGTCTGTACAAAACGGGGCTATGTCTCTGTTTTATCAGTCGCATCAGTTAGGAATCTGTTAAAGATACCACCGAAACGGGCCTGGTAAAAGGAATATAGGCTGATTTGTTGGAATAGTTAAACTTTGTATGAGTTACGTTTAATACGTTTGGCAATTCTGGCAACTAAAGCAGATTGCGCCTGGCCTGCAAAAGGTGTCGCTCGTCGTGAACGATCAGAAACTGGAACAGATCGCCCAGATTCAGCCGAAGCCATAGGGCCACTGACACCGGAATACGGATCGCATCCAGATCAACTTGTCGAGCCTGGCGCAGGTAGAACAGGAGTTCTTCCTGTTGCTGAATAAACTCTGCGACAACTGTATGGCCCGAAAGGTTGCTCTCAGGCCGATGCTGCCGGGCGGCTTTGAACTTCTTAGCGCTGGCCGTCGGGTCCATCAGCCGGATAAAATAGCGTCCTAGCCAGTTTCCGCTAACGGAGTTTCTGGCTGGGGCGTGGGGCTGCGCTGCCAATGCCTGTTTGATGCGGGGCAGGTAATAATTGCCGTAGCTGGTCAGGTGCGCCAGGCACTGGGCAATGCTCCAACCGCCGTCCGGCGCTGGTTTAAGTAACGAAGTGTCGTCCAGGTTCTGAAACTGCCGGACGGCTACCTGCAGATGCTGCTCTACCACTTGTTCCAGCGACGTGAGCAGTGCTTCGCGGTTGGTCAAACTCATGCCCGTTGCTGGTTAGAGACTAGCGCCCGTTTGCTGACGATCAGTAACGTAGCGCTAATCAGACAGAGGACGGATTGCGGATCGGCGAAGGCCATGACACTGATAGATAAAAGGGCCAGGGCGGAAAGCAGGATAAAGCCCTGCGCGATTCGGGTTAGCAAGGTTGGTGTGTACATCGGGATTATAGTAGAAAGTGCGATGCAAAGGTGGCGGGTAGCGCTTCGGCAAGTGTTGGTATTTACCAAGATTTCAGATGCGAATGCTATTCATGAGCTTACTAAAATTCGTGGCGTCAACGCCGATGTAGTTCGCCAGGTATTTGTGCGGAATCAGCTGGAGCAGGTGCGGGCTCCGTTGCAGGAGCTTCCGCATCTTCTCGGCGGCCGAATAGCATTGCAATTCCACCAGACGTTCCAGAACACCCGATAGCGTATGGGTCATTCCCAGCCGAACCATGGACTCGATGGCTGGCCGACTGTGCATGACCGTCTGTAATTCCTGAAACGATGCGCGTAGAAACGTAGAGGGTGTTAGTGTTTCGTAGAAATAGCGGGAAGGTTGTTGCAGCATCAGCGAGTCAATCACCCCGCCGAAGGAAGGGGCGTACGTAAAGACCAGCGTTGCTTCCCGGTCCTGATCGTCCAGGTAATAGACGCGCTGCACGCCTTCGACCACAAAATACAGGTATGCTTCCCGTTCACCTGTCGCCGTAAGCACTTCTTTCCGCTTCGCCGAAAAGGGTTTCCAGATGGTCACGAAAGCCTGCCAGTCGTCGGGTTGGAGTGGAGCGATTGCGTCCGTAGTCTGTTTGAGTAGGGTGATGGCGTCGGGCATGGTTAAAAGCTGGGAACAGCACTTTCGCAGGACCAAGGTTATTCAGGGTACTTACTTCAACCGTGGCGTATTTTCCGATGAAAGTCCTAGGGGAGAAAGAGAAAACTATAAACTCAGCGACCAATCTACAACGCGAGCGGGACAACCTGTATGAACAGGTTAAAAGTTGAGCAACCATACGGGGTGGCCGTAAAATTCTACACAGACCACCCGCAATTCCATAACGCATCGGACTTTCTTTCGGACGAACTTTGTTTGGTAAGAAAGGAGACTACGTTATGACAACGAACGAGACGGCTCCGACGAAGAAATCGACTTCGGCAGCCGTAAAAAAAACATATCCGGTTCTGGAAATGAGCTGTGCGGCCTGCGCCGTCAGCGTCGAATCCATGCTGAAAAATACGCCCGGTGTCGTTGACGCGGGGGTTAACTACGCCAATCAGGATGCCTGGGTTCAGTACGACCCCAAAGTCGTTACGCCCGCTGATCTGCAGAATACGATTCGGGCCATCGGATACGACCTGGTGATTGATGCCGAAGACCCGCAGGAAGTGCAACAACAGGCGCAGCAGCAACACTACGAACAACTGAAACGCCGAACGATCTGGGCCGTCGTGTTGTCCATACCTGTCGTGCTGATCGGTATGTTCGGCATGGGCTGGCCGCTGGGCAACTGGATTATGCTGGCCCTTGCGGCCCCAGTTGTTTTCTGGTTGGGTGGGCCGTTCTTTCGGAATGCGGGGAAGCAGGCGAGTCACGGTAAAGCGAACATGGATACGCTGGTCGCGCTCAGTACGGGCATCGCGTTTCTGTTCAGCCTGTTTAATCTGCTCAATCCGGATTTCTGGCTCCGTCGGGGGCTGGAGCCGCAAGTCTATTTCGAAGCGGCCTCGGTCGTTATTACGTTTATTCTGCTGGGTAAACTGCTCGAAGAACGGGCGAAGTCGAATACCTCGTCGGCCATTCGGAAACTGATGGGGCTGCAACCTAAAACGGTGCGCATCGTCGAGGGAACGACCGAACGCGAAATTTCTATAGCGGAGGTGCGCGTCGGTAATCTGCTCATAGTCCGGCCGGGGGAACGAATTCCGGTGGACGGGCGGGTCGAGTCGGGCGGATCGTACGTAGACGAGAGTATGATTTCGGGTGAGCCGGTGCCGGTCGAGAAGCAGACGGGCGCGAAGGTGTTTGCCGGGACAATCAATCAGAAAGGCAGTTTCCGCTTCCAGGCCGAGCAGGTGGGGGGCGGTACGTTGCTGGCGCAGATCATCCGGATGGTACAGGAAGCCCAGGGCAGCAAAGCGCCGGTGCAGAAACTGGTCGACAAGATCGCCGGGATTTTCGTACCCGTGGTGCTGGGGATTGCCGGCCTGACGTTCGTAGCCTGGCTGCTGGTAGGTGGCGATAATGCCCTGACCACGGCCCTGCTAACCTCCGTTACGGTGCTGGTCATTGCCTGCCCCTGCGCCCTGGGACTGGCAACGCCTACAGCCATCATGGTGGGGGTAGGGAAAGGAGCCGAGAACAACATCCTGATCAAAGACGCCGAAAGCCTGGAACTGGGCTATAAAGTCAACGCCGTGGTGCTGGACAAAACCGGTACGCTGACCGAAGGCCGACCCGTAGTCACCGACATTCGCTGGAATGGTACTGCTGAACTGCAGGATGAACTTCAACCCGTGTTATACGCTCTGGAAGCCCAGTCGGAACACCCGCTCGCGTCAGCTGTAACGACCTATCTGACTGGACAGAACGTAACGGGCGCTACGCTTACCGATTTTACCAGCGTAACGGGCAAAGGTGTAATGGCGCGATCCGGCGAAGAAACTTATAGCATCGGTAATCGGGCCTTGCTGACCGAGCGTGGCATTACGCTGTCTGAAGATGTATCGCAGCAGGCAGCCAACTGGCAGGGACAGGCCAAAACCGTTGTCTTTTTCGCCGACAGCGAGCAGGTACTAGCGCTAATCGCCATTGCTGACCCCGTCAAAGCGACCTCGAAGCAGGCCGTCGAAACGCTACAGAAACGAGGTATTGCTGTTTATATGCTTACTGGCGACAACGCCCAGACGGCGGCTGCCGTAGCGGGTCAGGTTGGGTTGCAACATTACCGGTCCGAGGTACTCCCCACCGACAAAGCAGAGTTTGTGCAGGAGCTACAACGTAGTGGCAAGGTCGTGGCTATGGTTGGTGACGGTATCAACGACTCGCAGGCGCTGGCCCAGGCCGACGTAAGCATTGCGATGGGGAAAGGCTCCGACATTGCCATGGACGTGGCCAAAATGACGCTGATTACCTCCGACCTGATGAGTGTTCCTAAAGCGCTGTACCTCTCCCGCCGTACCGTGCAGACCATCCGCCAGAACCTGTTCTGGGCGTTTATCTACAACCTGATCGGTATCCCTGTTGCGGCTGGCGTGCTGTACCCCGCCTTCGGTTTCCTGCTAAGCCCCATGATTGCCGGGGCTGCTATGGCGCTTAGCTCGGTGTCGGTGGTAAGCAACAGCCTGCGACTACGGTCCGCTCGTTTGTAACCGCTCCCTACAAAACCCGCCACTCAATCCGTCGATTCAACCGCCGATTTTCATCGGTAGTATTCGGGGCCAGGGGACGGGTTTTTCCGTACCCAATGGCTTTAATACGGGCGGGAGCAATACCGCCCGTACTGGTCAGGTACGTAACGACGGATTGCGCCCGCTTCTGCGAGAGCGTGAGGTTAGCGGCTGCGTCGCCCGTGTCGTCGGTATGGCCGGACACTTCAATCGACACCGCGGGGTTCGCCTTCAGAAAAGCCGCCAGTCGGTCGAGTTCCGTGCGGGATTTGTCGGCTAGGTCATAGCGACCGTACTCGAAAAAGAGATTGTTCAGGGTTTCGCTGGCTGTTTTCCCGCCAGCCACCGGTTCCAGCGGTACGCTCAAATTGACGCCCTCGCCCTGCGATTTCTGGGTAAAATCGAACGACAGACTTTTGAAAAGGTAACCCGGCACGCTGACGTACAGCGCATATTCGCCACCTGTGGGCAGCACAGCCGTATATTGGCCCGTCTGAACGTCGGCTTGGACCCGCGACACAATCTGGTTCGTGTTCAGGTCAATCAGTTCGACCATAGCCGCCAGCGGCTTTTTGCTTTTTGCGTCGGCAATGATGCCTTTGAGGTAGCTCACCGGTTTCACCCGCTCGCGCAGAGACTCCGGCAGGTCGAAGGTGTACAGCCGGGATTTCTGCGACACGCCGTCCTTCTGCTCTTCAAACGAATAATACGCCCGTTTTCCGCTGGCCGATACGAACAGTGATGCCTGATCTTCGGATGTGTTGATCGGATAACCCAGATTCGTCGGGACCGACCATTTGGTTATCGCTTGTCTGGCAAGGGCGCTGCCCTGAGTTACCGTACTGCTGGTTGCTACGTTGGTGGTCGTCAGGCTGTCGGACACAAACAGATCGTAGCCACCCATGCCGACATGACCGTCGGAAGCAAAAAACAGGCTTTGTCCGTTGGCGTGAATGAACGGCGACGCTTCGTTGAACGGTGTATTGATGGGTTCGCCGACGTTGACCGGCTCGCGCCACTGGCCGTCTGTTCCCAGGTCACTACGCCAGATGTCGCGCCGACCTTTACCGCCCGGTCGGTCTGATACGAAATACAACCGGCGTCCATCGGCCGAGAGGGAGGGCTGGGATTCGTAGCTTCCCGTGTTGATCGTTGGGCCGAGATTTTCGGGGGGCGACCAGTCGCTGCCCGTTTTCCGGCTGACGTATAGATCACAACTACCATACCCTTTTCGGCCCTGGCAGGCCGTAAAAACCAGCGTCCGCCCGTCGGCCGAGAGCGTGGCTGTGCCCTCGTTTTCGGGGGTGTTGATATCGGAAGAAATCGACGTCGGGGGTGTCCAGGTTTCGCCGTTGAACGTAGCAACCATTAAATCTTCGTCGCCTTCCGGTTTGAGCGCCGTGAAGACGAGTGTCTGTTCGTCGGCCGTCAGGACCGGGAAATACTGGGAAGGCGTAGTTTGCAGCACTGGCGAGACAGGCCGTGGATCAACCGTTCTAGGGTGCGCCAGCGCGTCCAGACCAAAACGGGCCGTCTCGATCTGCCGACCAATGCGTTTCGCCTGCATCGACTGCGGGGCAAACTTTGCCTGAAATTTTTCGAGGTAGGGGAGAGCGTCCGCGTACCGACCTAAGCGCAGCAACGTAGCGCTCAACGCCTGATAAGCCACCCCCGACGATGGGCTGTCGGGCTGAAGCTGAATGACCTGCCGGTAGGCCGTCAGAGAGGGCTCATACTGTTTCGTGAACTCGTACAATTGACCCAGCTTCAGGTGGGCGTCCAGAAAGCTGGGGTCTTCTTTGGTTGCCTGCTCCATGTACGGAATCGCTTCCCGCGCTTTCCGCTCCCCAAACAGTTTGTTTGCCTGGTCGTAAAGTGCCTTCGCTTTTTTCGTCTGCGCAAAAGAAGGCCCAGCCAGTAAGAATAGAGCTAGAAGAAGTAAGATGGATAGATTCCAGAGGAAACCTCCTTTCCTCCCTGTTCCCTCTCCGCGACGGCGGACCGCTTCTTCCTCCCTCTTTATGGAATATCCATGTATTTGTGCGTCTGCAACGAGATCTGCCATTGTGGATGGTCTTTGACGTAATCAACGATGCGAGATAGCATTTCATTGGAACGACTCCACTCTGTTTGCAAAAAGAGTTTGCAATCGGGGCGCAAGAGGGGTACAAACGACTCCGCAAAGGCGAAATCGGACTGGTTGTAAATGATCACTTTCAGCTCATTGGCCTGCTCAAAAATGGCTGGGTTGGGCTTTTTGAATTTCTTGGGCGAAAAGCAGATCCAGTCCCAGGAACCCGTCACCTGCTGACAGACGCCCGAGGTTTCAATATTGGTTTGAAAACCGGCGTTCTGCAACGCGGCCGTCAGATCGGTCAGGTCATGCATGAGTGGTTCTCCACCCGTGATGACTGCCATCCGGCCGGGGTGCTGGAGTGCCCCGTCAACGATCGTATCAATAGACAGTTTAGGGTGCGCGTCGGCGTCCCAGGATTCTTTTACGTCGCACCAGTGGCAGCCAACATCGCAGCCGCCAAGCCGAATAAAGTAAGCCGCTTTCCCCGAATGAGCTCCCTCCCCCTGCAAGGTGTAAAAGGCTTCCATAACGGGCAGTGCCGTGGATTGGGTGTACGTGTCAGTCGTTTGTTGTTTCTGTTCCAAAAGCATATACAAAGATACGCAAGCTTCGACGGAATGGCTATTTTTGCCCATATGCTTGCTCGTGTTCGTCAGTTTCTCAATCGGCCCCTGGCTGAAGATTTTAGCCTAAAAACACAGTTTAGCCTGTCCATGCAGGCTGCTGTCTATGTCTTTATTTTTGTCAGTCTGTTGAATAGCCCGTTCAATCACTTCGACCGGCTCTATGCCATCGCGCTGCTAGCGGTTGGCGTACTGGCAAGCGCTTTGCTGATGAATGTACTCGTGCCGAAACTACTGCCGGTAGTCTATGACGAAGAGCGCTGGACCGTCGGGAAGCATATGCTGCACACGTTATTTGTGCTGCTGGTCATCAGTGTAAGTAATCAGTTGATTCTGGCAGGGCTGGACGCTGATCGCCCTAACTTTGTGCAGATGTACCTGTACGTCACGATTATCGGTTTCTTTCCCATTATGCTGGGGGTGTTTGTCGCTGAGAAACGGCGTCTGAAACGGAATCTGGCTCAGGTGTCAACCCTCAACGCCCAGTTCGATCAACTACACGTACCCGTCGTTCCTGCCGCTGAGCCTGAGCTACCCAAATCCATTCTGCTGGTTTCCGAAACCGGCAATGAGCGCCTGAGTATACTGCCGAATCAACTGCTTTACGTCGAATCGGTGGGTAATTACGTCGAGGTGTACTGGTTGAATTTCATGTTCCCGCAGAAAACGGTCCTGCGCAGTACGCTCAAAACGGTGGAAGCCGCCCTGGCTGATCATTCGCAGTTCCTGCGCTGTCACCGAGCGTTTATCGTGAATCTGAAAGCGATCAATCACACGAGTGGTAACGCCCGCGGCTACCAGTTACAGGTTAGCGGTTCCGACCGCGAGATTCCTGTCTCGCGCAGCTACTTGGCCGCCTTCGATGAGCGAATGGCTGAACTGGTATAAATCAGAAACGTACCGTCTATCATCCTTACATAGAATGACAGACAGTACGCTTCTGAAAAAGAGAAAACATTACGTTACAGATTTCGTGCTTTGAGCTGGGCCACAGCGTGGTCGGCGGCACGGGCGGTTAGCGCCATGTATGTCAGCGATGGATTCACGTTCGAGGCTGAGGTCATGCCCGAGCCGTCCGTTACAAATACGTTTTTGCAGGCGTGGACCTGGTTGAACTTGTTCAACACCGAGGTCTTCGGGTCTTTACCCATGCGGGCCGTCCCCATCTCGTGAATGCCCAGTCCCATGTGGGCCACGGGATTGTCGTAGGCGACCACGTTCTTGAAACCAGCTGCTTCGAGCATTTCAGCCCCGTCGTTCATGATGTCTTTCCGCATGGCCCGCTCGTTTTCGCCGAAGTCAGCGTCAAAAACGACCTGCGGCTGCCCCCACTTATCGAGCTGGTTATTGTCGAGATAGAATCGATTGTTCGGGTCGGGAAGTACTTCACCGAAACCGCTGAGATTAATTTTCCAGGGACCCGGCTGCGTCATTTTCTTTTTGAAATCGGCCCCAAAACCCGTTTCGGCAGCCCCCCGCGACCAATCAGCCCGGGATGCCCCGCCCTGATAGCCAAATCCCCGGAGGTAATCCCGTTTATCATTTCCCCAGTTGCGGAAGCGCGGAATGTACAAACTTCCCGGCCGGGCACCGAAGTAGTAATCGTTCTCAAAACCGTCGATATCAGCCCGGGCACCGATGGCCAGGTGATGGTCCATCAGATTGCGGCCTAGCTGATCGCTGTCGTTGCCCAGCCCGTTGGGGAAGCGGGCCGATTTGGAGTTCATCAGAATTGATGTCGACCCAATAGTGCCCGCATTCAGGAAAATTACCTTGGCGTAGAACTCCCGCACCTCCATTGTATTCTGATCAATGACCCGTACGCCTTTTGCTTTCTGCGCTTTGTCATCGAGGATGATCTCCTGCACAATCGCGTTGTGCACAACCGTCAGCCGATTAGTCTGACGGGCGGCAGGCAACGTAGCGGCTAGCGAACTGAAATAAGCCCCAAACGGACAGCCCCGTGTGCAGCGGTTGCGAAACTGACAGCTCGCCCGTCCTAGCGCGGTGTGCCACGGTTGGGGGTTGGTCAGGTGCGCCACCCGCCCGATGGTGATGGGCCGGTTTAGTTTCTGCGCTACGGAGTTTTTCAGGTGAATCTCGGGCGCGGTCATGGCCATCCCCGGCTGGAAATGACTATCCGGCAGTACGGCCAGTTTCTCGGCCTGGCCGCTAATACCAACGAATTTTTCGACGTACGAATACCAGGGCACCAGGTCTTCGTACCGGATGGGCCAGTCGATGCCGATGCCCTGCTTGGCATTGGCCAGAAAATCTTCCTGATTCCAGCGGTAGGTATGTTTCCCCCACACAAGCGATTTGCCGCCGGTATGGTACGCCCGAATCCAGTTGAAGGGCCGTTTCTGGACGTATGGGTGCTCCTTATCGTTGGTGAACATATACTGCGAGCCTTCCTTGGCCGAGAAGTACATCGTCGCGTAATGTTCCTCGGCGGCTACGTTGCTGATCTTACCCCGGTGCTCGAACTCCCAGGGGTCTTTAAAAGCCGTTTTGTAATCTTCGACGTGCTTTATTTCATAGCCCCGTTCGAGCATCAGCACTTTCAGCCCTTTCTCAGTAAGTTCTTTGGCGGCCCAGCCCCCCGTCATACCCGAGCCAACTACAATGGCGTCGTACGTCTGTCCTTGATCCGCTTTTATATTCAGATTCATCGTGTTCAGTGAGTCAAAGAGTGGATGTGTGATACGTTGCTGTTAAGCCTGGTTGCCATACATAAAATCTTTCTGGCCGGGCTTGATTTTGATAGCTTCGAACCTGCCCGGAATTGGTTGGTAGTCAAACGAGGCTTTGATACCGGCTTCCGAGGTATAGTAGACCAGCAGCGTTAGTTCTTTCGTGATGAGCCAGAAGGATGGACTGCCATCTTTCGGCGCATCGGCTTCAATCTGTCTCAACGTCGCCGTTTGCTCCCCGGGTGATAATTTCAGAAAGCCTTTCTTTTCCAGTCCGTCGACGCCCATTAGAAACGCATCCTGGGCGGGCTTTTTATAACAATCGCGTAGCATCACCTCCATAAAGTCGGGTACACCCGCGTCGACAGCGCCCGGTGTGTCGGTGCGGGGAATGATGAGGTCGGCAACGCGCGCCATAATTTCATGCTGCGTTTCGGTCAGGAAAGCGCCTGTCTGGTGGACTGCGTTTGGGGAAAGACTCATTTCCTGCCACCGATTCATGGCCTGAATCGTCGGTGCGGAGAAAACTCCGCCTAGTATCCAGGCTACGTGCGTTACTGCTTCCCGTCTGGTCATTGCTGTTTGATTACGTTAGACTAGTCTTTTTCGTGGCTCTATCTTCTAAAAGGCCAGCGCAGCGATTTAATACTTTCCTCTGGTGGGGGCTACTCATCTGTAGAGAAATTCGCTTGCGAGCTCTACGGCGCCATAAATTGTCATGAGAGCCGAATACTATTGATTTATAGGTGCCAATCCATATCGGTCGGGAATTCACTTGTGCAATAAACCGGGCCCTATTACCTTTGCGTCATGCTTTCACAACGGGCCGCTGCTTCTTTCTTCCGACATCGTCGCCATCATCATGGCTGCTAAGCCGCGCGACCAATCCGTTGGACCGTTGTATTTCCCTTATTTTTGCCCTCTCAACTTAGTAAATCCGGATGCCGAGCGCTTGCGCTGGTCATGAACGATTTGTCTGTTTTCCTGAATTATGGCTTCTGTATTGCGTATTGCCTTACAAAAATCGGGTCGGCTAAGCGAAGACTCGTACCAACTGTTTAAAGAGTGCGGTATCCGCTTCGATTACGGGACTGGTAAGCTCCGGTCCATTTCCTCTAATTTTCCCGCTGAGTTTCTGTTCCTGCGCGACGACGATATTCCGGGCTACGTCGAAGATGGCGTGGCTGATCTGGGTATTGTTGGCGAGAACGTAGCGGTTGAAACCGGACGCCCGGTAGAAACGGTGCACCGACTGGGCTTTTCCAAGTGCCGCCTATCGATTGCCATATCACGAGGGACAGAGTGGGAGGGACTGCATCAACTGAATGGGAAGAATATCGCTACGTCGTATCCCAACCTGCTGGGCAACTATCTGGCTCAGAAAGGCGTACAGGCTAACATTCACGAAATCAGTGGCTCGGTTGAAATTGCGCCTAGTATCGGGCTGGCTGAAGCCGTCTGCGATATTGTCAGCTCGGGCAGTACGTTGCTGAGCAATGGCCTGATGGAAGTGGAAACGATTTTCCGCTCTGAAGCCATCCTGATTGCCCAGCCCGGTCTTTCCGACGACAAACAAGCACTGCTCGAAAAATTATTGTTCCGGATCAAGGCCGTGCAGGCCGCCAAGAATAATAAATACATCGTCCTGAACGCGCCCAACCACGCTATTGATCAGATTACAGCGCTGCTGCCGGGAATGAAAAGCCCAACCGTAACGCCCCTCGCGACGGAAGGCTGGAGTTCGGTGCATTCGGTGCTTAACGAGAACGAATTCTGGGAAAACATCGAAGCCATCCGCTCCGCCGGAGCCGAAGGAATTCTGGTTATCCCCATTGAGAAAATGATTTATTAGAAAGGAGGAAGGGGAGGAGGGGGAAGAAAGGGAGAAGGTAAACGAACATAATGTAGCTTTCGTTGTCGATCCTCCCTTTCCTCCCTTTCTTCCCCCTCCTCCCTTTCCTCCTTCAAAAAATGAACATCATCTCTTTCCCGGCCCGCGCTGACTGGCCGGCGTTGCTGGCCCGGCCGGTGCAGTCGACAAAGCAGATCGAAGCCATTGTTGCCCCTATTCTGGCGCAGGTACAGGAGCAGGGTGATGCGGCTCTGGTTGAATTGGCGAAAAAATTTGACAAAGTCGATTTGTCTGAAACGGGGCTGCTGGTGCCAGACGAGCAGTGGAAAACTGCCGGTGAGCGACTTGACGATACGTTAAAAAAAGCCATCCAGCAGGCTTACCAGAACATCCGGCTTTTTCACGAAAAGCAGAAACAACCCATCGAGAAAATCGAAACGATGCCGGGGGTAACCTGCTGGCGGAAAAGCGTTGGCATCGAAAAGGTTGGCTTGTACATCCCGGGCGGTACGGCCCCTTTGTTCAGCACCGTGCTGATGTTGGGTGTTCCGGCGCAACTGGCGGGCTGTCGTGAAGTGGTGTTATGTACCCCCAGCGATCACCCGGCTATTTATTTCGCAGCCAGTCTGGTGGGCGTCACGAAAGTCTTTCGCATTGGCGGGGCACAGGCCGTTGCGGCTATGGCCTATGGAACAACGTCAGTGCCACAGGTGTACAAAATCTTCGGCCCCGGTAACCAGTACGTAACAGCGGCCAAAATGCTGGTGGCAAAGGAAGGTGTGGCCATCGACATGCCCGCTGGCCCGAGTGAGGTGGCCGTTTATGCCGACGATTCGGCCGTTCCCGCCTTCGTAACGGCTGATTTGCTGTCGCAGGCGGAACACGGGGCCGATAGTCAAGTGTTGCTGGTATCGACGAGTAAGAAAATGGTCGAGCTGGTGAACATCGCGCTGGTATCGCAACTGGAAAAACTATCCCGTCGCGACATGGCGGCTAAGGCCCTGCAAAATAGCAAAGCCATTCTGGTGGGCAGTCAGGCCGAAGCGATTGAGTTGCTCAATACTTACGCGGCCGAGCACTTAATTTTAAGTGTCGAGAATGCCGAGGAAGTAGCTGAACAGATCACCAACGCCGGATCGATTTTTCTGGGCAACTACACACCCGAATCTGCTGGAGACTATGCGTCGGGCACAAACCATACGCTGCCGACCAACGGTTTTGCCCGTGCCTACAGTGGCGTGTCGCTGGATAGTTTCGTGAAGAAAATCACGATGCAGCACATTACGCCCCAGGGACTCCGGCAGGTTGGTCCCGTGGTAGAAGCGATGGCCGAAGCTGAGTCGCTGGACGCGCACAAGCGGGCCGTTAGTCTGCGGCTGGCGAGCTTGGCCGAAGCAAAACCCGTCTGAGTTTGTTATCTTGCTACGAACAGAACAAGGAGCTAATGAGCCAGTTACTAATCGAAATTGATTCGCCGGAGGACGAAGCCCTGTTATTGCAGTTGCTCTCTCGTCTTAATGTTCGGGTTGTACCTCAGAAAAATGAGAGTTTGATTGCTAGAAAGACGGCCTTCATGGCGGCTATTGACCAGCTACAGAAGAGTAACATAGCAGAGATATATGGCGATGCCGCTGAGTGGCAACGTGAAATTCGCAGTTGGGATCGGGTTCTTGACGGTCGGGAAGAATGATTGTTGATAGTAATGTCATTATTTACGCGATTCAGCCTAACCGTGATGCGCTATTGCAGTATCTGTTAGATAGAATAGATGCGATTCATGTTTCGGCTATTACCAAGCTCGAAGTAGTTGGTTTTCATCGCTTGAATGACGTAGAAAAAGACCAGTTTGAGACGTTTTTTGATCTCATTAAGGTTGTCGATATTTCTGCCGCGGTCATCAGTACCGCCATCCGGCTACGGCAGCAACGTCGGCGCTCGCTGGGAGACTCTATCATTGCGGCTACAGCTTTGTTGTACAATTTGCCCGTACTGACCCATAATGTAGCCGATTTCTCGACTGTTGACGGCCTGCAGATAATCAGCCTGGCCGAAGTAATGAACGCATGAAACACCTCGCTGATCTACTCCTGCTGGGTGATCCCCGTCTGTACGAAACCTGCGAACCTGTGCTGGAATCAGAGCTACCGCTGGTGCCGGACTGGGTATCGGATCTGCACAACGTCATGGAGGAAATTCGGGCGAAATACCGGTTCGGGCGGGGGATTGCCGCCCCGCAGCTGGGCATTATGAAGCGGCTGATTTATCTCAATATTGATAGACCCACGGTCATTATCAACCCGGAATTAACGTCAGTAAGTGACGAAATGGGCGACCTGTGGGACGATTGTATGAGCTTCCCGAATCTGCTGGTTCACGTCCGGCGACACCGGAACCTGACGCTATCGTTTCGTAACGAGTACTGGCAACCACAAACCTGGAACGTAACGGATTGGGGCCTGTCTGAGCTGATTCAACACGAGTACGACCACCTGAACGGGGTGCTTTGTACGATGCGGGCTGTGGATAAGCTAGCATTTCGCTGGCGGCCGACGCCGATATCATAAGCAGTACAATTATCTTCTGAATATAACGCAGGCGTTTTTCCCGACATACAACTCATTTCGGTCGAACCCATTACGTTCGATCCTAGATTTTTTTCAGAAATTAAACTGATGCAAGCCTTCAATCTTCAATCGCTCCTGCGCCCGCACATTCTTAGTCTCAAACCGTATTCGTCTGCGCGGGATGAGTATACGGGTAAAGAGGGGGTGTTCCTGGATGCTAACGAAAATCCACTCGGCTCGGTCACGGAGTCGGGTAATTACAACCGATATCCTGATCCTTACCAGTGGGCAATCAAACAGCGACTGGCTCCCATCAAACACGTAGCGCCCGAGCAGATCTTTCTGGGTAACGGATCCGACGAAGCCATCGATCTGCTGATCCGGGCAACCTGTCGGCCGGGTATCGACTCCATCCTGATTATGCCGCCCACCTACGGTATGTACGAAGTGTCGGCGGGTGTCAATGACGTAGCGATTACGAAAGTCCCGCTGACGCCCGATTTTCAGGTGAATACCGACGCTGTTCTGGCTAATATCACCGAAACGACAAAACTGATTTTCTTCTGCTCGCCCAACAACCCATCGGGTAACCTGCTGTCGGCGGAGGCAATCCGAACGGTACTCGAAGCTGCTCAGCAGTCATTGGTGATCGTGGACGAGGCATACATTGATTTTGCCGATACGCCGTCGTGGACCAATGAACTGGCAAACTATCCGAACCTGCTGGTCATGCAGACCTTCTCGAAGGCCTGGGGGCTGGCGGCTCTGCGACTGGGGATGTGCTTTGCTTCTGAAGAGTTGATTCGGGTACTGAACAAAATCAAGCCGCCCTATAATATCTCGGCCCCCACGCAGGAACTGGCGCTGGAAGCCCTCGCGCACGAGGCTGGTAAGAACGAGTTGGTTGCTAAGATTTTGGAACAACGGGCGATTTTGGCCGAAAATCTGCGTTCTTTGCCGACGGTGCAGGTAATTCATCCCTCCGATGCCAACTTTCTGCTTGTTCAGTTTGACAACGCTTTTGCCGTTTTCGAACACCTGATTCAGGAGCAGGTAATCGTACGAGATCGGTCAAAAGTTACGTTATGTGAGGGATGTCTGCGGATTTCGGTGGGTACGCAGCCCGAAAATGAACGGCTAATGGAGGTGCTCCGAAATCGGTTGAATGCGCCGATCTCCACAGACTTGCCCCTCGGAACGGGCGAAGTAGCCACGAAACCGGAGCTGGTGTCGAACGCCTGATTGTTATCCAATAAAGTGTGTATGAGAAAACTGTTTCTGCTTTTTACGCTGGCTGCCCTGGGTGGACTGGCACTGCCGCATCGGGCGATGGCCCAGTACAACAACTGGTCGGTTGGGTTTCGTATCGGAGAGCCCGCTGGCGTCAACGTCCGAAAATACTTTGGTAGTAACCACGCCTTTGACCTGAACGTTGGTACGTATGGTGGGCTGTACGGCACCCGCCGGAGCTACCGGACCGGCACCTACCGAAGTGTTGGTCTGAGCATTCAGGGACATTATATTACCCATAAGTCGCTGACCAGCAGCGAAAGCATTCGGGCGTACTACGGGCTGGGTGGACAGATCAACACCCGGAGGTATTACCCCCCCCGTCTGAATGGTGAATTCGAGAACGCTTTGTCGATTGGTGCGTCGGGTGTGGGGGGACTAGAATTCTTTCCACCCAACAAGCCGTATTCATTTTTCCTGGAAGGTGGCGGCTACGTCGAACTGCTCCAGGCGCCCTTTTTCCTGAACCTGAATACAGGATTAGGATTGCGGTATAATTTTTAAAATTAGGAGAATGGAGGAAGGGGAACAAGGAGAAAGAAAGTATTTGAACGGGTACCTATGAGCAAAACGCCCCCTCTTAGTCATCCTTTCTCCTTGTTCCCCTTCCTCCATTCTCCTTTTTGTCCATGTTCAAAATCTATAGCTCATCGGCCGGGTCGGGGAAGACGTATACACTGACGAAAGAGTACCTGAAACTGGCACTCCGTCCCGGTGCGAGCAACGATTACTTCAAACATATTCTGGCGGTTACGTTCACAAATGCAGCCGCCAACGAAATGAAGGATCGGATTCTGAAGAACCTGATGGCATTGGCCAGTCCGGAGCAGAATCCGCCCTTGTTGAACGTACTCGTTGAGGAGTTGCACGAGCTAACGCCCGGAACAGATGCGTTCGAGATTGCTAAAGGGGACCTCCGAAAGCAAGCCGACCGGGTTTTCAAGACCATCCTGCACTGCTACGCCGATTTCAGCGTAACGACCATTGACTCATTTACCCAGCGAATCGTAACCGCTTTTACCGACGAACTGGGCTTACCCTATTCGTTTGAGGTCGAACTCGAAACCGACGAGGTGCTGGAACTGGCCATCGACAGCCTGATCGAGAAAGCGGGCGTTGATGAGATGGACGAGATCACGACCATTCTGAGTGAATATTACACCCATACCGCAGCCGAAGGCAACAGCTGGAATCAGCTACCCGAAGTGCTGAAAGAGTTTGGCCGGAATCTCACGTCGGATCAGTTTTATGAGGCCGTTAACGCTGCCCAGGCACTCACTCCTGCCGCCCTGCGTGCTATCCGGACGCAACTGCTGGATTACAATCGGCAGATTGAGCAGACCGTTGTGGCGCACGGACAGCGGGCCTGGAAACGGATTACTGATGCCGGTCTGGACGAAATGGACTTTTCTTATGGGGCCTCGGGGGTTGGTGGGTTCATCAAAGCCGTGGCTGCGGGGGAAGGAAAAAAAGAAGCGGGTGCCCGCGTTGCCAGCGCCCGCGACAAGGGCGAGTGGTATAGCAAGAAAGCCGCGAATCTGCTTAAGGAAACCATCGACGGGATGGTCGATGAACTGACCGACTGTCTGGTGCAGATTCAGACCGTTCAAGAGGAAAGCAGCCAGCAACTAGTGCTGTTCGATTGTCTGCTGCCCCACTTGCAAAAACTGGCCCTGCTGCGGCAGATGCGCATCGAGTTTGACGAACTGCTGCGTAAAGACGGCCGGGTGCATATCTCCGAATTCAACAAGAAAATCCTGGGTATCGTCGCGTCCGAACCGGTGCCGTTTCTGTTCGAGCGGCTGGGCGCTAAATACAACCATATTCTGGTTGATGAATTCCAGGATACGTCCCGGCTACAGTTCGCTAACCTGATGCCCCTCATCGAAAATGCGCTCGGCTTTCAGCATTTCAATCTGGCCGTGGGCGACGGCAAGCAGGCTATTTACCGCTTCCGGGGGGGCGACATGGACCAGATCGTGGCCCTGCACCGTAATGACTTGGAGAGTCTGAAGCTGGCCCATCAGCCTGGTTCGTGGACCGCCGACCGGATCGACGCGCTTAACGGACAGATCGAGCAGGAAGTGCTGGATACTAACTGGCGCAGTGCCGAACCCATCGTTACGTTCAACAATGAGTTCTTCGATTTCGCGGCCCGCGCCTTCGAGGGGACGTACGGGAAAATTGCCGACGTGTTCGACGCGAAACAGGAGTTTCAACAGAAAGCCCAGCCCGACGCCCGGCAAACGGGCCACGTGCAGATCGACTTTGTTGCCAAAGATGAGCTGGCAAATAAGGATCTGACGACGATGATGCTCGAAAAAACGATGACGCATCTGGAAAAGGCCCTCGCAGAGGGATACCAGTTTGGCGACATTGCGATTCTCTGCCGAAAGAAAGCTCACGCCCGCGCCCTGGCGAATGCATTGAACAGTCGTCAGATCCCACTCGTGTCGGCCGATTCACTGTCACTGGAGTTTTCGGACCCGGTCAAATGGATCGTGACGATTATGCAGTTGCTGCAACGACCCGATCAGGTACTGCTGCGGTATGAGCTGTTGTATCTGTACCATCGGGTGGTAAAAGGGATCTTCCCCGACGATGCGCTGACAGAGCAACTACGGGCAGTGGCCGACGACAGTGCCATCGATAAAGTCTACGCCTACCTGGCCGAGGAAGGGTACCCGCTCGATCCGTATGCGTTGGGACAACTGAATCCTTACGAACTGGCCGAGCGGTTGATTCACCAGTTTGACCTGTTCGAACAGGCCGAACATAATCCGTTTCTGTTCCGGTTTCTGGACGAAGTGCTGACCTTTAACCAGAAACGGAGCGGCCACCTGAGTGATTTTCTGCTGTATTGGGAAAGCGTTCGGGAGAAGATTTCGGTGGAAGGCGACGCCCGGAATGCCGTCAGTATCCAGACAATTCACAAATCCAAAGGACTCGAATACCCGGTTGTGATTATCCCATTCGCGAACTGGGACGTAACGCCTAACAGCCGGGGAACGATCTGGCTGGACCTGAGTGGGGTACAGTCGGATTTGCTGGCGTACCAGCTGGGGACTGGCGAAATAGCCCGATTGACCAGCGCTCCGGTTCATCCGAGAAATGATCTGAAAAAGACGCCGGACATCGTGGCGGAGCAGTACAACGACGAGGTAACCCGCACGTTTCTGGAGAATATGAACCTGCTCTACGTAGCGTTTACCCGCCCGACGAACCGATTGTACATCATCAGCGAAGCCAAAAAGGACTTTGATAAAAAAACGGATGCGACGAAGTCATCGACGATCGCGCACTGGCTGTATGCATTCCTGAAAGACAGCGATCTGGCGCAGCGGTGCGACAGTGGCTGGCTGGCGGAAAAGTCGGAATATATAATCAGCGAATGCGCAGATGCGTTCTCGCATCACTCGGTGTCCGAAACCGATGAGATCATTCTGGATGAGGTCATCAGCGGAAACCGGGGGCAGGATCTGCAATTACGTCGGCAGGCCGATCGCGTGTTCGACGTAGCAACCTTCGCCCGTACCCGCGAACACGACCGCAAACTCCAGGCGGCCCTGAGCCTGCTGAAAGGGATCGACAGCCTGGATAAAGCCCTGTGGCAACTCGTTCGGGAAGGGCTGTTGCGAACGTCGGAAACGGCGGGGTTCCGGCAGGAACTGGTGCATCTGATGACGCACCCTGACCTGGTTGATGTATTTGATCCAGCTCTACGCGTTGATACCGACCGGAGTATTCTGAGTAGACGGGGGAGTGGACGATCGCACGGAGCGCCCCACCGGGTCGTTCATAAATCCAGCACGCATGTCGTCCTGGTGCAGTATGCATCAATGTCAGATAACGAAGTCGGGAACGGGGCCGTTGATCCTGTCCGGACGCTACGTTATTTTACAGATCTATATCGCCAGATGGGCTTTGCCGAGGCCGAAGGGCGATTGGTGTACCTGACTGCCGAACCCAATGTGGTGCGGGTCGTTTAGCGCAAAAACTATGCTGCATCGTTTTCGAACGACAATTCCGTCGATCTGCCTGACTCTCTGGCTGAGTGTTAATACGCTGGTAGGTGTGGCCCAGCCTGGAGTGGCCCAGCCGATAGGTTCTGCACTGGTTCCGGCAACGCGTGCGGATCGCATTTCACCTTATCAGCTTACCACTCGCCGGGAACTCGTGCTGGCGGGAGCGGGCGTTGTCTCGCTGGGAACGTCAGCCGCGCTCACGCACCAACTTGATCTGCTTTCCCCCGCCGAAATTAACGCGCTCAGCCGAGGGAGTATCAACGCGTTTGATCGGGGTGCTACGTACCGCTGGAACCCGACCCTGGACCGGATAAGCGACGTGACCTTTGCCGGAAACGTAGCGCTGGTGGGGTTGCTGTCAGTTGGCACCCGACCCATGCGGCAGGATATTAAAACTGTGGCTGTGATGTATCTGGAAACAGCTTTGCTCACCAACGGGATCGGGCGAACCGTCAAGGCGGTTACGTTACGTACCCGGCCGTATGTGTATAATCCGGCGGCCCCGCTCGACGAGAAGGAGACCAAAGATGCCCGGCAGTCGTTTTTTTCGGGGCATGCGTCGAATGCCTTTGCCACGGCTGTGTTTACGAGTGAAGTGTTCCGGCATTATTTCCCGAACTCAGGCTGGAAACCTGTGGTCTGGGTTGGATCGTTAGGACTGGCGACGGCCACGGCAGTGTTCCGGTATGAAGCCGGACTACACTACCCAACCGATCTGCTGGTCGGGGCGGCTTTTGGTTCGCTGGTAGGCTGGGGAATTCCCAAACTACACGAAGTCAAAAACCGATCGTCGCTGGGGCAACGGCTGGACGTACAACCCTGGAGTAATGGGAGCGCCAATGGAATCTACCTGCGGTTATTAACGTTTTCCCGTTAGCTTTGCCCGCGTATTGACGCATTCGAACGCGTCGCTTTTACAATGACAAAAATTACCGAACACATTCAGGCCGCCAATGGGCAGCCAATCTTTTCCATTGAAGTGATTCCGCCGATCAAGGGCGACAACTTGAAGAACCTGCTCGACAACATCGAGCCGCTAATGGAGTTCAAACCACCGTTTGTGGATGTTACGTACCATCGCGAGGAATACATTGAACGACCTCTGCCGGACGGGACTATTCAGCGGATTGTTACCCGGAAGCGGCCCGGTACGGTGGGGATCTGTGCGGCCATCATGCACCGCTTTGGCGTCGATCCGGTACCGCACGTTCTCTGTGGCGGCTTTTCGCGCGATGAAACCGAAGATTTCCTGATTGACCTGCATTACCTCGGTATCGACAATGCACTAGTACTACGGGGTGATCCGGCCAAACCCTTTTCTACCTTCAAGGCAAAGGAAAACGGGTACACTTACGCCAGCGAGCTTGTAGAGCAGGTGGCGAATATGAACAAAGGAATTTATCTGCACGAAGAAGATACACCCCTATCGCCCAGTGATTTCTGCATAGGTGTAGCTGCTTACCCGGAGAAGCATTTTGAGGCCATGGATCACGATACGGACTTCGAATACCTGAGATACAAAGTCGATAAAGGGGCCGACTATATCGTGACGCAGATGTTTTTCGACAACGGAAAGTATTTTGATTTCGTCGAGCGCTGCCGTCAGGCGGGTATTATGGTACCCATCATACCGGGACTGAAACCGCTGGCAACCCGGCGCCAGCTGGAAATCCTGCCGAAGCTGTTTCACCTCGAAATGCCCGACGATCTGGTGCGTGCTGTACAGAGTTGCGAAAACGATCAGCAGGCTAAGCAGGTAGGTATTGAGTGGGGAATTCAGCAGGGACGCGAACTGATTGCGGCTGGGGCGCCCGTTCTACACTTCTATACGATGGGTAAAGCGGACAACGTCATGAAAATTGCCCGTGAGCTATTTTAAGGGTAAATAAACGAAGAAAGGACCTCAGTACTGAGGTCCTTTCTTCGTTTATTGTGATCTTTGCCAGAGTTCTGAACTCTGATAAAGATCAAGGTACTAGGCCACCGGTTTCGCTGTGACGTTCCGGGCAAATAGCTTCACCATTTCCCGGTTGAAGGCTGGAATGTCGTCGGGTTTGCGGCTCGATACCAGATTACCGTCAACGACAACTTCCTGATCGATCCAGTTGGCACCAGCGTTTTTCAGGTCTGTTTTAATCGATGGGTACGATGTCATGGTTTTACCGTTAACCACATCCGCTTCAATCAGCGTCATGGCCGCGTGACAAATGGCAGCAACGGGTTTGTTCGCATCAAAGAATGACTTCGCAAACTGAACCGCTTTCGGATCCATGCGGAGATGGTCGGGGTTCATGACGCCACCGGGCAGCAGCAGGGCATCATACTGGTCGGAATTAGTAGCATCAAGGGCCAGGTCCACGTCGAACGTTTCGCCCCAGTCGTCCATATCCCAGGCTTTTACGTCGCCCGATTTAGGAGCAATGATATGTACCGTCGCGCCTGCTTCCTGTAGCGCTTTGCGGGGTTCGGTCATTTCGACCTGCTCAAATCCTTCGGTTAAAAGAACGGCAACTTTCTTACCTGAGAGGTTTTGTTGATTGTCCATGTCGTTGAGTTATTTAAGTTTTGTTGTACTAGAATAACTACTCTATGGACTGAAAGGTTATGGACGCAAATGACCGATGAGTGTCTTTAAAAAAAGGAAATAAAGGGAGCCTCAAATTGCTAAAATGTCAGAATGTCTTGGCATTCTGCTAGTTATCAGCGGAGGGCAGGTTTTCTAAATCACGCAAGTCTTGGGGACGACCGGTAGCTGTTTTATTACGTATCAAATCTGGCAGGCTAATTACGTTGGTCGCTATCCCTTCAACCATCAATACTACTTTGTTCTGGTAGCACTCGTCAAATGTAACGCCCAGCGTGAAGGTCATCAAATCTATCCACTCGTCGTACCGATTGAAGGATAAATAATTGGGTACCGTTGTGAAGTCGCTGTGCTCGAACTCATCATTTTTGTAGCCGTATCGGTATAAAGCCCTGAGTAGCCGATCGGCATTATCAGAGCTAGGCCGAACAAAGATGTCGATGTCGCTGGTGGTGCGTAAATAGCCGTGAGCGATCACGGCATGACCGCCCAGAACTACATAATCAACGCCCTCTTCGTTGAATAGGCTTATTAGACTTAAGTACTTGTCCTCCATTTTCTAAAGGGGGATTAGCGGGATTGGCCCGATAGATTGCCTTTGCGCGCTGGATCAGCTTTAACGCAGCTGCCAGCCGCTCTTCCGGCGTTTTAGACCACCAGTAGGCTTTGTCGTAAGTCGGAATGTCCTCGAACGAACGGGATTTGTGAATCTGGCTCATGGCAGAAAGTTACGTAACATAACGACTTAAATCAAAAGAGGAACAATACCTGGCATATTGTTCCTCTTTTGATTGTTTAACGATGTTACCCCTTCCGAACGTTTATCCCTTCTTCTGCTCCTTCGCCCAGCCGTCTTTCAACGTAACGGTCCGGTTGAAGACAGGCCGGCCGGGTGTCGAGTCCGGGTCGAGGATAAAGTAGCCCTTCCGCATAAACTGGACTTTTAGATCCGGCTGCTTGTTAACGGCTTCAATGAGCGCTGGCTCGACAAAAGCGCGTACGACTTCGAGCGAATTCGGATTGATCAATTCTTTGAAATCGCGGGGGCGGCCTTCCGAATCATCCGCAGCCGGGTTTTCTACCGAGAAAAGCCGGTCGTACAACCGAACTTCGGCTTCGACCGCGTGCGGAACCGATACCCAGTGGATAGTCCCTTTCACGTTGATGCCCGACGTATCGGAACCGCTCCGGCTTTCAGGAATGTAGGTGCAATGTAGCTCGATGATTTCACCCGCGTTGTCCCTGACGACTTCCTCACACTTGATGATGTAAGCGCCCTTGAGCCGAACCATGCCACCCGGAAAAAGCCGGAAATATTTCTTCGGTGGATTTTCCATGAAGTCGTCCCGCTCAATGTATACCTCCCGGCTGAACGGCACCGCCCGCGTTCCCGAGTTCGGGTCTTCGGGGTTGTTTTCGATGTGCAGAATTTCTTCGCCCTGGGTGTAATTAGTGATAACCAGTTTCAGGGGTTTTTCATCGACTACGGCCATCACGCGGTCGGTGGTTTTGTTCAGCTCTTCGCGGATGCAGAATTCCAGCAGCCCTACGTCGATTAGGTTGTCGCGTTTGGCAATACCGATCCGGTCGGCAAACTCACGAATACTGGCGGGTGTGTATCCGCGCCGACGAATACCGGCAATCGTTGGCATCCGGGGATCGTCCCAGCCGCTGACGTGGCCTTCTTCGACCAGTTGTTTCAGTTTCCGCTTGCTCATGACCGTATAGGTCAGATTGAGCCGCGCAAACTCGATCTGCCGCGACGGGAAGAGGCTAAGCTGCTGGATAAACCAGTCGTAGAGCGGCCGGTGTACTTCAAATTCCAGCGTACAGAGCGAGTGAGTGATATGCTCAATGGCATCCGACTGGCCGTGGGCGAAATCGTACATCGGGTAGATGCACCAGGTATCGCCGGTCCGGTGATGATGCGCGTGTTTGATGCGGTAAATGATTGGGTCGCGGAGCTGCATGTTTGGCGAGGCCATGTCGACCTTCGCCCGTAACACCTTCGCGCCGTCGGGATAGTCGCCTGCTTTCATGCGCCGGAACAGGTCGAGGTTTTCGTCCACGCTCCGGTCGCGGTAAACACTCATGCGGCCGGGTTCGGTTGGCGTTCCCTTCTGGGCCGCAATTTCTTCCGCGGTGGAATCATCGACGTAAGCCAGCCCTTTTTGAATCAGCGTTTCCGCAAAGCTGTAGAGCTGATCGAAATAATCCGACGCGTAAAATTCGTTTTCCCAGTCGAAACCCAGCCAGCGCACGTCATTCTTAATCGAATCGACATACTCGGTATCTTCGGTGACGGGGTTGGTATCGTCGAACCGGAGATTGGTTTGCCCACCGTATTTGTCGGCCAGGCCAAAGTTCAGGCAGATTGATTTAGCGTGCCCAATGTGCAGATAGCCATTGGGTTCGGGTGGAAAACGGGTATGCACGCGACCACCGTTTTTGCCGGCAGCCAGATCTTCTTCAACAAACTGTTCAATAAAATTCAGCGACTTCTCGGAGGAGTCTTTCGGGGCTTCCGTCATAGCACGAGCAACTAATAATAGCCCGAAATTACGGCGATTGACCGGGTTTGACAAACGGAAGCGGCATTCTACCAATGAGTGGTTCGCGTTTGTCGATAATCACATACTTAAAAGCGTTCTTACAGTACTGTCTTTTTTGTCTAGCTAGCTGGATCAAAACGAGAATAACAGAAGTGTATCTACCATTTAGTTGGAGAAATAAGTATCATTATTTATAATTGTATAAGTACTTATGTAAATTGTAATGCATATGAATTTCTTTCAAAAAACGGGGCCTCTGGCGTTAGGGAGCCGATTACGGCAGATGAGCGAGCGATTGACGCAGGAAGCAACAAAGGTTTATGCTCTCTACGGTGTGGCTACTGAGCCGCGCTGGTTTCCAGTAGTCTACGCCCTCACGCAGCAGGATAGCCAGTCGGTCGCGCAACTGGCAGAAACGATAGGTCAGTCGCAGGCATCAGTGAGCCAGGTGATTAAAGAGATGAATCAGCGCGGGTTTGTAACAATCAGTAAATCCGCCGACGACGGGCGCAAAACAATCATTACGTTGACGGATCAGGCCCGGCAGCAGCTTCCGGCGCTGCAACATCAGCTGACCGACGTAGGGAATGCCGTCGACGATATGCTGACCCAGACCCAGCACAACATCTGGATGGCGCTGGACGAGCTTGACTATCTGCTGGCTCAGCAAAGTTTGTTCGAGCGAGTGAATGAACACCGTAAACAGCGCGAGCGGGGGCAGGTGGCGATTGTACCTTACACGGAGCAGTATCATGACGCCTTCCGTCAACTCAATCAGGAATGGATTACGAACTATTTTGTAATGGAAGAAGCTGATTACAAGGCCCTGAATCACCCCGATGAGAAAATTCTCCAGCCGGGCGGGGCAATTCTGATGGCGCTCTACCAGGGCGAGCCCGTTGGTACCTGTGCCCTGATCAAAATGGACGATGTCAGTTACGAGATGGCTAAAATGGCCGTGTCGCCCAAAGCGCAGGGAAAGCATGTGGGCTGGCTGCTGGGGCAGGCTGCTCTGGATAAAGCCAGGGCACTGGGCGCCAAACGGGTATATCTGGAAAGCAATACGATGCTGAAACCGGCCATCAATCTATACCATAAACTGGGCTTCCAGCGGATCGTGGGGGCCGTTTCCCCTTATCAGCGAGCCAATATTCAGATGGAGCTGATGCTGTAAGCAATCGTTAATATGGATCAATTACTCTCGTTCGAATGGACAGGCGCTACTGGTTACAGTTCCGTATCAGTAGCTTAGCCAGTAGGTCATACTTTATTGGCTAAAAGCACCTGTGTTGCTGGTCTGGGTATCGGCAGCGACCTGAATGGGCTAACTACCAGTATCCTATGAACCGTACCGACTTTCTGAAAACTTCGGCGCTGGCGGGCGCTGCCTTAATCACCGATCCAATGGAGGTTCGGGCGTTTATCACGCCTAAAAAAGCAGAAAAATACCGTACCGCCGTAGTGGGTACCGGCTGGTGGGGGGGCAACATCCTGCGATGCGCCGTGCAGGCTGGTGAATCAAAAATCGTGGCCATGTGCGATGTGGATTCGCGTCAGCTCAAAAAGGCCAGCGACGAACTGGGTAAGCTGACAACCGACCGGCCGAAACTGTACCGGGATTATCGGGAAATGCTGGCCACCGAGAAGCCTGAGATCGTCATCGTGGCCACCCCCGACCACTGGCACCCGCTTATTGCTATTGCGGCCATGCAGGCCGGTGCCCATGTGTACGTCGAAAAACCGATCGGTCATACCATCAATGAAGGCAAGGCGATGGTGAAAACGGCCCGCCAGACCGGGCGTATCTGTCAGGTGGGTATGCACCGACGCGTATCGCCCCATAACGTATCGGGTATGGAGTTTATCAAGTCGGGTAAGGTCGGGAAAATTGGTATGGCAAGGGCGTTTGTGCATTACAGCGGTGGCCCCGGAAAACCAACGCCCGACGGCGAAGCGCCCCAGGAGATGGACTGGAATATGTGGTGTGGTCCCGCGCCGTTACGTGCCTACAACCCCGCCATGCACCCGAGAGGCTGGCGTAACTTCCTGGACTACGCTAACGGAACTCTCGGCGACTGGGGTGTTCACTGGATGGATCAGATTCTGTGGTGTACGGATGAGAAACATCCCCGAAAGGTGTACTCGACCGGTGGGCGGGCCATCAGGCAGGACAGCACCGATGCGCCTGATCATCAGGTGTCGACCTTTGAATTTGACGATTTTACGGCTGTCTGGGAGCACCGGACTTTCGGCGGTAATATGGCCGAGAAAACGCACCCCCAGCAGGCCGTAGGCGTATATTTTTACGGCACGGAAGGCACATTCCATATGGGCTGGCTCGATGGCTGGACCTTCTACCCGTCCGACCCGAAAAAGCAGGTCATTCATCAGGACGCGCAACTGAATCAACCCGACGATCAGAACATTGCCCAGCTCTGGGCTAACTTTTTAGGCAGCATCAAATCGAATAAATTACCCATTTGCGATATTGAGATCGGTCAGCGCTCCACGAACATGGCGCTGCTGGGTATGCTGTCGCTGAAACTGGGACGTAGCGTAGCCTGGGACGGCAGCCAGATCCCCAACGATCCCGAAGCAAACAAACTCCTGAGCCGGGCATATCGAGGGGAGTGGCAATACCCGGTGTAAAAGTAATTTGCCACGGTGTCTACACGTAAAACAACGTATCAAAGGTTCAACTATGCCATAGTTCAAAATTCTGGTATAGTTGAACCTTTGATACGTTGAGAGAATATTGATAATAAAGTGCCGGGAAGGCTATTGCCATCCAAGTGCCTAAAATCAGGGTCAAACCATTAACTCTCGGAAACTCATTGGGGCGGTTGGTGCGTTGAGAAACCAATGCGCCAACCGGCCGCTTTATTGATACCAAATTCTTATGGCAAACGAAATGCCCCCTAAATCCGGCGGTAGTCTGGGGAAAACCTTTCTGATTGGTGCACTGATTCTGTTCGGACTGGCGCTGCTGGTTGGTACGCTGACGGTGCTGTTTCCTTAGCCCACTACGTACTCGACCGCTTCCAGAATAACGGCGCAGGCTTCCCGAATCTGTTCCTCTGTGATGATAAGGGGCGGGGCAATGCGCATGGAATTGTCGCAGAACAGGAACCAGTCTGTAATGACGCCGTTCTCAATAGCGCGGTCGATGACGGCTTTCAGGACGTCAAATGAGTCGAATTCGACGGCCATCATCAGCCCCTTGCCGCGCACCTCGTTGATGGCTGGATGACGGAGCAGCTGCTTAAACAACTGACCTTTGGCTTCGGCCTGTTCGTGTAGTCCCTGCTCACGGATGGTCTGTAAGGTAGCCAGCGAGGCCGCGCAGGAAACGGGGTGTCCGCCGAACGTCGTGATGTGCCCCAGAATCGGGTTGTTGCGGAACACCTGCATAATCTCAGCCGAGCTGATGAACGCTCCGATCGGCATACCGCCCCCCATACCTTTGGCGCACAGCAGAATATCAGGAATAGCGTCAAAACTCTCAAACGCCCAGAACGTACCGGTACGTCCGAAGCCCGTCTGAATTTCGTCGAAGACCAGTAGCGCACCCACCTCCGTACAGCGTCGACGTACCGCCTGTAAATAGCTCGCGCTGGGTACGCGAACGCCCGATTCTCCGCCAACCACTTCCATGATTACGGCCGCGGTACGGCCTGTAATCTGCGCCAGATCGTCCATCGCTCCGTGCCGGATATGACGGACATCGGGGAGGAGGGGACGGTAGTTTCGTTTAAAATTCTCGTCACCGGAGAGAGAAAGCGCACCCTGCGTAGAGCCGTGGTAGGCGTTGAAGCAGCTAATAATCTCGCTACGGCCGGTGTAGCGCTTGGCCAGTTTCATCGCGCCCTCAACGGCTTCCGTCCCTGAGTTGGTAAAGTAGACCGTATCCAGGTTGCCGGGTAGTGTCTGAGTCAGGGCGTGGGCCAGTTCCGTCTGGGGCGTCTGTACGTACTCACCGTACACCATCAGGTGCAGATACTTGTCCAGTTGCTGCTGAATAGCGGCTACTACGTTCGGATGCCGGTGACCAACGTTGCTGACGCCAATCCCCGAAATAAGGTCCATGTAGCGCGTGACCTGGTCCGTAGAATAAAGATATAGGCCTTCGGCCCGGTCAATTTCCAACGCCAGCGGAAAATCTGAGGTCTGTGCTATATGCTGGAAAAATAATTGCCGGTGTGTTACCACTTGTATGACGGAATTTTCAATCTTACTCATCAATTTCCTAACACCCTTCCTGATGAAAACAGTTCTTTTCTGGTTGTTGATTAGCCCAACACTGCTGTGGGCACAACGAATTCAAATACGTCCCGAGGATACCCAGCGGAAACAGTCGTACCTGATCATGCGCGACGGTACAGTGGTGCGCGGAAAGATTATCCGGCAGGACAGCAGTCTAATTACGGTTCAGCAACGGGGTGATGTGATGACGTTCATCGAATCGGATCAGGTTAACCGAATCACCGCCGACCGCCCTCCGAAAATGGTTAGCTCCGGTGGGGCGTCGTATACCACCTTTTTCTTCCGCGACAGCTCCCGAATAGAAGGTACATTCGTTCGGCGGGATAGTACGATGATCACGGTACGGAAGCGAAACGGACAGTTAACCTACTTTGAACCCGAGTTGCTTCTCCGGACAGAAACCCTGTCGGCTGAAGTCAATGCCGATACTGGTCGGGTATTTACGAACCGTTTCTCACCCTGGCTCTTGTCGGGCCTGACGGCATATAATCCCGAAAAAGGCCGTTTTTATTACCGTAATACCCTGTTGTTGCTGAACGAGTTTGATTACGGGATAACCCGGTTCTGGAGCGTAGGGGCGAGTTTTGTGGCACCGGTTCCGTACCTGATCAGTCAGGACAATTACCTGGGTACGGGGCTATATTCCGACTTCAGTCCACTGCTGTTTACTAAACTCAGCGCGCCCCTCGGTCGATTCATCAGACTGGCCGTAAATGCCCGCTACCAGGCCGATGATGCAAAAATATACCCGACCCGAAAAGGCATTCTCACGCTTCATGGTCTGGCGACATTTGGCAGCAGCCAGCATAATGTCACATTGGGGTATGGTATGGCCGTGCCGGGGAAAGAGCGCGTTATAGGCTATGCGTACCCACAGCCTTTGCAGTCATCTTATTATCCATACATAACTGAGCGGCTGCCGACCCAGAAGTTTCTGACGCTTGGCATCATGCAGAACGTGTCACCCGGTCTGACAATCATCAGTGACAACCGGGTTAACCTGGGGGCATCCTATCATTACTACAATCGCGAGCGGGTAACGGCCTCGCTGGCAGTACGTATTGATCGTCGGCGGCACGCATTTGATATGGGCGTGTTCGGGTTGTTTTATGAACGGCCTTACCTCTACGAAAATAAGGCAGTACGATTCTTTCCATATGTAGGGTATAATCTGTTGATTGGCGCTAACTAAATGAGTCTCCATTATCCACATGAAATACCTTCTCTTGACCATCATGGTGGCGCTGCCACTGTTAGTTGTCGCCCAGGACGATTATTACCAGCAGCGGCCGTCTACACCGGTCGAAAAACAGACCTATTCTATTTTATTAAAAGACGGAACCCGGCTGCGGGGTGAACTGATCCGACAGGATAGTGCGGAAGCCATTATTCGGACGGAAAACGTGGGCACCATTACCGTAAAATCGGATCAGATTGTCCGGCTGGAGAAAGTTGGCGCACAGGCGGAAGGGGAGACCTTTCCGAATCTGTTTCCGCAAACGATGCGCGTGTTGCCAACGGCGTATTCGGCGGAGGCCGGTAAGCTGTACTTTCGGAATTATCTGCTCTCGCTGAGTCAGTTTGAGTACGGCATTACTGACAACTGGAGCGTAGGCACGACGTTTTATACGTTCCTACCCACGTTTCTGTTCAGTCTGAACACCAAAATCTCGTTTCCCGTTGGGCAACGGGTCCGGCTGGGAGTCCATGCGCAATATGCCGGGATACGGATTCCAAGCCTGTATCTGGGCAGCGATTTCGCCGGGATTGGCTACGTACAGGGGATGGTTACGACCGGCGACCGCCAGAATAACGCGACCTACGGGCTGGGCTGGAGCGTATCCAGAGGGAGTTTCTCGCGTAGCGCCGTTGGTTCGTTCGGAATCGTTCGGAAGGTAAGCCCTAAACTAAGTTTCATCAGCGAAAATCTGCTGGTGTTTGGCGGAGGGATAAATGGCGTAGCCGCTACGGTTTCGGGTGGTGTTCGCTTTGATCGTCGGCGGCACGCGTTCGACCTGGCGGTGTATTTACCAACGTTTTTCGGACCTCGTATCGAAACAACCGTCATCCTGCTTCCCTTCGCCAGCTACCACCTGCGGATCAGTAAGTAATTCTTCTGGGGGATTATTCCCGGCTGGTACACCGATTTGCCGTACTTTCGCCGTTGTAATCAGACAAGCCCTTCCGCGTTCATGCCCGATCAGCCAAACGATCTACCGCCTTTTGTCAGCTCCTGGCCCCAGCTCTACGCCATCGTCATTGGCGCGCTGGTGGTTGAAATGATCCTGTTTTACGTCCTAATGTGCTGGTTGTCATGAGTGGACTGGATTGGGGCGTGCTGGTGGCGACACTGCTGGGAATCATCGCCTATGGCATGATTCGGAGCCGGGGCAGCCGCAGTATGGACGACTACCTACTAGCGGGACAATCATTGCCGTGGTACCACGTCGGCCTGTCGGTGATGGCCACGCAGGCGAGTGCCATTACGTTTTTGTCGGCGCCGGGGCAGGGCTTCGCCGACGGGATGCGGTTTGTGCAGTTCTATTTTGGCCTGCCGCTGGCTATGGTCGTGCTGTCGGTTACGTTCGTGCCAATATTCCATAAACTACGGGTATTTACGGCCTACGAGTTTCTCGAAAATCGCTTCGATACGCGGGTACGGACCCTTACGGCGGGCCTGTTTCTGCTCCAGCGCGGCCTGTCGACCGGGCTGTCGATCTACGCACCGGCCATCATTCTGTCGACCATCCTGGGCTGGAACATTTACTGGACCAACCTGATTATGGGCGGAATTGTGCTGGTCTACAGCGTAACGGGCGGTACCAAAGCCATCTCCTACACCCACCTGCAGCAGATGCTGGTTGTTACGTTCGCGATGGGGCTGGCGGGTTACCTGACCGTAAAACTACTGCCCGAGGGTGTGGGTTTTGTTGATGCCTTACACGTCGCGGGTAAGGCGGGGCGGATGAACCTGATTGACCTGAAATTTGATCCCGACAGTCGGTATAACATCTGGTCCGGCCTGATTGGCGGCTTCTTTTTGCAGCTATCCTATTTCGGCACCGACCAGTCGCAGGTGGGGCGCTACCTGACGGGGCAGTCCATTGGGCAGAGTCGGCTGGGGTTGCTGATGAACGGACTCCTGAAGGTGCCTATGCAGTTTCTGATCGTACTGGTGGGCGTGCTAGTGTTCGTGTTTTATCAGTTCAATCCGGCACCGGCGTTTTTCAATACGCAGGAAACCGATCTGCTTAAACAGGGCCCCTACGCCAAAGCGTATCAGCTCGCCGAAATCAAGCACCAGAACCTGACTGCGCAGCGGCAGCGGGCGGTTATTGATATGCAGGCTGCCATCCAAACCAATGACGATGCGGCTCAGGAAACGGCCACCACGACGCTTAAAGAAACCGATGAAGCCCTGAAAACGGTAAAAACGAGTATCGTTGATCTGGTCAAAAAGAACAATCCGGCCGCCGATACCAATGACGGCAACTACGTGTTTCTCCGCTTCGTGCTGGATTATCTGCCGCATGGCCTGATTGGCCTGCTCATCGCCGTGATCTTCAGTGCGTCGATGGGCTCGATTGCCTCGGCCTACAGTTCACTGGCCTCAACAACCATTGTGGATGTGTATAAACGACTGATCCGGCCGGAAGACAGCGATGCCCATTACCTGCAGGCGTCGCGCTGGGCCACCATTGGCTGGGGAATTTTCTGCATTTTCGTCGCCCAGTTCGCCAACCGGCTCGGCAGTATGATCGAGGCCGTAAACATTTTGGGGTCGCTGTTTTACGGCGTTATTCTGGGGGTGTTTGTCGTCGCCTTCTACGTCAAGTCCATCGGTGGGCGCGCTACGTTCTGGGCAACGCTGCTGGCCGAAGTATTTGTAGTTCTGAGCTGGTATTTCAATCTGACGGCCTTCCTGTGGCTGAACGCTATCGGCTGTCTGCTCGTCGTCCTCTTCGCCTGGATACTGCAGCGGGTGATGAAAAAGCAGGAAGACGTGATAAATTAGACGAAAAAAAAGACCGAGGTTCTACAGATACTACAAAAAAGACTAGCCGTGGGCAAACGCTTACGGCTAGTCTTTTTTCTTGAGTCTTTGCTCTTACGTCTTAGTTACGCTTTTTTCTTGCCTTTCTTTCCGGCGGGCGCTGGCATTTTGCTGGTGTACTCAGCGATGCTCTTTTCGATGCCGTCCTTGAAGAATGAGAACGACGCATCGTTGGCCGCTTGACCCACCGTCAGGGCTTTCTGCGCAATGGGTAACGCTTCGGCGTATTTGCCCTGTTTGCCCAGAATCTGCGATTTTACGAACAGGTTCCGATACGTTTCTTTCTGGGCGATCGACTTATCAATCCAGGTCAGGGCCTGATCCAGATTACGACCTTTCGACAGGTTGTAGTTAGCGGCAGCCTGCAGAACAGCGGCATCTTCGGGCTTGTCGGCAACGGCTTTATCGACGTTCGCGGCCGAGTTCTTGTTGACGTCAACCCCCAACTTTGCCGTGGCTTTGGCTTCATTCCATTTGAAGTTCATATTAGCCGTACTGTCCGTTACGTCGCTGAAATCAATGGTAAAGCTCTCCGTTTTCTCCGTGCCCATCGAAGGCGTCAGGTCCACCCGCAGCACGTCCTCATCCTGTTTGTATGTCTGTTCCGTCACGCTCAGATTCTTGTTGAAGATCAGCGTAAAGGCGTCCTGGTTTGGAATCGACATGATGGCGTAGGTTCCGGCGGGCAGCGTCTTGCCGTTTACCATCAGGTCGGTCGATGTTGTGAACGCCGTTGCCTGGTTGGCGCCCGTCCGCCATACTTTTCCGACGGGTACGAAATCGCCAGTGAAGGGCGTACGGCCTTTCAGGCTGGGCCGCGAGTATTTAACCGTCAGGTCGGTGGTACCTACCGTCTGCATGATGGTAGCGCCGGGGCTGGGAGACGGAAGTTTGATCTGGGCCGTTGACAGCTGGGCCGCCAGGCACAGCGTAACGCCACTAAGTACGAGTTTACGCATTGTTGATTAAGTTATAGAATCGGTGCGAAGTTGCTCTTTTTCGGCCAGACTCTGAGCGTTTAATAGGATAACTTTTTATTAGGCAGCGCCCGGCTTCGGGAAAGGGGTTTCAATGAGCTTTGCCGACTATTCAGGCTATTCTCCAGTGAGCCGCGCTACGTATCCATCCGGTCTGGTATCTGATCCATCCGGCTTCCGTAGCATCGTTTGGCGCTGCCGGGTGCTGCCTGGTTAAAAAACGTACCACTTTTCTGTAGCGGCTGCGTATCTTGACAACTGGAGCAGAATTTAAAGAGACAAACCTGGATTAATATGAAACGTCAGAGATGGTTTCCCGCAACGTCAATAGCGGTAGCAACATGCCTGCTGCTCAATTCGGCGCGTAGCCCGGTTCGGGATACAGAGGAGGTAATTCCCCTTTGCGGCCCCGGAGCGGGGGGACCTGTCAATCGGATGGAAAGCGGCAAATTCATGGTGGCCCTGCCCGGTTGGGGTGACTATACCTACAAGATTACGACAACGCAGGACAGCGCTCAGTTCTATTTCAACCAGGGCCTGGCCATGTACTACAGCTACCACATGAAGGAAGCGATGGCGTCGTTCAAGGAGGCCGCCCGGATGGATCCAGCCTGCCCCATGGCCTATTGGGGGCAGGCCCTGGCGGGAGGTCCGTATTATAATGCGGCCCATACGTACAAGGTGCCCGGCGATATGCCGACCGTGCTGTCCCGAATGAATGAGTTCATGCCGAACGCCAGCGCTAAAGAAAAACGGCTGATTCAGGTGATGAACACCCGCTACTCCGCCGACCCAACGGATGCTGACCGCAAGCAGCTCAACCAGGCCTATGCATCGGCTACCCGGCAGCTGCTGTCCGATTTTGATGATCCCGATAGTAAAATGCTTTACGTGGACGCGATCATGCTGATTCACGCCTGGGATTTCTGGACGCCAGCGGGCGAGCCAAAGGCCTGGACTCCAGAAGTCGTAGCCCTTTGCGAGGACGTCTTAAAACACTACCCCAATCATCCGGCTGCGCTGCATTATCACATCCATCTTACCGAAGCATCCCGGCATCCCGAAGTGGCACTGGCCAACGCCGATAAACTCAAAACGCTGCTGCCGGGCGTGGCTCACATGGTGCACATGGCCAGCCATGAATACCAGCGGAATGGTCTTTTCGACCAGGGAGTGATTGTCAATGACCTGGCCGACGACAATCTACTGCATTACGATTCGCTGGCGGCACACCTAGGTCTGGTGAAACATTCGCCCCATTATTTTGCCGTGCAGACGTACTGTGCCCTGAGCGGGGGTATGTACCAAACTGGACTACGCGACGCGCTACGTTGCCGTCAGTCGGTTTCCCCGGTTGCTGAGAATGCCTACGATCAATACCTATACATGCTGCCTTCGCTGACGCTGGTCAGACTAGGGAAATGGGAGGAGATCTTAGCCTCGCCGAAACCCACCGAAGACTGGGACTATGCTGCCCTGCTTGATCATTTCTCCCGGGGGATGGCCTTTGTCAGGACTGGGAAACTAGCCGAAGCCCGACAGCAGCATCAATTGCTTGGGAAGTATTTGAACAGCCCGATTCTCAAAAAGCGACGTATTCCCTTTAATGCCCCGCTTCCGGTTGCTCAGATTGCCGATCACATTCTGGAAGCGTCCCTGCTTTTCGCCGAAAAACAGCCTGATCAGGCGATCGCCAGCCTTAACAAGGCGATTCAGTTGGAAGATCAATTGATCTATACCGAACCTAATGACTGGCCCTTGCCAGCCCGGCAGTTTTTGGGGGCTCATTTGCTAACCATGAACAAGGTGCGTGAAGCCGAAGCGGTTTACCGTGAGGATCTGGTTCATCATCCGGGTAATGGCTGGTCGTTGGTGGGCCTTCACAAAGCCCTTCGCCTGCAGGATAAACAGACCGAGCTTAGCCGGATTAAAGCGAGTTATATGACCGCCTTTTCGAAGGCTGAGCAGATACCGACCTCGTCGGTCTTTTAACCGGCTGTTTAATTAAATACAGCCAATCCGTTTCGTTTATACAATTTCATTTTATGCATCGTCAGGCATTACTAACCTTACTCCGCCAACACCAACCCATCGATACCAACGAACAGGAAATGACCGAGACAACTATCGCCTTTGTCGAGCAGCACCCCGATTGTTTTGACCGAATTCTGCTCACGGGGCACGTAACAGGTTCGGCCTGGGTGGTGAGCCCCGACCGGCAGCAGATCGTTTTAATTCACCACCGTAAACTGGACCGCTGGTTTCAGCCCGGTGGCCATGCTGATGGCGATCCGGACGTAGCGCGGGTAGCCCTGAAAGAAGCAGAAGAAGAAACTGGTCTGACTGACCTGAAACTGGTACGTTCAACCGGTGAACAAGCTCCCATTTTTGACGTCGACGTACACACCATCCCGGCGCGGAAAGAGGTACCTGAACACCGACACTACGACATTCGATTTATGGTCGAAGCAGACCCAAAAAAAGCGTTTGTTCAAAACGAAGAAACGCAGGATATTCAGTGGGTTTCGTTGAAGAAAGTAAACGAATATACGCAAGAAGAATCGATAGTCAGAATGATAAAGAAAATGTCTCGATAGTACAAAACTTAATCGCTATTTTAATGGTTTTTTAATAAAGGTAATTCGATATTTGCCACACAACAAAACCACAGAAATGGCTATGAAAACTGCAATAAAATTTTTTGCGGGGCTTAGTCTGCTGGCAATAGCAGAACAAGCTCTGGCACAAGACGAGAAGAAGCTGCGCAACGATCCAACGTACTCAACGCATAATTACAAGCACGGCAACAAAGCCGCTACAGCTCAGCGCTGGGAACGTAAAACCGAAGTAGCGGTTCAGCAACCAAAAGCGACCGATACTCGGCTGGCTGATTACAAAAAGCAAGTGCCGAATCAACAGCCAGTAGGCGGGATCACGGTTGACCATACACCTTCGACTGACGTTGCGGATCGGAACTACAAGATTCAGCGGATAAACCAACCCCGCGAAACGCCGAACGAAACCTTCGTGAAGCGGCAGCGCAAAGAGAAAGAGAACAACGGGAGTGTTATCGGTAACGAAGACTAAGACCGCTACGTCCCGAAAGAATCAGTAACGTATAACGAACCGGACCTGTGTGAACAGGTCCGGTTTTTTTATAAACGGTCAGTGTACAACTGGTAATTCTCGGCGTCGAAACAGACGAATAGAATCGCCTGAACGGAGGTGACCTGTCCGTCTAAAAACTGCCGTACGGCCGTTATGGCAACCTCGGCGGCTTTGTCTTTCGGGTAGCCGTAAACGCCGGTGCTGATGTTTGGAAAGGCGATGCTGGTGAGGTTATTTTCAATAGCCAGTTCCAGCGAGCGCCGGTAGCAACTGGCCAGCAGGGCCGGTTCGTCGTGTAGCCCGTTTCGCCAGACGGGGCCCACTGTGTGAATAACGTGTTTGGCGGGAAGTCGGTACCCTTGCGTGATCTTGGCATCGCCGGTCTTGCAGCCGTGCAGTTTCCGGCATTCCATGACCAGTTCAGGGCCAGCCGCCCGGTGAATGGCACCGTCGACCCCACCACCGCCAAGCAGACTGGTATTAGCCGCGTTCACAATGGCGTCGACGGTCTGTTTGGTAATATCGTCCTGAATGACCCGGATGGTTGCCATAGTTGTAGATGCGTTTAAGGTTTACTGCTTCACAACTTTCACCGTCCGGCGCTGATCACCGGCGATTAATTGCATCAGATAAACACCCGCTGCCAGATTAAGGTTGGGTAGAACGAACGTTGCTATGCCGTTTACCGGATATTGATTTCGCCAAAGCACCCGGCCTGTCAGATCGGTCAGCATTGCGTCGAGAGTTGTATTGCCCAGTTTGTCCCACTGTACCGACAATGGAATGGCATTACTGAAAGGATTCGGGTACAGCACCAGGGGCGTCAGGGCGTCGCTCAACACACTTGCCCGCTCAAAATTGGGAATCCCGTAGCCCAGCCGATTATCCGGAGTAGCGTACTGACTTCCCGACCGGCGAAGTGCCTCGCGTACCTGAACCGCCGTTAGTCGGGGGTGGGCCTGCCAGAAGCCAGCGACCAGCCCGGCCACCAAAGGCGACGCGAACGAAGTGCCACTTCCGTAGGAAATCCGGCCATCGGGCAAGCCAACGACGACACTGGAGCCAAGCGCGGCCAGGTCCGGTTTAACACGACCGTCGGCCGACGGACCGATTGAGCTGAATGACGCCTGTGTGCCAGCGGACGTAACGCCACCGATAGCCAGTACGTCCGGAGCATCGGCGGGAGCAATGATGTACCGCCAGGCGTTGTTTCCTTCGTTCCCGGCTGAATTGACAACAACAATCCCCGCTTCGGCTGCCCACTGGGCTGCCCGGCTGATGAGGGTTTTGGTGCCCGTCAGGTCGGTATAGATATGACTCGGGTAGGGGGGATCAAAGCTGAAATAACCCAGCGACGAATTAATAATGTCAACTCCGGCGCTGTCAGCGTATTCGGCACCGATAAGCCAGTTGGCTTCTTCAATTGGTTTTTCGGTGGCGGCATCTTCGGTACGCAGCAGCACATAGCTGGCTTTGTAGGCTGTGCCATACAAGGTGCCGTCGGCAGTGGCTGCCATCGTTGATAAAACTTCTACACCGTGGGCATCATCTTCGTAAACGCTGGTATCGCGCGTAACAAAGTCATACGTCGCTACCACTCGTTTTTCGTCAAAGAGCGGTTTCAAATACCTTACGGTATTCGCGTTCCGGAAGCCCGCATCCAGTACACCGATCAGCATACCTTCGCCGTGATAGCCCCGTTGGTGCATTACGTCGGCGCCAAGCTGAGCAAGCTGAGTTTGAGAGACTCCGTACGCCAGCGACGTATCGAGCGGTTGCGAAACGACGGAAGTTATAGCTAAGGCTTCGTTCCGTATTGGAATGTCCACGCGGGCACTGGCCAATGCCTGGCCAAGCTCCAGCCCCTGCACGAAGGGCAGCGACTGTATCCGGGTGATGACCGGCGTGGTTGCTTCGAGCAGTACGGCGTTCAACCAGCGGGAGCTGTACCAGACCGTAGCGCCTGCCTGCCGAAGCTGGGTGACATAGGCTGGATTAACGGGTAAATCGCGCTCCTTCACCATAATGTTCTGCTTCTGCCGTCGTAGGACAGACCGCTGCGACAGAAACTGCTCCGGCCGGTCTACCGAGTAGGGGGAGTTCGCTTTATCACGTAGCAGCACTAGGTATTTCTGAGTGGACTGGCCAGTACTACGATGCCCGTAGCAAAGCAGCGTGACCAGGAGTAGCCAGAGCCAGCGGGTTCTACTCCCGGCCATATTGCTGAATGCGGTAAATCTGTCGGGTGCCATAGGCAATCTGGGCTTTGCCGATGCAGGCCGACGAGGAACAATACGTCAACTGCGTACGCTCCCGGTAGATCAAACCAACCTGACGGGCGTAAACCGCCAGCCGTTTGCCGCGGCTGAGCAGGGTTGAATCGTCCTGCATCAGTGCCGTAACGGTTGCATCGAACTGTTGAGACGAAACGCGGTAAGGCTGCCCGCTATTGCGTAGTTCGTAAGGATCCTCGGCCAGTTGGTTATATCGGTTGCCGTTCCAGCGCAGCCGGTTGCTGATCGGAAACGCCAGTGCGACAAAATCCAGCCCGTTTTCGGCACGTATCATTTCGTTCATTACCCGCCGGACCGACCAGATCGAATCGGCCGTCCAGACTTGTGTACCCGTGGAACGACGATAGCGCAGAAGCCGGTACGCCGGTTGCCCCGTTACGTCGGTGTATACGGGCCCAGTCACCTCCTTGAGTTGGTATGTCGTCTGTTGAGCAGGCGAGCTGTTCGGCAGGAAACGCTCCTCGGTTACGTTATAAATTACGTACCGCCCCGTTTCGAGCGGAAAATAATCGGCGCCATCATCAGGGAGGGTAGATCCGTCAGATTGGCAAGCGCCCAACAGCAGAAGGGCACTAAGCAGGCAGAAAAGTTGGTAGTACGGCAGGGTGTGGGAGCGCATATTGGTGGAAGATAATAGTGGCCTCCCATTAGTCGAGAAATGTTCGATATTTTTGTTTGGTCGATTAGACCAAACTGAGTAATACGTCGAACAACACGGCCCGATCAGACACGATGTACATCCGTAAAGTAAATATAGAAAATATCCGCTCAATAGATCGGTTTCAAATGGCCTTCCCGGAAGGCAAAGAAGCTGGCTGGCACGTACTCATTGGGGATAATGGAGCTGGTAAATCAACGATCATCCGGTCAGCAGCGTTGGCGATGCTTGATGTAGCAGATGTAAATGCCGCTCGGCAAAATTGGAATGATTGGTTGCAAACGGGGCAGCGTATTGGAAACATCGATGTAGTGGTGGTGCCCGATAGCCGCTATGATTCAACAACTGGGCCAGTACAGAATCGGATTACGTTTGAGGGGAAGCTTGTTCGTGATGAAGAAGGTAATATCCTTATACCCGATAGCCAGGCATCTTTACTTGAAATAATTTTCAGAGGCAGAAAAGTATACGGTAAACAAATAGAGGCTAGTCCTATGACAATGGCACCAGTATATACGGACGTAGCACCTGCACCTGCACCTAATCCTTCTCAATCAATAGAAACCAAACTGGGTGTTTGGTTTTCGGTAGCGTACGGACCGTTTCGTCGTTTTACGGGTGGCAACGCAGATAAAGATTCGTTGTTCATAAGTAATCCTCATTTGGGGGCTCATTTATCAGCTTTCGGCGAAGACGTAGCGTTAACAGAAGCATTGACTTACCTGGAAGTATTATATATACGTAGTCTTGAATTATTCATTAATGGTAAAGTTCAAGATCAGACCTTTGACCAATTGAAGCAGTTCATTAATCAAGCTGATCTTTTGCCTCACGGAGCTGTATTAGAGGATATTAGCTTGAGTGCTGGTATGCTGTTTCGGGATGGTAACGGTTTTCTGGTTGATGCTATTCAGATGTCAGACGGTTATCGTTCCGTACTGAGCATGACAATCGAACTCATCCGCCAGCTGATTCGTAGTTATGGCCCGGACTTGGTTTTTGCGAATGTTCGAAACGGCGGTAAAACAATAGATCTCCCCGGTGTTGTACTGATTGATGAAATAGATGCTCATCTGCACCCCACCTGGCAAACACGTATTGGACAGTGGTTTACGAAGTATTTTCCCAACCTGCAATTTATCGTTACTACGCATAGCCCGCTGGTATGCCGGGCCGCCGAGAAAGGGTCGATCTGGCGACTGGCAGCACCGGGTAGTGATCAGGTCTCTGGCGAGGTAACAGGAGTTGAACGCGATCGACTCGTTTTCGGAAACGTATTGGATGCCTACGGAACAGAAGTGTTCGGGCAGAACGTCGAGCGCTCCGAACACTCGAAAAACAAACTGCAACAACTAGCTCATTTAAGCCAGTTAAACGCCTACGGCCAAATCTCGGATGACCAGAAAAAAGAACTGCAGGAATTACGTAAAATTCTGATTACGGATGATACGACTGAATTCTGAAGAATTATCTAAGTCGGCTGCGGCTCATCTGCTTTCTGTTCAGGCACGTATAAATGATGGAGCTGACTTCGATCAGAAAGCAGAACGCGCCCAAACTGCCTGGGATAGCAAAAGTAGCTCGGACGTAAAAAAAGCGGCTTTCGGTGAGATCAAAGGAAAGCTGATTGCTATGTGCGTCGGCGTCGAGATTTGTAATTACTGCGAAAATAACGAAGCCACCGATGTTGAACATATTTACCCCAAAAGCTTCTTTCCGGAGCGGGCCTTTCGCTGGGAGAACTATCTATTAGCTTGCAAGACCTGCAATAGTGGTCACAAACTCGATAAGTTTGCCGTGTTTTCTCCAGCAGGCACTGATACGTCAGTCGATTTAATTCGGGACACTGCGCCTGCTACCGACGATGGTGTCATGATTGATCCTCGTGCGGAAGATCCGCTACAGTTTTTCTGGCTGGACATTCAGAACAAAACTTTTATTCTTGACCCACGATTAAAACTTGATCCACGCGATAAACGCAGGGCCGAATATACGCTAAAACTTCTTGGTCTTAACGACCGCGATACGCTCGTAGAAGCTCGAAAGACAGCGGCAAAATATTACCTCGATCGGCTGGAACGTTATGTAAAGGCTCGCGATGCGGCAACAGTCGACGAGTTGGAAACTGTCGTTCAGGATCCTGACTTCATTAACGAAGCGCAAACGCTGGAGGCCGAGAAACAGCGCATTTGTCAGCAAATTATCGTAGATATTCAGACGTATGCTCACCCAACAGTCTGGCACGAATTAAAGCGGCAACGGGGTAACCTGCCTAAAACGAATAGTCTATTGAACCGTGCTCCAGAAGCACTAAACTGGTAAGCAGCTCGACTCGTCTAGTTGTTAAAAATATTCATATAAATCAGGCCCGCTCGCTTTTTCGTCCGGTCAAAGTTTGCAGTAGGCGACGGGTACTGTACTTTTGCGAAACAGGACCGGGCCTCCTCTTGGCGCTACGTAGCGTCTGGCTCTCTGCACAATGACGCTTGAATCTCTCCGTACGGACATCGATGCCCTTGACGACCAATTACTGATGCTGCTTAACCAGCGCATGGACCTGGTCCGTCAGGTAGGCGAACTCAAACGCTCGACGAACACGGTCATCTACCGGCCCGAGCGCGAAAAACAAATTCTGGATCGGCTTTCTGCTCAGAACAAAGGCCTGCTGAATCAATCAGCCATCGAGGCTATCTTTCTCGAAATCTTTGCCGTATCGCGCAACCTGGAATTGCCCGAGCGAGTGGCGTTTCTGGGACCCGAAGGCAGCTTTACGCACCAGGCCGCTGAAAGCCGGTTTGGGGCTATGAGTACCTACACGGCGCTGCCCACGATCCGGTCGGTGTTTGAAAGCGTCGAAACGGGCCGGGCGCGCTTCGGTGTGGTTCCTATCGAAAACAACCAGGAAGGGGTAGTGAGCGAAGCAATTGACCTGCTGCTGGAAAAGAATCTTTGCATTGTTGCCGAAGCGCATATTCCGGTTCATTTTACGTTTGCCACGCAGGCCGAAAACCTGGCCGATATCACGCATATCTATTCCAAAGACATTGCGTTCCGGCAGTGCAGCCGTTTCCTGAACGACTCGTTTGATGGATTAAAAGCTGAGTTGGTACCCGTGGAATCGACTTCGAAAGCGGCTAAGCTGGCAGCTCAGCAACCGTATGCTGCGGCCGTATGCTCCAACATTGCCGCCAAGCTATTCGACGTACCGGTGCTGTTCGACAATATCGAAGACAGCAACCTGAACCGGACGCGCTTTTTGATTCTGGCTAAAGATTTCCAGAATCAGCCGAGCGGTCATGACAAAACGACGCTCATTGCCCGGCTGCCCAATACCGAGTCGCCGGGTGTACTGGCGGAGTTTCTGCAGGAGTTCAACGCCAGGGGAATCAACCTGACCAAGATTGAAAGCCGGCCCCTGCGCGATGGTGCTACGTTCCGCTACTGGTTCCTGCTCGAGTGCGAAGGCCACGCCAGCGAACCGGCTCTGCAGGAAATCCTGAACCACCATGCGGCCGAAGTGAAGCTGCTGGGGAGCTACGTCCGGGTGGCCTAAAAGGCATTGAATCAGCGAGTACGTAGTTTCTCGACTTAACCGGACTGCGGCAAACTACGTACTTGTTTTTGCTGTTATTCGTAAACACGCACTAGCAAACTATGGAAGCCAACGAAAAGCAAGATAGAATCGTCGAGGCCCGGATGAAACTCAAACGCCGGTTTGAGGAGAAAATAGCCCAGACGCCGTCCATGACCGACGCAAAACCGCGCGGATCAGGCCCCACAAATCGCCATGGTATGCCTGCCGTTCCCATTGGCCAGACGGTTACGACCAAATGGCCGGTGCTGGACCTCGGTTACCAGCCCGCTATTCCGCTGGATAAATGGCAGCTGAACATTGACGGGGAGGTCAACCACCCGCTTCGGTTGAAATGGGAAGACCTGATGGCCTTGCCACAGGTCGAAGATACCAGCGATTTCCACTGCGTAACAACCTGGTCGCGGCTGGATGTCCCCTGGGTGGGGGTGCGCTTCATGGACGTAGCGGCCCTGGTTGATCCGAAAGGCTCAGCGACGCACGTCATGTGCTATGGCTACGACGGCTACGCCACTAACATCTCGTTAGAGGAAGCCCTCAAACCAGACGTATTGCTCGTGCACACTGCGGACGGTCAGCCCCTAACCCGCGAGCATGGTGGCCCACTCCGTATGATTACACCCCAACTCTACGCCTGGAAAGGCTCGAAATGGATTAAACGCATCGAGTTCATGAATGCCAACCGACTTGGCTTCTGGGAAGAACGCGGCTACTCCGACACGGCCTACCCCTGGCGGAATGATCGGTATTCTTGATACGAGGGGACAGGGAGGATAGGAGAAAGGAACAAGGAAGGCAAAAAAATCAACTTGTTTTCTTAGTACTTGCCTGAATCATCTGGCCAATGACTGAGTCCTTGTAAAAGGAGAAAGGAACAAGAAGTCAACTAACTGGCTTTATCTTGTTCCTTTCTCCTTTTTTCCTTATTCCACCCCTTTAATTCATCTTCGCCCGGCCCAGGAAGATTTCATCACCTTTGAGCGTGATGGGCGTGCTAAACGTATAGCCGTCCTCGACGTAACGGACCATAACCTGCGTAATCTGATTAGGGCGGGCGTAGGCCTGGGTGGCGGCTACGAGAATCTGATCACCGTTAACGATGGCGCGGACGAAGGGCAGATTCCGGGTTTTGATCTGGTTGGCGTTGTATTTCGCCCAGGTTTTTCCGCCGTCATACGAACACTCCGTCGCTTCGTTCAGGTATTTCTCCCGGCCATTGAATAGGTCACCATGGTGTTTAAACAACCGCCACAGGCCATGAACGTAGTGCTCATAACAGGCATAGTTGCGGTCGCTGCCCAAACCTTTTTGTGCTGGATCTCGGGGAGAGGGCTGGTCGGGCGTCAGGTTGACGTAATCGTCCCACAGGATGACGCCGAAAGCTCCCGTGAACCAGTAGAAAATGCCCATGCCTTCGGCTACAGCGGGTGGGGCCGGATGTTCAGCTTTGCCGCTGTTGGCAAAAGCGGCACTTTGGGTGTTGAACAGCCAGTGCCACGCAATTCGCTTCTTTGACGACAGCTTGAGGTTCACTTCCTGCTCGCCCAGCAGGGCCGCCAGCCAGTGTCGGTCACCATCGCGGTTGTGCGAGGCTGAGTAATCGAATTCGGGATAGAGGTAATACGTACCGGGCATCTGAAAATCGGCGTAGTCAGCGTAGGACTTGCCGACAATCGAGTTGGGCATACCCCGCTGGCTACTGGTAGCCGTTTGTCTGGCCGGTGTGTTCCAGAGCCATTCGGGTTTAGCGGTATAATCTGAGGCTTTCGAGTACCCAAAGCTGTTGTGCGGAACCGGGGCTATTGAACCAACTTCGGTTTGTGGGCTGACATTATCCTTAATCGTCTTGATCAGGAACGTGTATAGATTGACCTGCTCCTGTTCATTTCCCCGATTGACCCCTTCATTCTCGATGTCGAGAAAAAGTTTGCTGTACGTGCTTTTCATGCCGTTTGGCGGACAGTCGCCAAACGCAACGCAGCCCCCCTGTAATTCGGTGGCTGCCTGATACATGTTGTTCCGGGTCGTGCGCGCGTTGGCCGGAGCCTGATAAAGCATGTCTTTACCCAGATTACCATTCCGCGCCCAGGGCAGTTGAAACGAATTGGCAAAATAATCCTGGTAGATGACCATTGCCCGTTGCGATTGTTTCAGGGCGCTGTGCCAGCCAGCGGGCGGGAACCCATCCGACCAGATCTCAACCTGGGGTACCATGCGCGACTGGTCGAGGCTGGAGAAGCCCCGCCGAAAAAGCTTGGTGCGATCCTGCTGTACGTGCAGATTCCGGCCAGCTCCGCAGAATGTTATGGTCTTCGTCGCGGGCAGCGTAAAATCGCCGACTATATCGAGGTTATAGTAGCCTCTGCGGGTTGTAGGCGTAAAACGGGAACGGGGCGTAACGGTCAGCGCTGTCGACTGGAGCGGTGTATCCTGGGTTGCTGGTTCAGGTTGGCGAACCGGTTGTGTGTACCAGAAGCCCAGACCGGCCAGCACAATCGTTATGAAGCCGAGTGCGAGTTTCATACAAAGGGAGAATGGAGGAAAGGAAAAAGGGGAGGAGAAAAGGAGGAGAGGGGAAAAGGAACAAGGGTTTTATGTAGCATTGTTCCCCTATTCAATTCTCTCTCTCCTCCTTCCGCTACGGCGGACCGCTCCTCTATTCATCAATATACCGCTTGGTAATGGGTTGGTAGGAGTCGATACGACGGTCGCGGAGGTAGGGCCAGGTCGTCCGGTATTTCTCGGATAAGCCCAGGTCAATCTCCTGAACGTGAACAGTTTCTTCCTCGTGCGGGGCCAGGTAAAGTAATGATCCGAAGGGATTCGTCACGAACGAGCCCCCCCAGAATTGCTGATCGGCTTCGCGGCCCACCCGGTTCACGGCCACCACCGGAACACCATTCGCAATGGAGTGGCTCCGCTGGATCGTCTGCCAGGCATTGTATTGCTCCTTGTTCTGTTCAGGATCGGGTTCGTTCGTATCCCAACCAATAGCGGTGGGGTAGAAAAGAATCTCGGCTCCCATCAGCGACGTAATACGGGCCGCTTCCGGATACCACTGGTCCCAGCAGATCAGGACGCCAATCTTGGCGAACTTGGTATCAAAGACTTTGTAGCCCAGATCACCGGGCGTGAAGTAAAATTTCTCGTAATAACCCGGATCGTCGGGGATGTGCATCTTGCGGTATTTGCCCATGTACGTTCCGTCGGCATCCAGCACCGCCGTCGTATTGTGATAGAGTCCCTGCGCCCGTTTCTCGAACAGCGACGCAATAATCACGACGCCCAGCTCGCCTGCCAGTTCACCGAGCCGGTTTGTGGTGGGGCCGGGAATGGCTTCGGCCAGACTGAAATTGTGATGATCTTCAACGTCGCAGAAGTAGAGCGATGTAAACAGTTCCTGCAGGCAGACAATCTGAGCACCTTTCTGAGCGGCCTCGCGAATACCGGCAATCGCCTTCTGAATGTTACTCTCGACATCGGCCGAGCAACTCATCTGGACTAAACCAACCTGAATCTTTTTAGACATATGCAAAAGTAATCGTTCGGGCGGACCACGCGGCAACCCGCCAGTTTATATCAACAAAAGTAGCAAGGGGTGGGTTCGATAGAAAAGTCTTCTTACTTTCGTCAGATCCCTATTTATTCCTAGAACTTCCTTCGTATGAATCCGAAAAACACAATAAACCGCCGATCATTTCTCCATACGACAGCGCTTGGCGGGGCTACGCTGAGTCTGGCTCCCAACGCCCTCTGGGGGGCTACCCGGCCCGTCAAGGACAAACTGGGGGTAGCGCTCGTTGGCCTGGGCTACTACAGCACTGACCTGCTGGCCCCCGCCCTGCAACAGACGAAAAACTGTTACCTGGCCGGGATCGTGACGGGAACCCCCGCCAAAGCCGAAACGTGGAAAAAGAAGTACAACATTCCAGACAAGAATATCTACGACTACAAATCCTTCGATCAGATTGCCAACAACCCGGACATTGATGTGGTGTACGTTGTTTTGCCGCCGTCCATGCACGAGGAATACGTCGTCCGGGCGGCTAAGGCTGGAAAACACGTCTGGTGTGAGAAACCCATGGCCGTTACGTCGAAGGAGTGCCAGAATATGATCGATACGTGTAAAAAGAACAATGTATCGCTGGCCATTGGTTACCGGCTTCACCACGAACCGAACACGCAGGAGTACGTGAAGATGCTGCGTGATGGCGGAATCGGTAAAGTGCAGCTCGTAAACTGTGCCGCTGCCTATTATGACAACCGGACCGACCACTGGAAGCAGAAAAAAGAAATGGGCGGTGGCGTCATGTACGACATGGGCGTTTATGCCATCCAGGGTGCTCGGCTAGCAACGGGCGAAGAGCCCATTTCGCTGACGGCTCAACAGTATACGGCCCGGCCAGAAATTTACAAAAACGGCCTCGACGAAACCTCACTGGCGCAGCTCGTCTTCCCAAGTGGCGCCCGGGCCATGATTCAGACCAGCTACGGCATGAACATGAACTTTCTGAACGTAACGGGCAGCAAAGGAAAACTGCGTATGGAACCCTATTCCGAATACGCCGGTGTGCAGGGAACCTGGACGGGCGGGACAATCAACCATCCCTACAAAGCACCCTGGCAGCAAACGCTGCAGATGGACGACGACGCCCAGGCGATCATGAACCGAAAACCCATGCTGGTACCCGGCGAAGAAGGACTGCACGATATTCGTGTTGTGGAAGCCATCTACCAGGCTGCCAAAAGTGGTCGCGAGGTAAAGCTGAGCTAAAAATAGTAGCCAGGTCGGGTAAGTGGAACTAGCTGGTGAGTAGGTCGTTAGCCTGGGTGCTGTGATTCTTGTAGAATATGACTGTTTTTGTTGTGTTATATAAAGTAGGAACGACCGGTTGTGGGATCGGCGGGTTTTTACTTACTTCGCCTGTCAACCCCGATTTTATGAAACCCGCTGAGTTTACCAAGCTGCCTGCGCAACAACAGCTCGATACCCTTTATCGTAAAGGAGATATTCTGGCCAACCGCTACGAAGGCGACCATATCTTCCTGTTGTATAACCTGCGCGACTTCTACGTGGAACTGCGGTACGACGCCTATACTAATAACTTATACCAGGTATCGGCTTTCCGGGACACGGAGAAGCTGGAGCCTTATCTGCCCTATCTGGCCTGAGTGAACAGTTCACTTCGGTCAACAAAAAAGTCGTTACGTAGCGTAACGACTTTTTTGTTGGTGTATGCTGTATGACGATCAGATCGTAGGCTGCGGATTGGCAATAAATTCTTCCCAGTAAGTCCGGTCGCGATTTTTTAGTTTCATTTCCAGGCTCAGGGCTTCGTTTCGCGTATCAAACGACTGAGTGAATTTCACCTCCCAGGGTTTGCCATCGGCCGTCGCGGGATTGGTTTTAGCGTTATGCTGCCAAAGACTGATTTTCAGGTCTTTGGTCTGTCCGATAAAATAGCGATCGGCGGTAGGGCTGTAGATGATATAAACGGTATGCATTGCAATAAGGGGGACTAGTATCAAAGCTAGCCATTTAGTGATAGAAAACAAATCACAGGTGAGCGTACGGATAAAACCTACACGCGGAAAAAAACTGTGGATACCCCTTGTGCTGTCTTGATCTTTTCCTCATATTTGCACCCACAAAACACAGCCAGATGTGTTCCTGGGGGTATAGCTCAGTTGGCTAGAGCGCTACAATGGCATTGTAGAGGCCGTCGGTTCGAATCCGACTATCTCCACTGAGTTAAACTATTACAAGGCAAGGCCGTTATGAACTTTCATAACGGCCTTGTTTATTTGTACTATTTTAAGCCCGATTAAACTTTATGCTAAAACGCCCTGTAGGTCGTCTACAATAGTTTCCGGGAATATCGAAGCGTAGAAAGCTATCTGCGTAGGTTGTTTGCTTATTTTTCAAGCGAGCTATACGGTAAGTTCGTATAATGAAACAAGTTTTCGAAAACTTGTTTACTATAATCTTCGTATAATCGTTGGTTTACTAGTTCAACTAATCAAGTAACAATGAGATCGTATTTAGTCTCCCTTTCTTTTGCAATTTTATCCCTATTAGCTTGCGCGAGCTGTACAAAAGATACAGCTGCCGTTGACCCTCGTGAGCAGTATCTTGGAACGTACAACGTTACCGGTACAACATCTTCTTATGAACTGGATTCATCAAACCCAACCAAAGCTACTGTCAGTTCAGGTGATGACGTATTAATTATAGGCAAAGGACAAACAGACAAGGAATTGATCTTTGCTTTTTCAACAAGGAGGCTGTCTGCCAACATTTCTGATAACGGTTTCTCCTTTCCGGCTCAAACTCAGTTTAGTGAATTTCTGGGAACTACCGTATCAGTCAACATAGACGGTGAAGGCGGTCAGACAAACAATGCAATTGACTTTACTGTCAATACAAATACGACCTATAAAGGCTCTCGATACAGAGAAGTAACCGTATTTAAAGGGACGAAACGGTAAGACCGTTATCAAAATAAAACTCGGCATCCAGGTGCCGTAAACAGCAGATTGGTTCCCAATCGGCACCGGCGCCCGCCCTGGTCAGCGTGCTGCAGAAAGCAATTTGAGATTCCGAACCGAATAGTATACTAAGTGCAACGAAAACGCCCGGTCGATTGGCCAGGCGTTTTTCTTTGGTTGTCAACAAATAGTATTCTAGCTACAAGCGGAATAGTTGGTTTTGCCAAAGATGGTATGTTCGGCCCGTCTTACTCGAAAGGTTGCAAACGCTGTTCTATTTCCCGGAGTGTGGACAACGTTTCGTCGATTAACGCATTGGTAGTAGGAGCAACCGGGATGTGCGCTTTTAACTTATTGACCGAGGCTGTGACCTGATGTAGTTTTGGTTTTACATCTGCCTTAATAACGCCTGCCAACTGATCCAGCTCGTTGTTCCGCTGTTCCAGAATGCGTTTCTGGATTTGTAAAATGCTGCCGGAACGGCGCATTTCAAGCATATTGACGACCTGCTGAGCCAGAATTTTCAGTGCTGCCTGCTGCGTTTCTGTCAATCCAAATTTCGGCCTGCTATCCACCACACATAAGGAGCCCAGCGCAAAACCCTGCGGGTTGACCAAAGGAACACCCGCGTAAAAAATCACGTGTGGGTCGCCCAGAACGAGCGGGTTGCCGGAAAAACGGCTGTCCTGCCGACTGTCGGGTACGATCAGAATCTCGTGAGGATTCTGAATGGTGTGGGTACAAAATGAGTACTCAGTCGGCGTTTCCCGTATTTCAAGGCCGTGAGCAGATTTAAACCACTGCCGATCATCGTCAATCAGGCTGATCAGCGAAATGGAGGTCTGGCAAATAGCCGAAGCTAGGTGCGTAATGTCATCGTAGTCCTGTTCAGGAAGCGAGTCGAGAATGGTGTAACTCCGTAACACATCCTGACGGGTGTCTGTGTCAGTAACCTGAATCAAGGGCATAAACTCTGAAAGAAAAAACAAACCATAAAGCTGTTCAAAAGTAAGTACCGAGCAAGTTTGAAGCCGAAAAAGCTACCGTTCGTTCAAAAGGTGCTATAGCCGAGTTTTAACGGTCAGGACTAGACAAGATGCGCAAAAACAGGTTATAGAAACGATGGTATCAGATTGATAACAAAGGAGCGATGAAAAAAATCCTGGTGATAGGAATAACTATACTGGTAACGGGCTGTACGACCGGTATCCGTGATCTGGATCTGGAAAACAAGCAGTTCGAAGCTACTTATAACGTAGATTCTACCCGCGGTCTGGACAGTGCCGATAGGGCACGATTTCAGCTAACTAAAACCATTTACAGTTTCGGCGAAAATGGCGTTGGTACGAAACATGCACAGGTAGGCATGTTGTCGACCGACAGTACGTTCAAGTGGGCTATCGAAGGCGACAAAGGAGAGAGTCTTCGTATTAATAAGGACAGGTATTTGGTCAAAGAGCAGAGCAAGGGCTATCGGCTGATGACCGATTCGACTATGCTGATCCTGCGCTTACAGAACCCCTGAAATTGATGTAGCCGCTTGGTCAGAACGGACGCAGCGCCTTAACAAACCGGCCCTTGAAATAGTCGGAATACAAATTGTCTTCCCGAACGCCCCGCGACGACGATGCGTGAATAAATCGTATGTTCTCGTCTCCCTTTACTTCGGTGACAATACCCGTGTGCGAAACGTAACCCGCCTGGCCTTTGTCTGGTACGAAGAAAATCAGGTCGCCCGGTAGGATCTCGTTGACTTCCACTTCCCGGCCTACTTCCGACTGCTGCCAGGAAATACGGGGCATCCGCAGCCCAACCGTATTAAAAACGGCGTAGACCAGCCCCGAGCAGTCGATGCCGTCGGTTGTGTTACCCCCCAGCCGATAAGGGGTACCCGTGTACGTACGGGCAATCTTGACCACTTCGGGAACGTACTGATCTTCGTATGTCTTTGTATCAACACGTCGGCCAGATGGTTTATTAGGCAGGGCAGGCGGCCGACTTGGTTTTTTGCTCAGGTTGCCTTTTCGGGCCACGTCTTTTGACACGGCAGTACGTCGGCTGACAGAATGTGAGGGGCCGGAAGAACGGAGTACCTCACAGGAGGTCAGTAACAGAAGAAAACATGCGCTCAGCAGAACAGGCAGACGTAAGGTCCGATCTTGTTGTGTAGGCATAAAGGAAGCAAAAGAAAAGTAGATCACTGGTTGAATGATACCACGATCATTCAACCAGTGATGCAACCTATTAAATTTTCATCGACAACGCAACCCGTTTGCGGGCTTTGTCCACCTCCAGCACCTTAACTCTTACTTTCTGGTGCACGGTCACGACGGTCTTGGGGTCGGATACGTAGTGATTGGCCATCTGGGAGACGTGAACCAGTCCGTCCTGTTTAACACCAATATCAACAAACGCACCGAAAGCCGTGATATTGGTCACTACGCCCGGCAGGACCATACCTTCGTGCAGATCATCGACGCTGCGGACGCGGCTGTCATATTCAAATACGGATAACTGCTCGCGGGGGTCGCGGCCGGGTTTCTCCAGTTCGGCCAGAATATCGCGTAGTGTCGGCAGGCCCGTTGCGTCGGATACGTAACGATTCAACTGAATCTGTTTGCGTACTTCCGGCTTCCGAATCAGGTCGTTGATCGTGCTGCCTACATCCGAAGCCATCTTCTCCACTAAAGCATACCGCTCGGGGTGAACGGCGCTATTATCCAGTGGATGTTTACCGCCTTCAATTCGTAGGAAACCGGCACATTGCTCAAACGCCTTGGCACCCAGACGAGGTACTTTTCTGAGCTGATCCCGGGACGTAAATGCGCCGTTTTGAGCCCGGTAAGCAACAATATTACCCGCTAATTGTGGACCGAGGCCCGAAACGTAACGCAGCAGATAAGCGCTGGCGGTATTGAGCGACACGCCAACCTGGTTCACGCAGCTTTCGACAATCGTATCCAGGCTGTTTTTCAGATCTCCCTGATCAACGTCATGCTGGTACTGCCCAACACCGATTGATTTGGGGTCAATTTTAACAAGTTCAGCCAGTGGGTCCATCAGCCGCCTGCCAATGCTGACCGCCCCCCGGACTGTTACGTCCCGGTCCGGAAATTCTTCGCGCGCTACGTCGGAGGCCGAGTATACCGACGCGCCCTGCTCGCTGACCATGAAAATAGGCTTTTCGAGATTCAGACTCTGGATAAACTCTTCAGTTTCCCGACCGGCTGTTCCGTTACCAATAGCGATCGCATCAATCTGATACTGGGCCATTAGCTTCTGAACCGTCTGGGATGCCTGCTGCTTCTGGCTGTCGGACTGAAACAGATACAGAACGGTGTCGGTCAGTAGATTGCCCTGCGCGTCCAGACAAACGGTTTTACACCCAGTACGATAACCCGGATCAATCGCTAACACCCGCTGCTGTCCCAGTGGTGGACTAAGCAGTAGCTGACGCAGGTTGTCGGCAAAAACACCGATGGCCGATGCATCGGCTTTTACTTTTGATACATTGCTGAATTCGGTTTCGAGCGAGGGCTTCAGAAGTCGTTTATAGCCGTCTTTGATTGCCAGCGAAAGCTGCTCCCGCGAATCCGCCGTTGCCCGGTCAAAGCGCGGCTGCACGAACTGGCGTTCCAGCCGCTCGAGGGCAGCCTCTTCATCAGGGCCGATACTAACGTTCAAAAAACCTTCGGCTTCGCCCCGGCGGAGTGCCAGCAGGCGGTGGGAGGGAACCCGGCGGAGCGGTTCGGCAAAATCGAAATAGTCTTTGAATTTAACCCCGTCCGTTTCCTTTCCTTTTTTCACCGTAGAGCGGATGATTGCTTCCCGGTCGAACAGGTTACGGATGCGCTGACGCGCATCGGCGTCTTCGCTGATGCGCTCGGCCAGAATGTCGCGGGCTCCCTGCAGCGCATCAGCTACGGTTGGCACGGCCTCGGTCAGATAGCGTTGAGCAACCCGGTCAAGGTTGGTTTCGCGCTGCCCCAGAATCAACGTAGCGAGTGGCTCAAGACCACGTTCGATAGCTACACTGGCCCGGGTTTTTCGTTTCTGCCGATAAGGGAGATAAATATCTTCGAGTTCAGTCAGCGAATCGGCAGCATTGATTTTTTGCTGCAGGGTGGGCGTTAATTTACCCTGTTCGTCAACCGATTTCAGAATTGCGAGCCGGCGTTTGTCCAGTTCCTGTAACTTCTGGCCTGCATCACGAATCAGGGCAATCTGCACTTCGTCTAACTGACCCGTTGCTTCTTTGCGATAGCGGGCAATAAAGGGAATGGTTGCTCCATTGTCCAGTAGCTCGAGAACGGCGGCAACCGATTTCGACGGCTGGGCTGTAAGGGCGGCAATGCGCTCGGCCAGGGAGCGTTGGTCACTTAGTTGGGTCATGCAATCGGATAAACAATCAGACCGCAAAAATGCCAGCGGAAACCGACAGGGCAAAAAAAAACATGCCAGATGGCATGTTTTTTACAACGGGTGTCTTGGTATATCTTACGATTAAGCCAGTTCGACGTTTACGGCGTTTAAGCCTTTTCTGCCGCGCTCAACATTGAATTTAACTTTGTCGTTCTCGCGGATTTGATCGATGAGGCCAGAAGCGTGGACGAAGATATCTTCACCGCCTTCATCAGGTTTAATGAAGCCAAACCCTTTGGTTTCATTAAAGAATTTTACTGTTCCTGTTTGCATTGCTTGTTAAAATTTAAGCGAAGGACGCCTAAAGCGAAGGATTTTCCAAATGTATTTCACGAAAAATGCCAGTTATTTTAAATAATTAAGCAGATGGTCTGAAAACTAGGATAAAATAGTCCGGAATCAGGCTAAATGCGATTAATTCTCTGCCCGGTTACCACTGGACAGAGCGGAGTTGGACAGGTAAAGGGAATGGTGATCAAACCAATTGCCAGGCTGGGTTGAAGCGCGTTGTCAATCACCCGGAATGGAACTGAGACGGTTACTAACCCATCAACCGGATCAACCAAAAGCGTCGTGCCGACTGTTACCGTTACTCCCGCTGGTGGGAAAGTTGCCGCTGTATAAACGGTTCCTCCGATTGAAATCGACGTAGCGTTTGCCGGGAACGCAGTATAAAGAACTCGACTGACGATACCATCCGCATCGGTGCCGTTCGGAATCGTTGATGGAACGATAATCGAGTTTGTTCCCCCCGGATTCGCCTGCGCTGCTAGCGTAACACTGGTCGGGACGGGCAGTTGATCCAGCCCGAAGTTGACCCCCGTTACGTTGGCGGTCGTCAGGGTGACGGAGGTGATGCCGTTGGGAGTGCCGTCTCCGGCGGTGGCGATTCCTTCCCCGATGCTGGTGAAGTTGGCGGGCAGACTCACCGCTGGGGCGGGTGCGCCCACGGCCACTGAGGTGGTGCTCAGGCTGAGGTTATAACTAGCGGGATAGAGCCCGGTCAAACTATAGACACCCGTGGCTGGGACTAAAGTCGAGGTGACTACGGTGTTGCTGGCGGCATTGCTGACAATGACGTAGAGCGATCCCCCGGCGTTGGTGGCCGTGCCGCTGATGACCCCGTCCGTCAGGCCGTTGGCATCATCGAAGATCGTCCCGCTAATGGTCAATAGGGTGAAGGGGACAGAGACTGAGCCAGACGTTGTACTTTCTTTACCCGCGTTATCAATAACGCTGAAAGGAATTGTAGCGGTTACCGCTCCGTCAATGGGATCAATGCGAAGAGCCGTGCCCGTCGCTGCCGTAACTCCACCTGCCGGAAAACTGGCCGCAGTGTACACTGCGGTTCCAATGGTCAGGCTGGTTACGTTAGCGGGAAAGGCGGTGTACCGAATTGACGTAATGGTTCCGTCAGCGTCAGTGCCAGTAAAGCTGGAAGGAGCGATGCTAATCCCATTGTTGCCCCCCGGATTTACCTGTGTAGCAAGCGTTGTACTGGTCGGGACGGGAAGTTGATCCAGCCCGAAGTTGACCCCCGTCACGTTGGCGGTCGTCAGGGTGACGGAGGTGATGCCGTTGGGAGTGCCGTCGCCCGCAGCCGCGATCCCTTCCCCAATGCTGGTGAAGTTGGCGGGTAGGCTCACCGCTGGGGCGGTGGCACCAACGGCTACCGAGGTGGTGCTCAAGCGAACACTATAGCTGGCCGGGTAAAGCCCCGTTAAACTATAGACACCTGTGGCTGGCACCAGTGTAGAAGCCACCACATTGTTGTTGGCAGCATTGCTGACAATGACGTAAAGCGGTCCCCCGGCGTTGGTGGCCGTGCCGCTGATGACCCCATCCGTCAGGCCGTTGGCATCATTGAAGATCGTTCCACTAATGGTCAAGAGCGTAAAGGGCAGGTTGACGGTGGTGGCGCTTGGTGCCGAGACCAGGGCGTTGTCGTAGATGGTGTAGGCAAAACTGGCGGTGATAGCCCCGTCATTGGGGTCGAGGGTAACCAGGGTGGAGGTGAAGCTGGTAATAATGGTGGTAACGGTAACCGCCGTGCCGTTGTAATAGAGCGTCCCGTTGGTGGCCGGGCTCAGGGCAACCTGTCGTCCCGTCAGGCCTGCTGGATACGTCCCATCTTCTGGATCAGAGCCGGCGAAGGCGGTGGTAGCGATGGGGACGGTAGCGGTACCGCCGGGGTTGGGTTGGCTGGCTAAGGTGACAGCGGACACCGAGATAGGCCGCTGGTCAATACCGAAGTTGACGCCCGCTGCGCTGGTAGTAGTGAGCGTAACAGACGTGATGCCGTTGGGGGTGCCGTCACCCGCGGTAGCGGTGCCCTCCCCGATGCTGGTCCAGTTGGTGGGCAGACTCACCGCTGGGGCGGGTGCGCCCACGGCCACCGAGGTGGTGCTCAGGCGGACGCTGTAGCTGGCCGGGTAGAGCCCGGTCAGGCTGTAGACACCCGTAGCGGGAACCAGGGTCGACGTAACGACCGTGTTATTAGCCGCGTTGCTGACAAGGACGTAGAGCCCTCCTCCAGCGTTGGTAGCCGTGCCGCTGATGACGTTATCGGTCAGGCCGTTGGCGTCGTCGAAGATCGTTCCGCTAATGGATAATGTCGTGAATGGTACATTGACGGTGGTGGCCGATGGGGCTGAAACCAGGGCGTTGTCGTAGATGGTGTAGGCAAAGCTGGCGGTGATGGCCCCGTCGTTGGGGTCGAGGGTGACCAGGGTGGAGGTGAAGCTGGTGATAATGGTGGTAACGGTAACCGCCGTGCCGTTGTAATAGAGCGTCCCGTTGGTGGCCGGGCTTAGGGCGACCTGTCGTCCCGTCAGGCCTGCTGTGTAGATCCCGTCCTCGGGGTCGGAGCCGGCGAAGGCGGTGGTGGCGATGGGCACAGTGGTGGTGCCGCCGGGATTAATTTGACTGGCCAGGGTGACGGTGGCCGAGGCCGAACTGGGTCGTCGATCGATGCCAAAGTTTATATTAGCTACGTCGTTTGTCGTACCTGTACCACTGACGACAACCGAAACTACGCCATTGGGTGTCCCATCCCCTGCACTTGTTGCCCCGATTCCCTCGCCAATATTGACCCAGTTGCTGGGTAAAGAAGCTGCGGGGGCAGTATTTCCCACAGTGCCGGCCGTTGTACTAAGTACAACGGAATAGTTGCCTTCCCATATTCCCGAGAATGCATACGTTCCTGAAGTAGGTATTGTCGATACGGCAACGACGTTGTTGCTGCTGTTTACCAAATTAGCGTAAAGCGTTGAATTGGCGTTAGTGGCTGTGCCACTGATAACGTTATTCGTTAAGCCGTTGGCATCATTGAAAATGGTACCAGACAACGTGGACGGTGGGCGTAAAGAAACTCCAAGCAACCATTTGTCTCCAGTATACCTATTTGTGCTAGTATAAGTTGGCGTGGGGGCAAGAATACTGGAACGGGATCCCCCGTCTCCTCGTAAATAAACTCTGAAAGTTATTGCCGTTAAATTGGACCCATTTACCCGAAAACTACCACATGCTGCGCCAGAGCCACAATCTCCTGAAATATTGCTAGCCTGGTTAGCGATAGTATAAGAGCTTCCTGAAGAGACAATCGTAAATTCAGTTGATCCAGATAGGCTAGTCAATGTTACCCCCGTTGTTGCTAGTTCAAATTCTGTTGAAAAACCAAGGGTAGCAGTACCTACAATTACATTAAATATATTAAGAGTGTTCGTTACGTTAGCTGCTCCTAAGCCTACCAGATGAATAACAGGGTCATTGACAGGCCTGTTAAAAGTAAGGGTTATATCACCAAAATAAAATCGTCCACTTGCTGAAGCATTGGAAGGGAGTCCTTCTACAGTTGTTAAAATGTCAAAGGCATAATTAGTGTTAACGTCGATGCCAGTTCCTGAGGTGCCGTTTGGATTGGATGTGAAATTTCCATTTTGCCCTCCGCCAATCGAATTCATCAACGAATAAATATCATCGCTAGTAGCAGTTTTAGCACTTCCATTAGCGCCATTCCCAAATGTTAACCCTGTTCCAGGACCTCCCCCTGTAATACCTGTGTATTGTTGATTAGAAAAACTTGCCGAAACCGAAATAGGAGGTGTAAAAGGTACAAACGTTGTTCCCGTTGTATTTTGTAGTAGTGTCAACGCTTGTGGGGCTGTCGCCGATGGTCCCTGTGGAGAGCCCACAAAACTTCCACGAGCTATCTCCAACTCCTGCCCGAACGAAATCGTATTTATTACGAAACTCAACAATAAAACGAGCGCGAATTTCAGGGCAATACCTGTCAGAAACAGAGATCGCCGATTGAAACTCCCGCTAATTCTATAGAAATAATGCATGCCTTCCTTTTACACGTGACGATTGGATAAAACGGTAGTACACCGCTCGCTAGTCACAGGCAAAAATCAGGCCGTTGGGCTATATGAAGTTGATATAGATTCGATTGCATAAAGAAAGCCTGACGGGTCGACCCGTCAGGCTTTCTTTATGCAATCGAAAAAGCGATTTATTGCTTACTGCGCTACCATTTCGGCGTCGGCCAGGATGTAATTCAGTTCGTAGATGTTATCGGCATTAAGTTTGAGCGTGCCGCGGAACGTACGGCGCTCGTCGGTCTTAAATTTCTTGTCCGACTTCTTAAATTTCAGCGACACAACCGACTCCGGACCAGCACCCCCGCAGAAGAAGCAGGCACTATAGGGGAAGGCCGACAGCACGTACAGGTTCGACTCCAGGTCGACCGGCAGAACATAACCCGTTAGCTCAACCGATTTACCGTTCAGCTTCTGGATGTTGGGGCCAAAGGTTGGATACAGCATATACACCGATTCTTCCGCGTACCATTTCTTTTTGAACGTAACGTCCCGCAGGGTTTCCCACGATAGTTTGACCGGCTCGGCAGCAACTGGCGCTTTAGCCAATGTAGCTGTTTTAGCAGAGTTGACGAGTGGAAGCGCTGGACGGAAAGCCAGTGAGGCCAGCGAAACAGCGAGTAGGGCGATGAGAATACGGTTCATGTGGTTCACTAATCGGGGATGAAACTCAGGTAAAACTACAAAAAATATTACTTTTACCGATTCATTTTGTTGTCACTTGGCGAATCGTGTCTGACTTACTTACCGATAACGTAAACGACGGCGCAGCAATTCCCGTTCGGTTCACTCGTTTATATCTGACGCTCCTTGTCAGCCTGACTATTCTGCTCACCATTGGGCAGGGTGTTACGCAATGGCGGCTACGGGCGGCCCAGGACGAGCTGTGGGTAATTCGCTACGCTGCCCTACAACGTCACCAGAGCCAGCAAATCGCCAAGCTGGCGCTGCAACTGGGCGATCCCAACGAAAGCAGCCGGTTCAATATGACGGTTGCCGAGCTTCGTCAGGTTTTTCCTGCCTTCGAGAAGTACCATCTTCAGGGGCGCGAAGGCAAGGTGTACGATAAACAGGTGACAGTTGAGAACTCGCGGAAGGTACAGAAGCTGTACGACGAGATTAGGCCGGAGTTCGACGCGTACCGGAAAAGTGCCAATCGCCTGATGGCGTTGCAGAATCAGGCCGAGGTAGATGAGCCCGATGTTCAGGCCAGTATCAAGTTGCTGCTCTCAAACGAAAAACCATTTCTGGAGGAGATTGACGCGATCGTTCGCGAATATACCGGTGGACTACGGGCCAAGCTGGCGGCTCTGCAATACGTCGAATTTTACCTGTTTGTGTTTACGATCGTGGTGCTGATCGGCATCGGACTGCTTATTTTTCGGCCAGCGGCACGTCGGCTCAGAGAAACGTTCGCTCAACTGGTGGAAGCCCAAAACCAGACAACTGCGGCTAACCGCAAGCTGCTCAGCGCCAACAAGTCACTGAAGGAAACCCGGCAACAATTGTTTGAAGCCACCCGGATTCAACACCGTCAGGAAATGGACGATCAGAAACTGCGAACTTCGTATCTGATTGCCGGCCAGGAAGAAGAACGAAAGCGGCTGTCCCGTGAACTGCACGATGGGTTAGGGCAGATGCTGACGGCCATTAAACTGCAGATTGAAGGGCTGGAAGCGAATATTGTGCGTAATACGCCCCCTGAACTGAGAAGTGAAGGCGCTTACAGTAAAAACCTGAATACACTCAAAAATCTGGTAACGCAGACTATTCAGGAAACCCGGACTATCTCGAATGACCTGATGCCAAGCGTGCTGAGCGATTTCGGGGTTATTCCAGCGATAAAAATGCTGGCCGAAAATGACCGGAGTGACACAATAGATGTTACGTTTAAAACAAACTTGACAGGTAATCAGGAACGTTTAGACAAAAACATCGAAATCATGTTATACCGGGTGACGCAGGAGGCCGTTAGTAATGCAGTACGACACGCCGAACCGTCGCATATTCACATCGAGCTGATGGACGAGGAAAAATTTCTTTGCCTGGAAATTACTGACGATGGCCGGGGATTCGAGTTTGCCCGAAATTCCCGGAAAGGGTTGGTAAAGAGTGTTCCCAAAACGAACGATCAGAAGAGTGGCAAAAAAATACAACGGCCCCCGTCGCAGGGTTTACACAATATGCAGGAGCGGGCCAAACTCCTCAATGCTAAATTTAAACTAAGTTCAACTCCCGGAAAAGGCACCCGGATTCAGGTGAAAATCCCCTATTAACTGCATTCTAACTAGTTATGACGTTAACAAAACTGATGCTCGTCGACGATCACTCCATCGTACGCGACGGTATTCGACTCCTGCTGGAACAAGCTGATAGTCTGGAAATTATCGACGAAGCCAATGATGGCGAAGAAGCGCTTGATAAATTGAAAGCCCATCAGGCAGACGGTACGTTGCCCGACCTGATCCTGATGGATATTTCCCTGCCCGGTATGTCGGGGATTCAGACGACGCAGGTCGTAAGCCGCCTGTACAAAAACGTTCGGGTACTGATGCTGTCGATGCATAATAATGAAGATTATATTCTTCGTTCGGTCGAAGCGGGCGCGTATGGCTACATTCTGAAAGATTCGTCGTCCGATGAAATGATCAAAGCCATCCGGACCATTGCCTCAGGTGAAAAATATTACAGCTCACCAGTTGCCTCGATTATTCTGAGCGGCTACATGCAGCAGCTCAAAAAAGGCGATAAAAACAACCGGAGCGAGCGCCAGTCAAAACTGTCGAACAAAGAAAAGGAAATTCTTCAGTTCCTGGTGGATGGGATGAGCAGCCGCGAAATCGCCGAAAAACTCCAGTTGAGCGTTCGGACAGTTGACAACCACCGGGCCAACATGATGCGCCGGTTACAGGTACGCAATGCCGCCGAACTCGTTCGTATGGCGGTTGAGGACAAGCTGATTTAAAGGTTATAGACAGGATTAACATGATGTCTTATCAGCAATTCATGTTAATCCTGTCTGCTGTCCACATTCTTCCTGTCTATACTCTTCATTGCGAACTCCAGGATTATTTTCTACGTTTGCCCAGAAAACCGGCGTTGAGGCCGGTTTTCAAGTTTTACAATTCTCTATAAAGTATATAGAGTGAATTAGCTAATTAAACAATCTCAGTTATGTCACTTCGCTTAGGAGACATTGCCCCTGATTTTGAGGCCGATACTACCCAGGGACACATCCAATTTCACGAATGGTTAGGCAATTCATGGGGTATGCTATTTTCGCACCCAGCCGATTTTACGCCCGTTTGCACTACCGAACTGGGCCGTACGGCGCTGCTGAAGGATGAATTCGGCAAGCGGAACGTAAAAGTGATTGCCGTGTCGGTAGATGATCTGGAGTCGCACAACCGCTGGACGCCCGATATTAAAGACGTGACGGGAACTGAAGTTAACTTTCCCATCATTGCCGATGCCGATCGGAACGTAGCCACATTATACGACATGATCCACCCCAACGCCAGCGAGAAGGCAACGGTCCGGTCGGTGTTCGTGATCGGACCCGATAAAAAAATTAAACTGACGCTGACGTATCCCGCTTCGACGGGCCGGAATTTCAATGAACTGCTGCGGGTAATTGATTCGCTGCAGCTAACGGCTGACTATCAGGTAGCAACGCCTGCTGATTGGAAAGATGGCGATGATGTGATCGTTACGCCAGCAGTTACCAATGATCAGCTGGAAGGTAAATTTCCAAAGGGCGTAACGTTTGTAAAGCCGTATCTGCGCACGACACCGCAACCTAACAAGTAAGGCAATTCGTTAAAACCTTACGCTCAATTCCCGAGTTAACAGCTTCGAAGACTAAACAACCAACGTTATGGCTAAGAAAGATTTTAACCCGGAGCACAAAGAAGGGCCAGTAGCAACCGCCATTGAAGAGCAAACCGCCAAACTTCCTTCTGACCTGTTTTTATGGTCGGCCCTAGGATCGATGGCCGTATCTCTGTTTCTGCAATACAAAGGCGATAGAGATCGCAGTTTATTCGTAGGCCAATGGGCTGCTCCATTCCTGTTGCTAGGCTTGTATAACAAGCTGGTAAAACTGGAAGGTCACGATTAAGCGTATTGGTTCTGAATACCCAGCCCGTTGCCCATCAGCAACGGGCTTTTTTATTACGTACTTTTGGGGTTGATACTAACCCACCAGCATGCGATTCCGTGTTTTAATTACGTTCATTTTTCGGCGATACGGTCTCTGGATTTCGCTGGTGTTGCTGTTCCTCTTCGGGATCTGGGTCGTTCGCTCCTGGAAACACGACAACATGGACTGGCGCTTCGTCAAAGCCTTTGGCATCAACCTGCCCATGCGGTACGGTATTCATGGCATCGACGTGTCGCGGCACAACGACCGGATCGACTGGAAGCAGGTACGCCAGTTGCGGGCCGATGGCGTACGACTGCAGTTTGTGTTTATCAAAGCAACCGAAGGAGCCACTATGTTTGATAAACACTATAAGAAAAACTGGCGGGAAGCGAAGAAATCGGAACTGCGCCGGGGGGCCTATCACTTTTATCACCCCACCCGCGATCCGCTCAGGCAGGCCAATAATTTTATCAACCATGTAACGCTGGAAACCGGTGATTTTGCGCCCGTTGTCGATTTCGAGGTGATCAATGGCCAGTCAGACGAGACGGTTATCAATGGGCTTCGACTGTGGCTCGAAACGGTGGAGGACCATTATAACGTTCGCCCGATCATCTACACCAACCGGAACCTGTACCAGCGTTACATCAAAGGGCACCTGGACGAGTTTCCGCTCTGGATTGCCGATTATTCGACAAAGCACCTACGGGCCTACGATGATGACAAACTATATCTCTGGCAGCACAATCAGAACGGCTGGGTAAAAGGCATCAAAGGTCGGGTTGATTTCAACGTATTCGTAATGGACGACGACCGGATGTCCGAAATTTGCCTGCCTTAGTCGGCGACTTCCGTTTGTTGTTTGGTCAGGACAACAGGAGTGGCCAGCCAGGGGCGGGATTTTTCGACGAACTCAATGAGATGCGGCATCTGATCGTGCGCCTGCAAGCCCGCTTCATCCGTCCAGATTTCGTGCATAATGAAATGCGTGGGGTGCTCAGCACTTTCGTACAGCTCATACAGCAGACAGGCATCTTCATCCCGCACTTTCATGACGAGGTTGTAAAGCCCGTTGCGGAGTTCTTCTTCGTGGCTAGGTTTGGCAATGATGGTAGCGAAAACGGTAAGCGGCATAAGGAGTAATTACGTTCTGATTATAAAGCGAAAACTGGGTGAAATGTTACTCCTGCCAGATCGACCAGGCTTTTTCGGCCTGTAGCTCCAGCATCCGCAGCCCGTTATGAACGGCGGCTCCCTGTTCCAAACCTCGTTTCATGAACCGCGTCTCGGCCGGATTGTACACCAGATCATACAACAGGTGTTTGGCTGTCAGTTGCTCATAGGGTAGGGCAGGCGCTTCGTCGATGTGCGGATACGTGCCAACGGGCGAGCAGTTAATGATCAGCTGATGATCGTTAATCAAACTACCAACTTCTTCGTACGTAACAGTCATGTCGGACTTTGTGCGGGAAACAATCTGGTACGACACGTTCAGATCCTGCAAGGCGGCAAGGACGGCTTTGGAAGCGCCCCCTGTGCCAAGAACCAATGCGTGTAAGCCGGCAACGGGGCGGTTAAGGGTCATTATCCAGTCTTCCAGCGATTGGCGGAAGCCGTAATAATCCGAATTATAACCCGTCCGGGAGCCATCTGCTTCGAGCCTGATCACGTTTACTGCGCCAACCTTCTCGGCTGAAGCGTCCAGACGGTCGAGATACGGAAAAACGGCCTGTTTGTGCGGAATCGTTACGTTCAGGCCCCGCAGACCAGGCGTTTGCAACAACTCGGGGAGCGACGCTGTTACGTCGGCCATCTCGAAGAGGTCATACCGACTGTCGGGGATGCCTTCCCGGTTAAATTTTTCGGTAAAATACCGCTGCGAGAACGAATGCGTAAGCGGAAAACCAATCAGACCGTACCGTGTCATGGCTGCGAAAAGATAAACGTCCTGTAGAGACAGAAAAAAGCACTACGTCGTTTGGCGTAACCTGGCGACGTAGTGCTGACTTGTTGAAGCGGTAGACTTTTTACAATCTAGCGGGACTTTTTCTTGATGAACTCAATGATAATTGGCAGAATGGATAACCCTACAATGCCGAAAACAACCAACTCGAAATTCTTCTGCACGATGGGGAAGTTACCGAAGAAGTAACCCAGCAGCGAGATACTCGTTACCCATAGAATAGCCCCCATGATGCAGAACTTAATATAGGTACCATAGTTCATACTACCCGCACCCGCAACGAACGGAGCAATGGTCCGGACAATCGGAATAAACCGGGCGATGATTACCGTCCGTCCGCCGTATTTACCGTAAAATTTCTCGGTTTCAGAAATGTACTCGCGTTTGAAGAACAGAATTCGTTCCCGCATTTTAATCTGATTCCCCAGCGTTTTTCCGACGAGGTAATTCACGTTGTCGCCCAGCAGAGCCGCTACAATCAGCAGCGGAATGATAACGCCCACGCTGAGGTCATTGGTGTCGCGGGCGGCCAGTGCACCAGCGGCAAACAGCAGCGAATCGCCGGGGAGCAGTGGCATAACGATAAGTCCCGTTTCGGTGAATACGATCAGGAACAGAATCGCATACAGCAGTATACCGTATTCATTCGCCCACACGTCGAGGTACTTATCGAGGTGCAGCAGAAAATCGAGTAACGACTTCAGAAGATCCATGAAAAATTAGTTGTCGAGGAAAAGCGAGAAGGTATCACCACGTAAGCCCAGCCGGATCGTTTCCAGCGGAATAACTTCGTGCGGTGCAATGTTACCCAGGTTGGCATTGGCTCCCAGCAGTTTAACGAACCAGACCTGCTGCTCTTTCTGGGGTGCTTCCCAGATGATTTTGTCGACGGGAATCTGCGTCAGGATTTCCTCGACCAGGCCCTGCCGGACCTCACCGCTCGACCGGAACAGACCAACCGTTCCCCCTTCGCGGGCTTCGCCGATTACTTTCCAGGCACCGGCCTGCAGTTCAGCTTTCATCAGCTGAATCCACTTGTAAGGCGGGATGATCTTGGCTTCATCTTTCGAGCCTACTTCCGAAAGGACCGTCACCTGGGTGGCCAGTTGCCGGATGTACTCGCACTTGTCGTCTTGGTGCATTTCCAGCGATCCATCCGATACCTCGGCGTGCTGCAACTGGTACTTGTCCAGCAGCCGCCGGTAATCGTCAAACTGCTTGCGCACAACGAAGGCTTCAAACAACGTACCGCCGAAATAAACCGGCAGATTTGCGCGCTGATAAAGCTCAATTTTTTCTTTCAGGTTGGGAGTAACAAACGAAGTGGCCCACCCTAGTTTAATGATGTCCGCGTGGTCGGCAGAAGTCGATAAAAAGTCTTCTACTTCACGCAGGCTCATTCCCTTGTCCATGACCATGGTCAACCCGTTCTGACGGGGTTTTGCATCGCGATCGGGAATTTGCGTAAGCGTATAATTCATTCGGTCTAATCGAATAGGCGTGTTAAAAAACGCCCAAAAGTAGCACAAGTCCGATAAACCCCCCAAGAAAGTCCACAATTAATCGCGTAGAATGACCGATTAGCTTGGTTTCGTTCTATTTTTACGGCTTATGGAGAACCTGATTAATAGCCGTATCGATTACCTGCGGTCGCAGATTGGCCGTACCATGACTGAAAGCTGGTCGCCGGTAGGACGCTTTCTGAATGGTGTTCTGCTGAGCGTTGACCACGGACGGATGGTGGCCGAATATACAATACGTGAAGACCTGACCAACGTCGTAGGCGGGCTGCACGGTGGGATGTCCAGCGCCATTCTGGACGATCTGATTGGTGGAACCGTGTTCACGCTGGGCCGCGAATTTGGCTATACAACCGTTAACCTGAACGTCGATTTTCTGCACGCAGCCAAACCGGGCGATGTGCTGACGGCCACGGCCGAAGTGATCCGGGCGGGACGCAATCTGATCCATTGCGAAGGTCGTCTGGTAGCCGCTGATGGTAAAATTATTGCCAAGTGTACGTCAAATCTGGTACAGACCTCGCGAAAACTGCCCTTTTAGGGTAAAAACGTCAGGATTTGCTCCCGTTAAGCATTGCTTTTTTATTGATCTGCCCGTACCTTTGCACCCTAATTTTCAATTTCATACACAAATCATGTACGCAATCGTAGAGATCGCAGGGCAGCAATTCAAGATCCAGAAGGGTCGTTCTATCTATACCCACCGGTTAGAGGGCGACGTGGACGCTGCACTTGCCTCCGACAAGGTGAAAATTCTCCTTGTTGACAACGAAGGCAGCATCACCGTTGGTGCGCCAACCGTAGCTGGTGTTACGGTATCCGCTAAAATCGTCGAGCATCTGAAAGGCGAAAAAGTTATCGTCTTCAAGAAAAAACGCCGGAAAGGATACAAAAAGAAAAACGGACACCGTCAATACCTGACCAAAGTCCTGATCGAAGACATTACTCTGTAAATGAGTTGAAAAGTTATAAAGTTGCCTAGTTAAAAAGCCTCCCCTGGCTACAATTAACCACGCAACCTGACGACTATACAACTGTAAAACTTCTTTAAAGAAATGGCACACAAGAAAGGTGTAGGTAGTTCCAAAAACGGTCGTGATTCGCACAGCAAACGTCTGGGTGTAAAACTGTTCGGCGGTGAATCGGCTATTGCCGGTAACATCATTGTTCGTCAGCGCGGTACGAAACACCACCCCGGCAAAAACGTCGGTCTGGGTAAAGATTTCACGCTGTTCGCACTGGTTGACGGTACGGTAAAATTCCGTCCGGGCCGCGCGAGCCGCTCATACGTAGATATCGTTCCTGCTGGTCCTTCGGCAGTTGAAGCAGCCCCCGTTGAAACGGCAGCTGCCTAAGCGCTACGTAACAAATCAATACAAAACCCGGCTGATTCGTCAGTCGGGTTTTTTTGTGGGGAAAACGAAGAGGGAAGATGTGAGATATAAGACAAAAGATATGAGATATAAGACAAAAGATATGAGACGTAAGACGTGAGAAGAAAGACAAAAGACGTAGCTGGGTGAGACCGCTATCTGTTTTCAGCCCTTCGGTCTTGTGTCTTATGTCTTTTCTCTTATGTCTTATCTCTCACGTCTCTTCTCTTTCTTCTCCTCCCGCCATCAAACTAAAAAAAGATTGATGCTGTTAGCCCCGTACGGATCAATCAAAACCTTATCCCGATGAATCCCACGCTGAATCGCCCTGTTTCTATATTTACCGAAGGCAGCCCCAATCCGAACTCGATGAAGTTCGTCATTAACTTTGAACTGGTTCCGGCCGGACTTTCCTTCGACTATGCCGCTCCGTCCGATGCGCTCGTTACGGGAAAAGAATCGCCCCTAGCGGTCGCCCTGTTCGGCTTCGATTTTGTGCAGCGGGTCTTCATTGCCGGTAATTTCATTACCATTACGAAGAATGACGAAACCGATTGGGATGAAGTTCTCTTCGAACTCAAGTTCTTCCTGAAAGAATATTTTGGCGAACAGAAGCCCGTGTTTGCCCAGAAGACCATGGACGCTAACAGCGTGAAGCTGGATATGGACTCTGAAACAGTACAGAAGATCAAAGCGGTACTGGATCAGTATATCCGGCCCGCGGTTGAATCCGACGGGGGCGCCATCAGCTTCTATTCCTTCGATGAACCCAGCGGTACGGTAAAAGTGCTTCTGCAGGGATCGTGCAGCGGTTGCCCATCGTCGACGCTGACGCTGAAAGCGGGCATCGAAAACCTGCTGACCCGCCTGGTTCCTGAAGTGAAACTGGTAGAAGCCGAGGGCGTGTAAAACAGCGCTGAACAACGTAACTAGTGTATAAAACAGCCCACTGCCGGTCGACCGGCAGTGGGCTGTTTTGCATTTAGACATAGTTGATTTGCCAGGGCGTTTCAGGCGGAATTCCGCAGCAACTGCAAACACACAGCGTTAAATGATGTTTCTTTGTTAAAATATAACCATTCACTATACACACCTCTGTTTTCGGATGAACCATAACTACGTTGCCAACAACACGTAATAACGAAAACAGAATGGTGTTAACAAACGTATTCATGAAGTATTCGCTGCTGCTGGGAACGATGTTCCTGACAACAACGGCCGCTCTGGCCCAGAATATGCTGGGCATCTCAACCAGCCGCTACGGGGGAACGAACCGACTCTACATTAACCCGGCGCTGGCTGCCGATTCGCCCAGTGAGATTTATTTCAATATCGGAACGGTAAACGGACACCTTGATAACAACTATGTTCGTTACCAGGCGCCGTTCTCACTGTTTCAACTCATCACCGGCAGCGTTCCTCCCCAGTATCGCAAACCCAACGGGGCGCTGGACTTTTCAACCAACTACACGCGGGAAAATCTGGACGGAGCCCCCAAAAACGGTACGTTATCCGGCGAAGTGCGCGGGCCGGCCATCCTGAAACGAGTTGGGGAAAGCTCGGCCTTTGCCATAACGACCCGATTCCGCGCCATAGCCCAGGTAACCAATGCCTCCCAGGAGCTTCTGTCGGCTATTCGGTCTAGTCTGAACGACGGGGCGATATACGGAATTCCAAATCGGAACAACGGGTTTGGAGTTAATGCCAATACGTATTCCGAAATCGGTGTTACGTATGCTGGAGCGCTGTTTGAAGGCGAGGCAAGCAAGCTTCTGCTCGGAGCTACGGCGAAGGTATTGCTTGGGTATAACGCACAGCACCTCATCAACCGGGGCCTTGACTATCAGGTCGTGGCCGACCCAGATAACCCCAATAGCGCTTTGCTGGAAGTTAATCGCTTCAATGCTACGCTGGGGTACACGACCTACCTGCAGAACCGGGGATTGGGATTGGGTACGCTGTTGAACCCATCGGCGCCGGGGAAGGGTGTCGGGCTGGATGTCGGTCTGACGTTTGTCAGTCAGTACGATAGCGACAGTCCGGCTTGGCGGCTGGGAGCGGCTGTGACCGATATTGGGGGATTAACGTACAAAGGTGAACAATATGAGTACGTCAACAGGGTGCAGACAAATCCGATCATTTTCCGCAGCAGCGACTTTGATCGGATCAACAGCGCGAGTGATCTGCTGAACGTCATTCAGACCAAGTTTAATGCGAACCGGACGCCAGATGATACCCGTTTTTGGGCGGGGCTGCCCACTTCGCTAAACCTGACCGCCGATTATCAATTACCCGACGGCGCTGGTATCAGCGTAACCTACCTGCGCGATATGCGGTCGGATGAGGCTACCAGCGTTCATCAGCCCACGCTGTTTGCCATAACACCCCGTTACGACAAACGCTGGCTGAGCTTTGCCCTACCCATTTCGTACCTAAACCGGGGCCTGACCGCTGGTGCATCGCTGCGGGTGGGACCAGCCTGGCTGGGGACCGATAACTTTCTGGGCCTGGTTGGGACCAGCTCGAACGGCATCAGACCCCGTGGTCTGGATGTGTACGGTGGAGTGGCTTTTGGTCTGGGGGGATCTCGCCGGGACGATTATTGATCTGGTGTTTCCGTTAATTGCATTACCGCAACGCGATTAACGGAAACACCGCCTATGCCTTTTTTCGGTTTTGGTGGAAATGCGTAAATTTGATCAAATCCCGCCTGCAAACCGGAATTTGCCGGGTCTGCCATGACCGAACGTACCACTTTTTTTGATACCCCACTCAGCTACCTCAAAGGGCTCGGACCGCAACGGACCGAGCTGCTCAATAAAGAACTGAATCTGTTCACCTACGGCGATCTGATTCAGTATTACCCATTTCGGTACGACGACCGAACCCGTTTCTATACCATTAGTGAGTTAATGGATTCGATGCCGTCGGCGCAGGTACGGGGGCGATTGCGTGACTGGACGCTGGAGGGCGAAGGCGGTAAGAAGCGACTGGTAGCTACGTTCTCCGACGGAACCGGCTCAATGAGTCTGGTCTGGTTTCAGGGCATTACGTTCATCGAAAAAACACTCCGGCGGGATGGCGAGTACGTGGTCTACGGAAAACCGCAGTCATTCAACGGACATTTCAGCATTATTCACCCCGAGCTGGAAAATACCGCAACGGCTTCTGAAACAGAAGCGGGCTTCTTTCCCGTTTATAACCTCACCGATAAACTCCGTAAACGGTATCTGGACAGCAAGGCGATTGGAAAAGCCATGCGCGGCCTGCTCGAACTATCATGGCCGCACATCCGCGAAACGCTGCCCGACGCCCTCATTCAGCAGTACCGGCTGATCAGCAAGCGGGATGCTATGTGGAACATTCACCTGCCCCAGCATCAGGGGTGGCTGAAGCAGGCGCAGCGACGGCTAAAGTTTGAAGAGCTGTTTTACAACCAATTACGGCTGATTAAAAATAAGCTGATTCAGAAAGAAGAGTTTCCGGGGCAGATTTTCCGGGATACGTCGCTGATGAAGCACTTTTACAATGAGCTGCTTCCCTTTGAGTTGACCGGTGCCCAGCAGAAAGTTATTAAAGAGATTTACGCCGATTTCCTGACCGGCAAACAAATGAACCGGCTTTTGCAGGGTGACGTGGGTAGCGGGAAAACCATTGTAGCGTTCATCGCCTGCCTGATGGCTATTGGCAGTGGGGCGCAGGCCTGTATTATGGCACCCACCGAAATCCTGGCCGATCAGCATTACAACGGGCTGAAACCATTCGCTGACGCGATGGGTCTGAACATCGGTATTCTGACGGGGTCGACAAACAAGAAGCGCCGGGTTGTGCTGCACCAGGAATTGCAGGAGGGAAAAATGCACATTCTGGTCGGGACGCACGCGCTGCTGGAAGATGCGGTACAGTACAAAAATTTGGGGCTGTGTATCATTGACGAGCAGCACCGCTTCGGGGTAGCACAGCGGGCCAAACTCTGGCGCAAGAACGAAACCGTTCCGCCCCATATTCTGGTCATGACTGCCACGCCCATTCCCCGAACGCTGGCCATGACACTCTACGGCAACCTGGACGTATCGATCATCGACGAATTGCCCAAAGGCCGGAAACCGATCAAAACGGTTCATAAATACGACAAGCACCGATCTGAAGTGTTTGGCTTTATGCGGCAGCAGCTTGAATTGGGCCGGCAGGTCTACGTCGTGTATCCGCTGATTGAAGAATCCGAGAAACTGGACTACAAAGATTTGATGGATGGCTTCGAGAGCATCCAGCGGGCGTTCCCCCGGCCTAACTACGAAGTGGGAATGCTGCACGGGAAAATGCTGCCGTACGAGAAAGACGATGAGATGAAGCGATTCCTGAAACGGGAAACCCAGATCATGGTCGCCACGACGGTTATTGAGGTCGGGGTGAACGTACCAAACGCCAGCGTCATGGTAATCGAAAGTGCCGAGCGCTTCGGCTTATCGCAGCTGCACCAGTTGCGGGGCCGCGTCGGTCGGGGAGCCGACCAGTCGTACTGTGTTTTGATGACCGGCTACAAGCTCAGCACCGATACCCGCACCCGACTGGAAACGATGGTCCGGACAAACAACGGGTTTGAGATCGCCGACGTGGACTTACAATTGCGCGGCCCCGGCGATCTGAGCGGTACGCAGCAAAGTGGCGTGATGGATCTGATGATTGCCGATCTGGCAAAAGATGGGGCTATACTTGCCGCTGCCCGCGAGTCGGCGCAGGCTATCCTGACCCAAGATCCGGAACTGGTTCTGCCCCAGCACGCACCCATCCGGAATCACCTCGACAATATCAAGCAAACCGAAAATAACTGGGGACGGATTTCATAAAAAAACTCTATTCTGCATTGATAGGCGACTACCAAAATAGTTGCCTTTTTTGTGAGTATAAATAAGTAAGTAAAAACAGACGATTAACTCATTTTTAATGCCAGTAGGTTAGAATAAAGTCAATATAAATTATAAAAGAGTCAGTAGAAAACTACTTGCGTGCACTTTAACCTATGTTTAATCTTATAATCAGGATACGTGTATGCAAGCAAACTTTACCAGGGGCAGTGCTTCTTCAGCAACTCAGACCTCTTGGAAAACAAGACGCTTTACGGGCGTCCGCTTTGGTATAACGGCCGTACTACTGTTATGTACATTAGCCGTTTTTGCCCAGTCCAAGATTTCAGGACGTGTTGTTGACGATCAGCAACAGGGGTTACCAGGTGTGAGCGTTGTGGTGAAGAACACAACGGTTGGGGCGGTAACGGACGTAGAGGGGCGTTACTCGATAAACTTGCCTAATAAGGCAACGGCGCTGGTCTTTTCTTACATTGGTTACATTTCGCAGGAGGTACCGATTGATGGAAAGGCCAGTATTAACATTAACATGGCGGCCGATACGAAGTCTCTGAACGAAGTTGTCGTCGTGGGGTATGGCACGCAGCGGAAAGAAACCATCACGGGTTCTGTTGTGGCCGTTAAAGGGGCCGATCTGGTGAAGTCGCCAACGACGAACCTGTCGAACTCGCTGGCGGGCCGTCTGCCGGGCGTAACGGCGGTAAACCGCAGTGGTGAGCCGGGTTACGATGGTTCGGTTATCCGGATCCGGGGTACAAACACGCTGGGTAATAACAGCGCTCTGGTCGTAGTGGATGGTATCCCTGACCGGGCGGGTGGTCTGGACCGGATCAACCCAGCCGATATCGAAACCATCTCGGTCCTGAAAGATGCATCGGCGGCTATTTATGGATCTCGGGCGGCTAACGGCGTAATCCTGATTACGACCAAACGGGGTAAAACAGGCAAACCGCAATTATCGTACTCCTTTAACCAGGGTATCGCACAGCCAACGATAGTACCCAAGCTGGCTAACGCGGCTCAGTACGCCGAAATGCTCAATGACCTGAGCGTGTACGAATTGCCCGTTGGTGAATGGGCGGCAGCAACTCAGGCATACAGAACGAACGGTGCGTATACGCGCCCTGCCAGCGCGGGTGATGCCGCCGGACAGGTTCGAACCGCTCCGTACTCGCCAGCGGATATTCAGAAATACAACGATGGATCGGATCCCTGGGGGCACCCAAACACGGACTGGTATAAATCGACGCTGAAAACGTGGTCGCCCCAGTCGCGTCATAACCTGCAATTGACGGGAGGAACCGAAGACTTCAAATATCTGGCTTCGCTGGGTTACCAGAATCAGGACGCTTTCTACAAAAACTCGGCCACGGGTTATAAGCAGTATGATCTTCGCCTGAACATCGACGCGAACATCAACAAGTACCTGCACGTAGCAATAGGTATTCTGGGTCGGGAAGAGTTCCGGTACTACCCAACACGGGGTGCAGGGGCTATCTTCCGGATGCAGATGCGGGGCAAGCCAAACCAGCCTGCGTTCTGGCCCGATGGTCGGCCGGGTCCGGACATCGAGAATGGTGAAAACCCCGTCGTGATCACGACGAACGCAACCGGATATGACCGTGACAAACGGGATTATATTCAGACGAATGGTCAGGTGGATTTCAAAATTCCTGGCGTCGACGGACTGAAAATACAGGCAACGGCGGCCATTGATAAGTTGAACCAAAATAACAGACGCTGGGAGACGCCCTGGACGCTGTACGAGCGGGGTACGGGTGTTGATGCCAACGGTAATCCAAACCTGACCGCCAGCAAACGCGGACCAGCTGAGCCCCGTCTGACGCTGGGTAATAACACGCAGTTGAACATCCTGCTGGGTGCCATCGGTACGTACGAACGCAAGTTTGGCGACCACGGTATCACGGCACTGCTAGGGGTAAACCGCGAAACCATTACGGGGGACAACTTTAATGCATATCGCCGGTATTTCATCTCACCCGCTATCGACCAGTTATTTGCGGGTGGTGCGCTGGAGCAAAACAACGGTGGTAGTGCCTTTAACCGGGCTCGTCTGAACTACTTCAGCCGCCTTGCCTATAACTATAAGGACAAATACCTGTTCGAGTTCCTGGGTCGGTATGACGGATCGGACATCTTCCCGGAGGCAACCCGCTACGGATTCTTCCCCGGCGTAATGGCCGGCTGGGTAGTGTCGGAAGAGGGTTTCTGGAAAAATACCGTTCCTGTTATGAACTACTTCAAGGTACGGGCATCGTGGGGTCAGTTGGGTAACGACCAGATCTATTTCCCTGGCACGACAACCCTGGCAACGTATCAGTACCTGCCAACCTACGGGTTCAATACGTATATCATTAACAACGCCCAGCAACAAACGCTGTCGGAAGCCCGTATTCCTAACCCAACCATTACGTGGGAAGTGGCCAACAATGCGGATATTGGTATTGAAGGTCAGTTGTTCAACGGTAAAATCGCCTTTGAATTCGATTACTTCAATAACCTGCGGACGTCGATTTTGTACCCACGGAACGCGTCGGTGCCCCGGACAACGGGTCTGACCCTGCCGCCGGAAAACATCGGTAAAGTGCGGAACAGCGGTTTCGACGGTCAGATCAGCTACAACGGTCAGGCCGGTGCCGTTCGCTACAGCGTAGGTGTTAATGGTGGCTACGCACAGAACAAGATCATTTTCTGGGACGAGGCCCCCGGTGCTCCGGAATGGCAGCGTTCGACAGGCCGGCCAATCAATTCGTACGTTACGTACCAGTACGACGGCGTATTTGCTACGCAGGCTGATATTGACGCCAACAAACTCGATTACTCGGCTATCGTGAAAACGTTACGTCCCGGCGACATGAAGTATAAAGATTATGACGGTGATGGTAAAATAACCCCGAATGATCAGGTACGTAATAACCGGACCCAGCTGCCGTTATTTCAGGGAGGTATGAACATTACAGCTTCGTACAAAAACTTCGACTTAACTGTTCTCTTCCAGGGAGCTGCCGGAGCACAGCAGTATATCAGCCTGGGAGAATCGGGTAACATCGGTAACTACCTGCAGGAGTTCTACACAAACCGCTGGACTGTCGATAATCCAAGCAGTGTACATCCTCGCATTGCAAACCGTAGTGATCAATACTATTCGGGTGGTAACACCTACTGGCTGCGGTCGGCGGATTACATTCGTCTGAAAAACTTCGAGGTTGGATACACCATTCCAGAGACGTTTGGTAAAAAAATCGGTGTAAACAGTCTGCGATTCTACATCAATGCGCTGAACGCCCTGACACTGGTTAACCGGCTTGGTTCGTTCGATCCGGAAGCTGATAACGCAACGGGTCAGTATTATCCGCAGTCGCGCATCATCAACGGGGGACTAACGCTTCGTTTCTAAAGCATTTATTACAACATGATACAGAAAGTCAAAATTATAAGTCTGGCGCTGCTTGTTACGTCGATTAGCATAACGGGCTGTAACGACAACTTCGTCAATACACAACCGCTGGATCAGGTGGCTGGTGACGCCGTATGGAGCGACCCGGCTCTTACGGAAGCCTTCGTAACAGGTATCTACGCGGGATTGGGGCAAGGTGGTTTCTATGAGCAGCAGTTAGCTTCGCTGACGGATGAAGCTATATTCACGCACCCGGGCCGGGGCATCACGACCATTACGGAGGCTCGGTCCAACCCCGCCGATGCGGGCTGGATCAACGAGACGATTGACTGGAACCAGATGTACCTGCGCATTCGGGCGGCCAACCTGGCCATTCAGAATCTGACAACGCCTAAGTTCGCCAACACAAGCGGTATTGTTGATCGACTGATGGGTGAGGCTAAATTCATGCGTGCTTACTACTATCATCAGTTAGTACGCTACTACGGTGGGGTACCCATCGTGGATAAAGTGTACGGACTGGGTGAAGCTGATTATACTAAGGCACGTAATACGATGGAGGAGTGTATTAACTTCATCACGAAGGACTGCGACGATGCGGCAGCACTGCTGAAAGGTAAATCGCCAGCGAAAGGCCGGGCCAACGAACTGGCAGCCCTGGCGCTGAAATCCCGGATGCTGACCTACGCGGCTAGTGACCTGTATGACGCAGCAACGGCCAAAGCAAAATCGTCGACGCACGCTGCTTTTGCCCAGCCCGCTATACTCGGTTACGTAAGTGGCAGCCGGGCCGATCGTTGGCAGAAAGCAAAAGCTGCGGCAAAAGCTGTACTGGATGCCACGAGTGGTTATCAGCTCAATCTGTCGGCTCCCGCTACGAAAGATGCCGGTACGACTAACTATATGAACATTGCCCTGTCGCGCAACGGCGGTGATCAGGACGTGCTGTTCTCGCGATCGTTCATCAACCAGAAACCGGAAGCGGGTGGACAGCAAGGCCTATTCAACGGTCCGAACGGCTATCACAACTGGGCGGGTAACACACCCATATCGCTGCTGGTTGACGACTACGAAATGATGGACGGTTCTAAGTTCAGCTGGAGCGATCCGGCGAAAGCGACGACGCCATACGCCAACCGCGATCCTCGTTTGTACGCGTCGATTCTGTACGATGGTGCTCCCTGGAAACCACGCACGGCCGACGTAGCCGCTAAAGATCCCGTCAACCAGATTCAGACGGGGCAATACGAAGTGACGAGTGGTAGTGGTAAAGTCTCCGTGGCGGGTCTGGATACCCGGAAGAGCACGGTCGAAGACTGGAACGGCAGCTATACGGGGTATTACATGCGGAAATTCATCGATCCGAACCCGGCGATTGTCGATCAAAATACGTACCAGCAGATCCCATGGCCGTTCTTCCGCTATACGGAAGCCGTCTTCAACTACGCCGAAGCTTGTATTGAACTGGGCGAAGATGCCGAAGCGAGAACGTGGTTGAACAAAATCCGTTTCCGTTCGGGTATGCCTGCCCTGACCGAAACCGGCGATGCGCTGCGGCAGCGGTACCGCAACGAACGCCGGATCGAGATGGTGTTTGAGGAACAGCGTTACCACGATGCTCGTCGCTGGATGATTGCCCCAACTACGCTGGGCCGCAAAGCCAATACGATCAGCATCACGGGTACGCTGAAAGCTGGTAAAACAGTGTCGCTCTACAAGTACGATCCAACCAGTTACGATTATTCGTATCGGGTAGTAGACATCGATCCGGGTAAAGAAAACCGGGCTTGGCTGGATAAGATGTACTTCCTGCCCATTAGCCGGGACGAAATGAACCGGAATAACAAACTGGTTCAGAACCCAGGTTATTAGTAAAATACGGATGACGTAGACAGTAGCCGCGCTGCTGTTTACGTCATCATTCAAATCAAATCCTCGCTGGTATGTAATACCGGCGAGGATTTTTTGTAAATTTCTTCGTTGAATCCTCTTCGAATGTTGACGCTTTCCCGTTACTCACTAGTATTTATCATTACACTGACCAGTCTGGTCAGTGCCTGTACGTCGGACAAGAAAGAAACCGAAACCCCCAAAAATTACGGTCCGCCCTTGTTTACCCTGCTTTCGCCCGATCAGACGGGGGTTACGTTTAGTAACAACCTGACCGAAGGGCCAAATACCAACGTCCTGATGTACGAATACTTCTACAACGGTGGGGGCGTAGCGGTGGGTGATCTGAACAACGACGGGCTGGAAGACCTGTACTTCACGGCTAATATGTCGCCGAACCAACTGTACATCAACCGAACCACGCCCGGTAAAGGAAACATACGATTTACCGACGTAACGGCAGCCGCGGGCGTAGCCGGTCGCGAAGGACCGTGGAAAACGGGCGTGACGATGGCTGACGTCAATGGCGACGGTAAACTCGATATTTACGTATCCCATTCAGGGGCCGTACGTCCCGAAAGCCGACTGCCTGAACTGTTCATCAACGACGGTGCTGACGCGCAGGGGGTACCGCATTTTACCGACCGCACGGCTGAATACGGACTTGCACAACCCGTGCAGAGTACCCAGGCCGTCTTTTTCGATTACGACCGCGACGGTGACCTCGATCTGTTTCAACTGAATCATAATCCCCGCCTGTTACCCGTGCTGGATCCGGCCGCTACGGCCGCGCTGATGAAACAGCCAAATCCCGAGATTGGCGTGCGGCTTTATCAGAATACGGGTAACTATTTTACGGATGTTACCAGTAAATCGGGACTGAGCAGCTCGGCGCTCAGTTACGGACTGGGCGTTGGCGTGTCGGATCTGAACGGCGACGGCTGGCTAGATCTCTACGTATCGAACGACTATGGTGTACCCGACTATCTGTATCTGAATCAGGGCAAAAAAGGCGGCCCCATCTTTCAGGACGTTCTGAAACGGAGCGTTGGTCATACGTCCAATTTCTCGATGGGGAACGCCGTTGCTGATGTGAACAACGACGCCCGGCCCGATATTTTTACGCTCGACATGCTGCCCGAAGACAACAAGCGGCAGAAACTGCTGATGGCACCTGATAACTACGAAAAATATGCGTTGGCCGTAGCGTCCGGGTTTCATCACCAGAACATGCGAAACATGCTTCAGATTAACCTGGGGAGTAAGGCAAGTGAAGGAAGAACGGCAGCGTCTACCCCGCTTTTTGCCGAAATAGGTCAGATGGCGGGCGTCTCGAATACCGACTGGAGCTGGTCGCCACTTTTCGCCGATTACGATAACGACGGCTGGAAAGATCTATACGTAACAAATGGCTACGTTCGGGACTACACTAATCAGGATTTTCTGAAGTACATGAACGACTTCATGCAGAATCGACCCGCCAACCCAAGCCGGGAGGATATTCTGCAGCTGGTTCACCAGATGCCCGCGTCGAACGTAACGAACTACCTGTTCCGGAATCAACTGGGCGACCGGCGCGGTGGTAATGAGGTATCATTCGCCAATGTTGGAGCCGCCTGGGGACTTTCACAGGCGTCGAACAGTACGGGTGCTGCCTACGCCGATCTGGACAACGACGGCGACCTGGACCTGATCATTAATAATACCAACCAGCCCGCTTTTATTTACCAGAACGACGCCAATAAAACGCAGAAACATCATTATCTGGCCTTGAAACTGGTTGGTGCTGGTGCTAATACGCAGGGGGTTGGCGCATCGGTCACGGTATATAGGGCTGGAAAAGAGCAGTATCTGGAGCAGATGCCTACGCGTGGCTATCAGTCGAGTGTATCGCCCCGGTTACATTTTGGCCTTGGTGCCGATTCGGCCATTGATTCGGTTCGGGTGATCTGGCCGACAGGTAAGCAGCAACTGCTGACGAACGTAAAGGCCGATCAATTGCTGGTGCTTCAGGAAAAAGACGCACGTGCTGGCATAAAATCGTCCCGCACGCCAGCTACGCTGTTTCAGGAGGTTACCTCTCCGCTGGTGCATACTTACCCAGGCAGCGCTGTTAACGATTTTAAACGGCAGCCGCTGCTGGTAAACGCTCAGTCGTTTGGGAGTCCCTGCCTGGTTAAAGCTGATGTAAACGGCGACGGTCGGGAGGATGTATTTGCTGGGGGCACCAGCGGCCAGGCGGCTACATTGTTCATCCAGCAAGCGTCGGGGCAGTTTTCGCGGCTGGCGCAACCGGCCTTTGAGACCGATAAGGCATGCGAGGATACGGATGCTGCTTTCTTCGATGCCAACGGCGACGGCTTCCCGGACCTTTACGTGTGCAGTGGCGGCTATAACGATTTTCAGTCTGAGGGCGACGCCCGTTTGCAGGACCGACTCTATCTGAACGACGGGAAAGGAAAGTTTTCGAAAAGTACGAACGCACTACCCGCAATGCAGACCAGTACCAGTTGCGTGCGGGTGACGGACATGAACGGCGACGGGAAACCTGACCTGTTTGTGGGCGGGCGTGTTGTACCCGGTCGCTACCCCGAAGCACCCCGTTCGTATCTGCTCATCAACAATGGAAAGGGGCCAAATGGTGAACTGAAATTCAGTGACCAGACCGAAAAAGTGGCTCCGTCGCTGGCTCGAATCGGGATGGTGACCGACGCGGCCTGGACAGATCTGAACGGTGACAAAAAGGCCGAACTGGTCGTAGTCGGGGAGTGGATGCCCGTTACAATTCTGGCCCAGACCAACGGGCAATTTGCCGATAAAACGGGCGACTACCTGCCGAAAGAGTACCGGGGCTGGTGGAACAAACTCCTGGTCGATGATCTAAACGGCGACGGTCGCCCGGATCTGGTGATCGGTAACCAGGGCCTCAATACGCAGTGTCGGGCCAGTGAAAAAGAGCCGGCCGAACTCATCTACAAAGATTTTGATAACAACGGCAAGATCGATCCGATTCTGTGTCTGTACGTACAGGGTAAAAGCTATCCTCATGCCACCCGCGATGAACTACTGGATCAGCTTGCTATGTTACGGCCCCGTTTTACCAATTACGAAACGTACTCGAACGCTACGGTATCCGACGTCTTCACGGCTGACGAACTGAAGGATGCTAAAACGTTGACCGCTAATCAACTGACAACAACCTACCTGGCCAGTAGTCCCGGTGGAAAACTGGAAGAGCAAACCTTACCGATGGCGGCTCAGATCGCACCCGTATTTACGCTGACTACGCTGGATGTCAACCACGATGGCCGGAAAGATTTACTCCTTTGCGGAAACACGTCGCAAACCCGAATCCGGTTTGGACGGGCCGATGCCAACTACGGGGTGCTGCTGGAAAACGACGGGAAAGGAGGCTTTCGGGCCGTCCCGGCAACACAGTCGGGTTTTCACCTGACGGGTGATGTGCGTAGCGTTGTGCCAGTGGGAAATACGTTATTGGTAGGTATCAACCAGCAGGCTGTAAAGGCATACCAATTAAAAAAATAGCAGAATTTTTTAGACAGGATTACAGCCGGGCCGCGCCACGGTGGCCGCCGGGCGGAGTAAAAGGATTGGTTTGTTAATTCTTAAATCCTGCTAATCCTATTTAAAAAATCCTGTCCATAGAATGATGAAACGTCCTGAGCTGATTGCGGTGCTGGAAAACGGGCTGATTGGCAGTGAGCGTGCGCAGGCGAACCAGTTGCCGGGTCTGGTTACGGTATCGGATGCCGTATTTCAGGCTATTCGTCAGTTCGTGCTGGAAACAGAAGGGGCCGATGAGCTACTGACGCTGTTCCGGCAGAAAGGCTGCGATCTGATCAAGGTGCGTAATTACGTCGGCCTGCTGCTGGTGACGCGGGATATTCAACTCGAAATCCTGCCCAAAGTCGGCACGACGGGGGAGGGGCGGGCTAGTCTGCTGCGGATGCTACGGTACCTGCGCCATAGTCCATTCAAGACGCTTCCCAACGCCCTCACGAGCGATACCCGGCTGCCCCTTTGGGATGTATTCGTATCGACCTTTCTGACAACGGTCGAGGCACTGGTCGGGCAGGGGATCCAGCAGACGTACCGGCTGGTAGAGGGGAATGAACGTTACTGGAAAGGGAAGTTTCAGGCTGGCCGGCAGTTGCGCGAAAACGCCTGGCACGCCGAACGCCTGGCCGTACGGTATGATGTACTGACCGCCGACGTACCGCCGAACCGGGTGTTAAAAACAACCCTGCTCTATCTCCAGAACCGTACGGTCGTTCCGGCACTCCAGCAACGAATTCGCCAATTGCTGTCGCTATTTGATGACGTTTCGCCGGTCGACTCCGTCGCGGATGCCCTGCGGGAGAGTCGCCGGACCAACCGGCTGTTTGCCCGTTACGAACTCGCCCTGCGCTGGGCCGAAGCGCTACTCGGTCAGCGGGCCTATGGCGTGAAAACCGGCTCGATGGATAGTTTGTCGCTGCTCTTTCCAATGGAGCAGGTCTTTGAAGATTACGTCACCCACGGGATCCGAACGTACTGGCCCGAACCGGATCGGGTAACGGTGCAGGAATCGTCGGCGCATTTGGTGGACGAGCATGCTGGAATCCCTAAATTCAAACTGCGTCCTGACATTCTGATTCGCCGGGCCGGTCGATTGCTGGTGCTCGATGCTAAATGGAAACGAATCGATAGCCGGGAGCCGGGTAGTAGTTACGGTATCGACCAGGCCGACCTGTACCAGCTATACGCCTACGGCAAGAAGTACGGCGCTGATGATCTGTTCCTGATCTATCCCGCAAACGAGCACTTCCAGAAACCCATCCCCAGTTTCGGCTACGATGCCAGTACCCGCCTGCATATTGTGTCGGTCGATCCGCGAAATCGGCTGGCGGATGAAGTAGAAAAACTGGTGCAACAGACTTTAGCGAAGTAAGCCGGGCAGGCGGTTAGGTCTGCTCCTGGCTGTTAACCCACCGCTTATGCCCCTTATTCTGACGCTGATTGGGATTCTGACCCTTATTTTCCTGGTTGTCTTTGTTCGCCTGGATACATTTATCTCCTTCGTCCTGGTGTCTATTGGAATCGGGCTTGCGTCAGGCATGACGGTTCCGGCAGTAGGAAAAGCCATTCAAACGGGTATTGGCGGAACCCTCGGCGATCTGGTCTTAATTGTTGGTTTCGGGGCCATGCTGGGCCGATTGGTAGCCGAAAGCGGAGCTGCGCGACGTATCAACAACGTATTAGTGAAGCTGTTCGGGGTTAAAAATATTCGCTGGGGGCTAGCCGTAGCCGGATTCATCATTGGTATTCCACTGTTCTACAATGCTGGTTTTATCATTGTCGTGCCGCTGGTGTTCACCGTTGCGGCCTCACTGAATTTGCCTTTGCTTTCGGTTGCCATCCCAATGCTGGCTGCTTTGTCTGTGGCACATGGCTACCTGCCGCCACACCCATCACCGTCGGCCGTGGCTGGGCAACTAAACGCCAGTATCGGACAAACGCTGCTGTATGGCATCATCGTAGCGATACCAGCCATTATCATTGCCGGGCCAATATTCGGAAAAACGCTGGTGAATATTCCGGCTTCGCCCAACCGCGATCTGTTCGATATCCGGGAGGTGCCTGATGAGCATCTGCCCGGCACGGGCATCAGTTTTTTCGTCGCCTTGCTGCCAGTTATCCTGCTCACCGCCTTTGGTCCGCTCAAAACGAGCCTGCCCGATACGTCAGCGCTGAAACCACTGGTTGCTCTACTCGCCGAACCTTACGTCGGTATGCTGGTATCGGTGCTGGTGGCCATCTACGCCCTGGGTATTCAACGGGGGCAGACTATGAAAGCCGTTACGAAGGATCTGGAAGACGCCATTAAGGCCGTATCGCCCATTCTGCTGGTGATTGCCGGAGCCGGAGCGCTGAAGCAAATTATTGCCGACAGCGGGACCAGTCAGTACATCGGTAGTCTGTTGAGCGGGCTATCAATTCCACCATTATTGCTGGGCTGGGGGATTGCCGCCTTTATTCGGGTGTGTGTGGGTTCGGCAACCATTGCTGGCCTGACGACGGTAAGTATCGTGCTGCCTTTGATTCAGGCGCAATCCGTTGAGCCGGAATTAATGGTGCTAGCCATTGGGTCGGGCAGCCTGATGTTTTCGCACGTTAACGACCCCGGTTTCTGGCTGTTCAAGGAGTATTTTAACCTGAGTATTTCGCAGACCATCCGGTCGTGGTCAATCATGGAAACAATCGTATCGATTATCGGACTGATCGGTGTACTGCTCCTGGATTTGGTTATCTGATCTGAGCCAGTAGGCTGATCGTACAGCCGTAGGTCCAGACGATGAACAAAATTTGTAAAGGTACCCTGAACCACAGATACCGGGGGCCATTGCCATCGGTAGTGCCTTTTTCGTAGTCGATATGCCGCATAGCGGCATTGATGTTGGCGGGGAGTAAGACGACGAAAAAGATGATCAGACACCAGCCCGTGATGTCGCGAAGAGCAGGAATGTGGATGCCGATTGCTCCCGCCAGTTCAAGAACGCCGGTTAGGTACACCATCCCGGTTTTAAAGGGAATAAAATCTGGAATCATGGCTGCCATGCCTTTGGTAAAGGCAAAATGTCCACCCGCCGTGAAGACCAGCATCGCCGACAGGCCAATACGTCCGGCAAAAGCCACATCGACCCGGTCGTCGATCAGGTAAATTCCAATACCCGCCAGAATAGAAACAATCAGCAGAACAAGTAGTGGCTTCATAGGGGAGTTGCTTACTTTTTGGGTAACAGTATGAATTTAAGCGGCTAATCGATAGCTTGTTACTGTGAATATCGTTTTTATTAGAAACTCTAGGTATGAAAAAAACTACAATACTGACAGTGAGCCTAACAACTCAACAAATAGATTCAAGCCTGGAAAAGGCTAAGGTAGGTCTCGCCAAATATCTCAACATTCAAAAACGCTTAAATGACCTAGCAGGTAAGCCACTGAAGGATGACGCTGATTTCAGGAAAAGCTTCAACGGCTTCTATCGAATTCGCCAAAAGCCAGCCGCCTGGTATGATACTTTCTATGAGTTGCTTGATGAATCTCGCAATCAATCTGTTGATTTTTCAACTATACTCCGGTCTTTACACATAGCTACGGACAGATATGAGGCTTCATTTGCTAGCAAATTGCTGGCCACTTTGAACCCACAGATGCCAGTTATCGATTCAATTGTGCTGAAGAATTTAAACGCAAAATTACCCTACCAAAGTGATCCGAATCGATTTAATAACATTTGTTCATTGCATGAGGAAATAAACCGCTGTTACAAAGAATACCTACAGTCCGAAAACGGTAGGTATTTGGTTAAACAATTTCAAAAGACTTATCCAAACGTTGACGTCACAGAAATTAAGATGTTAGATCTCGTCCTCTGGCAATCTCGATAGTCTTGTTTCGAAGTTTGCTTACTGCTGATACAGAGTATGGCCTGAGAAAAAATGGATAATCTGACTAAAGCAAGTATAGAAAGACCGAAGCTACGTTCGTTTTGGCTGGCTAACTCGTGCCCGTCAACCGATATGTTGACAAAACAAATGACTAAATAAGAACAGGCTTGATTCAACAGACAAATTACTCGTTATGAAAAAGATATTTATCTGTTTAATCGGTTTCGGAATACTGGGAGTGAGTGCCCTTTATGCGCAGCCCGTTTCCGTTGACGTACAGGTCGATGCCACGACCACCGGTTACCGGATCAATAACGACTTTGTTGGGTTTAGTTTCGAGGGGAAAACCATGACGACAGAGGGCGGGGCCGGTTCGACAGTCGCCAGTTTCTGGGAAGCTTCGCCTACGGCACTAACGCGCTTTCGCAACATACTAACCAATCTTAGTCCCAGTTCCGTTATCCGGATCGGGGCCAATTCCGGTGATCAGCTGGCCTGGACGCCTGGCAATCGGGGCACGAACACCGACGTAAGTAGGCTGTATAACTCGGATATCGATAAACTGTTTACGTTTCTGGGAAGCGTTAACTGGAAGTGCCTGTACATGATAAACTTTGCCAAGGATAGCACTAACTACGCCGGGAATGCTGTGGTCGAATCAGCATCGGAGGCCAGTTACGTCTACTCAACATACAGTGCCCGGCTGAAAAGCATCAGCATAGGGAATGAGCCGATGGCCTACGTCGTCAACAAATACCGGAACCCGTACACGCCCAGCCTGTATGTCGCCAATTACCTGCCCGTCTACGATGCCATCAAAGCTGTCAATTCGGCCGTTCCAATCAGCGGGGGCGATATTGGCCGACGGTCCGAGTACAATACCTGGAACAGCGGATATCTGGGGAAAATGAATAACCTCCCCACTACGTCGCCCGCCCGTCCGATCGATACGTTCAATGCGCACGCCTATATGTTCAGAAGTAACGAACTGACAGGCACTACGGAACAGAGTGTCGATGCGCTGATCAATTCACTCACGCCCGGCAGTACGTTCCTGACGAACCTGAGCTACCTGAAAACACTGACCGAAACGTATAATGCACCGTTCTGGATGTCAGAAACAAACAGCGTGGCGGGGAGTCTGGCGGGCGTAACGAACAGTTTTGCTTCGGCGATCTGGGCACTGGATTACTTATATACGCTGGCGAGTTACAACGTGAAAGGAGCCAATTTTCATAGTGGCGGCAACAGCTCCAGTTACGCGCCCATCTACCGGGTCAGTACGGCCAACGGAACCTATGCCATTGGGTCTATCTATTACGGACTTCTGGCTTTTGCCGACGGCGCGCTGAATCAAAGGCTGCTGGCCGTGGCGCCAGCGGGATCATCTGCCAATCCGCGCACCAGTTATTATGCAACCGCCAGTGACGACGGCAGGACGGTGAAACTGACGCTGATAAACAAAGATTTCACCCGCCCGATTATAGCTAACGTACGTGTGCCGGGAATTAACATCAGCACGGCCAGTTACCAGACGCTACGTCCGCAGACGAACATGTACGACGTGGCCGCTGCTACGTATTATGCTAATGCGCAGCTAGGTACCGACGGGAGTTTTACCAAGGGGGCACCTACTGCGCTTCCGGTAACGAACGCGACTCAGTTTGCAGTATCTGTGGCGCCCATGACAGCGGTCGTTGTTACGCTGACCACCAGCGCGGCTTCATTCTACACGGTTAAGGCAGGAAGCTGGACCGATGCAACGGTCTGGTCAGGGAACCGGGTGCCGACAAAAACGGACATTGTAGTGGTGAAACATGCCATATCTGTTCCGGCTAATACGGTTGTCCACGCGCAACGGGTCGTTTTTCAAACCGGTCAGAAGATACAGTTCGATCAGAACGCCCGGTTGCAGGTGAATCTGTAATTACTCACTAACGCAGCCAATCCGGTTAAGATCTCTTAGGGAACAGGTTCTTGACCTTGTCTATGAATCCACCCGAGTTCTCTTTTTTGTCCTGTCCGATCAGAAAACCGTAGGGCTTCAACGACTCGACATGGTCGCAGATGACTTTAACAATCCCCAGGACTGGCAAAGCCAGAATCATTCCCGGAATACCCCAGACGGTTTCGCCAATGACAATGACCAGAATAGTGAACAATGGATTAATATTGACTTCATTGCCAACGACCAGCGGTTCGATCAGATAGGTCTGCGTAAACTGGACGATACCATAGACCAATACGATTCCTAAAACCATCCGGCTATCGCCCCCCTGCGCTACGCTGAGGAGGATCGTCAGCAGCGAGCCAGAAAGATTACCGATAAACGGAATCATTTCCAGTAGACCACAGAGAATCGCCAGAAAGATAGCTTGTTTAACCCCGACAATCGAAAAACCGATTCCGTACAGCACCCAGAGCATCCCGATCATCATGGCCATGCCCGTCAGGTATTGCTGGGCGACCTGGCTGCTCTGGGAAATGATTCGGTGGGTTTTGTTCTGATCCGCCTGGCTAACCAGCCGAAGAATGAAGTTTTTCAGGTGCTTCCGGAAATAGAGAAGCAGGAAGGTGTACACCACCGTGAGAACCGCATCGACGGCTACGTCCAGAAACGAATTCATGATGGAGGTAACCGCCAAGGTCAATTGCCCGGTACCGGAGGATTGCTTCTGCATGAACGCTTTCTGCTGTTCGGGGGCGATACCAAACCGGCTGCTGATAAACTGGCGGGTCTGATCAATCAACTCCGTTACCCGTTGGCCAATGCCTGCCAGATCGCGGGATAGGTTAGCGGACTGCCAGGTCAGTACCGCGAGCACCACACCCACCAGTAAGACCAGTCCGAACAAACATAGCGAAGCGGCCAGTGCCCGGTTTACTCCCTTTCTCTCCAGTCGGTTGCTCAGTGGTAAAAGCAGCGTCGCCAGCAGGCCACTAATGGTAAGCGGCACCAGTACGGGGCGGGCGAAATAAAGTCCACCAAATAGCAAGAAGAGAAAAATGAGGAAACGGGTCGGCTGGATAAGTGCTGGCATTGCTGAGAGAGGAAAGTAAACAGAAAAGCAGGGTGAACTGAACGGTTACCGGTTCAGGGGCCGGGTACGTTCTGTCTGGGCAACTCGCCGGAAACCCCCAGTGTTTAATGAGCCCGCCTACATGGACAGAGAAACGTAGGAGACGAGTGTCGCCAAACGATTCGGCAGAAAGTTGCTTCTACCAGACCTTGGCATCCTAAATGATGGCTTAGTCAGCAACCTGGTTACGTAGCGAGATTGGCGTTCTCCCCGTGTACTTTTTAAACTGTTTGCACAGGTGACTTTCATCCGTGTAGCCAAATTCGTCGGCCAACTGGGCCAGGGTCAGCGAGCTGTATACTAACCGGGCTTCGATAAGCTTGATCTTGTACCGGATAATGTAGTGTTTGATCGATTCGCCCGTCTGCTTCTTGAAGAAGATGCTGATATAAGCCGGCGCATAGTGGAACGCATTGGCCAGGCTGTCGATACTGAGTTTTTGTGGTTGGTAAATGTGCTGACGGATGTATAGCAGAATCGCTTCGACTGATTTGGTGACGACGGGTTGGGCTGGGGCCTGACCCAAGAGGTTCCGAGCCAGTATCAGCAGCATACTCCGTAGTAGGTTATCCCGGACGCTGGCGAAGTGCGGAGTGTGTTGATGATGGTCATATTCTTCCTCCAGTACAGTCAGCAACGCGTGCAGTTTTCGCTTCTCCGGTTCGAATAGTACGATGGAACCCCGGCTCTGCGAAGAGGTCGCTAATAAACTGTCGAGGATGGGCGGCCACCCGTTGTCTTGGTTTGCTGCCCGATGCGTATGGAAGGCTTCGTTGAAGCGGATAAAACAGAACTCGGTTGCCTGATGAATGATAAACGAATGGAAATCGTCGGGACCTAATAGAAATACATCTCCCTTGGCATAAGAAAACGTATTGCCATTGATGTTGTGCAGACCGTCCCCCTTTAGAATAAAGATAATCTCAAAATAGGTATGAGTATGGACGGCATGCGCCCAGCTCGTCGCTTCAAAATGGTAGATGTTAAACGGCGTGTGGAGGACGTATCGTTTCATGGGATTTTACTAAAGTTATAAACTTACCAGTAAAGAATGGATTTATACCATTCCTTCACGCTGGATCCACTTTAGTTTTGCTGATAGATGGGTACTATTCCCGTATCTGAACCCGGTCATGAAACACCATATTTCTTCGATAACTAGTCTAACAGCAGTCTGCCTGCTATTTTTTCTCTCGTCGATGCGGAAACCCGACGAATGGACACCCCTGCTTGATTCGAACTTATCTCAGTGGGAAACCTACCTAAGCTACGCCCACAAGTCAGACTATAATGGAAAGTTACCAACGGATGCCACGGGCACTCCGATACCGCCTATCGGGTATAATAAAGATGATACCCACGTTTTTTCCGTGCTGAAAGAAGCGGGCAAACCCGTCTTGCGGATAAGTGGGGAGAAGTATGGCTGCCTGTTTACCAGACAGTCCTACGACAATTATCACCTGACTCTTGACGTAAAATGGGGCAAGCAGAAGTACGAACCCCGGCAAACTAAATTGCGGGATTCGGGTATCCTTTATCACTCCACCGGTGAGGCCGGCGCCGAATACTGGCGGTCGTGGATGCTCTCGCAGGAATTTCAGGTGATGGAAGGGCACATGGGCGATTTCTGGTGCCAGGCAAATTCGGCTATTGATATCCGCTCGTTTCAATCCGAGGGGATCATGAACCGGGTGGCGGACGAAAAACAACCCTTCGCGCCTTTTAAAAGCGGTGGGGATTACTATTGCATGCGGTCCGCCAATTACGAAAGCCCGGCGGGAGAGTGGACGAAGCTCGAACTGATTTGCTTCGAGGGGAAAAGCCTCCACATCGTCAACGGTCATGTAGTCATGGTATTAAAGGACTCTCGCTACACAAAGCCGGGTGGGCAGGATGTACCTATGAGACAGGGTAAAATCCAGCTACAAAGTGAAGCGGCCGAAGTCTTTTATCGGGACATCCGCATCAAACCATTAACTGCAATGCCCAACGTATACGCCAGTCTATTTTAAAGCCGTCGTAGCCCTATTACCCACTTTTCAGTCGAAGAACCTTTTGACTAGTACGCTATTATGTCTTTCCACGAGTTACCCAAAGACGAATGGACTCACCAGCAAACCCGGTTACGGTGCAAGCATACGGCTGAGTGGCGCCGGCTGGTTACGCACGAGGAGGGGATACGTAACAATTTACTGAAGGTACACATGCTGGAACGTCAGCAATGCTGCGATGATCTGTTCGTTCTTCGTCAGCAACAGCAACAGGCATTGATGACCCTGGAGCAACAGAGTAACCAGACTCGGCAGGCCTTACGGGCTCGTCAGGCCGAGGAAATGGCGGAATTGCGAAAACAAACAAAGGCCGCCCGACAAGGTCTACCTTGCTAGCTGTTTCAGCAATCCGCGACGTCTGGACCTAATCAACGAACTGGCTTTCCGTTCACCGTAATTAGGTGATAAAGGGAAAGCCAGTTCGTCTGTAAGTGAGGTAACGATCTAGTCGCCTGGCGAAACGTTCTCGTTGTCACCCGCCTGCGTATCGGTCGTCAGCGAACTTTCGTGTCGATCATCGTCTTCAAAAATTCCCTTCCGGATTTCGCCCCGTTCCTCATAAGCCGTTTCGTCATCGTAAAGATCGTGGCTTAGTTCGGCCTCTGTTTTCGGGTTCAATATGTCTTCTCCGCCCGTATCGGAATCTGTGTCCGGTCTGTAATAGCGCCTTGTCGTTATCATATCATTATAGTATTTAGGGACTAATCGGTTTGTTTTCTTAGCAGTGAAATCCCAATTGATGCAATCGGGCATACGCCTGAAAGTCTGTTCGGGTTTTACGGCCTCGTGTCGCCAGCCGCTCCAGTTAGTGTAGTACCCCGTATCAATAAACGCGTGGGCAGAACGACTGTTTCGGCGGGTGGGCGTTGATCGTCGGCAACGAGCTGTTTGATGAGTAACTGGGCGGCCTGCCGACCAATCGCATCAACGGGTTGGGACACCGTAGTGAGACCGGGCTCGATAAGCGACGAAACCGGATCGTCGCTGAATCCTACAACGGCAATATCATCCGGCATGGTCAGCCCCCGGCTTTTGATCACCTTGATGGCTTCGATGGCCGTTGGGTCGTTGATGGTAAAAAGCGCGTCGGGCGGCTCGGGCAGATTCAGCAGGTGGTTGACGTAAATAGTAGCTTTGTCGAGCGACAGGTCATACGAGATAACCAGCCCCGGATCGAGCGTAATCCCGTACTGCTGTAGGGCATCCCGGTAGCCATTCAGGCGGTTGCGGCTATTCTGCAACGTATCAGGACCGGCCAGGTGCGCGATACGTCGTTTACCCGTTTTGATCAGGTGCTCAACGGCCTGAAAAGCGCCTACGTAATCATCCACCACGACTTTCGATACGTTCAGACTGTCGACCACCCGGTTGAAAAAGACGACCGGAATCCCCCGCCGGTCAAACATACTAAAATGATCAAAATTGCGGGTTTCCTTCGTGTGCGACACCAGCAAGCCATCAACCCGGCTGGCCAGTAGGGCTTTCGTGTTGGCCACCTCCGTTTCGTACGATTCGTTCGAGTGACAGATCACTACGTTATAGTGTGCCTCCGCCAAAACGGCCTGCGCTCCAATGATTACGTTAGGGTAAAAAAAGCTCAGGAATTCCGGGACAATGATGCCAATCGTCTGCGTCCGGTTCGTGAGCAATGATATCGCCAGCTGGTTTCGCTGATAGTCAAGCTGAGCCGCCAGGTCAAGCACCTGCTTCCGCGTTTTCTCCTTCACATTCGGGTGGTTTGTCAGCGCCCTGGAAACTGTGGACTTCGACAGGTTCAACGTCCTGGCAATATCAATTATGGTCACCTGTTCGCTTTTCATAAATTGTATTTTTTGTATTTCAGGCGCTTTCGTAGGTGTTAGTTATGGAAAATACGTGAGATAAGATGCCAAGTTTTTGGGAACGGTTGCAAGAAAATGGGATCGTTCCCAAAAAAATAAGTCAATAAAAACTTTGAATGGTTATTATTAGGGTTTAAAATCAACCAATGCAAGCAAAAAAGCCCCGTAAGAGACAGTTTTACTGACTACACCCGGCTAAACAGGGTATAGGTAACGAAAAACTGAATTGATCGAAGCTTTTAGGCTGAATTGTATTTTATTGATTTCCTACCCTTAATCGTTTATAGAATGTTTCACTGTTTACAAACGCCGTTTGCGAGGAGTTTTCGGATGGCAATTTATCTGTCCGGCCTGTTGGTCGCATTGGTCACGACCAGCTTTGGGCAGTCTCCGCGGGTGATGACCGTACGGGGTAAGGTTAGTTCGGGAACGGAAGCACTGCCCGGCGTCAATGTACTGGTAAAGGGAACGCAGCAGGGCACAACGACTGACGCAAACGGACAATTCAGCTTGACCGTACCCAGCGGAGATGCCGTACTGGCTTTCTCCTACATTGGCTACGAGTCGCAGGAGGTGCCGGTGAATAACCGTACGACGATCAGCGTTGACCTCAAGTCTGACGACCGTTCGTTGAGCGAGGTGGTGGTGGTTGGTTATGGCACCCAGCGAAAGGTCGAAACAACGGGATCGATTGCGTCCGTCAAGGCGGCTGATTTACTGCAGACACCAGTCGCCAACGTAGCGCAGGGTTTGCAGGCGCGGGTAGCCGGGGTACAGATCACGCAGAACTCAGCCGCGCCCGGTGGCAACATCAGCGTCCGGATTCGGGGCACCAACTCCATTAACGGTACGTCGGAGCCGCTCTATGTTGTTGACGGGATCCAGTATTCCAACGGCGGGGGTGTTAATGACGTCAGTCCGCTCTCGGCTATCAATCCCAATGACATTGAGTCGGTTGAGGTGCTGAAAGATGCATCGGCGACGGCCATTTATGGGTCGCGGGCGGCCAATGGCGTGGTTTTGATCACAACCAAACGCGGTAAAGCGGGTAATACGCGGGTGTCCTACGATGGATACTACGGCGTTCAGCGGGTGAATAAAACACTGAACGTATTGAACGCGGCCCAGTTTGGACAACTTGAAAACGAAATCTACAAGAACAATTACTACCCGGACCCCGCTTCGCTGGGGGAGGGTACCAACTGGCAAAAGCTCATTTTTCAGGATGCCCCTATCCAGAGTCACCAGATTAGTATCATCGGCGGTTCCGAAAAAACGCAGCTGGCTCTGACGGGAAACTACTTCAACCAGCAGGGCATTATCATCAACTCGGGTTTTGAGCGCTACTCGCTGCGACTCAACCTGGATCACCGGGTGAGCAAGCTCCTGAAAGTGGGCACCAGTCTGCTGACGACGTATTCGATCAACGACCGGACCCCAACGGGCTCAAGCAGCATTGATGGCCCGGCTGTCTATTCCAGTATTCTGGGCTCGGCGCTGGGGGCTGCGCCAACACTGGTGCCGTATCGCGCCGATGGTTCCGTCTATCCCTTTGGGGATCAGCGGGTAGGGGCGTATCGGGAGGTAGCCAACCCAATCGGTCTGGCGCAGATCCTGAACCGCACGACCGAACGGCGCACACTGGGCAACCTGTATGCCGAGTTCAGCATCCTGAAAGGGCTGACGTACCGGGCTTCGCTGAACGTCAGCCTGCAGAATACACTGAGCGACTATTACTCACCCCGTTCCATTATCAACCAGGCGGATCTGGCAGCGGGGGGCGGCAGTGCTACGAAAGGAAACGGTAACTTCCTGGGTCTGCTGCACGAAAGTGTGCTGACGTACTCCACGACGATTGCCGACAAACACTCGCTGAAACTCACGGGCCTGTTTGCGACGCAGACCGGTGCCAGTAACTCGAACAGCATTACGGCCAGTAAATTTCCGAACGACGCGACCCTGAACGAAGCGGTTCAATTGGCTACTGAACGGAGCGTTTCGAGTAGCCGAAGCAAGGATCGGCTGGATTCGTACATGGGTCGGATCAACTACGGCTACAAAGACAAGTATTTCATTGACCTGACGGCGCGGGCCGATGGAGCCAGCAAATTTGGGGCAAACAACAAGTACGGTTTCTTTCCCGCTATCTCGGGGGCCTGGCGGATTATTGAAGAGTCGTTCATGAAGAAAACGCCCGTCTTCACGGACCTGAAGCTGCGGGCCAGCTACGGTCTGACGGGGAATGCGGGTGCCATTGGCTCGTATCAATCGCTGGCACTGGTATCGTCGGGGGCCAACTACGTATTCGACCACATCTATAATACGGGCATCAATCCGTCGGGGATTCCAAATCCTGATCTGCGCTGGGAGAAGTCGCTGCAAACGAACATCGGCGTGGACATCGGCCTGCTTAGCAACCGGCTGAACCTGGTTATTGACGTATATGACAAGAAAACCCGCGACCTGCTGTTTGTCAAAAACCTGCCGCTCTCGTCGGGCTACACGACCATTACGGGGAATTTTGCCTCGCTGCAAAACCGGGGTATTGAGTTTTCGGCTAACGCCCGGCTGCTCGATGGGCCGCTCAAATGGAACGTATCGGGGAACGCAACCATCAACCGGAACAAGCTGCTAAGTCTGGACGGGCAAACCGACGAGTTCATCCTGAATAACTACAGCATCCTGAAAGTCGGTCAGCCGCTGGGGGTTTTCAAAACGTACGTTTTTGACGGCATCTACCAGAATGGCGAAACTGTGCTACCCGGCTCCGATAGTCGCGCGGGGGGCACCAAAGTGAAAGATCTGAACGGCGACGGTCAGATTTCGGCCGCCGACCAGACTATTACGGGGAACGCGAATCCGAAATTTATTTACGGTTTCTCGACCGACCTGCGGTACAGGAATTTCGATTTCAGTGCGTTCTTCTCGGGCGTGCAGGGTAATCAGATCTTCAACCTGATTCGCTACACCTTCGAAAACCCGCTCGGACAACGTAACGTGTTTGCGGGGCTGGCGAATCGCTGGTCGGCTACCAACCCGAGCAACGAGTACGTCAGCGGATTCCAGGGCGGACGCCTGCCCATCTCGGACCGGTTTATGGAAGACGGCTCGTTCCTGCGCTGCAAGAACATCACGCTGGGCTACACGCTGCCCAAGATCAAGGCAGTTTACAACGCCCGGGTTTACGTGAGCGCCAACAACGTATTCACGCTCACCAACTATTCCGGCTTTGATCCCGAAGTCAATACGTATGGTAACTCCAACACGCTGATCGGTATCGATAACCTGGTGTACCCAACGGCCAAATCACTGATAGCCGGCTTACAAGTCACGTTTTAATTCAAAGAGTGAAAGACAGAAAGAGCGAAAGAGCGAGTTCCGGGATGCTGCCCGTTCCGCTCCGAAGACAAACTTTCGCTCTTTCATTCTTTCGCTCTTTCACTCTTTGACCTGCTCTTTCGCCATTTATGAAAAAGATATTCATCCCAATAATTGCGGCTTTCGGCTTGGCTTCCTGTCAGCTGGATGAGACGCCGTATTCGTCCATTTTTACCGAAAACTTTTACAAGACGCCCCAGGATGCCGAAGCGTCCATTACGTCGGCTTATGGAACGCTGGCGACTCTTTACGGGGGACCAGCTCCCCTGATGGCGTCCGATTTTAGCGCCGATCAGGTGTATCCGCGCCCGGTGGTGGCCCGCAACACGTACACCCTGTTCACCTACGATCAGGAGTATTCGGCGGCCCGGAGCTTTAGCCGGGAAAACGAATCGCCCCTGTATATCTGGCGTTGCTACAGCGGCATCGAAAAGGCCAACTGGACGATTGACCGGGTACCGGGTATCACGATGGATACCAAACGCCGGGATGAAATCGTGGGAGAGGCTTATTTCCTGCGAGCGTTCTACCACTGGATGCTGACCAAAAACTTTGGCGACATCATCGTCAAAACCAGCGCCAGCACCAGCCTGGCAAACGCTACGGTCGGCAAAAGTCCACGCAAGGACGTGTACGCGCAGATTTACAAAGATCTGGATCAGGCCGTGGCGCTGCTGCCATCATACTCGGCCACGCTGGTAAAAGGACGGGCGTCGAAAGAGGTAGCGCTGGCGCTGTACGCCAAAGCTGCTCTCTATAACGAGGACTGGACTACGTCGCTGCAAAAAGCGCAGGCCGTCATCACGTCGGGTAAATACAGCCTAATGCCGGAGGTAAAAGACGTGTATAACGTAACGAAAGAGGACGCGGCCCGGCAGGAAAATATGTGGGCCTACGAGTGCGAAAACTTCACGCCGGGGCAAACCTCACAGATCGGCTCGTTGTATGGCCCCGCCAATAGCGCTGGTCCGGAATACGGCCGCTCGTCCTACGGCTCGGCCTTTGCCTATCAGTCGTTCTTCGATTCGTTTGATCCCAAAGACAAACGACGCCAGCTGCTGGATACGAACTATGTGAATGCGCAGGGACAGGTGGTTCGCCAACGGAACATCACGCCCGTGACGACGAAAGGTGTTCTGGTGAAGAAATACCAGGATGCCAACTCAAACGGCGGCAACTACGCCATTAACATCCCTATCTTCCGCCTGGCCGATGTGTATCTGATTGCTGCGGAGGCCGAAGCCCGGCAGAATGGCCCGACCACGACAGCCTATGGCTACATCAACACCATCCGCAAGCGGGCTGGCCTGGCCGATCTGGCGGTAGGTTTGGGCAAAGACGCCTTTATTGATCGGTTGCTGCAGGAGCGTTCGTGGGAGTTGTTCGCGGAGGGCGACCGCTGGTACGACCTGACTCGTACCGACAAATTTTTGACGGTGATCCCGAAAGCGGTGAACGATGTCTATCCAACACGGAACGTGCAGGCCAAAAACAAATATTTCCCCATTCCGCGGGATGAGATCAACGCCAATCCGCAGCTGCAGCAGAACCCCGACTGGCAGTAAAATTTGACTCTGAAACGACGCGCTTTGATGCAGTACGCTTGTAAACATAAACTCTGGTTCTTACTCTGGCTGGCCTGGTCGGCAACGCTGGCTCAGTCCGGCCAGACGCTCTCGCTGGCAAACGAACAGGTGAAACTTGTCGTCGCCCAGTCGCCGAAAGGCTGGCAGGTGCAGCAGCTGGCGGTTCGACACGGCAAGCAGTGGGTGAAACTGGCCGCGCCCTCCGGTGAACAGACGCTCCTGTATGCCGTCGAAAAACCGTCGACTACACCCGACACGACGTTCCGGTCGATTACGGGCGAGGAGTTTCCGGGGCCGAAATATCACTACCAGACGGTGCAGTGGAACGAAAGCACGAACCCTGTTTCGCTGAACACGGCCGGAAAAGCGTATCATTTCTTTTCGGGTCAGGGCCAGACCGTCGACCAGAACAAACTACGGTTTCAGCACGAGACGGACGTAGCCACTATCAGCAGCGAATGGGCGCTGGATTCCCGGTTTCCGTCGGATATTATCATTACCCAAACGCTGACGGCGAAGAAAGACGGTTTCTTCTCGCTGGCCAGCCCGACGCTGGCGACGGTGCCGGGGAGCGAACTGAGCTGGGCAACGGTGCCGGGCTATTTTCAGGGAAAGACGATCCAGAAAAACTTTGCCTTGGCTTATGCGTACGGGCATGGTATTCCGTCCCTGCCGGTTGTGTACCGGGAACGTTGCGCCAGTACGTTGTGTCCGATGGTGAGTACGCAGTCGGGCCTGACGCTGGCTGTCATTCCTGAACCCGGTCTCGCCCGCGACCCCTGGGCAAAGGACCAGATGACCCAGATCGACTGGAACATCGGTCTGTCGCACATGAACCGCAAAGCTCAGCTGGCGCCAACGCTATACTACCCGGTGCTTGGTGAACCGAAGTCGGCTTTGAAAGCCGGGGAGACGATTCGGTACACATTCCGCTACAGCCTGACCGATGGCGACTGGTTCAAAGCCCTTAACCACGCCGTTTATGATGTATACCAGTTTCAGGAGTCGCTGGCGCTGCGCCAAAGCAAACAGTCGCTGACGGACCGGATCGCCAAGATGCACAGCTACCTGACCGATCCGAAAACCTCGCTCTGGAACGTAGAGGAATTCGACGGGAAGAAGATTGGGGCGCAGTCATATCTGGGTGGGGTCGTTGGCTCGAACAAAGACGCCATGAAAAACTCGGACTACGGCGCAATGTGGATGCTGGCAACGGCCACCAAGGACCCGCTCCTGATGGAGAACGTACTGCCCTATGCCGAGAATTTCAAGCTGGTGCAGCAGCAGACCAAAGACGGATTTTTCAAAGGGGCAGCCGTCGGCCAGTACTACCTGGCTAAGTCCAAAAAGTTTGTGGAGGAGTGGGGTGAAGTGGTCGAACCCATCGGGCTGACGTACTATACCATGCTCGATCTAGGCAATATGCTCCTGTTTGAACCGACCAACGACGAGCTGAAAAACCGGCTCCGGCTGGGTGCCGATCGACTCCTGACCTGGCAGAAACCCAACGGGAGCTGGGCGGTAGCCTACGACCGACATTCGGAGCAGGAAGTGTTTACCGACATTCAGGATGTACGACCGACCTTTTACGGGCTGATCGTGGCTTACCGGATTCTGCACGATCCCAAATACCTGCAGGCGGCCCGGAAAGGGGCGGATTGGTTTATCAAAAACGCGGTAGAAACGGGCAGTTTCCTGGGCGTGTGTGGCGATGCCCGTTACGCCCCCGACTTCGCTACGGGCCAGTCGGCGCAGGCGCTGCTGGATTTGTACGATCTGACAAAGGATGCCCGCTACAAAGAGGCTGCTATCACGGCGGCCAAAATCTACACAACCTCGATCTATACGCACCCCATTGCCAGCCATCAGCCCAAGCAGGTGAACGGGACTCCGCGCGAAGACTGGGAGATCAGCCAGTCGGGGCTGAGTTTTGAGCACGGTGGTATTTTCGGATCGGCTACCCGCCACGGCCCCATCCAACTATGCAGCCACGCCGGTCTGTTCGTCCGGATGTATGGATTGACGAAAGAGCCGCTGTTTGCCGACATGGCCCGCGCTGGTGCCATTGGTCGCGACGCGTTTGTCGATCCGAAAACCAGCGTCGCGTCCTACTACTGGAACGCCATGAACAAAGGGGCCGGGCCGTATCCGCACCACGCCTGGTGGCAGATTGGCTGGCTGACCGATTACCTGCTGGCCGAAGCCGAGCTACGGTCTGGCGGCAAGGTTAGCTTCCCCCGCGGGTTTGTTACACCCAAAGTGGGTCCCCACCAGACGTACGGCTTTGTACCGGGAACCATCTACGGCGAGAAAGCCAGCCTGTTCATGCAGGACGGGTTCGCGCAGCCGAGTAACCCGTCCGTGGATTGTCTGCTGGCCCGCGCCGAAAAAGGCAATCGCGTCTACGTCCTGCTGCTCAACGATAACGCTAGCGCAACTACGTTTCAGGTAGCGCTCCAGCCCGGAACGATAGGGAAGGGGAAGAAACTGAAGTCGGTAACACGTCTGGTAGCCCCAGCTAAAGGTGAGAAGTCAAACGAGTTATTGTTTGAACTGCCTGGGTTCGGGATGGAAGTACTCGCCGTTGATCTGGAATAAACCTGTCTGATAATGAAACGTATAACCCTGATCCGAATACGTACTATACTCTTCGTAACCGCTACACTGCTGAGTGGTGGCCTAACCATCAGTTTGGCACAGTCGAAAGCTTTATTTGTCGTGGCGGGTCAGAGCAACGCGGTAGGTCAGGGGCAGGCAGATTCGTCGGTTCGGGTACCGGCAGGTGTGGCGTTCGAATATCGCTATCAGCACGATACGTTAGTGCCGCTGGCCGATCCGGTGGGGGAGAACGCACTGGCGTTTCAACCAGCTCGTACAGGAAGTGCCTGGCCGGCTTTTGGTGAGCGCTACCACCAGCTAACTGGCCAGCAGGTCATCATCATACCGGCAGCCCGGGGCGGCAGTTCGTGCCACGTCAACGCCGAAATGGCCGATTATGGTACGTGGTCGGCCGACGGTCGGAAGCCATTGCTAGCGAACGCCGTTCAGAAAATCAACCGGGCGCAGCAACACGAAAAACAGTCGGTGAGCGGCATCATCTGGCTCCAGGGCGAACGGGATGCCAACGCTATTTTCGACGGCAAACTAACGGCGCAAGCCTACGAAGCTGCCCTGATCAGTGTAATCCAGCGGTTTCGGGAAGCACTGGGGGCTACCATTCCTTTTTACATCGTGCTGACGGGTAACCAGATCGGCCGCGCGCCAACGGGCAACGACGTCGTTCGGATGGCCCAGCTTCGCGTTGCCCGGCAACTGACAAACGTATCGATCGTGTATGCCGATGCGAACCAATTTCCGGCGAAGCGGTGGATGAAAGACTTTGTCCATTACAACCAGGACGCCCTGAATGACATTGGCAGAACGGTGGCCGAACGTATTGCTGCCACGCCTAAATAAGAACTGAAACCACTATGAATACAACCATTGATACCGTCGTTATCCTCGTTTTCTCCGCCTTCGTACTGGGGATCGGGATGCTGTTCGCCCGGACGGGGCGCAACCTGAAATCGTTCTTCGCGGGGGGCGAAGCGGTGCCGTGGTTTATCGGCGGTCTCTCGCTCTTCATGAGCTTTTTCTCCGCTGGTACGTTCGTGGCCTGGGGTTCCATCGCCTACAAACACGGCTGGGTGGCCATCACCATTCAATGGACCATGTGTATCGGCGCGCTGGTTACGGGGCTATTTCTGGCACCCCGCTGGAAACGTACCGGTGCCCTGACGGCCGCCGAGTTCATCCGGGAGCGGCTGGGCGCTACGGTGCAAAAGGTCTACATCTTCATTTTTACGCTGGTTTCCCTGTTCATCAAAGGATCGGTGCTTTACCCGGTTGCCAAACTCGTGAGTGCCTCGCTGGATCTGCCGCTGATGCCCTGCACGATTGGCCTGGGTATTTTCATGATTGCCTACACCGCCGTCGGGGGGCTCTGGGCCGTAATGGTGACCGACATTCTGCAATTCGTCGTCCTGTCGGCGGCCGTGTTCATTCTGCTGCCCCTGTCGCTGGATCGGGTGGGCGGATTCGACAGCTTTTTGCAGCGCGTACCCGAGGATTTTTTCAGTCCGCTGAACGGCGAATACACCATGGGCTTCATTATGGCCTTCGTGCTGTATCACATCTGCTACATCGGCGGCAACTGGACATTCGTGCAGCGCTACACCAGCGTCGACAGCCCCAAATCGGCCCGGAAAGTGGCTTTTCTGTTCGCCGGTCTCTACCTGATCAGCCCGGTCATCTGGATGATGCCGCCCATGATTTACAAGGTTATCAACCCCGCCCTGACGGGTCTGGATACGGAGAACGCCTACCTGATGATCTGCAAACTGGTGCTACCGCCGGGGCTACTGGGACTGATGCTCACGGGCATGTATTTCTCGACCTCCGCCAGCGCCAATACCGCCCTGAACGTGGTTTCGGCCGTGTTCACCAACGACGTCTACAAAACGCTGATCAATCCGGCGGCTTCTGATAAGCAACTGATCCGGGTAGCGCGGGGCTCGTCCTGGGTGTTTGGGCTGGGCATGATTGGGATTGCCCTACTGGTACCGGCGGCTGGCGGCATTGTCGAAGTGGTGCTGAGTATCTCGTCCATCTCGGGCGGACCGCTGCTGGCGCCACCACTCTGGGCGCTGTTCTCCAAACGTCTGACCGGCCTGGCAACGCTCTGGATCACCGGGATTGGCCTGACGGTTAACCTGTTCTTCAAGGTGCTTTCACCCTGGCTACTGGAATTTAAACTGACGCGGGGTGCCGAAACGATGATCGGTATTGGTCTGCCGCTGCTCCTGCTGCTGGGGTATGAACTCTGGGCGCGGTCGAGGGATCGGGTGGCGCGGGAAGAGCTCCGGTACCGGATGGCTCGTCAGCAGAAAATCGACGAGGCCATCGAAGAAGGGCAGGGCGCAGAGGCCCTGGAAACCAAACGGCAGAACCGGTTTGGGATGCAGGTTATCGCCGGGGCGCTGGTTTTTACGGCAGTTATTCTGTTTATCCTGAGTCTGTTGACCACGCAGGGAGCTGGCGTAACGGCGGGTATCGCGGTCGTCATTCTGTTCTCGGCCATCATTCCCTGGCGAGCTGCCCAGCGAATCAGCCTGTCAGTCGCTACGTCAGAAACCCAACCACTCATTAAGTCAACTACCCCGTTATGAACGTATTACGCTGTCTGCTGATACCGCTGGTTTGTCTGGTGCTCAGCCTGCCCGCTTTTAGCCAATACACCATTCGCCAGCCCGACGCAATTCCGTTGCAGGGCGAGTGGCACTTTGCCATGGATCCCGCCGAGGTCGGGGCCGAGCGGAAATGGTTCGCGCCGGAGTTATCGCTGGCCCGCTGGGATAAGGTGACCGTACCGCACTGTTTTTCGGTTGACTCGCGCTACCAGTTCTATACCGGGACCGTCTGGTACCGACGCAATTTCCCTTGGCAACCCACCAGTGGAAAGCGGGTGTTGCTGCACTTCGATGCGGTTTATTACCAGTGTACCGTCTGGTTGAACGGGCAGAAAGTCGGTACCCACGAGGGGGGCTACACGCCGTTTCAGCTTGACGTAACCGACCAGCTAAAGGCGGATAATAATAATCTGGTGATTTCGGTCAACAACAATACCTGGCGCCCCGGAACCATCCCCGGTGCCAAAGACAACGGCGAACCTAACGACCCGTTTATGGGCTGGCTCAACTACGGGGGGCTCATCCGCCCGGTTTACCTGACTGTTGAACCAGCGGTGTATGTTGACAACGTCAAGGTTGAAGCGGTGCCCGATCTGGCGAAAGGCACGGCTACGCTACGGGTAAAAACCCGGATTCGCAACGCGACCGGTCAGGCAGTGGCACCGAAGCTGGCTTTTCTGGTACAACAGGATGGAAAACCCGTCGCGGTGAAATGGACGGCCCAAACCAGCTCGGTAGCCGCGGGTCAACTGGGCATACTGGAAGCCGAAACGATGCTGAAAGCCGCTGACGTTAAATTGTGGAGCGTGGATCAGCCCACGTTATATGTCCTGCGGGTGAGTACTGGCGACGATACGGTACAAACCAATTTCGGCATCCGAAAGGTGGAGGTACGTAGCACCCAACTGCTGCTTAACGGGCAGCCCATTAAAATGGCGGGTGGGAACCGAGTGGTCGATTATCCGGGACTGGGTTCACTCGAACCCGACTGGGTGGTGGAGAAAGACATGCGTCTGATGAAAGAAGCCGGTATGGAGCTGCAGCGCCTGACGCATTACACCCCCTCGGAAACAATCTACGACTGGGCCGACCGGAACGGGATGCTGATCATTGCCGAAGCGGGCAACTGGCAGCTGACGCCCACCCAAATGGATAACGACACCATACGGACTAAATTCCGGCAGCAGTTTCGGGAGATGGCCGAGCGCGACTGGAATCACCCCAGCGTGATTGCCTACAGCGTCGGAAACGAATACCTCTCTGAACAGCCCGCCGGGCAGCGGTGGACGAAAGACATGATTGCCTACGCCCGCGAGCTGGACCCCACCCGCCTGTATACCTTCGCGTCGATGCGACTGAATATCCTGCCGAAGAAGCCCGAAGACGAAGCCTCGCAGTACTGCGATTTCGTGTCGACCAATACGTACGGCAATCACCTGGCTATCCTGAAACACATTCACGCGCTCTATCCGAATAAACCCATTTTTATCAGCGAATACGGCACCCGCGCCGACGGGAAGGATGGTGAGGCAGGGCAGGTGACTCATCTTGACAAATTCCTCAGCGACGTGCGGCAGTTGCCCTACGTGATTGGCGCATCCTGGTGGGCGTTCAACGATTACCAGAGCCGATATCAGGGCACCAACGCCAACGGCTACCGCCCCTGGGGGCTTGTCGAGCCCGACCGGACCAAGCGACCGCTCTACAAAACCCACCAGACCGGTATGGCTCCGCTGACGGTGGAGCGGGAAAGCTGGATGCTTGGTCCGGCGGGTGTCCATACGCTCAAGCTGCGTATTACGGCCCGGAATGACTTTCCCGCCTATGCTATCCGGCAGTATAAACTGAAAACCAACAACCAGACGGTGTCGATTCCGGATCTCCAGCCGGGGCAAAGCGCTGAGCTGACCCTGTCCGTTCGTGGCTTTGAGAAGACACTTACGATTGAGGTTATTAAACCAACGAGCTTTTCTATTCTTACGCAATTAATTGATTTAACGAATGATACGCGAACAAGCAGTCGATAGTCGTCCGCTAAAGACAGTACGGCACGAAGCAGATTTAGTGGTGATAGGAGGAGGGTTGTCGGGTGTTTGCTGTGCCATTACGGCGGCCAGGGCGGGTATTCGTGTAACATTGGTGCAGGACAGGCCGGTGCTGGGCGGTAATGCCTCGTCGGAGGTGCGGCTCTGGGTGCTGGGCGCTACGTCGCACATGGGCAACAACAACCGCTGGGCGCGGGAGGGGGGCGTTATCGACGAAATCCTGCTCGACAACCTGTACCGCAATCCGGAAGGAAACCCGCTCATTCTCGATACGATTCTACTGGAGAAGGTTATTGCCGAACCCTATATCAAGCTGTTTCTGAACACGGCGGTGTACGACGTCGCGAAAGCCGATGCGACGACGATTACGTCGGTAAAGGCGTTTTGCAGCCAGAATAGTACACAGTACGACCTGGTGGCCCCGCTGTTCTGCGACGCGTCGGGGGACGGTGTCGTCGCGTTTCAGGCCGGGGCTGCCTTCCGGATGGGCGCCGAACCGCAGGCTGAGTTTGACGAAAAATTCGCGCCCTCCGCTGAGTACGGCGAATTGCTGGGCCACTCCTTATATTTCTACACCAAAGATACCGGTAAGCCCGTACGGTTCATTCCGCCATCCTACGCCCTACAGGACATTACGAAAATCCCACGCTATCGTCGGTTTACTGCCAAAGAGCAGGGGTGCCAGCTCTGGTGGCTGGAATACGGCGGTCGGCTGGACACCGTGCACGACACGGAAGCGATCAAGTGGGAACTCTGGAAAGTGGTGTACGGCGTCTGGAATTACATCAAAAACTCCGGCCAGTTTCCCGAAGCGGAGACGATGACCCTGGAATGGGTCGGTCAGATACCGGGTAAGCGCGAGAGCCGCCGGTTCGAAGGCGATTACATCCTCCGGCAGCAGGATATTGTCGAACAACGCACCCAGCCCGACGCCGTAGCGTTTGGCGGCTGGTCCATCGACCTGCACCCCGCCGACGGCGTTTTTTCTGAAAAACCGGGCTGCAATCAGTGGCACAGCAAGGGCATTTACGGAATTCCGTACCGCTGTTATTACAGCCGGAACGTCAGCAATCTGTTCCTGGCCGGACGGATTATCAGCGCGTCGCACGTCGCGTTTGGGTCGTCGCGGGTGATGGGTACGAGCGCCCACGGCGGGCAGGCGGTGGGCATGGCGGCTGCGCTCTGCACACGTAATGGACTGCATCCGCGCGGGCTGAACGAGCCCGCGCGGATGCAGGAACTGCAACGGGAATTGTTGAAAACCGGGCAGCACCTTCCGGGTATTCTACTGCACGATCAGGCCGACCTGGCCAGGCAGGCTACCCTAAGCGCGTCCAGCGAACTCGTGCTGAATCAACTGCCGCCCGACGGGCCACTTCAGCCGCTAACGTCATCCTCGGCGCAGATGCTGCCTGTTCCTGCCGGACCGATGCCGCAGCTGACCGTATTTGTTACGGCCGATCAGGATACCGAGCTGACCGTTGAGTTGCGCCAAAGCAGCCGGGCAGATAACCACACGCCCGACGTAACGCTGGAAACGTTGACATTGGTGCTGAAAAAAGGAAAGCAGGAATTGAAGCTGCCGTTCACGGCTACCATCGCCGAGCCGTGCTACGTGTTTGTTACGTTCCTGAAAAACGAGCACGTTCAGTTGCAGTACAGCCAGTTACGCGTAACGGGCGTCCTGTCGGTCTTTAACAAAACTAACCCTGCCGTATCGAATTACGGCAAGCAGGAGCCAACGGAAGATATTGGCGTCGATACGTTCGAGTTCTGGTGCCCCGAACGGCGGCCGAAAGGCCACAACATCGCTATGCGTATCGAGCCGGGACTGAGTTTGTTCGGCGTCGAAAACTTGCGTAATGGTATCCAGCGCCCGACAAATCAGCCAAATGCCTACGTTGCTGACCCCGCCGATCCCAATCCGACGGTGACGCTGACCTGGCCGGTCACACAACGTATCAGTCGGGTAGAGCTTTGCTTCGATAGTGATTTCGACCATCCTATGGAAACCGTCCTGATGACTCATCCCGAAACGGCCTCGCCGTTCTGCGTCAGTGATTACGTGCTTTGCAACGACCGGCGGGAGCAGGTATTCAGCACTACGAACAACTACCAAAGTCGTAACACAATCCGTTTTGATACGCCCCTACAGACAAGTAGTCTGACCGTCCATTTGAAAGGCGTCAACGGTGATGCGCAGACGAAGTCGGCACCGGCTGCCCTGCTGGAAATCCGGTGTTATGAAGAGTGATGTGACGTTTCGATTGTCGCGAAAAACGTACCGGGTAGATGCATGGGCGAACTGACTTTACAGCGGTAATGATAACCTACAAGGGCGAATCACTATTTTTGACTGGCTTTTTTAACCGCTGCTATCATTACTAAAACCATGCGTACCGGCATCTATTTATTTGCATTTATCCTGCTGCTGTCAACGGCGTTCATCAGTAAACCAACCCGGGTCGTTTTCTTCGGCGATTCCATTACCCAAGCGGGCGTTAATCCCGGCGGCTACATTGATATGCTGAAAAAGACGCTGCCCGCCGATCAGTTTGAACTCATTGGCGCGGGCATTGGCGGCAACAAAATCTACGACCTGTACCTGCGGATGGAAGACGACGTACTAGCCAAAAAACCGGATGTAGTTGTCATCTGGGTAGGCGTTAACGACGTATGGCATAAGGCCAGCAGCGGTACCGGAACCGACCCCGACAAGTTTGTCCGGTTTTACGAAGCGGTGATTAAAAAGCTACAAGCGAATAACATCCGCGTTGTTCTGTGCACGCCCGCAGCCATTGGCGAGAAAACGGACATGACCAACCAGCAGGACGGCGACCTGAATCAGTACAGCGCCTTTATCCGTGACCTGGCCACCCGCTATAACCTGCCGTTGGTTGATTTGCGGAAAGCGTTTCAGGAGTATGACTTGAAAAACAATCCTGAAAACAAAGATCGGGGGGTCCTGACTACCGACCGGGTGCATCTCAACGAAAAGGGAAATCAATTCGTCGCCGATCAGATGAAGGCGGTACTGACAGCCGGGAAATAGAAAGGAAATAGCCCAAGTTGGCTCTACAGCCGAAGCCCCGTTGATGGTAAAACATTAACGGGGCTTCGGCTATTTGGTGAAGTCGAGGTTATAAACGACGTTCAGCCGGAAGCCGTTGTTGATCTCGAAAACCGGCCGGTCGGAGGTGGGTTCGGGCGTAGCGTGCTGCTTGATCTGGTTGATGTAATTCAATTCCAGCTTCAGGTTGTCCCGAATCTGGTAGCCCGGCCCCGCCGACAGTCGGTTCTGGTTGAATATGTCATTACCTACGTTCTGGCCGAAGCCGATGAATAGCTCGGCGAAGAAATTGGCGTAGAACTCGCCGTTGTCGATGCGCTGACCCTGGAGCGGAATTTTGCCCGAAATCTGATACCGAATTCGGTTCTGAAATTCCCAGTCAACGATGTCACGCGGATTGGCGTCGGCCCCTACGCTCAACCAGCGCTGTTCGAGCCGGAAGCGATGCGACAGGCTGACCAGACCCAATTGATCACTGATGTTAAGGTCCTCGTACGACCGGTGTTCGAACGTCATCACGTCGTCTTCGGGGTAATCGCCGTAGGGATAGGTAGTCAGGTTGGTGTACCCGCCACCCACCGAGACGCGGTCGTTTAGCTGGTAATTAGTCCCTACCCGCGCCAGGCTCTGCTGCATACTGTGCAGAAAATCCGTACGACGCCATTGGTATTCGGTGTGCAGCTCCCAGCGTTTGCCGAGTTTGTGATCGCCGTTGTAGGTAAACCAGCCAATCGTATTAGGATCCAGCAGGCGGGTTTGCTGGGCCGATACGTAGCAAGAAATCGGAAGCAGAATGAATAAGAGAAACGGAAATCGCATGAAACGTCGCCAGTAACAAAGTACTGGGAGTGTAACTGTAGCCGGTTCATAAGGTTGGGAATCGAATACGGTGGCAGCAGTAGATACCGCTGTCTGCTTGCTTACCTTAGCTGGGAAAAGGGGCTGCGTAGCCCGGCTAAGAATTTTATGGACACAAGACGTCAATTTCTGAAAACAGCGGGCGGAGCAACTCTCGGAGCCCTTTTATTACCCCAGCTCAGCCAGGCTGCTACGGTCAAGAATGTCGGTATTCAACTGTACACTGTCCGGAAAGAGATGCTGGACGACGCGGTTGGGACGCTGAAAGAGCTGGCTAAAATTGGCTATAAACAGCTGGAATCGGCCCGTAGCGCGAAAGGGCTTTACTACGGTCTACAGCCTAAAGAAATGAAGAACGTAGCCAGTGATCTAGGCATGACGTTACGGAGCGGCCACGTCGCCATCGACGAAAACTGGCAGAAGACCGTTGATCAGGCGGCCGAGTCAGGGCAGGAGTACCTGATCTGTTCGTCGCTTCCGTCGGAAGGGCAGACCGTCGATAACTACAAACGCTGTGCCGATACGTTCACGAAAGCCGCCGAGGTGTGCCAGAAAGCGAACATCACCTTTGGCTACCACAACCACGACTATGAGTTCAAGGTGGTTGACGGCAAACCCCTGTATGACATCCTGCTGACCAATACCGATCCCAAGCTGGTGAAAATGGAACTGGATCTGGGCTGGGTAATCGTGACGGGTAATGACCCGGTGGCTTATTTCAACAAATATCCCGGCCGTTTTCCGCTCTGGCATTTGAAGGATATGGACCGGGCGAAACAGGAAAGCACTGAGTTCGGGAAAGGCAACATCAATATTAAAGAGATGCTGCAGAACATGAAGAAATCAGGCGTGAAATACTTCTTTGTCGAGCAGGAAGAATACCCCAAAACGGCCATGGAAAGCGCCCGCTACGATTTCGAATACCTGGCCAAACTGAACTATTAAGAACAAATGAGTACGTTCTGAAACGGAACAGCCCCAGTGAACTGAGGTCATTGGGGCTGTTCCGTTAATTGGGTGTCCCACTCTAGGCGGCAACAGGATCAGGAGTGGGCATGACGACTTGGGGCCGGACAGGGAGCAGCCGCCGAAGAAGCGACTTCATAACCGGTTTCTCCAGATGCTCGTGCAGGTAAACGCTGCTCCAGTTGATCAGGACAACCAGCGCCAGATTCAGCGTCAGTACAGAAAAAGGGTCCAGCACCAGCGGTTTAATGAGTTTGTTGGCAATGATCAGCGTTGGGCAGTGGATCAGATACAGCATGTACGACGCATCGCCCAGTTTACCCAGCCAGACCGGAACCCGCAGCAAGTCTTGACTATCCAGTCCGAGTACGCCCAGCAGCAGCAGGAACGACGAGCTGCCAAAGACCAGCACGCGCTGAAGATGATCTTCGTTCGTAACCGTCGCCTGAAAAAATACGACACCCAGAACCGACGCGACGAGGAGCGCCAGACTCAGGCGTGTCGAAAGTATGGTCCGCTGGTTGATAGACCAGACCAGCACACCCAGGCCAAACTCCAGATTGAAGGGGCTCAGCAGAAAATCGTTAACGAAAGTGCCTGTTACGGGTTCGCGCATCATGAGCAGCGTTCCCAGACCAATGCCGGCCGGGACAACCCACAGGCGGGGCGACAAAATCAACAGGCTAAATACGCCGTAGAAATACAATTCGTAGCTCAGCGACCAACTCACACCGTTTATGGCGTCGTGCCCCGGCAGGAGCAGGGCCGTGGAGGTCCAGTGTGCAAACACGTCCAGCACCGAACCGGCGGGGATTTTGTCTGATGAGCCTGTGAGCAGAACGCCCGCCAGCGTTGGCAGTAGCACCAGCCAGTACATAGGATAAATACGGACAAGCCGCTTGAGCCAGTACGTACGGAATGTAGTCGGCTGGCCAATCAGGCTCCTACTGCTGTGGGCAATGACAAAACCGCTGATGACAAAGAACAGGTCGACACCCGCGTACCCCTGCGAAAAGAACGTATTAAGAATCGGCAGCTGGTAGGTTCTGTCCAGCAACATAGCCAGGTGAAAGAATACAACCAGGAGACAGGCTACGGCTCTGAGCCCCTGTATCCCTGGAAAGTAACTTGACGTCAGGTGAGTAGAGGGTGTTACCATAGGCTGAAAAAAGAAAAATAATTGTAAGTAAGTTGAACGTAATCGAGTGGATGGAAACACGTAGTGTCTGTCTATGGCATTAAGCAAATATCTATCCAGAATTACTTTTCCTGAACAGGTTATTTTTCCTAAAGTCACACTAATTGGTGAAGCGTATAATTGCCTGTTCATGAGCCGGTTGTTTAGGATGCATATTGCCGGTCGGAAGTGACAGATACCCGAACCCTGTGTGATTGAGATCGGCCTGAATAACAAAAGCGCCGTTCAATGGAATATCATTGAACGGCGCTTCAGAAGTAATGCTTTAATCGTGTTATCGGCCTTCGAGGGGAAGGATTACTTTAAGCCGCCATCCGCAGAGACGGTTCCTCGGGCCGCTGCTCGATCATGGGTAGAATAAGGGTATTCATCCGTTCCCGAACGAAGCTTTCCTGTAAATAAGCGGGTAGTTTCGCCACCAACTGCCGGTACGCAGGGGCACCCAATGCCTTGGCGATATACGCTTCGTGCACGGCGTTGACGTGGGCTACGATGTTGACCAGACTCTGGTGAAACAGCTTCACGTCAATTTCCGAATCGACAAAGCGTTCGATCTCCCGATTGGTCGATGAAATACGCAGACGGCTCAGCATATCAAAATACGTCGTGTAACCAATTTGCTTTGCCAGTTGCTTGTACTGCTCAACGCTGAATTTCTGCAGGATCTCACCTGTTTTGGGGCTACGTAGCGCCGTCTTTGGGTTATTCTGGATTGCTGACCGCAGCGCTTTCACGCGCTGATCGCGGGTTGTTTTCAGGAACTGAGCCAGCTCCGCCTGCGCCAGACCCGAGCGCGAAGGCAACAGCAGGTCTGTTTTAGCCGCTACGCTGAATCGTTTGGCCATCGGCAGTCGCTGAATGCGGTAGCTGTTGATTGGCCCCAGCGCATAATAACCAATCGAAGCCGGGTAGTAACCCCGCACGACGGCGTTGCCAATCCGTTTGCGGATCAGTTCTTCATTGCTGACATTAACACCCTGCACGGCCAGAAAGGCCCGGGCGCTGAACAGGGCACTGTAGTACGCCTGAGGGAACGTCCAGTGCAGCGAGCTCTGCAAGTACTGTTCGTCGTTGACAACGGGCGTAATCCGAAGGGCATACTCCGCACTCCAGCTATTCAGCAGGAGCTTTTCCAGCGCCTTCCGGTTCTCGTCGGTCGCGCGACCGTAGAACTGCTGGAAAACGGGAAATTTAGCCAGATCGGACAGGTCGTTCTGATGCTGGATATGATAATCCATGGCGAAGAAATGGTTCAGAAACACCTGCGCTGGGATAGACTTACGCCAGGTCTCGTCCTGTGGCAAACTGGCCGCTGGAGTAGGCGAAAGCGGAGCCTGAGTACTCGTGGAATGGGTCGAAACGTGGTTTATCTGTGTCATACTTTATTAACGAAAAACCTGCTTCCATCGTTCGTTGAAGGTGGACTATTTTATGGTTGTATATTATCTGTAAATCAATGAATTACGAATAGATTTCTGCATTATTTCTGGGTTTGTTTTGAGTCAGGCAAAAAGCCCTTTTCTGGCGGATTTTTCAGGCGCTGTTCGTACTTTTGACGCCCGAATTACGTTGCCTATACATGACGAAGTGGATTAAGATTTTTTTGGTTGTCAGTTCCTGTACGTTCATCAATTCGCTGCCCTCGGAGAGCATAGGGCAGTCCCGGATTCCAGCTCCCGCTCCTTCCCCGGCCGATGGCCTAGCGCTTCTGAAAGGATCGATACTGGACGGCCAAACCAAGAAACCCCTCGCCGGAGCGGTAGTCAGTGCCAGAAGTCAGACCGGCACCATGCGTGCCCAGCAGGTAACCACGGCCGGCGATGGGTCATACCAGCTCAAGCTCGATCCCAAACAGCCCTACACGCTTGTCACCCAGGCCGATGGCTACATTACGCTGGAAGAACAACTGGCCTTCACCTCGAATTTTGCGGTTGATATGCAGCGGCAGCCTGTTCTGTTGTATCGCAAAGGAACAACACCGCCCGTTGCTGTCGCTAAAGTACCAGCCCCGACGAAAACGCCTGCTGTAGCTCAGTCGCAACAACTGCCGCAGGTAACTGTAGCAGCCCCGGCGTCCGCTCCAGTAAGTTCGAGTTCTCCTGCTATCCCCCCCAAAACGCTCGATGCTAAAGTCGTGTATACCCCCCCGCTGGTTGTAGCTCCGGTTGGTAAAACGACGCAGTTACGCGCCATCCAGTTTGTGCAGAGCAAAGCCGAACTACTACCCGACGCTCAGCCCGCGCTGGAACAATTGCTGGCGTTCATGAACAGCAATCCAACGACCGAAATCCTGCTGGCGGGTCATACCGATAACCAGGGAGATTTCGACGAAAACGTCCGGTTATCCAAGCAGCGGGTCGATCTGGTTAAAGAGTATCTGGTGAAAAATGGAATCGCTGGGAGCCGGATTACCACGCGTGGCTACGGCCCAACCCGTCCAACCGCCAGCAATAACCACGAAGCGTCGCGTCAGCAGAATCGCCGGGTGGAAATGATCATCACGAAACAGTAGATTAGACCTTTCAGGCGTCTCGGCAATTGGCAGGTAAAGCTATCACTCAGATACTGATTTGGTATTGCGAGTGCAAGAAGGCCGGCCGGATAGCCTTGATCGACACGCTGAAAATTGCGTATTCCTTACCCGTAAACTGCTGGATGGTCAGGAGGAACGCAGTTGGCGTCGCCGAACCAATATAAGTAGGGTCCGGGCGTGTTCACTACATGACGATCTTGAGTAGATAACGGAATTTTTGTGAGTGTTTTTCTTAAGTATTTTTAAACAACATGTATCTACATCTGTTTCATATCCGTAATTGATCATTAAAAAGAGATTAAAATACGGTTATGGAAAACATGGAGAATCTTTTCAGCTATTCGTCTGTACAGCACGACATTATCAATCATGTGCTCGTACTGGGGGTAGGAGCAACAACGACAGGCTTAGTTTATTTCATCCTGACGATGAAAGAAAGCGCACCCAAATATCAGCTGAGCTCAATCATATCAGCCGTTGTTATGGTATCAGCAGCTTTGATTCTGTTTAATCAGCAGCAGAGCTGGCATCAGGCGTTTACGTGGGATGGGAACAAATGGAATCCATCCGAAGCTACCTTTTCCAACGGCTTTCGGTACGTTAACTGGTCAATCGATGTGCCGATGCTGCTTACCCAATTGCTGATTGTACTGGGTGTATCAGGAGCTGCTTTCCGCCGGCGCTGGGTCGGGCTGGTTGTCGCCGGTCTTCTCATGATCTATACCGGATACGTCGGGCAGTTTTACGAAACGACAGATATCTCTAAACTGCTGATCTGGGGGGCTATAAGCACCGTATTTATGATCTACATCTGTTATATCGTCGGGATATCGGTTGCGGAGACGAATGTAAATATGTCGCCCAAGGCGGCTAAAAGGGCCAAAGCACTTTTCTGGCTGCTTATTGTCGCCTGGACGCTGTATCCAATTGCTTACCTTGTTCCCTGGCTGTCGCCAACGCCGAATGGTATGGTTGCCCGGCAGATCCTGTACACGATTGCTGACATTACCTCAAAAGTCATTTACGGCATCATGCTGGGGCAGCTAGCTACCCGCCTGAGTGCGGAAGAAGGATACGAGCCGGCCCGTGAAGCAATGAAGTCGGTTATTTACGGACGAGACTAAATCGTGTTGCTTTCCCGGTTGTCTCGTCTGCGCTGCGAACGACAAATAACCTAACCGGGAAAGCTTCTTTACTAAAAAGCAACTGAATCGAACATTGCCAGTCTACGTAAGGTTCGATAAACAAACCGGGATACCGAACTGCAATTATGGCCATTCAGCATTACAAGGTGTTGCACGATTACGTCCGCGCGAACAAAACGGTGGTGGACGAATATGACGACGTTGAACTACAACTGCTGGAAGGTGAGCTGCCCGCTGATTTGAAAGGTGTGTTGTATCGTAACGGTAATGGCCGGTTTGCGCATCAGGGAGTATGGTACGACCATCTGTTCGACGGTGACGGTATGATTTCGCGCTTCGAATTCGACGGGCAGAAGGTACGCTATCGTAATCGCTACGTACGAACGCGGGAATTTTTGGAAGAAGAAAAAGCGGGTCGGATGCTGCACCGGAGTTTTGGAACGAACCTGCCGGGTGGTCTCCTGAAAAACGCCTTCCGAATGCAGTTTAAAAATGCGGCTAACACCAGTGTTGTTAGTCACGGGGGGCACATGATGGCGCTTTGGGAAGGCGGATGGCCGCACCGCATCGACCCGGTTACGCTGGAAACTATCGACCGGTACGATTATGATGGTGTACTGAAAAACCGGTTTTCGTGGTTCGACAGTCAGATCATGCCAGAAATGCCGTTTTCTGCGCATCCCAAAATTCATCCCGATACGGGTGTGCTATACAATTTTGGTACGGTAGCCGGAACGAAGCAACGGCTGGTGCTGTACAAAGTCAGTCCCGGTGGCAAGGCGATGATCGATCAGATAATCGAGATGGACGATATGACCTTCTCGCACGATTTTGTTGTCACGCAGAGCGGTCATCGGATTCTGTTTTTGACGCCTGTAGCTTTCGACATGCCCCGAGCGCTTCTTGGTTTTACGTCTCCTGCCGCGTCGATTCGCGTCGACCGCAACAAGCCAACGCTGATACTGGTAATCGATCCGGATGGTACTATTCACCGGTTGACGACCGACTTCTGCTTTGTCTTTCATTTTGTCAACGGATATCAGGAACACGACGGCAAATTGATTGTCGATGGCCTGATGCTGGACTATTTCCCCGCATCGGATTTGATGAAAGCGTACCTGAATGGCGACGTGGCCGACGATGGTATGGGGGCTCGTTTCACCCGCTACACGATTGATCTGGCTACGAAACAGGTAACCCACACACCGCTGGCCGACTACGAAGGGGAACTGCCCGAAATTCACCCCGACCGGGTTGGCAAGCCGTATCAATACACCTGGGGTATTGGTCGGCCGCTCAGTCATAGTCGTCCACTAGCCGATCAGCTCGTTAAAATCGACGTCACGACCGGACGAGGGATGCATACCGGCGATGACCATACCCTGCCGAGCGAACCAATTGTGGTGCCCCGACCCGCTAGTACGGCCGAAGATGACGCGTGGTTACTGTATTTACGGTTTGACGACCGGATGAAAACAACGGACCTGGTCGTAGCCGATGCTGCTACGTTGACGACTACGGCCCGGTTGCGGCTCCCTCACAACATTCCTCTTGGTTTCCACGGTTTGTGGCTGCCTGAAGGCGGGCTATAAGCAGTCAGGGGTAAAAAGACAGGAGCATCAGGCCTCGCGGGTTAGAGGACCCTAACGTATTAAAGTCAATCTACACTTTTCGGCCCAGCCAGAGCCCACCAATGACCAGTCCGGTGCCGATAAGGGTGTATAGGGTGATTGGCTCGTCGAGCAACAAATAAGCGTAGACGAAACCGAAGATGGGGCAGAGAAACAACCAAAGTGAGGCCCGGATGGGGTCCAGCCGTACCAGGAAAAACCAGAGCTGAAGGGCGGCTACCGATACGGGTATAATTAGCCAGAAAACGGATAGCCAGAAGCGAGCATCGTACTGAGCTGTGGTGAAGTCAGCAAAGACAAGCGTGAAGGGAAGCAGTAACAGGCCGCCGATCAGGACCTGCCAGCCGTTAATGGCTAATGTTGGCAACTGCCAGTCGACCCGGGCGTAATATACCGTGGCGGCCGACACAGAAATCATCCCACCCAGCAGAATCAGTAACCCGTCGAGTGTCGCGTAGCTCGTCTGCAGCAAAGGGTAGGTAGCAATGCCTACGCCGGTTAGGCCCAGCAATAAGCCACCCAGTTCAGTCCAGCGCGGCATCCGGCGCAGCCATAAAGCCGACAACAACGTAATAAACAGCGGGTTAGTGGCCGTCGATAGACTGCCAATCCCGGCCGAAACCTGTTTCAGGGCCAGCACAAACGCGCCCAGATAAATGGTCGTGTTGAGCAGAGCGAATAGCGTCAGTTGGCCCCACTGTTTGCCGATGGGCCAGGCCTGTTTGGGACGTTGAATACCATAAACAAACAGTAGCATACCAATACCGGCAATAAAAAACCGCGTATTCGCCAGAATAAGGGGATGGACCGACTGTACGCCGTACTTCGTCGCGACGGAGGCAGAAGCCCAGAGAGCCGCGTAAAGAAGCCCGGCCGGTATAACAACTGAATTCGATTGCTTCATCTTTCTAGTTCCACAACCATCGTTCCGCCGAAGAGGGTGGCCAGGTGAACCGGACAACCATCGCTGTGGATTAACACGTGCCTGAATACGAAAAGCAACCTCCCGATCCGAACAGCCTTTTCGGTGAGTAACGGGCGAACGTAGTGCACGGTCTTGGTGGAATGAATGGGCCGCAAAGATAGAACGCGACCGCACAAACCCGGTAATAAAACGGCGGTCAACAATTCGTTTAGGGGTAGATTACCAGCTCATAAGGCTTCTTTTGGTAGTTTCCACCAATTCGTTTCGCGCTTCATGAAAGTTTTCGCTTCCTGCCTGCTTTTATTTTTTGCCTTGATTAACCGCGTATCGGCCCAGTCGAAGGAAGACTGGATGCCTTTGTTCAACGGCAAGGATTTGACCGGCTGGGACGTCAAGATTGCAGGGTATCCGCTTAACGACAATGTTGGCAATACGTTCCGGGTGGAAGACGGCCTGCTACGTATCGCTTACGATCAGTACAAGACGTTTGACGGCCGCTACGGACACCTGTATTACAACCAGCCTTTTTCATACTATATCCTGCGGTTTACGTACCGGTTTCAGGGTAATCAGGTGCCGGGGGGCGACTCCTGGAACGTGCGGAATAGTGGGGTGATGATTCACTCCCAGTCGGCGCAGAGTATGGGATTAAAGCAGGCATTTCCGGTTTCGTTGGAAGTGCAGACGCTGGGAGGCCTGGGAACGGGCCCTCGGGCGACGGCTAACCTGTGCACACCCGGTACGCAGGTCTATATGAATGGTAAACTAAACACGGCCCATTGCATCGATTCGGAGTCGAAGACCTACGACGGCGATCAGTGGGTAACGGTTGAGGTGGTTGTGCTGGGCGACTCGATCCGGCACGTGATCGACGGGGAAACGGTGCTGGCCTACGAAAAAGCGCAGATTGGGGGTGGATACGTCGGCCAGGATTATGACTGGGCCAAAGGGCAGGTCGCTAATCCTGACTACTGGATTAAGAAAGACGGTACACCCCTGCGGGAAGGGTACATCGCCCTGCAAAGCGAAAGTCACGCCATTGATTTCAAAAACGTCGAGTTGCTTAACCTGAAAGGCTGTATGGATCCGAAGGCGCTCAACTATAAAAAGTATTACGTTGCGGCCGACCCAGCCCAGTGTCAATACAAACGCTAGCCGTTACGTTTCTATTAGTTAATTAGGGGTATTACCCTTGTTGTTTGCCTCTGGCAACGGACGACCACCCCCCGGCCCCCTCCTATTTTAGGAGCTAATCTTGTAGGGTTTTTACGAGGTGGCGAATTAAGCTTAGTTGGCTACTACTTACCACCCCCTGCCCCCTCCTAGAAAATTAGGAGGGGGTGGTTGAGAGGGGCACTTCTGCATGTTCCCCTCCTGTTTTAGGAGGGGCTAGGGGTGGTCAGAGCTAACCTCGACAAGATTATAAAACAGGAGAGAGGGCAGAGGTGAGGAAAACAGTTGCGTTATCTGTACTTCTGGCCCGACTATTAAGTAGGTGCCTGATAATGAAACCTCTGTGCCTCCGTGAACTCTGTGTTGAAAAATAAAACTATGCGGGCCAAGCATCCAGCAGGCGACGGATAATGATAATTTCACCAACGTGGTAGGCGGTATGGTCGGCAATCAGCAGAGCTTCGCGCAGCAGATTCTGTCCATCACCATGGGCAAACGGTTTATATAAATCCTGTTCGGGGTCGTTCAATAGGGCCACAAAGGCATCGCGGTCAGCGCGGATCTTAGCTACGGCGGTATCCCAGGCGGTAGCATCGGGGGGTGTTGTTTCCTTGGGCCAGTAACCATCCGGCCAGGGGGGGGATACGTAGTTCGAATCCCGCGAAAACTCCAGAATGTCTTCCTGCGCAATTCGAATGTGATCAACCAGTTGCCAGATACTGTACGGCAGCTTTTCCGGTTTGACGCCCCGCAGGTCAACGGGTAGGTTCTTGATGGCGTCGTCGAACGATTGGTGGGCGTTGCTGCCGGTCAATAAAGCAACCAGTTGTTGGCGTAGGGCGGCTGTTGCGTCGGCAACGGAAAAAAGAGTATCCATCCAGTGCTGGGATCATGTGTCGTAACTAATGACGGTCTGGGAGCTGATTTTGTTTAATCAGCCCGGTAAATCTGCTGGTATTGTCAGCCAAAATACGGCTACGCTGGTTATGCTCACATGAAAGCAATTGTTATAACGCAGCCTGGAGAATCTCACGTATTAGAACTCCAGGACAAACTCAAACCAGATACTCAGCGGGGCCTCCAGCCGGGCCACATTCTTATTCGTGTTCGGGCGGCCGGTGTCAATCGAAGCGACGTAATGCTGCGTCAGGGTGGTTACGGTACGAACCCAACCGGGCAGATTCCGGGTCTGGAAGTAGCCGGTACGGTAGAAGCCTGCGGCCCCGGTACCAGCCGCTGGAAGATCGGAGAACGGGTATGTGCCCTCATCAAAGACGGTGGGTATGCCGAATTTGTCGCCGTCGACGAGCGGCATTGCCTGGCCGTGCCGGAAAACCTGTCGTTTGTAGAAGCCGCTTCGTTGCCGGAAACGGTACTAACCGTCTGGTCGACCGTATTTCAACTGGCTCACCTGCAGCCCGGCGAAAAACTGCTGGTTCACGGTGGAAGCAGCGGTATCGGCGTAACGGCTATTCAACTGGCAAAAGTCTTTGGCTCGCCCGTCTACGCGACGGCAGGTTCCGACGAAAAATGCCGGTTCTGCGAGGAACTGGGCGCGGAAAAATGCGTCAACTACAAGACGGATGACTTCGAAACAGTTCTCAAAGATGCTGGTATCGATGTCATTCTGGACATGGTAGGCGGGGAGTATCTGCCCAAAAATATCCGGTTGCTGAACATGGATGGTCGGCTGACCTACATAAATTCGATGCAGGGGGCAAACGCGCAGCTGCACATTCCGACCCTGATGCAGAAACGCCTGACCATTACGGGCAGTACACTGAAACCCCGCAGCGACGATTTCAAGGCCGCTCTGACGGCCGAAGTGGCGCAGCGAGTCTGGCCGTTGCTGGCCGACGACCGGCTGAAAACCATTATTGACCGCACCTTTCCGCTGGCCGAAGCCGCCAACGCGCATGACCGGATGGAAAGCAGCGAGCACATAGGTAAGATTATACTGGAGGTTTAGAACCCATCTATGTTTAGACCATTTCCAATGTTATCCTCCGGAAAAACAAAGCCATCCATCTGATAGTTGAAGACACAACAAAGCAAATGGCTTTGTCCAATTGTATTACTTAGCATTCTCTCGTTATGGCTTTAAAACCCAACATTGGTCTTTCCGAAGACGTACTGAAAAAGGACAACGAACTACTGAACGCCTTTTTAGCTGATCTTCACGTACTATACATCAAAACCCGCAAATTCCACTGGGATGTAGCCGGGCCAAGCTTCAAGGAATACCACGAGTTTTTTGAGGAGCAGTATAACGCACTTGAAGAAGAAATCGACCTGGTTGCCGAACGCGTGCGTCAGCTGGGCGGTCGTCCGGTGGCAACGATGAAAGATTTTCTGGCCGAAGCGAGCCTGGAAGAAGATCACGATGGCCACATCGATACGCCCGAAATGTTCAAACGCCTGCTAGCTGACCATGAGCAAATCATTCGTGAACTGCGCGAAGACGTGGACACCACAGATGAGAAATTGAACGACGCCGGTACGGCTGACTTCCTGACGGGTCTGATGGAAGAACACGAAAAACACGCCTGGATGCTGCGTAAGTACCTGTCGTAGGGTAGTAGACAGCCAGATAAATTGAAGCAGCATCGCCCGGCAACCTGTCGGGCGATGCTGCGTTTTGGTGGATTGTATGCTGTTTTTGGGTAGTTTGCAGCGTAAGCCCCCTGGGCTTCTGTCAAACGAATGCCCAAATCTCTTTCGCTCCGCTCCGGCCTGAGCAGTGTACTAATCTGGTCAGTTATTTCCGCGGCCTTTATTGGCCCCGGCACCGTAACCACCTGCGCCATGGCCGGGTCACGTTTTGGCCTCGACCTGCTCTGGGCGCTTACGTTTTCTACTATTGGTACCATTGTTTTGCAGGAAGCGGCCGCCCGGATTACCATTGCGTCCGGCCTGAGTCTGGGTCAGGTCCTGACAACCATGTATGGCCAGCGGGCCCGGTGGCTCACTACCGTTTTATTTATCGCCGTTGCCCTGGGGTGTGCTGCCTACCAGGCGGGAAATCTGCTGGGGGCGCTGGCGGGACTAACGCTACTTACGGACTGGCCCCCGCAACTCTTAACTCTCCTCCTGGGGGCCACGTGTCTGGTTTTGCTTTGGCGCGGTTCCACTCAGCTTATTGCCCAGTTTCTGGGACTGGTCGTTTTTTTGATGGGTATTGCCTTTGCCTACGTGGCCATCAGCGCGTCGCCGGGAGCGGGAGCTTTTGCCCAGTCGCTGGTCATCCCTGCATTGCCTGCCGGATCGCTGGTACTGGTGATCGGGCTGATCGGTACAACCATCGTTCCCTATAATCTTTTTCTCGGTTCGGGTATTTCCCAGCCCGGACTTAGCCCGGTCGACGCCATCCGCGAGATGCGTTTAGGTATTAGCCTGGCCGTGTTGATTGGCGGGGGAATTTCCATGGCTATTCTGGTATCCGGTACGCTCGTTACAGGCGAGTTCTCATTTCAGAACGTAGCGCAGACGTTGAGTAATCGCCTGGGCAGCTGGGCCGGAGCGTTTTTTGCCTTTGGGCTGTTTGCTGCCGGATTTACCTCCTGTCTGACAGCTCCACTGGCTGCGGCTGTTACGGCCAGGAGCCTGCTGGGCTGGTCGGAGAACAGTTGGGCGTATAAATCGGTTTGGCTGGTGGTGATGGGTATCGGCCTGACGTTTGGCCTGCTGAATGTAAAGCCTGTCCCGGTGATTGTGCTGGCCCAGGCCGCTAACGGACTGTTGCTGCCCCTGGTAACTGTTTTCCTGCTGATTGCGGTGAACAACCGGGCGCTGCTGCCGGCTGAATACCAAAACCGGTTCTGGCAGAATGCCATCCTGGTACTTATTGTTGGGGTTACGGCTTTCCTGGGGTTACGCAACCTATGGCTGGCACTGGGCAGCTAGCGCTAACTTACTGACTGGCAAAGTTGTATTTACCTTTTATGGATTGGTGAGCAGGCGTATATTTGCATAATTGCCTTCAGCCATCAGGCGCTCACCTGCCGGGTACGATTCACGCCAAAACTAGTGTCAACCGATGAAATCCGTTTACTTCGTTCCATCAGGGTTACTGACTAGCCTGTTCGTCATGCTGTTAGGAAGCTGTGCCCCTAACGTCACTACGTATCAGCTTAAACCAGTTTCCGGCAACGTGAGCATGGTCGACGGGCGCTCCGTGACGCGGGTTGACCAGCAGGGAATTGGCGTTGTTGCGTCGTTCGAACGGGAGGATATAGAGTTTGTTACGCTGGATGTTGAGGTAAAAAACCTCACCCCCGATTCCATCGACGTAAACCCGGCCGACTTTAAGTTTACAGCCCTGAACGGTCAGCAGGATACCCTGGCCGACCCGCAGCATATTGGCTATGCCCTGACCCGCCCGGCCGCCGACCCTGCTTACGAAACGGACCGGCTCGTCATGAAGCGGAAGCTCGAAGAGAAACGCCTGAAACGGGCGAAGATACTGAATACGGTGCTGATGGTGGCAACCATTGCATCCGACGTTTCCAGTTCTAGCCGGAGCCGTTCATACAGTGAGTACGCCAGCAACCGCATTAGCCACAGTCTTGCGTATCAGGGCATTGCCATCAAGCGGGCCGTCGACCACGGTACGTTTGCTAATCGGATGCAACGCTACGACTACGAAGAATACCGCTGGCGCGAGCTGGCCTTACGTCGGCATACGCTGGCCCCCGGCGAGTCGGTGCGGGGTTTAGTGTACCTTACCAAAGTCCCCGACGCCCGGTTCCTGTCTATTTCCTACACCGTGCCGGAACAGGTGACCGTACCGCTGCTGTTCGAGCAGGAACTGGTGCAGCAGAAAAAGAAACGCCGGTAACGTCTACCAATCCTCATTCTCGTCGGCCAATGCCTGTTTGGCCCGCTGCAGTTCCAGCAACGTTTTCTGTTTTCCCGTCGCCCGTGCCAGGTCGATGCCTTTATCGTAAAGAGCATGCGCTTTTTCGTGTTCACCCTGGTTGGCGTAGAGCGCGGCAGCGTGGTAGTACGTCGGTAGATAATCCGGGTGGTTCGTCAGCAGGTCGTCAAAATACGGCCGGGCCTGCGCGGGCTGCTCGGTCATGTACTCCATGGCCAGAGCATACACATTGAAGGGATCGCCCGGCTCTTCCTGGACAAATCGAATTAATTGTTGGATACGTTCGTTATTCATTCAGCTAAAAAAATAGTATGCATGCATACTTTCTTTGGCGACAGTTTGTACTTTTACGCCGTAAAGTTGGTCGTAACAAACCAATTTACACGAACTAAAACCTTAGAGCCGATGAAAATTTTAGTGTGTGTGACGAGTGTGCCCGACACCACCACCAAGATTACGTTTACGGACAACAACACCAAGCTAAACAAGGCAGGTGTTACGTTCATTACGGGTCCTTATGACGACTATGCGCTGGCCCGGGCTGTTGAACTGAAAGAAAAAACCGGTGCTTCGGTCACCGTGCTGAATGTGGGTGAAGCCGATGCCGAACCGGTGATCCGGAAGTGCCTGGCTATTGGTGCTGACGATGCGATCCGGGTAAACGCCGAACCAACCGACGCTTATTTCGTCGCTGAACAGATTGCCGCTATTGCGAAGGAGACGACTTACGATCTGATCCTGATGGGCCGCGAATCCATTGATTACAATGGGGGACAGGTCCACGGTATTGTCGGTGAAATGCTGGGTATTCCGTCGATTTCACCCGTTATGGTGCTCGATCTGGATGGTGATACGGCCCAAATAACCCGCGAAATCGAAGGCGGCAAAGAAGAACTGGCGGCTAAACTGCCACTGGTGCTGGGTTGCCAGGAACCGATTGCCGAATGGAAAATTCCGAACATGCGGGGCATCATGACGGCCCGGACCAAGCCGCTTAACGTGGTGGAACCCGTTGGAACCGATAAACTCACGACCGTTGCCAGCTACGAGTTGCCTGCGCCACGTGGGGCCGTTAAGATGATCAAGGCCGAAGAAGCTGAAACGCTCATTCAACTGTTGCACACGGAGGCAAAGGTTATTTAATGTTGTAGAGTTGAAAGGTTGAAGAGTTTTAACGTTGGCTGACGCACACTTGAACTTGACAACTATAAAACTCTTCAACCAAACAACTTTCCTCCTCCCCGTTTTCCAACCCTAAAATTTCAGACGTATGTCAGTTCTCATATTTGCCGAATTAGACGAAGGCAAGCTCAAAAAATCGTCGCAGGAAGCTATTTTCTACGGGGCCAAAGTAGCCGATATGCTCGGTACATCGGCCACCGCCATCGTCGCCGGTGCCGCTGATGACAGCGAACTCGCTACGGCCGGTCGCTACGGCGCGACGAAGGTGCTACACGCATCCGACAGCAAGCTGAACGAGCCCAACGGTATGGCCTACGCTACCGTTGTGGCCGCAGCCGCCCAGCAGGAGGGTAGCAAGGTGATCGTGCTGGCTAAATCGTCGCTGGCCGATGCCATGACCGCCCGGCTGGCCGGCAAACTCAAAGCTGGTCTGGCTGCCAACGTCATCGAGCTGCCCGACCTGTCGAACGGCTTCCGGGTGAAAAGCAGCATCTATACCGGCAAAGCCTTTGCCTATAACGACCTGAAAGCCGATGTCAAGATTGTAGCAATCAGGAAAAACACCGTTACGCCCGAAGAAACAGAGGCAACGGCACCGGTCGAAAAGTTTGCGCCTGCGCTAAACGATGGTGATTTTGCGATCTCCGTGAAAAGCACCGAAAAATCGTCCGGCGACATTCTCCTGCCCGAAGCCGATCTGGTTGTTTCGGCGGGCCGTGGGCTCAAAGGACCCGAAAACTGGGGGCCTGTTGAAGACCTGGCCAAAGCCCTGCACGCAGCAACCGCTTGTTCGAAACCCGTGTCGGATCTGGACTGGCGTCCTCATTCTGAACACGTTGGTCAGACTGGCCTCAAGATCAGCCCGAATCTGTATATTGCCTGTGGAATTTCTGGGGCTATTCAGCACCTGGCGGGCGTAAACTCCTCGAAGGTAATTGTTGTTATCAACAAGGACCCTGACGCGCCGTTCTTCAAATCGGCGGATTACGGCATCGTTGGCGATGTGTTCGACGTATTGCCACGTCTGACGAAAGCGGTGCAGGCCCTTTGAGGATGATTCGTTTGGGAGTTTGCTTATTGGTTGATAAAACAGGCAGCTTAACGAACAATCAAACTCTCAAACCGTTAAATTTGCGCTGTGGATAAGATTAAACTAGAGATATTGGGCCTTTCCCCCAGTCAGTCGCAATCCGGCTCGTTCGCGCTGGTACTGGGTGAAGAATACGGTAACCGCCGATTACCGATTATTATTGGCATGTTTGAGGCTCAGGCCATTGCCATCGAAATTGAGAAGATTGTTCCGAACCGCCCGATGACGCACGATCTGTTCAAGCAGTTTGCCGAACAGTTCAAGTTTACGGTGCGGGAGATCGTTATCTCTGAACTGCGGGAAGGTATTTTCTTCGCCAAGATCGTTTGTTTCGACGGCGTTCGGGAAAGTAACATCGACGCGCGCCCGTCGGACGCCATTGCGATTGGCATCCGCTTCGACGTACCGATCTACACGAACGAGTCTATCCTCTCAGAAGCGGGGATCACAGCCAGCGGTAGTGAGGAAGAGGACGAGCAGGAGGAGCTGGTTAAATCGTCGAATCGTCCGTCGACGCGTTCGTTCGGTGATCAGTTGAAAAATGCCTCTGCTGAAGAATTACAACGAATGCTTGACGATGCGCTTGGCAACGAGGAGTATGAGCGGGCCGCCAAAATCCGCGATGAAATGAGTAAGCGTAATTAGTCTCTTTTACATACATCTTTTCTTGACCGTGCCCGATACGACTAGTCGTATCGGGCACGGCTGTTTTAGCCTGCTGAGGCTGTTTTTGACTAAAACATAATCCTGTAATCAGCAATAAAAACGCGGCCGTTTGTGTTATCCTAATGTGAGACAAACCGGAATTATACGCATGTACGCAGCCAGACCTGTCCTGGCCTTATTGCTACTAGTTTTCGCTACTGCTTTCTCGTTTCCTGTTGGTAAACAGGAGGTTCCCCGCCCGTCGAAGTTCGTTACGATAGACTACAGTACCATCGATGCGTACGCCCGTAATACGCCCGAGTCGGCGACCCGGAATCTGAGTACGCTGAGTGCTTACCTGACCTCGCCTGCCCGTACTGAACTGGCCAAAGCCCGTTCGGTGTATACCTGGATCACGTCGCATATCAATTACGACATGACAGCCTATAGCGGTCGGCGGTACTCGTCCGAGTTGGAATACATAAACCGGGTTATGAACAGCCGAAAGGCCGTCTGTACCGGTTTCGCGTTGCTGTATAAGCACCTGCTGAAACAGGCGGGTATTGAGGTCGCCAATATAAAGGGGTACTCCCGTACGAACGATAGTGAAGCGGGGCGGCCCATTCGCCAGATGGATCACGAATGGAATGCGGTTAAACTCGATGGCGACTGGTACCTGGTTGACATTGCCTGGGCGCAGACGACGGCAAAACCTGGTCCGACGGGGGCACTGCAGCCTAACGATTTTTACTTTCTGACGGAGCCTACGGCCTTTGCGGTCAATCACTTTCCGCAGGGAACAAGCTGGCAGTTGCTGGAAAAACCGTTTACGAAAGCCCAGTTCGACCAGTTTCCTAAAGTGTACGATGCTTACTTCCGACTGGGCTTCGATCAGAAATTTCCGCAGACAGGCTTGCTGGAAGCCAGCGATGACCTTACCCTGACGTTGAAAAACGAAGGTGACGTCGAGTTTATGTGCTCGGTAGGCAGCGTCGGCGGATCACGGGCGACCAACGTGCCCGTCCAGGTGCAGCATACCGGCGATACATACCGGCTGACGGTACCGATGATGCAGAGGGGGGACAATACGCTTTATATCTTCGCTAAACGGCAGGGCCCCCGTAACGAACGTGTCAAATCGTTCGAGGGTATTGCAGCCTTTACCGTAACGAAATAAGGTAAGGTCTATCTGACTACTATTCCTACGCAAAAGGGGGCTGCGATATTTCGCAGCCCCCTTTTGCGTGTAAACTAAGAATAATGACAAACGAAAACTTTACAGTGCCTTAAGCCTGTTTTAGTTCACCCGTAGCTTCTGGCCGGGACGTAGTTTAGACCGCGAGGAAATGTGGTTCTTACGTGTCAGCGCCGACACCGACATACCGTAGCGGCTGGCAATGGAACTGAGCGTTTCGCCGGAACGAACCCGGTGCAGGATTGTCCGTTTAAGACGAGGACGCGAGCCTCCATCCGACGAGGGCCGGCCACCGCGCAGGTAATCCCAGACATTGCTGGTCAGCAGGAAATGATCGGAAATAAGCGCGTTTTCCGGGAACGTGTAGATGTTCAGCGGGCTAAACGGATTGCCTTCATAGCGGGTTTCGAAGTGAAGGTGAGGGCCCGAACTGCGGCCCGTGCTGCCACCCAGCCCTAGCTGATCCCCCGCTTTCACGTACTGACCCGATTCAACCGTTTGTTTCGACATGTGACCGTAGAGCGTTTCGAGGCCATTATAGTGTCTCACCAGAACGTAGCGCCCGTAGCCATCGCCGTTCCAGCCAACTACCCGAACGATGCCGTCAAAGGCTGAGTAAATGGGATCACCCGTTTCCAGATCAAGGTCGGCTCCCGTGTGCCAGCGGCCCCAGCGGAAGCCGAAGTTCGATGTTAGTTTACCCTCGTTGAGGGGGGGCGCCCAGTAGCGGTTGGCGGGCGGATCGTACAGTTTGATGTCGATGGCTTCGTTGAATTCCAGCGGATTGATGTTATAGGGGTCGATGGTGCGGGAATCCCAAACGGCGTAATAGTCGGCCGCTTTTACCCATTCATTACCGATCAAAACAGAATCAAGTACTTCAACAACACTGGTTTCGCCTTGGTCAATCTGGCTTGTATCTTCGCTAACGACCGGGTTAAGTTCTTTTTTTGGCTCAAACTGGTTGTTAAACTGCAGCGGAGCCATTTCCTGATCAAACGGGTCTTCCGCTTTTTGCGGCTGTTCGAAGACCTGAGAGTTCGGTTGGTTCTTAGGGGTAATACGCAGGTTTTTTTTAAATCGCCCGCGCTCCTGTGCCTGCGTCGTTAGGGTGATGCTCAGACACCCAATAGCTAACAGCCACTGTATAGCGGTTTTTCTCATCGATAACGAAAAAGATTTGATCGCTCCCGCCCAATGAACCGGTTAGGGCGCTGGGCGGGAGCGGAGAACAGTCTGTTAATGAACAACTTCTTGATCCTGCATTTCAAGCGTGACCAGGTAACGTTCAGCATCGAGGGCCGCCATGCAACCGGTTCCGGCTGCCGTAATTGCCTGACGGTAGACGTTATCCTGCGCATCGCCACAGGCAAAGACCCCCGGAATATTGGTGCGGGTACTGCCTTTTTCGGTGATGATGTAGCCGTGATCATCCAGATCAACGTATGCTTTGAAAATATCCGTATTCGGTTTGTGGCCAATAGCCACAAAGAAGCCGGTAACAGCTAAAACGGTTTCTTCACCCGTTACCGTATTTTTTACCCGGGCTCCCGTTACACCTTCGTCGCCTAGAATTTCCTGCGTTTCGGTATTGTACAGAATTTCGATGTTCGGAGCCGTTTTTACCCGCTGCTGCATGAACCGCGACGCGCGCATTTCGTCCCGACGCACGATCATGTACACTTTCTTGCAGAGGTTGGCGAGGTAGCTGGCTTCTTCGGCAGCCGTATCGCCCGCACCAACGATGGCTACTTCCTGATTGCGGAAGAAGAAACCGTCACAAACGGCGCAGGCCGATACACCCAGGCCATTCAACCGCATTTCGGATGGCAGCCCCAGCCATTTGGCCGACGCGCCGGTCGAGATGATGATGGAATCAGCCGTGATTTCGTGGTTGTCGTCGACAATAGCGCGGTGAGGCTTGTCGCGGCCTGGATTTTCCGAGAACTCGACCTGGGTTACCAGGCCATACCGAATGTCGGAACCAAACCGGCGGGCCTGACTTTCGAGGTCCTGCATCATCTGCGGGCCTTGCACTCCTTCCGGATATCCCGGAAAATTATCTACTTCGGTCGTAATGGTGAGTTGGCCACCGGGTTGACCACCCTGGTACAGAACGGGATTCATATTAGCCCGGGCTGCATAAATAGCCGCTGTATAGCCCGCTGGGCCAGAGCCGATAATCAGGCACTTAACGTGTTCAGAAGTCATTTCAATAGGCAGGTAAATTGTCCTTTATTGAATTCGGTCCCGCCTGTACAGGTAGGAGAGTATATGGACAACATATGCAAAATTGAAAAAATTTCCTGTGGCGAACAACTCCTTAAATTAACCACTTCCGCATAACATTGCGCGAACTATTGGCCCTGTTGGCCCCCAAACCCGTTTTTGTTTAGCTTTGTAAACAGCCCAAATGCGGAAATATAGGGAGTGGTTTAGGAAAAGTTTTAGGCAAAAATGGCGACAGTCACTCTGGTCAAGCACAGTCCGGCGCGTAAGGATGGTAAGTTTCCCATCTGCATCCGGGTTGGCGTGAAGCGAAAATACAGCTACGAAACCATTTGCTACGTCTTGCTACGTCAAAGAAACGTACTGGAACGACGCGGCCAAACAGATGCACCCCTACGAGCGCGACAGCCCCGGCATGAACCAGCGCATCCGCCCGCGACTGGTACCAGGAGGTAAACGAGCTCATCGACTGTTACGATAACAAGCACTGGTCCTACACGGCCCAGGAGATTCTGGCCATTAACTACCCGGAGTGGAAAGCCAACCAGGAGGCTATCCGGCTGAAAGGAAGACGTACCCAACGGCCTCATCAAGTTTAGACGCAACGTCGTGGTTCCGTACTGGAAGGCGCGTAACAACGAGGAGAACGCCAACCGCTACGACGCCGAGTTCACCATGATCGAACGTTACCTGGCCACGCTATCACCCAAACGAACGGACGTGGTCATTTCCGCCATCAACGAGGAATGGTTTTATGCCTACTTTGACTGGTTACGGAATAAACCCCGCCCCGTCAAATCCGACTACACGTTTCGCCAGCGGCTGGGCCAGATCAAAGCCGTGATCCGGCTCGCCTTCAAAAAAGGAGCCATCCCGGCCATGCCCAAATTTGAGATCAAGCCGAACCTGCAAAAAGGCCGTAAGCCCAAACTAGACAACGACCAGCTTCAGCGCATGGAAACCTTGGACTACATCACTGAACAGCTTCAGAAACGAAACCGGGCCAGACGCTACCCCCACTCGCCGGTTCTTCCGTACAACGACTAAGCCGCAGTAAGGCGAGTAAAAGCCCGACACCTCACCGTGCCGGGCTTTTTAGGAAGAGGGCTAATCTAGGAAATATTAAATCTTAATACGCTTCGATACCTCCTTAAATCGGCTATCTGACGCTATATTCTTAATTGACTTTTTAGGGAATCTGACAATCAGATCTAATGCGTCATTAACATAAATGTCAGAAGTGACAGTTTTAAAATGATTGGCCAATACTCTAGTCCTTTCTTCTGGCTTTTGCTTATCGAAATCTGTTACAAATTCTGGATCATTGAACAAGTCAATAAATTCTTTGACTGCATTGACATCGAATAAGGTAATAAACTCATTATAGTGATTTGTAGCTCTTTCGTCAATCCCCTCTCTGTAACCTAATCCATTGCCAATCCAACATTGACAAATCACTTTTACGAATAGTCGGCGAATCGCTTTGGGTATACCTTGCCTGGGAAGGCTATCAGATATTGCCTTCGCATGCGGGTATTCATTGTAGAAATTGTACCAACCAAAATGACTAGTTCTCAATTCTTGTAGTTTCTCAATAAGCTCAGCTGTTAAACTATCCTCGTCTTTGTAATCTAAACCAGCAACTAACTCAAGGAATTTTTGAGCTAGATCACGTCTATCACTCTCTCCATTTTTTCTGTAAATACCAAACTTTGCTCCAATCTTATATTTAAGCTGTTCAGAAGATGCATCCCATATTCTAGAGGTGATATTTTCGATATTATCTTTTGTAAATCTCTCTTGTCTAGGGTCGCAATATAAGCCAAAAAGTTGTTGAATAAAGTCGTCAATACGTTCTTTGGGTTGCTTAATCAAATCGAAGCAAATGACTTCATAATCACCATCTGAAATTTTATGCTTTCTAATATTATCTAATAATATTTTTATTTGGATTACCGAATGATCTGGTCGTGCTGTAATGGCATATTTAATGCAGTATTCAAGTAGATTAATTAGTTCATTGCCTGAGATTTCATAATCGTTTGGGTGAGCCGCACTTGCATGGTTTCTTAAGTAGTTTACGTGTTATAGTCTTTTGAAATTCAGATCGTTAATTAATCCTATGCGCCTACATATATCTATTAGGTCGAATTCAGATATTGCATCTATTTCATCTTCTTTAGATAGATTTTTATATCTACTAGATATATTTTCTGCAATTGAATAGAAGTATTGTAAATCATAAGAAATGACTAACCGGCGTAACGCCTTTACTGTTTCGTCCCATAGAAAGTTCAATGCGCCATCAAATAAGCCTACTGTAACAGCTACAGTGAATTTAGATAAATAAGTGGCTTTTTGTCTCTCTTCGTATGGAAGAATTTCTAGTACACTCGACAAAGAAAAAAATCGCTTTACGTCTCTCTTCAATAGGGCTTAATATATTTTCAGTGGGTAGATCAGTAAAGCTTAATAGTTCAGCAATTGAATCGTGAAATCTTCTTATAGAAGTATCCACAGTGGCCGGTGAACTATTCTGAGGCACTAACTGAATTTTAGGTTCCATAAAAGTGTCTTAACCCCCTGAATGACTGGACAAAATTGTAAAAACAGTTTAGTCCTTTTACATTCAGATACCATGAGCAAATTAAGGCGGAGTTTTACTCCCGATGACCGCTATTCTATCGTCCAGGAAGCCATTCGTGACGGCCATGCCGAGACTTGTCGAAAATACAATCTATCTCCTTCGCTGCTGCGCAAGTGGAAATTGAAGTATTTGAGTAAAGGCAAAGAAGGCCTCAAAGATTCTTACGCACGCGTCGATCCCCAGCTTCGAGTGCTCGAAGAAGAAAATGAACGCCTGAAGCGGATTGTAGCAAAACAAGCTTTGGAACTGGAGATCAAAAGTGAGCTACTAAAAAAAACTCCTATTCACTCCAGGAGAAGCTAGCACTCATGAAACAGTTTGAAAATCAAGTAAGTCGTACCCTGTTATGCCAGTGGCTTAGTGTACCTCGGAGCGTGTTTTACTACCAACCACAATCAGGTAGACCTGGAGCACGCCCCAGCCAGGTAACCATGAAACGGGATGGATCGTGGGTAGACAACCAACTGGTCGTGGTCAGTATTCGGCAACTGCTGGATGTTGAGTTCAATGCCCTTGGCTACGAATACATCACCCACGAGTTGAAAAAAGAATACTTAATCAATAAGAAAAAGGTGTATCGACTCATGCAAGAGCATAATTTACTTCTGGGCAAAGTGATCCGACCGATGGGCAAGCGGGAATTTGTTAAATTCAGACGAATCGAAGCGACCAAGCCCTTGGAATACCTGTGCTGGGATATCAAATACGTCTGGGTAGAAGGGGAACGGCGGAATTACTATCTGTTGAGCGTCATTGATGTGTATAGCCGCAAAATTCTGGATTGGCTATTCCAAGGCAGTATTCGTCAAATCGACTTAATCAATCTTTTTCGACGAATCAACCGGAATCATGAACTGAAGGGCGTCATTTTGCGCAATGATAATGGCAGTCAATTCATTGCTCACTCGGTACGTAACTTTTTGAAAAGCTCCGAAATCAAGCAGGAATTCACTCATGTGGCCACCCCTGAAGAGAACTCGTACATTGAAGCTTTTCACAGCATTCTAGAACATGATGTGATCGAGCGCAATGTATTTGACAGCTATTATGAGGCCAAAGAAATGTTAGGGCGTTATTTTTTCCATTACAACAATCACCGTCTTCATCGTTCGATTGGTTTTGTAACACCTCAGCAGAAATGGGAGGAAGCACAGGTAATTTACGACACAACCTTTTCAGAAAATTTGTCCAGCTAATAGGGGGCTAAGACAAAAGGTAAAAATGGTGTTGATATATTTATTGAAATTATAGGGTTATAAGCTTATCAGAAAGGATCTTCTTCTGGATTTGCATTACCAAAACTTGAAAGTTGATTAGCACGGCTTTTGTAAACCGATCCGGCAGTTCCTTCTGGTGCAGGGCTGGGTGTGGTTTGGCTGCTTTCAGTAAAGCTGCCCTCTAAATCAGCTATTCTTCCAATGCGCCAAATAAACTGAAGTTGAACCCTACCTAGAGCACTACTTCTATTTTTGGCAATAGTTACATCAACTACGCCTATTGTTGTATTACCATAATCATCATGGGTAATGTTATAATATTCAGGCCGATATAAGAACATAATCATGTCCGCATTAGACTCTAGACTTGCCCAGTCACCCAAATCAGCTAAACGTGGACGTTTGTCTCCTCCACGGGTCTCTACAGTTCGGTCTAACTGAGACAACGCTATTACAGGCACATTAAGCTCTTTGGCCAAATTTTTTAACGCTCTTGAAATAGATGCATTTTCTTCTTCACGGTTAGTGCCCTTGCTATTGTCATCTGTCATCAGTTGTAGATAATCGATCACGATCATTTGAATGCCGTGTTGTAATTTCAACTGGCGACTTTTCACGATCAGTTCCTTAATTGACAATGAAGGAGTATCATCAATGTGTACAGGTGCGTCCTGTAAGCGTCGCTTTGCCATCCCCAGCTTAGCCCATTCGTGTGGAGCCAGATTGCCTTTTCTGATTTTTTCATTGTTAATGTCTGCATCTGCTGAAAGCAAACGGTCTATAAGTTGCCCAGTAGACATTTCTAATGAGAATATAGCGACTGGTAGACCAAAATCTAATGTGGCATTTAGCACGGTCGAGACGACGAACGAAGTCTTTCCCATCGCTGGCCTAGCAGCCAACACAATCAGTTCTGATGGTTGCCAGCCTGAGGTAACCCTATCTAAACTCATAAAACCTGACGGTACACCCGTAAGCCCTGGAGAGTACCGCTTGTCCTCAATCTTTTGAATGGCTTTTTCCAAAGAATCGCTAAACGACTCTTTGGATTTCAACTTTGAGTTCTCCTCTGTGAGTCGTGCAATTTGCTTTGCGATTATGTCAGAGTTAGCAGCTTCATTACCCGGAACCCAGCCAATCAAGTCAGGGCGACGGTCAAATTCGTAAAGCGTTTGTAATACGGCTAGCTTTATGTCACGTTCATCGTCCCAAAACTTAACTAGCTTGGTAGTAACTAATGCTCTGAAGTCTTTGAGTTGTTGCGGATTGTCAAGTTCCAAAATAGACTTTCCCTCAGCCCTAATCTTGTCATCTAACCGCTTTTCCGAAATGACTAAGGCAAAGAAAGGTTTACCTTTTTCGATCGCATACTCGTATTCAAGTTGCGTATAGCTCTTGCCAGATTCAGGGTCAATCGACCCGTACCGGCCCCCAAGTAACAGTAGATAGGCATCAGATTCGTCAATCCACCGTTTTATAACATCCATCTGCGACTTGTCACCAGCCGAGAATAGCTCCATACCCGCCGGTATATGGCCAGCGGTCAGAATGGCTTCTACAGCTGCCTGTCGCTCTTTAATAAGGTCAGTATACGTAGAGGAGATAAAGACTTGAAGTTTCCGCTTGGATGCCATAATGTGGAAAAGTTAGCACCAGTAAAGATACAGGGCGAACATACATTGTGAATTGTAGTAATGAGCTTATTTTCGTGAAAAAACCAGTAATCTTAATAGTCCACAATGGAGACAATACTAGGCGTAGGATTTGATATTCCTTCAGATGAAGAAGACTACATGCAATTCGATACAAATGGCTCGTTATCGGACGCCGACATTATTATTTTCAATCCCGACTACGATAACACTAATTATAGATTAGGTTACGGTAATAGTTCATCCTTTAGAGGTAAAAGCCTATACGATGATGACTCCTCTTTCGAAATACAAGAACATGCTGCGCACTGGAAGAATGAAATTACAATTGCTTTAAAAGCCGGTAAAACCATATTTATAACCTAAACCGAGAAGATTGATTTTTATATTCATACGGGCAAAACTGAGACAAGTGGGACGGGTAGGAATCAAGCGGTGACAAATCTTGTAGATCAATATCACAACTACAAGTTTCTACCTAACTTAGGATACAACATAGTATCTTCTAAAGGCAGTAGAGTTTATCCCTGCTCAAATCTTGTAACTAATCTAAATGAGTGTTGTAAAAATCATTTTAGGTTTGAAGCTTATATAGATTCCGACAAAGAACTGAAAAATCCTATATTCGTAACGAAAAATAGAGATAAAATTCTTGGAAAAACAGCAAAAATTTTAAACGGATATATAATTTTTATTCCATCAATATATTATCCAGATAGCTACTCAAAAGATGATGAGTGGACAGAAGAAGCATTGAAATGGGGGAAAAGGTTTAAGCAGGTTTTAGTAGAAATAAGAAAATCTTTAAAAAATCATGTAGAGACAACCCCCCAGCCAGAATGGGTACACAACTCGGTATACAATATTTCAGAGGCAAGAATAACAAAAGAATATATTGCCGAAAATCAGAAAAATATAGTACTTCTTCAAGAAAAAAAACTCCAATCTTAAAGAAGTACTAAAAGAACAGGAAAGTTTAAAGGATTTATTATTTGAAACTGGGAAGCCACTTGAAAACTCTGTAATAAAAGCGTTGAAAATCTTAGGTTATTCGGCGGAAGGGTTTGATGATGGTAGACTTGAGTTGGATCAGATAATTATCTCTCCAGAAGGAGATCGGTTTATTGGCGAATGTGAGGGGAAAGACACAAAGGATATTGATGTGTCGAAATTCAGGCAATTGCAAGATGCCTTAAATGAGGACTTCGCCAGGGAAGAGGTAAGCGAAAAGGCATACGGAATTTTATTTGGTAATCCTCAACGCTTAACTTCACCGTTTGAAAGGACACTGGACTTCACTGACAAATGCAAACGGGGGGCAGAGCGCGAAAAAATAGCGCTAATCAGAACTGCCGATCTTTTTAACGCGGCTCAGTATGTGACAGAGTTCAAGGATGAAGCATACAAGGTACAGTGTCGGCAAGCCATTAGAGAGCAGCTTGGAAGTGTAGTTGTATTTCCCGCTCATGAAAGCGTCGAACAACCAATTATAGAAGTAGTACAAGACACGTCTAAAGAAGTTGATGGTAGTGAGAGCATTTAGCTCAAATAATCAGGTTCTGTTTATATAGTACAATTAAGTTTTAAAATTATCAGCAATGAATAAATATTACATTCTTCAAAGCCTGAGAGAACACGATAGAAAAACAGGAAGAGAACTGTTCGATACACTAAAAAATAAATGTGATATTTTCTTTCAAGAGTATCATTCAAAGAATGAATTGAAAAGCATTCTTGAATACATAAGTATTGATACGCAAATATCTAATTCAATACCTTTTGTTCATTTTGATTGTCACGGAGACGAGAATGGAGTAGGAGTTGTAAAGAGTGATTTTACAGAAGAAGATATTACGTGGAATGAATTAGGAGACCAATTTAGAGAAATATACATTACTTCTTCGAAACGATCAGTCCTCTGTTTTTCAAGTTGTGAAGGGTTTAATTCATCTAAGCTTGTTCCTCAATTTAAAGTATGTCCATTCTCCTATGTTGCTGGATCCTTTGAAAAAATCACTTTTAATGATAGCCTTAATGGATACAGGGACTTCTATGAGCAAATAATTTCTGGTATTGACATAAAGCAAGCGGCTTATCACGTACATCAAAAGTATTCTGATTTGAAGTTTCTGTGTTTTTCAGCGGAAGTTTTATTTGAAGTAGCATCTACATCATATTTGAAAGAAAAAACTACATTAGAAGAATTACAGAAACGAAAGGAAAATTTCGAGTCTGTGTTACAACTGAACAATGCACAAAGGGCATTTTTAAACTACGTTTACACTCAGCAAGGCCAGCAGGAGTTTATAAATAAATGGAAAAGGGTATTTTTTGCTTAAAAAAAGGCAGTAATTAGGGCGTATTTAAAAAAATAGATAGCGTCAAGTTTTACGCATAAATTACGAACATGTACCCTACTAGCCCAGCGTTCAAAACACTGGGCTTTTTAATGCACAACAACTAAACACATGGCAATATCGAAACTGAAACCTATACGCGTCTCCAGAGAGATGCAGAAGAATATTGACGACATTAAACGCCTGGGGAACGCCAAAGACGACACTGATGCGACCCGGTACGCACTGCGAGTGGCTGCCGATGCTATTAGCGTAACAGCGAAGATGGTACAACAGGAACTGGTTAATAAGATCAGATAGCAGTAATAGGCCAGTAATTGATAGACTCTTGAATAGATAAGTGACTAATAACCCGCTAAAGACAATCGGTACCAGCTTGAAGAAATGTGCTAATCCAAGGCAGGTTCTTTGTTATCATCCTTACTGGATATTTCATCATCTTGAATATCGTCATCGTTTTCATCAGAATGACCTCCCCCCGGAAAAGCGTTCCAGTATAAAGTAGAGAAAATCGGGCGATTTGGATTAACTTAAATCAAACAAATCGTCATGAAGAAAACCAAGTTCACCGAAGCGCAAATCGTCTTTGCTCTCAAGCAAGCTGAGACCGGAGTAGCCGTGGCTGAAGTATGCCGCAAAATGGGAATTAGCGAGGCTACCTATTACAATTGGAAGAAGAAGTATGGCGGATTGGGTGTTGCCGAACTGCACCGATTACGCCAGTTGGAAGAAGAAAACCGTCAGCTGAAACAGCTAGTGGCCGACCTGAGCCTGGACAAACAAATGCTTCAGGATGTGCTCAAAAAAAAGCTTTGAGGCCAGTTCAGCAAAGGAAACTGGCCTCAAGTTTAATGGAAAACTATCGCGTTTCAGCCCGTCGTGCCTGCTCTGTTATTCAATTCCGTCGATCCTCTTTGCAGTTCAAGTCTCGTCGTCGAGATGACTCCGTGATCCGGAAACGAATCAAAGAAATTGCCCAAGTAAGGGTTCGGTACGGTTATCAGCGGATTTATGTGCTGTTGCGCCGGGAAGGCTGGCGTGACAACCACAAAAGGGTCTATAGGGTGTATTGTGAAGAAGGATTGCATCTCAGAAGCAAGCGTCCCCGTCGTAATCGAGCCGCTGCCCACCGGTTAGAGCGCCCCCAACTCTCCAGTATCCATCAGTGCTGGAGCATGGACTTTGTGGCTGATCAGCTATTTGATGGCCGAAAAATCCGGGCCTTAACTGTAGTCGATAATTATAGTCGCCAGTGCTTAGCCATCCATGTCGGCCAATCATTAAAGGGTGAAGACGTGGTGGCCGTAATGAATCACTTAAAAATTGTAGATTTGGCTGTACCCGAACGGATTCAAGTGGACAATGGCAGTGAATTTATCTCAAAGTTCCTGGACAAGTGGGCTTATGATAACAAAGTGACGCTGGACTTTTCAAGGCCAGGAAAGCCAACGGATAATGCGTTTATCGAGTCATTTAATGGTAGTTTCCGGGACGAGTGCTTGAACGCTCACTGGTTCTTATCGCTAGACGATGCTCGGGAAAAAATTGAACACTGGAGGCAAGAATATAATAGCTTCCGCCCCCACAGCTCTCTTGGTGGTTTAACCCCAGATGAGGTTGGAAAGGGAAAAGAAAAACCAACACATGAACGTCCGATCCTCAATCTTTGAGCGGAACGCTTTTCGGGTGGACCTCAGACCTCATTGGTTCAAGGCCAGTTCATAAACCCCTAATTGACAACCGTAGCCTAAAACATACTTTTCGCTAAAACCAGCGAGGTGTTTTATGAATGTTGTAGGAAAGGGTGAAATAAGTCGTCTGCGCTCTGTATGACGGCTTATTTTATATTGGCGAACAAGTTAAGTAACAACCCCGGTAACCCTTATTAATAGGGTTGTAGATAATGTGACTACATATCCTCGTTTGGTTATAAAAGCCAGTTCTTTTATCCTATTCGATTTACTTCCTGTAGCACGCCCAGCTTTGGTTGGTGAAACCCGCCCCGTCGAAATGCTGTTATTTCGTTACTTGCCCCGATAATTCTGTAAATCGATATTGTCGCTCCAGCGTGAACTTTGCGCCGATAGGCAGACTAAACTAACTGACTATGGAAACCATCCAATTCAAGACCAACATAAAATGCGGTGCCTGCGTGGGTACTGTAACGCCTTTTCTGAACGAGGCTGTAGGCGAAGGCAACTGGCAGGTCGATACGGCATCGCCCAATAAGGTGCTGACCACCGAAAAGGCTACTGCCGAAACGGTGAAGCAGGCTATCGAGAAAGCTGGCTACAAAGCCGAGCCGCTGAATTAGAATAAGGCAAAAGGGTATGTAAAAAGGGAGCGATACCAGTTGAGTGTATCGCTCCCTTTTTAACGTTTCTGCGTTAGCTGAGCTGGTTGTTTAATAGCTGCATCAAATATATGCGCTGGTCGAGGTGAGAGAAGGCTTAACCCATAATCAGTCCTTTTCTCACACAGGACATAGCTTATCATTGGCAGTTCCTCCAGCAGTTTATACCCTTTCTTTTCGACAATTGTATCTGTCTCGTTCGAAATGGGGGCTAGTTTGTCTGGCGAATGGTCGCCAAACAGAAACGCAATAGGTGCTACGTAACGGCCCGCGTATTTAGGATCCTGTTTGGGTAAGTAAAGTCGTAAGCGATTAAATTCTTCGGTAAAGGAGTCATCTATAGGATTGGAATTGACGATGGCAACGTCCTGGTATTCACCTTTTGGCGTGAGGGTGAAACGCATGTAGATTCTGACTGACTTTTCCTGACGAAAAGCCTTAGGAGGAAACCGCAGGTTTTTCAGCGCCGTCCGGTCAAAAACCATATCTCTGGTCAGTGAGGTTTCATCCGCCTGGCCGAACGACACCGTTGCCGTAGCCAGGAAAAGCAATAAGCCGACGAGAGTTTTCATAACTGAGCGGTTGAAGATGTGGTTTAAACCAAAAGAGTCAGACGTACCGAAATTACTCCCGTAGTGATCAGTTGAACGACCGTCTGAATTCCAGGGGCGACAGGTTCGTTTTCGTTTTGAACAGTTTACTGAACGATTGCGAGTGTTCAAATCCCAGCGCGTAAGCCACTTCGCTGACCGTTAGGCTGGTGGTAGAAAGCTTTTCTTTTGCTCTGTCAATGAGCTTATTGTGAAGGTATTGCTGTGCATTCTGCCCGATCAGTGACCGTAGCATATCACTCAGATAACTGGGAGAAAGATTCAGCTGTTCGGCGAGGTATTGAACCGACGGTAACCCCTGGTCGAGTGATCGTTCACTGGTGAAATAATCATCCACCAGGTCCTCCAGTTTCTGTAACAGGTCGTTATTAACCGCTTTGCGGGTAATAAACTGGCGTTTGTAAAATCGGTTCGCGTAGTTCAGCAGCAAGTCAAGCTGGGCAATGACGACGTTCTGGCTGGACTCATCAATCCGGCTGTTCAGTTCCGCTTCGATCATGTTGAGAATGGCCATGACCGTTGCTTTTTCTTCTTCTGACAAATGCAGGGTTTCATTGGTCGAATAGGAGAAAAAGCCATACTGCCTGATTGTCTTAGCCAGCGGGTAACCCAAAAAATAGTCCGGATGAATGAGCAGCGTTAACTGAGAACACACGCTGGCATCATTGTCATTGCTACCAATGATCTGTCCTGGCGAAGCGAATAACAAACCGCCCTCATCAAAATCATAATAGCTCTGGCCGTATTTCAATCGGCCACTGAGCCTGGGTTTGTACGATATTTTATAAAAACCAAGTACATGGCTCTGCGGAGGAACAGTTAGATCAACCTGCGTGTGTGGACCGTTGATCAGGCTGATCAGCGGGTGCAGTGGTTTTGGTAAACCAAACGCCTGGTGAGCGGCCGCTACGGAATCGAATTTGTAGTGCGTGCTTTCTTCCTTCTTCATGGTGATTAACGACTATACCGCTAACCAATACGACATACGTATTGGTTAGCGGTAATACATACCAGAAAAACTTTTCGTTTCCGGGTCTTTTACTTTGATACGCCCTGAGCTGAACTGGAAACGGATTCCCACGCTTCCCAGGTTGACAGCCGCGCAGCATAGGCGGCACGCACGTCCGGCAAATTATGACTGCCCAGAAAGAACCGCAACGGAGGATTTTCCGAATCAACTACCTTGAAGAGGGCCTCGGGGGTTGCTTCCGGATCACCCCGCTCCAAATTCCTCAATCCATTGATGAAATGGCCCTTAAAGTCATCGTAAATAGCAAGGGCATCTGCAAATTTTAACGACTCCTGGCTGCCAAACTCGGTGGCATAGGCACCCGGTTCGATGATCGTTACGTTGACACCAAAGGCTTTGACCTCGGCGGCCAGGCTTTCGTGAATAGCTTCGAAAGCCCATTTTGAGGAACAGTAGTAACCGATGACCGGAAGCGTTACGTGGCCGAGGTTGCTTGATGTACCCAGAATATGACCGCTCCCCTGCTCCCGCAGCAGTGGTAAAGCGGCCTGAATAACAGAAACCGGACCAATAACATTTGTTTCGTACAGATCACGAATATCGTCTGCGCTGGCTTCCTCGATCGTGCCGACCAGTGAGTAACCGGCATTGTTAAGCACAATATCGAGTCTACCGAAGTGGGCGTGAGCCTGCTCCACGACGGTCTTTACCTGCTCAGGCTTAGTTACGTCGAGTTCCAGCGTCAGGACGTTATCGCCGTATTTCTCGCTGAAATCCGCAATGCTTGCCAGCTTCCGGGCCGTAGCCGCGACTTTATCGCCACGCTTTAGAGCGGCCTCGGTCCAGACGCGGCCAAAACCACGGGAAGCGCCCGTAATAAACCAGATTTTAGGTGAGGTTACAGGAGGTAGCGCCGGTTGAACGCCTGTAGTTTCATGCTGAGGTATCATACTTGCTAATGGTTAATGATACCCCAAAGGTCAGGCTGTATAGGGCGTTGCCTGTAGTCAAATCGAGGAGATTTGTAGTCAAAACGAGAGCGTGCCGGTCTCTCGTTTATTAGAAACAATTCGAAAACCCTCTGACAGTAGAAAAAGGCTTTTAAAACAGGACTATCGCAGTCAGGACATCGGGTTACTGATGATCAAAGCTGTTTTGAACCAGCTAAGCCACCTAACAATTTCAAAGCTGTTCACCACGGCCTGCTACCGCACCTTCGGCCCCGATTCGTTTTGTCAGGCGAGGGTGGGTAGGCAAGTCGTACCAGGGCTGTACATCCAGGCAATGTGATTAAATTATCGTTAACTAAAGTCGAGAGGCAGTAGTTAATTTGGCTGTTGATAAACAATATAATAAACTATATATCAGTCGGTTAACGAGAGTTTAATCTATAGTTTATTAATCGATCTTCCCTTCGTTAGTGCTGCTTCACGAAAAAACAATTCCAGGGATTGCTGAGTAGATTTACCGGATATTCGTTGAGCAGAATATCCATGCTTGTTCTTGGAACGAAGCCAGGACTCAATTGGAATAGTCGTGCCTGGTCGTGCGCTTTACGCATTTAATTAACATGGTTATCAATAGTATCTGGATCATTGCACTGGTTGCCATCGCCGGCATTATTATTCGCCCGTACAATGTACCCGAGTATGTCTGGGCCATCGCCGGGGCCGTTTTGCTGCTTGTCCTCGGCATGCTTACACCCGCCGAAGCACTGGAAGGCGTCAGGAAAGGAACCGACGTGTACCTATTCCTGACCGGTATGATGCTGCTGGCTGAGACGGCCCGCGATCAGGGATTATTTGACTGGCTGGCAGTGCAGGCAACCAACCAGGCCGACGGATCGGCGAATCGGTTGTTTGGACTTGTTTACTTAGTCGGTATCGTTGTTACGGCCTTCCTGTCAAACGACGCTACGGCGGTCGTTTTGACGCCAGCGGTAGCAGCCGCGGTGAAGGCCGCTGACGTAAAGAAACCTTTGCCGTACCTGTTCATCTGTGCGTTCATCGCGAATGCCGCTTCGTTTGTTCTGCCAATTTCTAACCCGGCCAACCTGGTCATCTACGGTACGCACATGCCTTCGCTGATGCATTGGCTGGCTCAATACGGACTGCCCTCAGTTGTGTCGATCGGCATTACGTACGCTGTACTTCGTTTTACCCAGCAGGCCAGTTTACAGGGAAACGTCGCTTGTAATATTCCCGTACCCACCTTGTCGACGGGCGGCAGAATGGCCCTGATGGGGATTGCCCTGACGGCACTGGTATTGCTGGGGGCATCGGCTATGGACGCTGAATTAGGTTTACCGACCGCTGTTGCGGGTATTCTGACGTCTGTAGTTGTAATGGTAAAGACCAGAACCAATCCCTGGAGTGTCATTAAACAAGTGTCCTGGTCGGTGCTGCCGCTGGTTGCCGGGCTGTTCGTGCTGGTTGAAGGGCTGAACAAAACGGGCCTCGTCGATCAGTTAGCCGCCTTGCTACAGCAAGAGATTGCCCGCTCGGTTACGCAGGCGGCCTGGCTGAGTGGGGTAGGGCTGGCGCTGGTTTGCAACCTGATGAACAATCTCCCGGCCGGTCTGATCGTCGGTTCGGTAGTGCAGACCGGTGCTATTCCAGACATGATCAAGAGCTTTCTGCTGATTGGAATTGACCTCGGCCCCAATTTGTCCGTAACCGGCTCGCTGGCTACGATTCTGTGGCTGGTAGCATTGCGTCGCGAGGGAATACAGGTTAGTGCGTGGGAGTTTCTGAAACTGGGTATCCCGGTGATGCTGATTGCCTTACTGGCGAGCCTGGCCGTTGTGTGGGTACAGTATCAAGTCTCGTAATAGCATCAAAAAAGGGCCTGATCTGGTGTAAGGAGACCTAACACCGGAGGCTTAAGAAAACTTAATTCCATCTTCAGTTTGCACTTAGCTGGCACCCATAGGTTTGCCAGCGTACCAAAACAACAAAAGTCATGCAAACGAAACAGGTAACCTTATACACCGCCCTCCTGCTAGGTATGTTAGTTGCGCCACTGCTTCACGCTCAGGTTCCAGCGGGGGCTCCCGCTCCGCCGGTTCAACTGGCTGATGCCGGACCAAAACCACCTATGCCGGGAGGTCCCCGTGGCCCCCGGTCCCAGGCGATAACCTCGCTGACGACATTGTCGGGTACGGTAGGGCAGCTGACCGCTAACGAGGACGGAATTCTGAACGGCTTTACCATAAACGCCAGCAGTACTGCCCAAACCGTGCGGTTTGGTACGCACCTGGGACAGCAGATTAACGCGGCCGTTAAATCCGGAAATCGCGTGACCGTAACGGGCTACAGCGAGCTTAGTCCGATGGGCGAAGCGATGTTCAAACTGGTGAAGCTCGATGCAGGCAAATCGCAGGTCGTTGATGCGCCACCAGCCCTGCCCCAGAATCCGGTGACGCCAACGCGGCAGAACATCAGTGTAAGGTGGCTGACTTTCGGCTGAACCGGGAAGGACAGATCAATGGGTTGATTATGAGTGACCAGACGGTGGTAAAAGTGCCACCGCACGTCGCCGGGCAACTGGCGACGCTGGTTCCGAAAGGCAGCACCATTACCGTCGACGGGTATGCCCAGCCACTGGGTGAAGGACAGGTACAACTGCAAAAGCATACTACGGTGCGCGCATCAGTGCTGACGGTGGGTGGCCAGTCTTATCTTATCCAATAACTGAGAAGCCGGAGTCATTCGTAGCCGATTGGCTCCGGTTTTTTCTTACAAATTGCCCGAATGGAATACATTTTACGCTAGTAGGTTACCAAAATTCAGGCTGCCCATTCTGGGAGGCAACAAGGTTTTACTCAATTAACTATCTCAACGTTACGAAAAATGGTTAACACTGTACCCGCTCCCCGTACCCGACAACCGGGTAAAGGAAGTCTGCGCGCGCTCGACGCAGCTAATTTTTTTCTGGCCGACGTGCGCGACGGCCTTGGTCCGTATCTGGCCATTTACCTGCTCACAACGTTGCATTGGGATGCCCAGAATATCGGCATCGCTATGTCGGTGATGGGGATTGCTACCGTCGCGACGCAGACGCCCGCGGGAGCACTTGTCGACCGTACCCGCTATAAACGATTGTTTTCGGTGGTGGCGTCCCTGCTGATTGCATCGGCGGCTCTGTTGACCATCTCGTTTCCTACCTACGGCGTAATTATTGGCGGGCAAGTAGCGATGGGCGTTGCTGCCGCCTGGTTCGTACCCGCGATTGCGGCTATTACGCTGGGAATCGTGGGGCCCAAAGCCCTGGACGGTCGGGTAGGACGTAACGAAACGTTCAACCACGCCGGGAACGTATTTGCGGCTCTGCTGGCCGGACTGATTGGGTACTACGTCAGCAGTGCCGGTATTTTCGTCCTATTATCGGTGATGTCGCTGATTAGCAGCTTCGCGATCTGGCGAATTCAGGAGAAAGACATCGATCACGATCTGGCGCGGGGGTGTCCCGACGGTGAAGATGCCGACACGAACGACAAACCATCGGGCTGGCGGGCTATTCTGAAAAATCGTTCCATTCTTTTTTTTGCGCTGGCCTGTGTCCTCTTTCACTTCGCTAACGCGGCTATGCTTCCGCTACTAGGGCAGCGACTGGCCCAGGGTATCGACGCAGGTACGTCGTCGGCCTACATGTCGGCCTGTATCATTGTGGCCCAGGTCGTCATGATTCCCGTCAGTCACTGGGCGGGTAAATTGGCCCCGTCGGGGCGCAAACGGCTGCTGCTGATTGCGTTCGCGGTGCTGCCCATTCGAGGGGTACTATACACGTTGACCAACGAACCCACGTTACTGGTGGCTATTCAGATTCTCGATGGGGTAGGGGCGGGAATCTTCGGGGTTCTGTCGATCCTGGTGGTTTCCGATCTCACGCGGGGCAGCGGTCTGTTTAATACCACGCAGGGCGCCATCGCTACCGCCGTGGGACTGGGAGCCTCGCTGAGCAATGCGTTTGCGGGGGGGATTCTGCAACGAAGTAACTACAATACGGTCTTTCTGGTGCTTTCTGGTATTGCCGTAGCCGCCGTGGCTGTGCTTTGGTTTTTCGTCCCCGAAACCGGCAAAAAAAACGCCTGATTTTGCCTCGCAAAAGGCATTACTTACTCAACCAATTTTCATGAACATTCTCGTTTTCAAACCAAGGGTTTACGTTCTGTTTAGCCTCTCTATCTTTTTGTTGGCAAGCGGCTGTATGAGCAGTCGGCGCGCGTCGGAAGCTCTACAACGGGTAGCGCAGGATCACTGCGAGATCGATTCAAGCCATACATCTGGCTACGTATTTCGCCCGGCTTCCATGCAGGTCGGTTCCGCCGAAGAAACGTTGTTGCGGGGACGCTATGGGCCACGGGCGCTACGAATGGCCCAGGCGGTGGGCCTGATCCCCCTGCTGACGCAGCTGACTAAACTGGAAGCGGAAGAGACGGGAGCCGGATCGACGCCCTCAACTGCGTACCTGACCGTACGGCAGCGGATTTCCGATCAGCTTCAGCTTGCGACTGCGGACATTGCCACGGCTTCGGCCCTGCTTGACTGTGATACCAAACGTGCTACACTGACGGCAACACTGTTAACGCGCCGGGAAAATATCCGCGAGAAGCGCATGACTATCAGTGCGATCACGATTGGTGCCGTTGCTATCATCGGGGCCAGTATACTAAATCTTCATGAAGAACACGTAACGGCTGACTGGCTGCACGTTGCCGGGGGCGTAGGGGAGGGCGCGCTGGGTGTACTGGCCCTTCGCCAGAAACCACCCCGTATTGCCTACTCCCACGTTCGCAATCCACTACGCGAGATTTGGGAACGCCCTAAGCTGGACATGACTGGTCAAGATAAAACAGTTCGATCAACGCTGTTTGCTCCGCTGGTTTGGTATTACCTTAATCAGCCTCGCGTCGGTAAGCGTCAGACAGTCGTCACCGAACTGCGTGAACACTGGGAAGTGCTGACGTCACTTAATGCCGCCGGAAAACGGGCGAAAAAGCCCCACCACGAGGTTGATTACTTTGGTGCGGGTGATGACTACGACGCCGAAGCGCTGACGCTACGGGCGACAATGTTGGGAGAACTGGAAACCGAAATCAAGCTAATGAATAACGACCTGACCATCCTGCTGAACGAGATTGTAAGTCAGAAAAAAGATCGGACGCCCCAGCGTTAACGCCTGTGGATGAATTAATTTTTTCTTAAGCCTTTCTTCATATCAGGCTGGCATTTTTGGATTATTAAACAAACAAATCCAATGAAAAAAATAATTCTAACGGCCTCTGTACTATCTATTGTGTTGATGGCAAGTTGCAGTAAAAATGGTACAATTGGTCCCGATCAGCTTTCGGTAGCTAACGCTCGTGTCGGCTCGTCAGCGCAGGCTATTACGCTGATTTCTCCACTGCCTGCGTCGACATTGCCATCTGGCGTAAAAAGGTATCTGGATCAGAAGTATGCCGGTTATTCACTGCTGAAAGTAGACCGCAAGCGCCAGCCCGGTACGACAACGTTTGAGGGGACAAAGGTTAAGTTTCTTCAGAATGGAACGCTGGTTGACCTGGATTTTGACGCCAACAACGCGCTGGTAGCTAAACCCACCGGACCCCAGGGTGGCCCAACGCCCCCACCTGCACCCGCAGGTGATCACGCGGTTAGCTACGTAACGCGGTCTGAACTACCAACTGCGGTGGCCAGCGTGATCAGCAGCAGTACGTATGGATCGTACACCTACGGCTGGACTGAGCTTCACGTTCACGACGGTGTGGCGCAATACGACGTAAAACTCTTTAGCAACAACCAGCCAACAACGCTGCACCTGAGCGCGAGCGGGGCAACCGTTACGCCAACGCCCCCTGCCGGTCCGGGCGCTCCTGTATCGGGAACGGCTACGGCCCCCGTGTCAGGTACGGCAACCGCTCCCGTTTCGGGCACGGCGACTGCCCCGGCTCCGCCCGCACCACCCGTGCCGAAGGCACCTGTATCGGGAACGGCCACGGCTCCCGGCTCAGGTACCGCAACGCCACCAGCTCCGCCAGCGTCAGCTAACCGGTCGTTCATCCTGGACAGCAGCAAGCTCCCGTCAGCTGTTGGGTCTTATTTGCAATCGAATTTCAGCGGTTACACCTTCCTGGCGGTCGAGCTAAACACCCCGCCAACCGGCACTACGGGCGAATACATGCTTGATGTCGCAGTTGGTAAGCAACTATACAAGGTTCGCTTGACATCAACCGGTGAGTTGCTGATGGCCGAAGCCCGCAATTAATTCCAACCGATCGTTTATTATTAGTTCGAGGGAAGTCCGTCTGACGGGCTTCCCTCATTTATTGGTAGCCGGAGTTCGGTCCTGAATTTTCCACCGGTTCCGGATACCTGGAGCGTGCCGCCCATCAGTCGCATAACCTGATGACTAATCCACAGGCCTAACCCATATCCGTCATGCTGGGGATCGGCCTGGTAAAATTCGCGGCTTAGCCGATCAGGGTCGGGGAGCGGGGCGGTCGTCTGATTCGTTAATGACCAGGTGATTTGGGTATTCTCCCTGTTCAACGCCAAGTCGAGCTGGGTGGCCGGGGTAGCGTATTTGACGGCGTTATCAAGCAGATTCAACAGTACGTTCGTCAGCTTGTCGAGATCGGCCCGAACGGCTAGCTGATCGGCGGTTTCATCGAGTGAGATGGATAAATACAATTCGCGCTCGTTGATGGCTCGTTGGTAGCGTTCGACCAGATGGAGCGTCAGGTCGTCAAGGTCAATGGGTTCGGTGCGTAATTGCAGGGTCCCCGCCCGCAGCTGACTCATCGCCAGCAGGTCGTCGACCAGTCGGCTGAGTCGACGTAATTCATTGAGCTGGCTGTGGAGAAATCCTCGCTCGCGATCGTTAATGGCTTCGTGCTGGGCGACTTCGATTTCCGTTCGAAGAATGCTCAGGGGCGTTCGGAGCTCGTGCGAGGCAGCGGCAAAAAAGGTATGCTGCGTTTCGACTGCCTGCCCGATTCGGGCCAGCATCTGGTTGATGGTTTCGGCCAGCTCCTGTAACTCATCGCCGGAATCAGGAATCGGAATGGGTGTCGTCTGTTCGGCGCGACTGACTGATTGTGCCGAGGTAATGATCGATTGCAGCGGACGTAACAACCAGCCACTCAGCCACCAGGCGCTCAGTCCCGATACGACGATGCTACCCAATAACGTTAGCAATAGCAACACGACTATACTACGCAATTCTCGATGTAGGGGGCGACTGCTGTGCCCGACTACCGTAATAAGTTTGCCGTATCCGTCGTCGGCTGCCCGCACGAATTTTGTTAGTCGAAACGTGTCGATTTCTACCGCGCTTTTTGCCGTCAAATACGATGAATCCGCGGGGAAATGTGGGGACTTGTAGAGACGTTTGCGGAATGTACCGCTGGCAAACCACAAGGCCATAACCTCACCCCGGTCGGGTAGGGGAATCACCAGTGGATAGACCGACGTACGCTCTGAAAGCCGGCTTGCCCGGTCGGTCAGCGTGCGGTTATCCTGATCAATCAGTACCGTGCGCACCCGGCTGAAGAGGTATCCGGCGGCCCCGGTAAACCCCAGAAAAAACGTAGCACCGAAAACCAGCCCGATTTTAAACCGAATGCTCCGGGCCGGACGTAAGGCGGTCATCATGAGTATCGATCGGCCGGATTAAGCGTTGGTCAGCGTACCGCGCAGCCGGTAGCCCACGCCCACCACTGTTTCGAGTAAGGGCGCGTCGAACCCTTTATCAATTTTTTTGCGCAGCTGATGCATGTGGACCTCCACTACATTACTACCCCGGTCGAAGTCTGAATCCCAGACTTTCTCGGTTAGCTGCGCCTTGGACAATACCCGCCCGGGCTGACGCATGAACTGCTCCAGCAACTGATATTCGCGGGGCGTGAGGGTGATCGTTTTACCGGCCCGACTCACTTCACGAGTGGCGAGGTCCATGGTCAGGTCGGCTACGCGCCAGACGGGCAGACGGCTCCCGGCTTGCCCCCGCTGCACAGTCCGGATGCGAGCCAGCAGTTCGTCAAGCTCAAACGGTTTACGCAGGTAATCGACGGCTCCTAAATCGAGACCCCGCACAACGTGCTGCGACTGGTTGAGTGCGCTGAGGATCATCACGGGTGTGTCAATACCGAAGTCACGGAGGTTTCGCAACAGGTCAAAACCAGTCGTGCCAGGCAACATCAAATCGAGCAGAATTAAATCGTGGGTACCCAGCGCTGCCTGTTCCAGTCCGGCGGTGCCCGACAGAGCCACGTCGACTGAATAACCGGCCTGATTCAAGCCTTTTTGCAGGTGCAGTGCCAGCTTCTCTTCGTCGTCGATTAATAGTATTCGCATTTACAACACAAAAGTTTGTCCGTTAATCGTTAGTGCTGTTGGGTGAATCAGCTTCCGCCCCGTTGTGTTAACGAACCCCATCGCCGTTCGCTCATACCCCGCCACACCCAGCCGACGAACTCCCTCCAGTAAGGCCTGAATGGATTCACGCTGATGGGGTTTCAGGTCAATCACATACCGGTCGGTAACGAGCGCCGACAAGCGACCGGCTTCATCGCGGAGCTCGCCGGTTAGTGGACCTTCGGCTTCTACCAATTTCCCCTGTGCGGGCGGGGGCGGAGGAAGATCGGCGATCTGCAAACTGGTTTTCCTGGTTTGGTTAACCAGGCTTATCAGCCGGTACTCGGTAGCTGCTTCCTGCCCATCAGATGTCCGTGCCAGCGGTGGAACATGCCTGATTCCCGTAGCCAGCACTGTTTGCCCGACGGGCGCCAGCTTCAGTACCTGAGCGGCCGTGTGGGGCGGGAAACGGAGCAGCGTAACCCCGGCGGTTGTGCGAAGCCGCAGACCATCGTAGTCCCCAACCTGGTTTGCTAGATAGCCCAAAACCCGTCCCGACACCGACTGTGTAGGCTGTGCGGCAAGTGTAAGCGTCCAGAAGAGTCCTATAAATGTGTATCGATAGCTTCTTAGCCAGTTCATGAGCAGGAAAGGTAAGGAGCGGGAATAAGTAAGACCTTAAATTACTATTAAGAAAGTTTAAGCTGCGACATTAAACCCATTCAGATAACCGTGTTGCCTACAGACTACTAAACCGGGAAATCGACTTGTTTCACTTATTTACAACCCTAGAAGTACTCAAATCACCGCTAAATCAAGTTTACGGGATTATAAACACAGCAATTTGAGCTTGTGAACGTCGAGCCCTCCGTAACTTTGGCGTTGGTCCTTCTGAAAAAACGTCCTGATCGGCTCGCCTGTTTACATTCTGATCTGACGAAAATCGCCATGAAAGTCAATTGTACAACCGTCACTCATGTACTGAACAGACAACTTGTAGTCGCGCTCGCGCTTCTCGTATGTTTGATCAATACCGTACAAGCCCAGGTAACGCCCCCCAAGCCTTTTGGACCCGTGCCCAATGAAAATCAGATGCGGTGGCAGGAGATGGAGTACTATGCCTTTGTCCATTTCTCGACCAATACGTTTACCGACCAGGAATGGGGCTATGGCGATGATGATCCCAAGATTTTTAACCCGGACAAACTCGATTGCCGCCAGTGGGCACGGGTCTGCAAAGAAGCGGGGATGAAAGGAATTATTGTGACGGCAAAACACCATTCCGGGTTCTGCTTGTGGCCGTCGAAGTACACGGAGTATTCGGTTAAAAACTCGCCCTGGAAAAACGGCAAAGGAGACATTATTCGTGATTTGGCCAATGCCTGCAAGGAATACGGTCTCAAATTAGGTATCTATTTATCGCCCTGGGATCGAAACTACGCGGGGTATGGTCGTCCGGAGTACATCACGTATTTCAGAAATCAGCTGACGGAGTTACTGACCAATTACGGCGATATTTTCGAGATCTGGTTTGATGGCGCCAACGGCGGTTCGGGTTATTACGGTGGTGCCCGGGAAACCCGAAAGATTGATCGCACTACCTACTACGACTGGAAAAACACGTACAAGCTCATTCGCCAGCTACAGCCGAACATCGTCATCTGGAATGATGGTGGAGAACGGGGCGATCTACGTTGGGTAGGTACCGAAGAAGGCTACGTTGGCGAAACCAACTGGAGTTTGCTGAACGCTACGGGCGATGTCCCTGAGGACATGTTACGTCATGGTGTGGAAAACGGCAATGCCTGGGTACCGGGCGAAGTGAACACGTCGATCCGGCCGGGCTGGTTCTACCACGAATACGAAGACAGCCGGGTAAAAACACTGCCTCAGTTACTGACCACCTATTACAGCTCATTCGGGCGGAACGGGACACTGCTGCTTAATTTCCCCATTGACCGGCGGGGACTCATCCACGAAACCGATGAAAAAGCCGCAGTCGGGCTGGCCAAAGCCGTAAAAGAAGCCTTTGCGGTAGATCTGGCTGCCAAAAAGCAGGTGAGCGCGTCGAACGTCCGGGGAAATGCCAGGGAGTTTGGGGCGGACAAAGCACTGGACGGTGATAAGAATACGTACTGGACCACCGACGATCAGGTAAAAACGGCATCCCTGACTATTGATTTCGGCAAACCTACGACCTTCAACCGCGTCTTGGCGCAGGAATACATTCGCCTGGGACAGCGTGTAAAAGCTTTTACGGTGGAGGCTCTGGTCAATGGAGACTGGAAAGAGCTGGCTAAGCAAACAACCATCGGTTACAAACGAATCCTGATTCTCCCTACTGTCACGGCGACACAGCTTCGGTTTACGATAACTGATGCTAAAAGCAATCCGGTGATTGCCAATGTAAGCGTCTACAATGCGCCCCAGGTACTCATTGCGCCAACCATCACCCGCAACAAAAAGGGGGACGTACTGATCAAACCCGCCGACAAGGAATCCGTCGTCTATTACACGCTGGACGGTAGCGTACCCACGAAAAATTCTCAACGGTACGCAGGGCCAATCACAACGGCTGGCAAAGTGGATGTGCAGGCTGTCGCTTACGACGCTGCATCGGGCAAAAGCAGTACGGTCGTCCGGGAAAAATACGACATTGACCACACTAAGTGGAAAATTATCAGTAGCACGGATGAGCAAGCAAGCGCTGTAATTGACGGCAACCCAGCTTCCGCCTGGTACCAACCGCAGAACCAGAAACTGCCAGTAGACCTGGTTATTGATTTAGGCAAAGAGGAAAATTTAACTGGGTTTAAATACTTACCCGGTCAGGGCCGGACAAGTGGTATCATTACCAGCTATGAGTTTGCTGTGTCGCCGGATAACCAGCAGTGGAACGTAGTAGATACCGGCGAGTTCGCCAACATCAAAAACAATCCTCTGTGGCAGGTAAAGACATTCAAACCGGTAAAAGCGCGTTACGTACGCTTACGGGCCGTACGTAACACGCAGGATGATAACGCGGTTGGATATGCTGAATTGGATCTGATTACCAGGTAATTAAATCTTGAACGGTGACGTAGTGAAAAACCTAATAACGAAAAACTGACCAAAAATTTCGTTAGTTTTCTGATCGGCAAAAGTAGATCGTCAAACCCGCTGGCTTTGGCTCGTCAGAGATTTGTGTACATTTAACACATAAATCATGTAATTTGTACACAATCCAGGCTTACTGACTATGCAAAGTTATTCCCACGATAGCCGAATACTGGTTGCGCTGGACTGCATCATCTTCGGATTTGATGGGGAGTCGCTGAAGCTGTTGCTCATCAAGCGAAACTTTGAACCCGAGTCCGGCAAGTGGTCGCTGATGGGCGGGTTTCTTGATGCTGAAGAGAATCTGGAAGACGCAGCCACGCGGGTGCTGTTTAAACTGACGGGCCTGCGCAACAATTATCTGGAGCAGCTTCAAACGTTCGGTACGGTCAGCCGGGATCCCGTTGAGCGGACTATCTCGGTGGTGTACTATTCCCTCGTGAATATAAACGATCAGGATCCCGTAACGCTGAAGGAACACAATGCATCGTGGATCGCCCTGACCAACAAACCGGACCTCATTTTCGATCACGACCACATGGTTGAAGCTGCCCTTCGTCAGTTGCGTTACAAAGCCTCCCTTTACCCAATAGGCTTTGAGCTTTTACCCGAAAAATTTACGGTGCCTCAATTGCAAAAACTCTACGAAGCGATCTACGACATCAAGCTAGATCGGCGAAATTTCAGTCGTAAGATTCTGGGAACTGAATTACTGATCGCAACGGGCGAGAAAGACCAGAGTTCGGCTACGAAGAAGGCACAGCTCTACAGACTAGATCAACAGAAATTTCAGCGTTATCTAAGTGGCTATCAGGCGTTTTTGCCTGAATTTACCAACTTCTCTTTGTAACTAAACCAATCAACTCATTGAACCGGGAGACCTGATTGCACACGGCTACGCAGCAACTCGGTTAGACCAATGCTCACTGATCTTCATTAAAATTCTGGTCACTCCATGAATCATCCTTACGTAATTGGCGTCGATTTCGGTACCGACTCGGTCCGGGCGCTGATTGTTGATACCCAGACCGGTCAGGCGGTCGGTACGCATGTACATGAGTATGCCCGCTGGAAGCAGGGGCTGTATTGCGACCCGGCTACGTCGCAGTTCCGGCAGCACCCGCTCGACTATATTGAGGGCATCGAAGCGACAATCAAAGGCGCACTGGCACAGGCTCCGGCGGAGGTTCGCGGGCAGGTCGTTGGTATCTCCATCGATACGACCGGGTCAACCCCCGGCCCGGTCGACGAAACCGGCCTGCCGCTGGCGCTGCGGCCCGACTTTGCCGAGAATCCGAACGGGATGTTTATCCTCTGGAAAGACCATACTGCCAACGCCGAAGCCGAGGAAATTAATAACCTGGCGCACCACTGGGATACCGACTACACCAAATACGTCGGTGGTATTTACTCGTCGGAATGGTTCTGGGCCAAGATGCTCCGTACCATTCGCGTCGATGAGGCCGTTCGTGAAAAAGCGTTCTCGTGGATCGAGCATTGCGACTGGATTTCGGCGGTGCTGACGGGGAATACCAACCCACTGACCTTAAAAAGGTCGCGTTGTGCCGCAGGGCACAAAGCCCTCTGGCACGCCGAATTCGACGGATTGCCGTCTGAAGAATTTCTGACCAAACTCGATCCGCTGCTGGCTGGTCAGCGCGACCGGCTCTTTCACGATACCTACACCTCCGATCAGGCAATGGGTACGCTGTCGCCGGAATGGGCGGAGAAACTGGGACTGTCGACGGATGTAGTCGTAGGTGTGGGCGCGTTCGACGCGCATATGGGTGCTATTGGTGCCGAGATCGAACCGTACGCGTTCGTCCGCATCATCGGTACCTCAACCTGCGACATTCTGATGGCCCCCAATGAAGAAATTGGTCACCGGCTGATTCGCGGTATCTGCGGGCAGGTCGATGGGTCGGTGGCGCCGGGTATGCTGGGTCTGGAAGCGGGTCAGTCGGCCTTTGGCGATGTCTATGCCTGGTTTGCCCGGCTGATTACCAAGCCTGTTCGTGAACTGCTAGGCGATGAAGCCGCTGATACGATGGCGGCCAAACTAATTCCGCACCTGACCAAACAGGCTGAACAGTTGCCCGTCACCCCAACCGATCTGATTGCCCTCGACTGGATCAACGGCCGCCGTACACCTGATGCCAACCATATGCTCAAGTCAGCCATTACCGGCCTGAATCTGGGTACCGATGCCCCCCGCGTGTTCAAGGCGCTGGTGGAAGCCACGGCCTTTGGTTCGCGCAGTATCGTCGACCGCTTTGTCGAAGAAGGCGTCCCCATCAAGAAAGTGATCGCTATTGGGGGTGTCGCCAAGAAATCGGCGTTCGTGATGCAAACACTGGCCGACGTACTGAACAAACCCATTCAGGTCGCGCAGGCCGATCAGGCGTGTGCGCTGGGGGCGGCTATGTGCGCGGCCGTTGCGGCAGGTGTGCATCCCACAATGGAAGCGGCTCAGCAGGCGATGGGTTCTGGCTTCGACGCCGAGTACCACCCCCGCCCGGAACTGGTGCCCATCTACGAAACGCTGTATCAGCGCTACCGGAAACTGGGTGGCTTTGTGGAAGGCGAATTAGCAAAAAACGCTGAGCTCGTCAACGCATAAACCGTATTGTTTGTCATCCCGATGTCAGGAGGGATCTTCGGTAAAAGCAAATAAATAGCCTGCTACCGAAGATCCCTCCTGACATCGGGATGACAAAAAAACGCGGATGACTGAAAAAAGATACAAGAAATAAACTGATCGACAACCGAATACAATGCTTGATTTAAAACACTACGAAGTTTGGTTCGTAACCGGCAGTCAGCACCTTTATGGCGATGAAACGCTGCGGCAGGTGGCCGATCACTCGACGCAGATCGCGCAGTTCCTGAATAGCAACGCGGCTGTGCCAGTACGGGTGGTTTTCAAACCGACCGTTACCCGGCCCGACGAGATTTACGCCATTTGTCAGGAAGCGAACGTAGCGCCGAACTGCGTCGGCGTGATCGCCTGGATGCACACCTTCTCGCCCGCCAAAATGTGGATTCGGGGGCTGACAATCCTGAAAAAGCCGCTGCTGCACCTGCACACGCAGTTTAACCGCGACATCCCCTGGTCTGACATCGATATGGATTTCATGAACCTCAACCAGTCGGCGCACGGTGACCGGGAGTTTGGGTTTATGGTCTCTCGCATGCGAATGAACCGGAAAGTAGTCGTTGGCTACTGGCAGGATGAAACCGTACTGGCGCAAATCGGTGCCTGGACGCGGGTAGCGGTCGCCGGTTACGAACTGAAAACGCTGAAAGTAGCCCGCTTCGGCGACAATATGCGGCAGGTAGCCGTGACCGAAGGCGACAAGGTAGCGGCTGAAATGACCTTCGGTATGTCGGTCAACACCTACGGCATCGGCGATCTGGTGGCAGTTATCAACCAAATGACCGACACCGACGTAGATAAACTCGTACAGGAGTACGCGGATACGTACACGCTGATGGACTCGCTGGTACGCGGTGGGGCACAGCATGAATCCCTGCGCGATGCCGCCCGGATTGAACTCGGCCTGCGCGCTTTCCTGACTGATGGGGGTTTCGGTGCCTTCACCGACACATTCGAAGATCTGCACGGCATGAAGCAATTACCCGGTATCGCGTCGCAGCGACTGATGGCCGATGGCTTTGGTTTCGCTGGTGAGGGCGACTGGAAAACGTCGGCGATGGTCCGTACGATGAAGGTAATGGCGGCTGGTTTGCCGGGCGGTAACTCGTTCATGGAAGACTACACGTACCATTTCGACCCGTCGAACCCGCTCGTACTTGGGTCGCACATGCTGGAGATTTGCCCCTCGATTGCGGCTGGCAAACCGACCTGCGAAATCCATCCGCTGGGTATCGGTGGCAAAGAAGATCCTGTCCGACTGGTATTCAACGCGGGCGCGGGTCCGGCGATCAACGTCTCGCTGGTCGACATGGGTAATCGCTTCCGGCTGATCGTTAACGAAGTCGAAGCCGTCGAGGTAGCGCAGGCACTGCCTAAACTGCCCGTGGCCCGCGCCCTCTGGAAACCCATGCCCGACATGGCCACCGGCTGTGCCGCCTGGATTTACGCGGGTGGCGCACACCACACAGTGTACAGCCAGAACCTGACGACCGAACATGTCGAAGACTTCGCCGAACTGTTCAACGTCGAACTGGTCGTGATCGACAAAAACACAAGCCTGCGCCAACTCAAAAACGAGCTTCGCTGGAGCGAAGTGGCGTATAAGTAATTGCGAATGAGTGAATGAGTGATTGAGTGAATAATTGCTGACGCAAAACCAAGCATTCACTCAATCAACCTCCGTTGCGGCACTCATTCGCTCAATCACTCATTGGACTATGAAAAAACTTCTTACTACCCTACTCCTTGCTTCCCTCGCCATACCCACGCTGGCGCAGAACAAGGCGACGATTAATGCCGACGGGGCGAATGTGACCATTAACCGGCACATCTATGGTCACTTTGCCGAACACCTGGGTCGCTGCATCTACGGCGGGTTCTACGTCGGCGATAACAACAAGACCATCCCCAACAAAAACGGGGTGCGGCTCGATGTGGTCGACGCGCTGAAGAAGATGAAGATTCCGAATCTGCGGTGGCCGGGCGGCTGCTTCGCCGATACGTATCATTGGAAAGACGGCATTGGTCCGAAAGCCAAACGTCCGAAGATCGTGAACACCTGGTGGGGGGGCGTTACGGAAGACAACAGTTTCGGTACGCACGACTTCCTGAACATGTGCGAACTGCTCGGTACGGAGCCGTATCTGGCCGGTAACGTCGGGAGTGGTACCGTGCAGGATTTGAGTGAATGGGTGCAGTACGTCAACTTTCCGAGCAATAGCCCCATGTCGACTCTGCGGCAGCAAAACGGTCGCGAAAAACCCTGGAACGTGAAATTCTGGGGTGTCGGCAACGAAGCCTGGGGTTGCGGAGGAAACATGAAGCCTGATTACTACGCCAACATCTACCGGCAGTACAGCACGTTCATGAACAGTCAGGTCGGCAAAGAAAAGATCTTCCGTATTGCATCGGGGGCTAGTTCCGACGATTTTAACTGGACCGAAACGCTGATGAAGAACATCCCCGGTAGTATGGTCGAAGGGGTAGCCCTGCACCACTACTCAGTGTTCGGCTGGGGCGAAAATGCGAAGGGGTCGGCGACGGAATTCACCGAAACCGACTACGCCCATACCATGAACGAAGCCCTGAAAATGGACGAGTTCGTGCAGAAGCATTCGGACATTATGGACAAGTATGATCCGAAGAAAAAGGTCGCGCTGGTCGTCGACGAGTGGGGGGCGTGGTACAACGTCGAACCGGGTACGAATCCGGGCTTCCTCTTCCAACAGAACACCATGCGAGATGCCGTACTGGCGGGGGCTACGCTCAACATCTTCCACAAACACGCTGAACGGGTTCGGATGGCCAATCTGGCGCAGGCGATCAACGTCTTGCAGGCGGTTATCCTGACCGATGGCCCGAAGATGCTGCTGACACCGACCTATCACGTGCTGGAAATGTACAACGTGCACCAGGACGCGACCATGCTGCCCGTCGATGTGAAGGCTGACGACTACAAAGTGGGCGAGTACAAACTTCCTGCCGTGTCGGTTTCGGCCTCGCGCGACAAAGCCGGAAAAACGCACGTGTCGCTGGTCAACATTGACGCGGGTAAGCCCCAGACCATCACGGTAAACCTAAAAGGCATCAGCGCGAAAAACGTATCAGGTCGGATTCTGACGTCGGCCAAAGTGCAGGATTACAACACCTTCACCCAGCCGAACAAAGTGAAACCCGCACCTTTCTCCGGTGCCAAACTATCCGGCGATGAACTAACGGTTACGCTGCCCCCGGTGTCGGTGGTGGTACTTGAACTATAAAGAGCGAAAGACCGGGTCGCCGGTGCGATGAAAGAGTGAAAGAGCGATGGTACCGGATGGCCGCTCTTTCGCTCTTTCGCTCTTTCTCTCTTTGAAATCGCTCTCAATTATGAACACCTACAAGAACCTCCAGGCCGAGTGCTACGAGGCTAATATGCAGTTGCCGGAGCTGGGCCTGGTGCTGTTTACGTTCGGTAACGTCAGCGCTGTCGATCGCGACAAGGCCGTGTTTGCCATTAAGCCCAGCGGGGTGCCGTATGCGCTGCTCAAACCCGAAGACATCGTTATCTGCGACTACGATGCGAAGATTGTCGCCGGAACCATGCGCCCCTCGTCGGATACGAAAACGCACGCGCTGCTGTACAAAACCTGGGACGACATTGGCGGCATTACGCACACGCACAGTACCTACGCCGTCGCTTGGGCGCAGGCGGGTATGGACATTCCCATCTTCGGCACGACCCACGCCGACCACACCCACCAGGATATTCCCTGCGCTCCGGCATTGACCGACGAGATGATTCAGGGCGACTACGAACACGAAACCGGCAACCAGATTTTCGACGTATTCCGGGAAAAGGGGCTGTCGCACAAAGAAGTCGAGATGGTGCTGCTGCAAAATCACGGGCCGTTTACGTGGGGCAAAACCGCCGAAAAGTCAGTGTACAACGCGGCCGTGCTGGAAGAAGTCGCCCGTATGGCGTACATGACCCTGGCCATCAACCCCGATACGCCCCGTATCAAAGATACGCTGCGAATGAAGCACTACGAGCGCAAACACGGCAAAGACGCCTACTACGGACAAGGCTGTTAGTCGAACGGCTGCTAGTTATGCCGCTGTTAGTAAGAACCGGCGTTGCTATGCTTTAACGAGAGAAAAAAGAAGATAGACACTAGACAAACGAAGAAAGAAAGTAGACGCAGGAAGATACCACAAGCGTGACCGTTTTCTAACGTCTTGTGTCCAGCATCTATCGTCTACCCCTAAACCCCAATTCCCTTTTCATGAATCTGTCAACTAAACTTATCGCCCTAGCTTTGCTGACGGGCAGTCTGACCATGAGTGCGTGCACATCGAACAAAAAAGAAGAAAGCTCAGAGGCAAAACCCGGTATTACTAAAGCTGCTTACGGTCAACTGCCCGATGGTCAGTCGGCGGACCTGTACACGCTACGTAACGCGGAGGGTATGGAAGCTAAAATCACGAATTACGGTGGTATCGTTGTATCATTGACTGCGCCCGACAAAGAAGGTCAGTTTGCCGACGTAACGCTGGGTTTTGATTCACTGAACACCTATGCGACCAAAAATCCGTACTTCGGTGCCCTGATCGGCCGGTACGGGAATCGTATTGCCAAAGGTAAATTTACGCTCGACGGCAAGGAGTACTCCTTACCTGTCAACGATGGCCCCAACAGCTTGCACGGTGGCAAAAAAGGCTTTGACAAGGTAGTATGGACGGCCACACCCGTTGAGGGCAATGAGCCCGCGCTGAAACTGGCCTACACGGCCAAAGACGGTGAAGAAGGATATCCGGGGACGCTGAATGTAGAGGTAACGTATACCCTGCAAAAAGATAATGCTTTGCGTATCGACTATCAGGCTACCACCGATAAGCCTACTGTCGTTAACCTGACGAACCATTCTTATTTCGACCTGTCGGCAGGAAAATCATCCGATATTCTCGGCCATGAACTGATCCTGGAAGCAGACCGCTTTCTGCCCGTGGATCAGACGCTCATTCCTACCGGCGAGCTGAAAGCCGTATCGGGAACGCCCTTTGATTTCACCAAATCGAGTGTGGTCGGTAGTCGGATCAACGACACGGCCGACACACAGCTTCGGTATGGCAAAGGATACGACCACTGCTGGGTGTTTGCTGACAGCAGCCGCAGCCTGAAATCAATAGCCACGGTTTACGAACCCACCACGGGCCGGGTCATGACCGTGTCGACAACTGAGCCTGCCGTGCAGTTTTACACCGGCAATTTTCTGGATGGTACGCTGACGGGAAAAGAAGGCCGGGTGTACAAGAAGCGGACCGGTTTTTGTCTGGAAACCCAGCACTATCCGGATTCTCCTAATCAGGCCGCCTTTCCAACGACTACACTGAAACCGGGCGAAACGTATCGTTCAACAACTGTGTATACGTTTACTACTCGGAAATAAGTCGAATTAGTTTTCAGAAAGTCAACGTAATACAAGCGCCAGTGGTCCAATCGATAGTAAGATTACCCTATCGGTTTGGCCACTGGCGCTTTTGTTTTGGTATCCATGATGTAATCGCTGGTTCGAGTTTACTGGTCAGCCTAACCTTATATCCGCTTACCAAAGACAATGCAGTAAAGTTACCTAGAAAAGACACTGAAAATACGCAGATTCTCCAGACGCAATCAAGTGAAAATTCTGGAAGTAGAGTTGGCTTGAGTGGTCAGATTTTCTGTAGTGGAGACATAAGCCAGTTAATTAGGCGCCTATCAAATTGTTATTTCGTTTGGTACGGGAAAAATGTTAAAATATAGTCGGATTGTGCTAAAATTGACTAATAATTTATAATTATATCCTTTTATAATTGTATTAATTTTTATGCAATCGGTTGCAGAGCATGTACACTAAAAGATATTGTTTACAAGTTCAAAGCATGGATAAAGCCTACATAATAGATAGAGTCTGAATTGACCTATGCTTGTGTCTGCTTTTCAGTCTGATTATATCAGCCAGTTCGTAACCCTCTAATCAATTCCTGATATGCTTTAAATGAGATTTCCACCTGCTGTGTAGCGAGCCGCTGGCAGCATCTGGGTTCGTTTATCGACAAATGTGTATTTATGACACATTGTTCTGCTTTTTCGAATATTGCTTTATTGATTTTCCTGAACCATGTAATCCTATGAGTCGCATGAATCTACTTTATCAATCAAAACCTGCTCAGTTGTGGGGCAAAGTTACCTGGGGGGTAGGGGTACCTAGCCTCATTCTACTAGGCTTGGCAACAGCCAGTTACGCCGGTACGAACATCGCAAATTTCCGCCCTGATCTATCGTTACATTCCCCACGGATGCTGGATGTGAGCACGCTGGACGTCCAGATTTCCGGTCGCGTTGTTGACGAGAAAGGGAGTGGGTTGCCCGGTGTTAACGTACAGATTAAGTCAACAACGCGGGGCACAACGACGGATGCGAATGGTAACTATAAACTTACTGCAGCAAACGGTGCGGTGCTGGTGTTTTCGCTGGTTGGTTACATAGCGAAAGAGGTTACTGTTGGTTCGCAGCCGGTCATCAACGTTAATATGGTACCGGACGACAAGACACTGGATGAAGTTGTTGTTGTGGGGTATGGCGTGCAGCGCAAGCGTGATATTACTGGATCGGTTGTGTCAGTAAACGAAGCTACGTTGAAGGAAGTACCGGCCCCTAACCTGGTCAATCAGCTAAAAGGCCGGGCTGCTGGCGTAACGGTTATCAGTAACGGATCAACGCCGGGTTCGCAGGGACAGATTCGGATTCGGGGCAACCGGACACTGACCACAAGCTCTGGTGGCAGCGACGGGCTGGATGGTCCGCTGGTTGTGGTTGATGGAATTCCCTACGGTGGTCTGAACGACATCAACCCCGACGATATCGTCAACCTGGAAATCCTGAAAGACGCGTCAGCGACGGCCATCTACGGATCGCGGGGGTCGGGCGGGGTAATTCTCGTCACCACCAAGCGGGGTAAAATTGGCAAACCGGTGTTCAGCTACGACGGTTACCATGGCGTCACTAACATCATGGGTAAGTTCAACGTAATGAATGGACCGGAATACGCTCAGTTCAAAGACGATGCCGCTAAATATAACCGTACCAGCCCTGGCACGACTGCTTACCCGCTGACGCAGAAAGAAAGAGATGCGCTGGCGGCTGGTATCTCGACCGATTGGCAAGGCTTACTGTATAAGCCCGGCTTCAACACCAACCACCAATTGGGACTGGTAGGCGGGGTTGAAAATACGCAGTACTCGCTGGGACTCGGCTATTTTAACGAGACGGGTATTATTCCCAGTCAAAAATTTGAACGATACACCATCCGGGCAACTATTGACCAACGTATTGGCAAACACATCAAGATTGGTTTGAATACGCTCAATACGCTTACCTATACCAATACGCCGGGTGGTGGTGGTGTTCCGGGTGGCCTGGTGCGGTTAACGCCGTTGGCAGCGCCGTATAATGCAGACGGAACGGTAAACCTGTTTCCGGCGGAAGGATCAATTGATGCCGCTTCGGTTAGCCCTCTGACGATCATTACCAAAAAGGATGCGTATCTGGGTCGCACACGGTCGTTACGTACCTTCAATAGCTTATATGCTGAGTGGAATATCTTGCCGGGCCTACGCTATCGGGTCAATGCCGGTTTGAACTTCAGTCAGTCGAACTACAACGGCTACGGCGGCCCACTGACCTATTTTAACAATGCAACAGTTCAGTCGTCGTCAAACGCTGAGATCAGCAATACCGAATACTGGGATATCAACCTCCAGCACTTGCTGTACTACGATAAGACGATTGGCAAGCATAAAATAGGGGTTACCGGACTATATGAAATCACCAAGAACCATACGCTGGGTAGCCGTTTCACGATAACCGGTGTGCCGGCCGATTACATTAAAACGTCAAATTTCTCGCTGGCATCCGGTACGCCCGTGGCTAATTCAGACTTTGGGAATACGTTCTCCGAACTTGGGCTGCTGTCGTACATGGGTCGGGTAAACTATAGCTACAACGATCGCTATCTGCTAACGCTGACACTGCGTCGGGACGGTTCGTCGACATTGTCGCCGGGTAATCAGTACTTCAACTACCCGGCCATTGGTGCGGGCTGGAACATTATCGAAGAGCCGTTCATGAAAAGTGTATCGGGCATTTCGAACCTGAAACTGCGAGGCAGCTGGGGAATTTCCGGTAACCGGAACGTAGGAGCTTACGCCACGCTAGGCGCACTGTCGGCTGGTTATTATAACTTCGGACTTGGCACGGCCGGTCAGCAGCTGGCCTATACCGTGACGAGCTTACCAGCAACGGGCCTGGGCTGGCAATCAACCTCGCAGGTGGATCTCGGTATCGACTTTGGTTTCCTGAACAACCGGATTACGGGTTCGGTCGATTGGTACAACCAGCAGACGAAAAACATTCTGCTGTCGGTTCCGCTACCGCCGAGTAACGGTGCTGGCTCGACGCTGAAAAACCTGGGCCGGACGGAAGGCCGGGGTCTGGAAACAGCCCTGACGGTTGATATTCTCCGCAATCCACAAGGATTTAACTGGAGCGCCGATATTACGTATTTCTTCAACCGCGAGAAGATCACGCAGCTGACAACGCCGACGGAACAGGCTAACATTGGCGCTGGCTGGTTCGTGGGTCAACCCCTGTCGGTAATTTACGATTACAGAAAGATCGGCATTTGGCAAACTGCTGATAAGGAGAATGGTACGCTGGCCAAGCAAACCTCGCCCGTTCAGTTCCCAGGCCAGATCCGGGTGGAAGACGTAAATGGCGACGGGAAGATTGACGCCAATGATCGTCAGATCCTGGGTAACTTCCAGCCCAAATGGGAAGGCGGATTTACCAGCCGGTTCAGCTACAAAAACTTCGATCTGTCGATTGTTACGTTTGCCCGGATGGGGATGAAAGTAATTGTGCCGTATCTGACGGGTAACTCTACGGGTTCGGGTGGCTTTGCGTTCTTCAACCAGGGCCGGGTTAATCAGGTGAAAACCGATTACTGGACCGACACGAACCCAACCAACGCGTTCCCGGCTCCTGACGCTGCCAGTGCCGTCGCTTATTTTGGTTCGACACTAGGTTACTACGACGGCTCGTTTATCAAGTGCCGGAGTATCAACCTGGGATACACCTTCGCCAATGAGTTGGTTCGGAAGATCGGGATGAGTTCGGCCCGGGTTTATTTCAACGCCACGAACCCATTCATTATCTACTCACCGTTAGTGAGCCAGCACCTGGCCGTCGATCCGGAAGGAAACAGCTACGCCAGTGGTCAGTCGACCCTGAACCCGCAGGGAGCCAGCGATCGCGGTACGCCAGAGCGTCAGATCGCTGTAAACCTGAATAACCCGCCGGTACGGCAATTCACACTGGGGGTAAATCTCAAATTCTAATCCTTTGACACTACGATGAAATCGATAAAAATATGGTTTGCCGCCGGCCTGGTTGCAGCATTCAGTTCGGGCTGTGAAAAAATCCTGGAGGAGAATCCACAGTCGCAGATTGTACCGTCGTACTTCAACAGCCCTTCCGGAGTATTGGGCGGTATTGCCGGGGTGTATAATGATCTCCGGGGCCAGTGGGGAACCGAAGGCTTTACCGTCGAAATGCAGGCCGGAACCGACGAGTTTTTACAAGGGGCCAGTGCCGGAACACCCGTTCCCTATACGTATAACGGTCTGAACGGGAGTAACTTCGGCGCGGCCTGGGGGACAGCATTTCAGGATATTAACACGCTGAACGGGGTACTTAAGTACGGACAGACGATCGATTTGCCCGAGGCTACCCGGAAGCAGTATCTGGCACAGGCTAAATTCCTGCGCGGGTTCTGGTACTTTTATCTGGTACAGACCTGGGGAGACGTACCGCTCAGCACCGAATTCATCACGACGCCTTCGCAGGCGGCTTCGCGTCAACCCGTTGCGCAGGTGTATGAACTGATCATCAAAGACCTGACCGAAGCAGCCGCCGATCTGCCGAACACGCCAACGGCACCGTTTCTGGGTAAAGCTGCTACCAAACCCGTTGCCCAGCTGCTGCTGGCAAAGGCGTACCTGACACGTGGCTGGCTCAATAACACAGCGTCGGATTTTACGCAGGCTGCTACGATTTGCGATCAGATCATTGCCAACAAATCAACCTATGGCCTGGACCTGTGGCAGGATTATGGCGATGCCTTCGTTCCCGCCAACGACTATGGCAAAGAAACGATGTTTGTCAGCGATCACGTGCTTGACCCGAAATATGGTTACTACGTTGTGGGAGCGGCCGCGGGAGGTGGATTTGCGCAGAATCTGAGCCCCTGGTTTACGAACTGGAATTACCCGAACAACAGCGGGATCAACTCGTACAAAAGTGCCGCGGGGGCTTACGTAAACAGCGGAACCTCCCTGATGATCCGGGATTCGCAGTATGGCCGGCCTTACGTTCGGATGCGCCCCAACAGTTACAAGTGGCCAACGGGCGCTAATGCCGGTAAGAGCTACTTCCTGGATCAGGCGTTTACCAACCGGACGTCGGATTCGCGCTTCATGAACTCGTTCTACACGGTTTACATTGCCAATACGTCCGTTACCAACACGGCTACGGCTGCCAACAATAAACGAGGTATCGGTTACACCACCGTGGCTGGAGCAGATACTGCCGTTTGGTTGCCTGATTATGAAGTAGCAGGTGCCCCTCAGTTTGTCGGAACGCGGCCTTTCAAAGGGTTGGTGGTACCGCCAAGCTTGTGGGACAACGGAATCTTCCCAGCTCTGAAAAAATTCATGGACCCAAGCCGGGGAGCTAACTTCAACGACCCCTCGACCCGTCCCTGCGTACTGTACCGGTTCTCGGACGTATACATGACCGGCGCCGAAGCGTACCTCAAAGCGGGTGATGCTACCAAAGCAGCTGCACTCCTGAATGTAGTACGGCAACGGGCTGCGTACCGCAAAACCAACACCGCGGCCCAAAACGCAGCAGCCGTAACGGCCATGACCATCCAGCCAGCTGATGTTACGTTGGACTTCATTCTGGACGAGCGGAGCCGTGAATTCTTCGGCGAATGGCAGCGGTGGCACGATCTGGTACGGACCCGTTCGCTCGTTCGCCGGGTAAAAGCCTGGAATCCGGAGGCCGCTCCTTACGTCCAGGATTTCAATATGCTGCGCCCGATTCCGCAGTCGCAGATTGACCGCGTGGTAGAGGGACCAAAGTTCCCGCAAAACCCGGGGTATTAAATCATAAATTAGTTGCGTCAACTGCCTGCCTGAATCCAATTAACGTTAATTGAACGGGCAGGCAGCTTGCGTATTTGCTCACGAAGAGTATCTGAATTGTATGAAACGGTTGCTTTATTTGTTGCTGCTGATCCTGACCACTGCGGTCTACGCCCAAGACAAACCCAGTCTGAAACTGTGGTACGACAAACCGGCGGGAACCGTCTGGGAAAGCGCGCTGCCCGTCGGGAATGGTCGGCTGGGGGCGATGGTCTACGGCAACGTACCCCAGGAAACCCTTCAACTCAACGAAGGCACCGTCTGGAGCGGTAGTCCTAACCGGAATGATAACCCCAACGCAAAAGCGGTGCTCCCCGAAATTCGCCAACTGATTTTTGACGGGAAGCAGAAAGAAGCCGAGCAACTGGCCAACAAGTCGATCCTGACCAAGAAATCGCAAGGACAAATGTTTCAGCCGGTGGGGAATCTGCTGCTGACGTTCGCCGGCCACGATAGCTATACAGATTACTACCGCGAACTTGACATCGAGCGGGCCGTCGCCAAAACGACCTACAAAGTCGGCGATGTAACGTACACCCGCGAAGTCATTACGTCGCTGCCCGCTAACGTACTGGCTGTGCAGCTGTCGGCCGACAAACCCGGTAAGCTCTCCTTCGTGACGTCGTTTACCAGCCTGCACCCCAACGCTGTTATCAACACCACCAATCGCAACGAGCTGATGCTGTCCGGTGTCACCGCCGACCACGAAGGCGTACCCGGCAAGGTGAAATTTAAAAGTCTGGCTCGTATCAAAACCAAAAGCGGTACCGTATCGGCCAACGGGCAGACGCTGGTCGTCGACGGGGCCACGACCGCTACTATCTACCTCGCCATTGCCACCAACTTTGTCAATTATAACGACCTGAGCGGTAATGAAAGCGAACGCGTAGTGGCCACGCTTGACAAGGCCTTTCGCCAGTCGTACGATGCGCTAATCAAACCGCACGTAGCCGCTTACCAACGCTATTTCAATCGGGTTCGTCTCGATCTTACGTCGACCGACGCGGCCAAACTACCCACCGATGAACGACTAAAAAACTTCCGCTCGGTCAACGACCCGAACCTGGTAACGCTCTATTACCAGTACGGGCGCTATCTGCTCATTTCGTCGTCACAGCCCAATGGACAGGCGGCTAATCTGCAGGGTATCTGGAACCGGAGTATGCGACCACCCTGGGATAGTAAGTACACCATCAACATCAACACACAGATGAACTACTGGCCCGCCGAAAAAACGGGCTTGCCCGAGATGCACGAGCCGCTGTTTAGCCTGATCCGCGACCTGTCGCAGACGGGGCAGGAGACGGCGCGGATCATGTATGGCGCGCGCGGCTGGATGGCCCACCACAACACCGATATCTGGCGGATCAACGGCCCGGTCGACGGTGCATTCTGGGGCATGTGGACTGCCGGGGGCGCGTGGCTCAGCCAGCATCTGTGGGAACATTATCTCTACTCCGGCGACCGGGCGTTCCTGACATCGGCCTACCCGATTCTGAAAGGAGCGGCTCAGTTCTACGCCGATTTCCTGGTCGAGCATCCGAAGTACAAGTGGCTGGTCGTTACGCCGAGCACGTCGCCCGAAAATGCTCCGCAAGCCCACGGCGGCTCGTCGCTGGATGCCGGTACGACGATGGATAATCAGATCGTATTCGATGTATTCAGTACCGCCATCCGCGTGGCCGACCTGCTGAACACCGATAAGCCATTTGCCGATTCGCTCCGGCAGATGCGGGCCAAATTACCACCCATGCACATCGGAAAGCACGGGCAGTTGCAGGAGTGGCTCGATGATATTGATGATCCGAACGACAAACACCGACATATTTCCCACCTCTACGGCCTGTTCCCGTCCAACCAGATTTCGGCCTACCGCACGCCCAACCTGTTCAATGCTTCGCGCACGACGCTGACCCACCGGGGCGATGTATCGACGGGTTGGAGTATGGGCTGGAAAGTAAACTGGTGGGCCAAATTGCAGGACGGCAACCACGCGTACACGCTTATTCAGAATCAGCTGACTCCGCTGGGTGTCAACAAGGAAGGGGGCGGCACGTACAACAACCTGTTCGACGCCCACCCGCCGTTTCAGATCGATGGTAACTTCGGCTGCACGTCGGGTATTACCGAAATGCTGCTGCAAAGCAACGACGGTGCCCTCCACCTGCTGCCCGCCTTACCCGACGTCTGGCCGACGGGCAGTATCAGTGGCCTACGGGCGCGGGGCGGCTTCGAGGTCGTGGGAATGGAATGGGACGGTGGTAAGCTGACGAAGATTGAAATTCGGTCGAACCTGGGCGGCAACCTGCGCATTCGCACGCCGAACGAATTGAAAGGGAGCAAAGGGACGCTGGCAACGGCATCGGGGCCAAACCCAAACGAGTTCTATCAGACGGAGGAAACGCCCAAGCCCATTGTTGCGACGCTGACTGATCCGGCCCCGGCCACCCCGCCCCTGAAACCAACCTGGCTCTACGACATACCCACACAACGTGGCAAGACCTACACGCTGGTTGCGTTGTAATGAGAGCGTTTTTTGTCATCCCGACCGGTCCGCCGGTGCGGCAGGAGGGATCTTCATTAGCAGGCGGTTTGTCTTACTACTGCCGAAGATCCCTCCTGCCTCACCGGCGGACCGGTCGGGATGACAAAAAAGGAGAATTTAATGATAAAAGAACGAAAATAAAGAAGCACCAGAACAGCAGGAAATGAATCGGTATGCTTTCTACGTCTACATCGTCACGAACCCGGAAAAAACGGTGCTGTATACGGGTATGACCAACGACCTGGTCAGGCGATTACAGGAGCATTACGAGTCGCGGGGACAGGCAGGAAAGTTTGCGGGTAAATTCTATTGCCATCGGCTCGTCTACTGGGAACACCACCAATACGTTCGGAATGCAATCGACCGGGAGAAAGAGATTAAAGGGTGGCGGAGAGAGAAGAAAATAGAATTGATTCAGTCTATTAACCCCGAATGGCGCTTTTTGAATGAAGATATTCTGGAATAGCTTTTCTGTCATTCATGACTTATCACCAACGTTTTTTGTCATCCCGACGTTAGGAGGGATCTTCGGGTATAGGCAGTTTTAATCGTTCCTGCCGAAGATCCCTCCTAACGTCGGGATGACAAAAAAACTGACCCAAAAACGCATACAAACCTGACCAAACCCTTATGAAAAAACGCATTATTACGGCATTCTGTGCGGCACTGCTCGCCGGCATGAGCCAGGTATCGCTGGCGCAGACAACGACGCTAGTCAACCCCATTATGACGGGGTTTTATCCCGATCCCAGCATCGTGAAGGTGGGCAGCGACTATTACCTCATCAATTCCACCTTTTCGTACTTCCCCGGCATCCCGGTGCTGCACAGCAAAGACCTCAAAAACTGGAAGCAGATTGGTAATGTCATCGACCGGCCCGAGCAGATGGACTTTATGGGCGAACGCATGACGCGGGGTCTGTTTGCGCCGGGTATCAGTTATTCGAAAGGCACCTTCTACATCACCTGCACCGACATCGACCATGATGGTAACTTCGTGGTAACGGCAAAGAATCCGGCGGGACCGTGGAGTAATCCGGTGAAGTTGCCGGAGGTAAAGGGTATTGACCCGTCGTTGTATTTCGACGAGTCGACCGACAAGGCGTACATCCTCTACAATAGCGACGCCCCCGACCGTAAGCCGCTCTATCCAGGCCATCGGACGATTCGGATGTACGAGTTCGACGCTAAAAACCTGAAGGTTTTAGGCGAGGAAAAACAACTCGTCAACGGCGGGGTCGATCTGAGCAAGAAACCCGTCTGGATCGAGGGTCCGCACATCATGAAGCGGAACAACTGGTATTACCTCTACGCGGCTGAGGGCGGTACGTCGGTCAACCACTCGGAGGTCGTGCTGCGGAGCAAAGACGTCTGGGGCCCGTACGTACCCTACGAGGGGAACCCAATTTTGACGCAGCGGGGATTACCCGCCGACCGCAAAGATCCAATCACGTCGGCGGGGCACGCGCAGTTTGTGGAGGGACCAGATGGTAAGTGGTATTCGATTTTTCTAGCGGTTCGGCCGTACGAGGGCAACTACTACAACACCGGTCGCGAAACGTTTATCGCTCCCCTAACCTGGACCAATGACTGGCCCATGATCGAACATGGCGAGAAACCCATTGCCTATAGCTACGTCGGCAACTTCAAGGAGGTAAAGCAGAAAGACGCCCGTCCCCAGAACGGCAACTTCGCTTACACGATTAACTTCGATAAGACGCTCGATCCGGCCCTGCTGTTCCTGCGTACCCGCGACGACAAGTCGTTCAGCTTCAGCAAAGCCAATGGGCTGACGATGAAACTCAAGCCGGAAACCATTTCGGAAGCGGGTAACCCGGCCTTCATCGGCAAGCGGCAGCAGCACCTGAACTGTTCCGCCGAAACCGCGCTGGATTTCACGGCTAAATCGGCCGACGAAAAAGCGGGGCTGGTGATTTTTCAGGACGAGAAACACTTCTATTTCCTGGCCAAATCGACCGATCAGGGTAAGCCCGTGGTGCAGCTCTTCAAGAGCACCAACGACAAAAACCTGGAGCTGCTCGCCCAGACGCCCGTTGCCGCCGACGCGAAGAAGGTGATGCTCCGTATCGACGCCAAAGGTGATGCCTACGATTTCTACGTGGCCGACAAACCGAACGACTGGAAGCTACTGAAAGACAGGATCGACGGGAAATTTCTGAGTACACAGGTGGCGGGGGGCTTCATCGGTTGCGTATTCGGGATGTACGCGACCTCGTCGGGAAGTAACTCAGACAACAGCGCGTCTTTTAACTATCTGCGGTACAGCGGCAACGACCCGATGTATAAGTAGGGGATTGTTTTTGTCTCCGTGGTTTTTTGTCATCCCGACGCAGGAGGGATCCGCTCCGGCGGCCCGGTTCGCTAACAGGCGGCCTCTCTTGCTTCTAGCGAAGATCCCTCCTGCGTCGGGATGACAAAAAGTGCTCTTCAGTAAATAACTAATACGCAATCAACGATGACCCGCTCTTTTGTTGGGCTGATCTGTGCCTGTCTTAGTTTGTGTGCTTATGACACGAATGCGCAGAGTCAGCTGTATACCAATGAGTTTCCGCTGCGCGACGTAACGCTGCTCGACGGGCCGTTCAAGCATGCTCAGGACCTGAACGTGCAAACGCTGCTCAAATACGACGTTGATCGGCTGCTGGCTCCGTTTCGCAAGGAAGCCGGACTGCCGTCGAAAGCCGCCGACTACAAAAACTGGGCGGGGCTGGATGGGCACGTCGGTGGCCATTACCTGTCGGCGCTGGCGATGAACGCGGCTACGGGTAACGCCGATTGCCAAAAGCGTATGGCCTATATGCTGGCGGAGTTAAAGGCCTGTCAGGAAGCTAGCGCGAAAAACAATCCGGGCTGGGGCGTGGGCTACGTGGGGGGCGTTCCCGATAGCAAAACCGTCTGGTCGACGTTCAAAACGGGCGATTTTAAGGCGTACCACGACGCCTGGGTGCCGTGGTACAACGTCCATAAACTGTACAGCGGCCTGCGCGACGCCTGGCTCTACACCGGCGACGAAACCGCGAAAGCGATATTTCTGAACTTCTGCGACTGGGGAATCAACATCACGTCGGCTCTGTCGGATGCGCAAATGGAGTCGATGCTGAACACAGAACACGGCGGTATGAACGAGATGTTTGCCGACGCCTATCAGATGACCGGTAACGAGAAGTACCTGACGGCGGCCCGACGGTTTTCGCACCACCAACTCCTCGATCCGATGGCCGTCGGTAAAGACAATCTGGATAATAAGCACGCCAACACGCAGGTACCCAAAGCCATTGGGTTTCACCGCATTGGTGAGCTGGCGCACGATGATCAGTACACCAAAGCGGGTACGTTTTTCTGGGAGACCGTTACGCAGCGCCGAAGTCTGGCGTTGGGGGGCAACAGTCGGCGCGAGTTTTTTCCCAGCAAAGCGGCCAGTACCGATTTCGTCAGCGACGTAGAGGGGCCGGAGTCGTGCAATACGTATAACATGCTGAAACTGACGGAGGACGTTTTTCGCGCGAAGCCGGACGCCCGGTACGTCGACTTTTACGAACGCGCGCTGTTCAACCACATCCTGTCGACGCAGCACCCCGATAACGGGGGGTACGTCTACTTCACGCCGGCTCGGCCGCGCCATTACCGGGTCTATTCGACGCCTGACGAAGCCATGTGGTGCTGCGTGGGAAGCGGTATGGAAAATCACGGCAAGTACGGGCAGTTCATCTACACCCATCAGCACGACTCACTGTTTGTGAACCTGTTCGTGGCGTCGGAGCTGAACTGGCGCGACAAGAAAATCAAACTGCGGCAGACGACCCGTTTCCCGGATGAAGAGCAGACCAAACTGACTATCACCGAGGGGACTGGTACGTTTCCAATGTTGATTCGATATCCGTCGTGGGTTAAGGCCGGGGCGCTGAAACTGGCCGTCAACGGGAAGAATGTGGCTTACTCAGCGCAGCCGGGATCATACGTTGCGGTGAAACGAAGCTGGAAAAAAGGCGATGTGCTAACGGTTTCCTTACCAATGCATAACACGCTGGAACAGATGCCCAACGTACCCAATTACGTCGCGATTCTGCACGGCCCGATTCTGCTGGGTGCCAAAACCGGAACCGAGAACATGAAGGGGCTGCTGGCCGACGATAGCCGCTGGGGGCACATCGCCGGTGGCGAACGATTGCCCGTCGACAAAGCCCCGATTCTCGTTGCCGATAATTCGTCAGCTATCACTAATGAACTGGTGCCGGTAGCTGGGAAGTCGCTGACGTACACGCTGCCGAAACAGCGATTGGTCAACGCGTCGAATCTGGTGCTGGAGCCGTTTTACCGTATCCACGACGCCCGCTACATGATGTACTGGATGGCCCTGAGCAACGCCAATTACCGGACGTATCTCGACTCCATCGCTGGTATTGAACGCGAAAAGCTGGCGCTGCAAAAACGCACCGTTGACGCGGTTGCCCCCGGTGAGCAGCAACCCGAAGTTGACCATGCCATGCAAAGTGAGAAGTCGCGGAAAGGGTCATCGCAGGATGCGTTCTGGCGCGACGCGAGTAACGGCGGCTATTTCAGCTATAACCTGGCGACCGAGGACGCTACGGATCTAAGTCTGATGGTTCGGTACTGGGGAGCGGAGTGGGGCAACCACAAATTCGACATCTACATCGATGACCAGAAACTCGTGACGGAAGACAATACGGGGCGCTGGAATCAGTCGGCGTTTAAGGACATAACGTACCCCATCCCGGCGTCGATGGTACAAGGGAAGAAGGCTGTCCGGGTGAAGTTTCAGGCCCTGCCACAGAGTGCTGCCGGTCCGGTGTATTTCGTCCGGTTAGTGAAAAAGGAGTCGTAGAGGATTTGATTAACAGTTGCCTTTCTGTCATCCCGACGTCAGGAGGGATCTTCGGTAGTAGGGGTTTTGATTGCTACGCCCGAAGATCCCTCCTGACGTCGGGATGACAGAAACGGAGTGACAGGATAAATTGAAGCACACGTTTGAAGAGTCTCTTAACCTGAGCAGGTAAGCTTATAAATTACTCCCATATGAAAACCGTTTTCGCCCTACTGTTTAGCTTACTGCTAAGCCACTTCGGCGTATCCCAGTCCAATTTTACCAGTAAAGTGATCGGTGTCGGCGTGGTCGTGGCTGACATTGACAAATCGCTCGATTTCTATGTCAACGGCATTGGCATGGTTAAAACCGGGACTTTCACCATCAACGACGAGTTTTCGAAACGGTCGGGGCTGGCCAATGGAACCCCGACGCAGGTGACTATCCTGAAACTGGAAAACAGTCCCGACGCTACCGACTGGAAGCTGATGAGCTTCGGCAAAAAAGCGGGCCACCCCAGACCGAAATTCATTCAGGACGACACCGGCATGCAGTACATCACCATCAACGTGAAGGCACTCAAACCGATCATCGACCGGCTGACGAAGATGAACGTATCGTTCCGGGGCAGCACGCCGATACCCCTCAACGACAAGGCGCATTTCGTACTGGTGCAGGACCCTGACGGTACGTTTATCGAACTCATCGGGCCGCTTGAGTAACGGCTTTCTGCCCCGCCATAAGTGGGCGTAATTATTCCTGAACGCTATGAAAGAGTCTGTTTATCAAGATCGTAAACCGAATAAATTCCGCTCGCGGAGTAGCTGGCTGGCACTGGCAGCGCTGGGTCTGTTGCTCGGCGGGGCGGCACGAACGTACGCACAATCGACGTACACCATCAGCAGCCCCGACAAGCAGATCGTCGCCACCTGTGACCCGGCCCGGCTGACGTATGCCGTCAGCTACAAAGGCGAATCGGTGCTGGCGCCGTCGGCGCTGGGGCTGGTGCGCGAGGACGCTGATTTTTCCGAAGGGCTGAAACTGCTGCGCGTATCGGCACCCACGACCATCACGGACAACTACACGATGGTCAACGCCAAGAAGAAAAACATCCGCTACACGGCCACCCAGCGTACCGTCGAGACCCAGACCGCAGGCGGACAGCGGATGAATATTGTGTTCCGGGTCTCGAACGACGGGCTTGCCTTCCGGTACGAGTTCCCGGACCGGTCGACCGACGTCAAAAAGATTACTGCTGAAGCCACGACCTTCCACTTCAACGAAGGCACGCGGGCGTGGATGCAGGAAAAAACGGAAGCCCAGTCGGGGTTTGAGCATTCGAATCCGTCGTACGAGGCCCATTACAAAATGGATATTCCCGTTGGTACGCCCGCGCCCGGTAAGAACGGCTGGATTTATCCGGCCCTGTTCCGCCACAACCAGACGTGGGTAATGCTGACTGAAGCCGACCTGGGACGGCATTACTGCGGCACGGCCCTGCAACAGCAGTCGCCGGGGGGCGAGTACCGGATCAACTTCCCGCAGACGCCCGAGAAAATCGAGAATGGCGCGCTGAACCCTGAATCGACGCTCCCTTGGCAGACGCCCTGGCGGATTCTGGTGGTAGGCAATCTGAAAACGGTAATGGAATCGACGCTGGGTACCGACCTGGCGCGGCCGGCGCGGAAAATGGACGCGTCATTTATCAAACCCGGTAAAGCGTCGTGGAGCTGGGTGCTCGAAAAAGACGGGGCAACCGTCTATCCGGTGCAGAAAAAATACGTCGACTATGCTGCTGATATGCACTGGCAGTACTGCCTGATCGACGCGAACTGGGACAAAAGCATCGGCTACGATTCGGTGAAGGTGCTGGCCGATTACGCCAAAACGAAGGGCGTCGGCATGCTGCTCTGGTACAACTCGGCCGGGAGCTGGAACACGGTGCCGTTTACGCCCCGCAACAAGCTGCTGACCCACGAGAGCCGGGTGCAGGAGTTTGCCCGGCTCCGCGACATGGGCATCAAAGGCATCAAGATCGACTTCTTCGGGGGCGACGGTCAGTCGATGATCAACTACTACGAAGACATCCTGACTGACGCGGCTGCGTACCAGATTCTAATCAATTTTCACGGGGCGACCCTGCCGCGCGGGCTGGCCCGTACGTACCCGAACCTGATGACGACCGAAGCCGTGCATGGCTACGAAATGATTACGTTCAGCCAGCAGACCGCCAACGCGGCCCCGGCGCACATGATCAACTGCGCCATGATCCGCAACGCCTTCGACCCGATGGATTTTACGCCCATGTGCCTCTACAAAATTCCGCGCATCAAACGGGCTACTACCCCGGCCTTTGAACTGGCAACGTCGGTACTGTTCCTGTCGGGGATTCAGCATTTTGCCGAAACGGCCGACGGCATGACGCACGTACCGGCTGACGTGAAGGAGTTTCTCCGGCAGTTGCCCAATAGCTGGGACGACGTGCGGTTTATCGACGGCGAACCCGGCAAGCAGCTCATCATCGCCCGGAAGACCGGCAACAAATGGTACGTAGCGGGTGTCAACGGCGAAAAAACCGACAAGGCACTATCGGTCGATCTGTCATTTCTGAAAAACCGGAAAGGCCGGGTGTTCACGTCGGTTCCGTCCGATAGCGACAATCCTGCCTTCGATGTCCGGGCGATGACCGTTCCGGCCAACGGTATCATGCCGGTGCAACTGACGGGTAATGATGGCTTTGTGGCCGTTTTCGAGTAACCCCACCTTCCTAAACCAACACAAGTACATGACCCCACTACAACCCGGTTTTTGCCGAACGATGCTGCTCTGGGTAGGGCTGCTGGTAGGTACGTCGGCCCTGGCGCAGAAAGCGACCAACCCGATCATTTTCGCCGACGTGCCGGACATGGCCATGATCCGGGTGGGCAAGACCTACTACATGAGCAGCACGACCATGCATTTGAGTCCGGGCCTGCCGATTATGAAATCGACGGATCTGGTTAACTGGAAGCTGGTCAGTTACGCCTACGACACGCTGGCCACCGTCGACGCCATGAACCTGACCAACGGCCAAAGCACCTACGGGCGGGGTTCGTGGGCGAGTAGCCTGCGTTTTCACAACGGTACCTACTACGCCACTACCTTCGCCCAGACAACGGGCCGGACGCACATCTACGCCACGAAAAACATCGAGAAAGGCCCGTGGAAAGCCGTGTCGTTCAAGCCTTCCTTCCACGATCACAGCCTGTTTTTTGACGACGACGGCCGGGTGTACATGGTCTACGGCGCGGGTAAACTCCGCATTGTCGAACTTAATGCCGACGTGTCGGGCGTGAAACCGGGTACCGAGCGGGTGCTCATCGAGAATGCCAGTGAACCGTCGGGTACGGGCCGGGGGCTGCCCGCCGAAGGGTCGCAACTGCTCAAGGTAAACGGCAAATATTATCTCTTCAACATCACCTGGCCACAGGGCGGCATGCGGACTGTGGTGATCCACCGCGCCGATCAACTCGCCGGTCCCTGGGAAGGCCGGATCGGCTTGCAGGATCTGGGCGTGGCGCAGGGTGGCCTGATCGATACGCCCGACGGTCGGTGGTTTTCGTACCTGTTCCGCGACTTCGGGGGTGTGGGGCGCATTCCGTACCTGGTGCCGGTGACGTGGAAAGATGGCTGGCCCGTGCTGGGTGTCGACGGGAAAGTGCCGCAGACGCTTGACCTGCCTGCCAGCACTGGGCTGATTCCCGGTATCGTCGCGTCGGATGAGTTTACCCGCAAAAAGGGCGACCCGACGCTGCCACTTGTGTGGCAGTGGAATCATAACCCCGATAATGCGCTGTGGTCCGTTTCGGAACGGAAGGGTTTTCTGCGCCTGAAAACCGGCCGGACTGATACGTCCTTCGTAACCGCCCGCAACACGCTGACACAGCGGACCATCGGCCCTCAATGCACCGGCTCAACCCGGCTCGACGTGTCGAAGCTAATCGACGGTGACTTCGCGGGGCTAAGCCTGTTGCAGAAGCAATACGGTTTGGTGGGGGTGAAGCAAACCGGCGGAACCCGGGCCATCGTGATGGTCAGTGCTGCGTCGGGCAAAGCCGTGGAGATGCAGCGGGTGCCGCTGTCGGTATCGGTTGTTTACCTGAAAGCTGAATGCGACTTCCGCGACCGCAAAGACACCGGCCGTTTCTTTTATAGCCTCGACGGCAAAACGTGGACCGCCATTGGGGAACCGATCAAAATGCCATACACCATTCCGCATTTCATGGGCTACCGCTTTGGCCTGTTCAACTACGCCACGCAAACGCCGGGCGGGTACGCTGATTTTGATTATTTTCAGATTAGCGATAAGTTAACCTCGTCTAAGTAAACCATTAGTCAATGGTTTACTACATAACTAAACTCAGTAGTACATGAATCGACGGGAGACGATTAAACAATTAGCACTGGCCCTGCCAGCAATCAGGTTCCGAAATGACCTGACCAGACTTTTCCGTAATCAAACCATCATTTCGGATGAGCCTATAACAACGGGGCTGTTCAAGCCGACCTGGGACTCACTGGCACAGTATAAGACGCTCGACTGGTTTCGGGATGCCAAGTTCGGTATCTGGGCGCACTGGGGACCACAGTGCCAACCCGAAGCCGGCGACTGGTACGCCCGGGGTATGTATCAGGAGGGGAGCCGCCAGTACAAGTATCACCTCGAAAAATACGGCCATCCGTCGAAGTTTGGTTTTAAGGATGTCATCAATGAGTGGAAAGCGGAAAAGTGGAACCCTGACGAACTAGTGGGGCTCTACAAAAAAGCCGGTGCCCGGTACTTTTTTGCGATGGCCAACCACCATGACAACTTCGACAATTACGACAGCAAGTACCAAAAGAACTGGAACGCAACGAAGCTAGGGCCAAAGAAGGACGTGATTGGTGGCTGGGTGCGGGCAGCCCGCGCCAACGATCTGCCGTTTGGGGTCAGCGTACACGCGTCGCATACCTGGTCGTGGCTGGAACCGTCGCAACTAACCGATAAAAATAACGTAGCCTTCGACGGCAACGTTACCCGGCAGCAGGGAAAGGGCAAGTGGTGGGATGGGCTCGATCCGCAGGAGCTGTACGCCCAGCAGCACCCCCTGAGCGTTGGTGCCGAAAAACCGTCGTCTATCCATAAACAGTGGGAATGGGGTAACGGGGCATCGGTGCCGAGTGCCGCCTACTGCCGAAAATTTCTGAACCGTACTCTCGACCTGATCAATCACTACAATCCCGACCTGTTGTATTTTGACGACACGGTGCTGCCTTTTCACCCGATCAACGACATCGGTCTACAGATTGCGGCTCACTTTTACAACCACAACATGAAGCGTCACGGCGGACGATTGGAAGCGGTGCTGAATGGGAAAGTGCTGGACGAAGCGCAGCGCAAATGCATGGTCTGGGACGTGGAACGCGGCCACAGCAACAAAATCGAACCGTTTGTCTGGCAAACGGATACCTGCATCGGCGACTGGCACTACAACCGCGATGTGTACGACAAGGATCGCTACAAAACCGCGAAAACTGTCGTTCACACGTTGGTCGACGTGGTTAGTAAAAATGGAAATCTACTGCTGAACATTCCGGTACGGGGGGACGGCTCCATCGATGAGAAAGAACGTCAGGTAGTAGCCGGCATCACCGACTGGATGCAGCAATACAGCGACTGCATTTACGATACGCGCCCCTGGAAAATCTTCGGGGAAGGACCAGCTCTGGAGGGGGCTGCGGCCCCGGTTGCGCAGGGTTTCAACGAAGGGAAAGACAAGCCATTTACGGCCGAGGACGTTCGGTTTACGACAAAGAAAGACCGTTTGTACGCCATCCTGATGGGGAAACCCAGCGGAGAAACGGTCGTCATCAAATCGCTCGCGACGGATAGTGCGTACCATCCAAAAGCCATTACCAACGTATCAGTAGCCGGAAGCAACCAGAAACTGGCGTTTACGCGGAAAGCAGACGGCCTGCATGTAACCATTCCCGATCGCCTGGCAAACGACACAGCACTTCCGCTTCAGATTGTGTAGGCAGAGCTGAAAATGACTCCAGACGATCGTAGTAAAACCGCCTTATTTATCCCGGCGCCGGCCGCTCGGCCCGGTGCCGGGATAAATAAGATTCTCAAATAACCTTTAAATCCAATACGAATGACCCGGATAAGCAGACTAAACAAATTCGTGATGGGATGGGCAATGACCGGACTGCTGCTACTGGGGCTGAATGCCTTTGCGCAGGACCCGAATTTTCACGTTTATCTCTGCCTGGGTCAGTCGAACATGGAAGGGAATGCCCGGTTTGAGCCGCAGGATACGGTCGGCGTAGATCCCCGGTTTCAGGTGCTGGAAGCCGTCGACTGCCCCGACCTCGGCCGGACGAAAGGAAACTGGTACACGGCTATTCCCCCGTTGTGCCGCTGCCGCACCGGCCTAACCCCCGCCGACTACTTCGGGCGTACCCTGCTGACGTACCTGCCGGCAAACACACGGGTGGGTGTAGTCGACGTAGCCGTGGGTGGGTGCAAAATCGAACTGTTCGACAAAGATCATTACGAGGCTTACGCGGCAACGGTGCCGGGCTGGATGAAGAATTTCATCGGCGAATATGGCGGGAATCCGTACGGACGACTCGTGGAAATGGCCCGGCTGGCGCAGCAGGACGGCGTGATTAAAGGCATCCTGCTGCATCAGGGCGAATCGAATACCAATGATTCGCTGTGGACAAAGAAGGTGAAAAAGGTCTACGACAACCTCCTGGCCGATCTGAACCTGCCGCCCAACTCTGTGCCGCTGCTGGCCGGCGAAACGGTCAACGCTGATCAGGGGGGTATCTGCGCGAGCATGAATAAGATTATCGCCACGCTGCCCCAGACCATTCCAACGGCCCACGTCATCTCGTCGGCGGGTTGCACGGATTCGGCCGATAACCTGCATTTCAATGCAGCCGGTTATCGGGAGCTGGGGAAACAGTACGCCAATCAGATGCTGACCTTGCTGGGCTACACCATCAAAGCCGATAAATAGCTGCCCTGTTTCTATGGAAAAGACCTGTCTGTTTTCAGTATTGTTGCTTGCGGCCGGGTTGTCTACCCAGGCGCAGAAAATCATTCCCTTGTACGCTGGTAACGTACCCAACGCAAAGCCATCGTCGGTGAAGGAAGTTCAGTCGTCGCCGGGCGTGTTCCGGGGCATTACTAAGCCGACGCTGGAAGTCTACCTGCCCGACAAAGCCATTGCCACTGGTACGGCGGTGGTCGTTATTCCCGGCGGAGGATACAGCGTTGTTGTGTACCAGGGCGAGGGAATCGGTACGGCGAAAGCGCTGGTTCAGAAAGGCGTGGCGGCTTTCGTACTCAAGTACCGGCTACCCAGCGATTCCAGTATGGTCGACAAAACCATCGGACCGTTGCAGGACGCGCAGCAGGCCATTAAACGGGTGCGTGAGGGCGCTGCTCAGTGGGGTATCGATCCGGGGAAAATCGGTATTATGGGCTTTTCGGCGGGTGGTCACCTGGCGTCGACCGAAGCAACGCATTTCGAAAAAGCGCTGATCGACAACCCCCAAAACACCAGCCTGCGCCCCGACTTTCAGGTGCTGGTATACCCCGTAATCAGCCTGCGGGATAGCCTGGCACACCGGGGCTCACGGGATAATCTGCTCGGCAAGAACCCGTCGCAGCAAAGCGTCGAGCTTTACTCTAATGAATTGCAGATACGGGCCAACACGCCCCCGACGTACCTGACCCACGCGGCCGATGATAAGGTGGTCGACGTCGACAATAGCATTGTGTATTTCGAAAAACTGCGGCACCAGAAGATCCCCGTCGAGATGCACATCTATCCGAAAGGCGATCACGGTTTTATTTTTCGTCAACCTAGCTGGATCGACCCACTCTTCGACTGGATGAAGCGGAATAACTGGATCAAGTGACGTCCGGGATGCATATGTCATTCTAAAGTGTCAGCTCTTTTTTGATATGCCTGCTGACGACTTCGTGACAGCCGTAAGTGCCCTTACTACATAAACCCTAAAATACATGTCCATCTCATTTCGACTAAGTGCCGTCCTGACGTTGTTAGCCGGCGTCGCGTTTGGCCAGCCGCCGAGGGGGCCGCTGGTCGTGTCGCCACAGGTCAACGCCGACAAGTCCGTTACGTTCCGGTACCTCGCTCCGAAGGCTACCGACGTAAAGCTGAGCGCGCAGTTTGAGAAAGCCCCGCTTGCCATGACCAAAGACGCGCAGGGTATCTGGAGCGTGACGACGCAACCCATCAAACCCGACATTTATCCGTACAGCTTTCAGGTCGACGGCGTGACGGTGATGGACCCGGCCAACGAGGATTTTTTTCCGAACGAACGTTTCAAGGCCAGCCTGGTCGACATCCCCGGTGAGACGCCCCTGATTCATAGCTTGCAGGACGTACCCCACGGGTCGGTAAACTACGAATATTATCCCTCAGTGGAAGGAACGACGGGCTCGCTGGTGGTGTACACCCCGCCGGGCTACGACAAGAATCCGGGTCAGAAGTACCCTGTTTTTTACCTCATCAGCGGGACCACCGACACCGAAGAAACCTTCTTCAAGGTGGGCCGGACGAACCTGATTCTCGACAACCTGATTGCTGCCGGAAAAGCCAAACCGATGATTATCGTGATGCCCTACGGCAACATTGCGGCCCGGATTGCCGAGCAGAAAGGCGGAGCCAAACCCGCCGACCCAACCGTCCGCGACGGAGCCGATGCCGTAAAACGGGCTAACGATTTCGGCCAGGACCTGACCGGCAACGTCATACCGTATGTCGAGAAGAATTACCGGACCGTCGCCAACAAAGAAAACCGCGCCATCGGTGGTTTCTCGCGCGGGGGTGGGCAAACCCTGCGCACGGCGTTCGGCAATCTGGACAAATTCGCCTGGGTATGCAGCTATAGTTCGTACCTGTCGCCCCAGGAAATGGACGGCAGTTTCAGCCAGATCGGTGGCAATCCCGACAAGACCAACAAGCAACTAAAGCTGCTGTGGGTCAGCGTGGGAAGCGACGATTTTCTGTACAAAGGCACGACTGAATTTATGGATTACCTGAAGGCGAAAAAAGTGGCTTACAAAAGCCTGATTACCGATGGGGGCCATACGTGGATGAACGTTAAAAAATACGTCGCCGACACGGCCCCTTTACTCTTCCGCTAACCCGCCCCGACCATGAAAAACAGTCTATTCCTACTACCAGCTTTGCTCGGTCTGTCGATGACGGTACTGGCCCAGCGCCCCCCAGCCATTAGCTCGCCCGACGTACATCCCGACCATAGTATTACGTTCCGCTACTTTTCGAAAAAAGCCAACAAGGTGACGTTGAACGGCGAATTTCTGAAAGCGCCCGTTGCCCTGACGAAAGACACGTCGGGCATCTGGAGCGTTACGGTGCCGCCCGTCACGCCCGATATTTACCCCTATAGTTTCCGGGTGGACAGCGTGGAACTGGCCGACCCCAACAACACCTACATTTTCGCCAACGAGCGGTTCAAGCGCAGCATCGTGGATGTTCCCGGCGACAAGCCGCTGGTGCATTCGTTGCAGAACGTGCCGCACGGCAAAATCAGCTACCGGCTCTACAAGTCGGGAACGCTGGGTACGTCGCGCCAACTGCTGGTGTACACCCCGCCCGGTTTCAATCCGAACGGCAAGACGAAGTACCCGGTGTTGTACCTGATTCACGGCGGCTCCGATACCGAAGAAACCTGGACCAAAGTCGGCCGGGCCAACCTTATTGCTGACAACCTGATCGCGCAGGGTAAAGCCAAACCCATGCTGATTGTGATGCCCTACGGCAACGTCCGCCCCGCGCCAATGGCCGACTTTACGAAGGACATGGTAAACGACATCGTTCCGTTTGTCGAAGCGAATTACCCGGTCATTAAAGAGAGTAAAGGCCGGGCGGTTGCGGGCTTTTCAGTCGGTGGGGGGCAGACGCTGAACATCGGCCTGACGAACCCCGATAAGTTTGCCTACGTCTGTTCCTACGCGCCTTATACCGCCACCGACGAGTTTAAAAAGAACTTCGCCAACTGGTCGCCCGACGCCGATGCCTTGAACAAGCAATTGAAACTCTTCACCATCAGCGTCGGCACAGACGATTTTCTGTACGAACCGGTGAAACAGAACATCGCCATGTTCAACGAGAAGAAGGTCGTCGTCAAACCGCTTATTGTCCCCGGTGGGCACACCTGGATGAACTGCAAACTGTACCTGGTGAATACGTTGCCGCAGTTGTTCAGGTAATGTTTACCCCAACCCCCTAAAGGGGGCTTTACTCACCAGTGTGCTAAGTCCCCTTCAGGGGGTTGGGGGTATCAACCGACTCTTACAATCATTATCCCTTAACCAATAAAAACCAATGACACGTACAACAACCGCGCTGCTGTTCGCAGCTGCCTTACTGAGCGCGAATAGCTTCGCTCAGACAAATTCCTCAACCATTGCCGACGATTTCAAACCCTCCGTGCTGAATCAGCCGGGGCAAGAGTACCCGCAGGTCAATTCGCAGGGGTACGCCCGATTCCGCATCAACGCGCCCAAAGCCGACAGCGTGAAAGTCAGTCTGGGTCTGGGCGGACGAGGGGGGACGAAGCTCACCAAAGGGGCCGACGGCTTCTGGACCGGCACTACCGAAGGACCGATGGACGAGGGCTTTCACTATTACAACGTCACCGTCGACGGCGGCAAGTTCAACGACCCTGGCGCGCAGAATTATTACGGCTCCGTGCGGTGGGAAAGCGGTATCGAGATTCCGGCCCACGATCAGGCATTTTACGAACTGAAAGCGGTACCACATGGCAACGTGCAGCAGATTCTGTTCCCCTCGAAAAGTACGGGTACGTCGCGCCGGGCGTTTGTGTACACCCCACCGGGCTACGAGAAAGACAAATCGAAAAAGTACCCGGTACTGTACCTGCAACACGGCTGGGGTGAAGACGAAACTGCCTGGAGTAATCAGGGCCACGCCAACCTGATTATGGACAACCTGATCGCCGAAAACAAGACTAAGCCGTTCATCATCGTGATGACCTACGGCATGACCAACGAAGTCAAGTTCGGCAAGATCCGCGAGTTCAAAATCGACCCGTTTCAGACCGTCCTGACCGACGAGCTGATTCCGTACGTCGACGCGAATTTTCGCACCCTCGCCAACCGCGACAACCGCGCCATGGCCGGGCTGTCGATGGGCGGTATGGAAACCAAAATGATTACGCTTAACAAACCGGAAACGTTTGGGTATTACGGCCTGCTCAGTGGTGGTCTCTACAATCCAGAAGACCTCAACGGCAAGGCTAAGCCGAAGCTTGTTTTCATTAGCTGCGGCAGCCGGGAGCGGCCCGACGGCGTGAAAAAAGCGGCCACCGATCTGACAGCCGCCGGGTACAAAGCCGTGTCGTACGTATCAGAAAACACCGGTCACGAATTCCAGACCTGGCGCCGTAGCCTGCACGAACTGGCTCCGATGCTGTTTAACTAATTACGACTTTTCCTGTCATGCCGACCGGTCCGCCGGCGCGGGCAGGGGGGATCTTCGCTACCAGACAATTTTATTGGCTATAGCCGGAGATTCCCCATTTGTTGGCATGACAGAAAATGCAACCCTTGATACGCTTTTCAACTGGTTTCATGGTACAGACGATACAAGCTAACGGAATAGGGAAAGTCAGTTTGTGGCTGATGCTAGCTGTGTTTTGTAGCAGTCAGACTGCGGCTTTCGGGCAAAGCAAAAAGGCTGGTCAGCCTGTTTATCGAAATCTGTTTCGGGAAGCAGGCTACAAACAGGCCGACATCGATGCGAAGGTGGCGAAAGCTTACCACGACATTTTCGAGGGGCCGAATAAGGTTTACTTCGAGGTGGGCGATACGATGGCCTACGTATCGGATGTTAAAAACAAAGACGCCCGCACCGAAGGGCTGTCGTATGGTATGATGGTGGCCGTACAGCTCGATAAGAAAGACGTGTTCGACCGGATCTGGCGCTGGTCGAAGAAGTACCTGCAACACCAGAGCGGCCCCCGCGAAGCGTATTTTGCCTGGAGCATCAACCCGCAGACCATGAAAAAGAACGCGGAAGGCTCGGCGTCGGACGGTGAATTGTATTACGTCACCAGCCTGCTGTTTGCCGCCAACAAGTGGGGGAATAATACCGGCATCAACTATTACGGCGAAGCCCGCCGAATACTGGATGCCATGTGGAAGAAAGATGGCACCGGCAACATCTACAACCTCATCAATACCGAACACAAGCAGATTACGTTTGTGCCGGAAGGAGGCATGTACAACTGGACCGACCCCTCGTATCACGTACCCGCGTTCTACGAAGTTTGGGCCTTGTATGCCAAAGACGGCCATGAGCAGTTTTATAAAGAATGCGCCGATACGTCGCGGGTGTTTCTGCACCGCGCCTGCCATCCGGTAACAGGCCTTAACGCCGACTATACCGAGTTCAGCGGCAAACCGCACGACACCCGCTGGTCGCCCTCGGCGTTCCGGTACGACTCGTGGCGAGTGCCCATGAACATCGCGATGGACTACGTCTGGTACGGTAAAGACAAAGCCTGGCAGGAAGACTACGCCCGGCGTTTTCAGAATTTCCTCCGGTCGAAAGGTATGGATACCTACGAAGACCAGTTTAACCTCGACGGTTCCCGCCCTGAATTCATTCTGCAGGCCGGACCGGTGAAAAAACTACGGCACTCCATTGGGCTGGTATCCACATCGGCTACGCTGTCACTTATCAACAAAGAGAAGAACAGCCTCGATTTTGTCCATGCGTTATGGAGGGCTAAACTGGAGCCGTTTGAGGATGGCTATTTTGATCCGTACTACGACGGGCTGATGTACCTGTTCGGCCTTATGCACTTAAGCGGGAACTATCAGATCATAACCCCGCAGGTAAAATAGCGTACCCCGCAATCCTTAAACCCTTTATTATGAACGTATTAATCGCAATACTCGTTGGGATCGCGACGCTGACAGCCCAGGCCCAGACGGCTGGCGTACCGGCGTCGACCAATATTCCGGGGCAGAAGTATCCGCAGATTCTGCCCGACAATCGGGTCGTGTTTCGGGTGAAAGCGCCGGATGCCCGCAAGCTGCAGATCGACTTAATGAAAAAGTACGATATGGTGAAAGATACCGCTGGCTTCTGGACGGTCACTACGGAGCCGGTCGGTGAAGGCTTCCACTACTACTCGCTTATTGCCGATGGGGTAGCCACCTGCGACCCATCGAGTCAGACCTTTTATGGCATGGGCCGGATGGCCAGCGGCATCGATATTCCGGACAGGGACATGGACTACTATCAGCCTAAGAACGTGCCCCATGGGCAGGTGCGGTCGGTCAATTACTACTCCGACATGACCAAAGCCTGGCGCCGGGCCAACGTGTACACGCCCCCCGGCTACGACGAAAACCCGAAGAAGCGTTACCCCGTACTGTATCTGCAGCACGGCTCGGGCGAAGATGAAACGGGCTGGCCAACGCAGGGCAAAATGGATTTGATTCTCGACAACCTGATTGCCGAAGGCAAAGCAACGCCCATGATTGTGGTGATGGAACGCGGTTACGCCACCGACCCCACCAAACCCGTCAGCGCAACCGGTGGTATGGCCAGCAATATCTTCCCCGACGTACTGGTGCAGGAAGTGATTCCAATGATCGACAAGTCGTTTCGGACGCTGACGGACCGGGACAACCGGGCGATGGCCGGGCTGTCGATGGGCGGTTTTCAAACGTTTCAGACGACGATGACGAACCTCGACAAGTTTGCCTACATCGGCGGGTTCAGCGGAGCGGGTCGTTTACAGCCGGGAGCCGACATCAGGCAACTCTACAACGGAGCCTGGGCCGATGCTGACGCCTTCAACAAAAAGATGAAGGTGGTGTATGTGAGCATCGGCACCAAAGAACCGGAGCGGATGTATAACGGCGTCAAAGGCTTTCACGAAGCGCTGGAGAAAGCGGGTATCAAGCACGTATATTATGAGTCGCCGGGTACACTGCACGAGTGGCAGACCTGGCGCCGGTCGCTGCGACAGTACGCGGGCCTGATTTTCAAAAAATGACCCTAAAACCAATTACGATACGTACGTATGAAACGACTCTTTCTACTGACAGCCATTATCAGTAGTTTCTACTGTAACGGCTTGGCCCAACCAACCGATAAAGAAGCCCCGGCGGGTTTCGACGTGGCCCGCGCCGACATCCCGCACGGCCGGCTCGACAGCGTACAGTATGCGTCGAAAACGGTGGGCACTACCCGAAAAGCCCTGATTTATACCCCGCCGGGTTTCACGAAAAAGAAAAAATACCCGGTGCTGTACCTGCTCCACGGCATCGGGGGCGACGAGAAAGAGTGGCTCAAAGGAGGTACTCCGCAGGTAATTTTGGATAACCTGTACGCGCAGAATAAGCTAGAACCGATGATTGTGGTGATGCCCAACGGGCGGGCCATCAAAGACGACCGGGCGGTGGGCAACATCTTCGACAAAGACAAAGTCGAAGCGTTCGCAACCTTCGAAAAAGACCTGCTCAACGACCTGATTCCGTACGTGGAAAAGACGTATCCGGCCCTGAAAGATCGTGAGCACCGCGCCATCGCGGGCCTGTCGATGGGCGGAGGGCAGTCGCTCAATTTCGGACTGGGTAATCTGAACAAGTTCGCGTGGGTGGGTGGCTTTTCGTCGGCCCCCAACACGAAAACACCACAGGAACTGGTACCCGATCCGGAAGCCGCGAAAAAGCAATTGGAACTGCTCTGGATTTCGTGCGGTGATGCCGACGGATTAATATCGTTCAGCAAGCGTACGCACGACTACCTCTACCAGCACGACGTACCGCACGTGTACTACGTGGAGCCGGGCGGACATGATTTCAAGGTCTGGAAAAACGGGCTGTACATGTTTTCGCAGTTCCTGTTCAAACCCGTCGATGTGGCGTCGCTGAACAAGTACACGGTGCTGGGTACACCCGCGTCGTCTAACATCCGGTCGGCGAAGTACCCGCAGATTCTGCCCGACAACCGGGTGGTTTTTCGCACCAAAGCCCCCGGTGCCCAAAAAGTGCAGGTTGATCTGGGTAAGAAATACGATATGGTGAAAGATACCGCTGGGGTCTGGACCGTCACGACCGATTCCATCAGCCGGGGGTTCCACTACTATTCGCTCCTGATTGACGGGCTGCCCGTAGCTGATCCCGCCAGTGAAAGCTTCTACGGGATGGGCCGGATGGCGAGCGGTATCGAGATTCCCGACCGCGACGAAGCCTTCTACGCCCTGCGCGACGTACCCCACGGCGACATTCGTATTAAACGGTACTATTCGAAACCGCTCAACGCCTGGCGCGAGATGTACGTGTATGCCCCGCCGGGGTATGACCAGAACGCCAGTCAGAAATACCCGGTGCTGTACCTGCTTCACGGCGGGGGCGAAGACGAACGCGGCTGGTCGACGCAGGGCCGGACGGATTTGATTCTGGACAACCTGATTGCCGCCGGAAAAGCCAAACCGATGCTGATCGTGATGATGGATGGGAACATACCGAGCTCCGGTGGCCTGGCCGGATTTAACGAAAATGTGCTAAAAACCTTCGAGAACGAGCTGAAAGGGGCGGTTATCCCCTTCGTCGAAAGCAACTTTCGCGTCGACGCTGATGCGAAAAGCCGGGCGTTGGCGGGGCTGTCGATGGGTGGTTTGCAGACGTTGTACGCGGGTATCCGAAACACGAATATGTTCTCGAATCTGGGCGTGTTCAGTTCGGGATGGTTCGCCAACAACCCCAAGCTGTCGGACCCACAGTACGCGTTCATGAAAGACAACGCCAGCACGATCAACAGCAACCTGAAACACCTCTGGATTTCGCAGGGTGGCAAAGAAGATATTGCCCACCAGAACGGTCAGATCATGCTGAAAAAGTTCGACGATATGGGCATCAAGTACGAGTACAGTGAATACGCGGGTGGGCATAGCTGGCCCGTCTGGCGGCACGACCTGTACATGTTCGCCCCGCTGCTATTTCAGTAGAAGACATCTTTCATAAAGACCCCCCGCCCTAAAGGGAGCCTGCTGGCGCGTCAGCAATATTCTTGCGCCAGCGGGCTCCCTTTAGGGCGGGGGGTAAAACCAAGCTAAACCCTTTACTCAACAAATGGTACGATTTAATCAACGCGTGGCGGCTCTGCTGTTAACCGCAACCGTCTTGCCAGCTGTCCTATATGCCCAGAAAATTCCGTCGCTGAAAGACGCGTTCAAAAAGGATTTTGGTATCGGTACCTGCCTAAATGTGGCGCAGATTGAGGAGCGCGACCCGAAAACGACGGCCTTCATTACCAGCCAGTTCAACATGGCGACGCCCGAGAACGTCATGAAGTCGGCGCTGCTGCATCCGGGCTGGGACACGTACACCTTCGAGATGGCCGATAAGCTGGTCGAGTTCGGAAAGAAGCATAACATCAAAATCAACGGTCATACGCTCGTCTGGCACAGTCAGTTGCCCGGTTTCGTTCGGGGTATTCACAGTCAGGATTCGCTCCGTACGTTCTTCACCAGTCACATCAAAACCGTGGCCGGGCGATACAAGGGCAAGGTCTATTCGTGGGATGTAGTGAATGAAGCGCTCAACGAAGACGGGACGCTGCGGAAGTCGGTGTTTCTGCAATACCTGGGCGATAACTACATCACCGATGCATTCCGGCTCGCGCAGGAAGCGTCGCCCGGTACGGAGCTGTATTATAACGACTACAACAACGAACAACCCGCCAAACGGGCCGGCTGCATCGCTATCATTAAGAAAATCAAAGACGCCGGGGTGCGTATCGACGGGGTAGGTATTCAGGGACACTGGCATGTCGGCCGGGTACCGCTGGCGGAGATCGAAGAAAGCATCAATCAGTATGCGGCCCTGGGCCTGAAGGTGATGTTTACCGAACTGGATATCGAGGTGCTGCCCCGCAACTTCCAGGGAGCCGACGTAGGGCAGCGCATGACGGCCAACGCCACGTCGAACCCGTACCCTGATGCCTTACCCGACAGCGTACAGCAGCAGCTAGCCGCCGATTACGAAGCCCTGTTCAAGCTGTTTCTCAAGCATAAAGACAAGGTCAGTCGCGTTACGTTCTGGGGCGTCAACGACGGCGATAGCTGGCTGAATGGCTGGCCTGTTCGCGGCCGGACCAATTACCCACTCCTCTTCGACCGGAAGAACCAGCCCAAACCCGCTTTCTATAAGGTTGTCGCGCTGGGTAAGTGATAGGGTGATCTAACTACCCCCAACCCCCTAAAGGAAGCTTTTTCTGGCAGCAGCTTTAGGCCCTTTAGGGGGTTGTTTGGGGAGCAATTTTAGGGTCGCCAAATCGCCTTTTTTGTCATTCCGACGCAGGAGGAATCTTCGTTAAAAGCAAACAAAACCGCCTGTCAACGAAGATTCCTCCTGCGTCGGAATGACAAAAACGCTTCTCCAACCCCCTAAAGGGGGCTAAAGCTGCTGCCAGAAAAGCCTCCTTTGATGGGGTGGGGGTAATACGTAAACTGAGCATCAGCTATACAAAAGGGGCGTCTGGGGATTATTCCAGACGCCCCCTTTGCGTTTATTACAACAGTCGATAAGAACGGTTATGCGCTAATCACTTAGGCATTCGGATGTAGTTGAGCTGTTTACTGGCCCAGGGAATGAAGTACTGAAAATTTGGCGCGTCGGTATGGCCGCCGTCGTGTTGCCGCCAGGCCAGTTGGCCGTCCAGTAAGCCGGTTAGTAGGGGGGGCATTTGGTTGGCGTTGTACGCGCTGTTTATGCTCAGGTCGCGGGCACAGAGCAGCGTGAAAACGGGTCCGGCGGCTACGGTTGCCTTGTAACTTCCCAGCTGATCGAGCCATTTAGCGTCGCCTTTTTCGGGTATGCCATAGCTGACAAACGTAGGTCGTGGAGCGCAGAGAGCCAGCAGCTCATGCGAATCGACGGGCAGGTCGCAACCCGTCTTGCTGCCAAATGCTGATTCCGCCGTTGCGTATTTCAGGTAGTTACCCGCCATCCAGTGATATTCTCCGCTACCCGCCAGACTTTCGACGGCTTCGCCAAAGACCCGGCGCTGCAACGTCGTCCCGCCTTTTCCCGACGAGCCAATCAAGGCTACGGCAAAACGCTGATCGAACGCCATCGTAACCAGTGCCGCTTTGCCGTAGCGGGAAACACCCTCGATACCAACCTGTTTAGCGTTGATCTGAGGTTCGGTTTCCAGATAATCGAGCGCGCGGGATGCCCCCCACGCCCAGGCCCGTAAAGCGCCCCAGTCGTCGGGTTTGCGGGCTTGCCCTTTATTCGTCAGGCCGATAATGCCTCGCGTCAGGCCTGCGCCATTGTCGGCCTGAATGCTGCCCGCTTCCAGCAGACAATAGCCCCAGCCAGCGGCCAGCAGTTGCTCCGTCGGGGGTGAGTCGCCGGTTGGCGCGGGGGCAAAGAAATTCGGGCCGGGCAGTCGCGTAATCGGGGCATAGGCCGGATACCGATCGAAAATGGCTTTCATCTCCGGGTTTTGCCGAATCATCATTTCCTTGAAAGTCGCGTTGATCGTTTCCAGATCGGCGGGCGACGGCTGAGCCGGGGCCGGTAAGGCGGGAGGCAGGAAGCCGAACATCATCAGGACCGGCACCGGCCCTTTTACGTTTTGTGGCAGGACCAGCACCATATTGATGTTGACATCGATCAACGGGTAGGCCGAGTTGTCGACGTGGCCGATCAGTTGCTTCGCCACCACCGGAATGCGGCCGACCAGTTCGTTGTCTGTCACCTTCACCCACCACGTTACGGCAGGAATAGTTTTCGGAAGCCGCCCGTACATCTCCTGCTCGAAACTCTCAATTAACTCGGGCCGACGCACTTGCCACCACTGCGCGGAGGTAGTTACTTTTTTGCCGCCCTTTGTGATCAGCGCATCGGGGAGCTGGGGACACGGATTAGCCGTTGCCTCGTCGTAATTGGCATGATTAGGATCTGATTCGTTGCCGCTCGGGCCAGGGCGTAATTTTTTGATACCCAGTTGCTGCATCATGATTGCCTGATCTTGAGCGGCCGTCATGGTTTTCAGGGCCGGGTACCGGCTGCTATCAATGGCAACCTTCTGCGCTATCGCCCAAACGGGTAAGCTAACAAGTAGAGCGGCTAACTGGTAGGTGCGCATAGGGTTAGAATTAGTTTTCAAAGTCATAAAAACCCCTAAATCCCCTGAAGGACGGTCGGCCGCTGCCGGACTTTTCTCATGCTAGGATAAAGTCAGGCAGCGGCCGACCGTCCTTCAGGGGATTTAGGGGTTGGGCAGATGAGCTATCACTTATCCGTGCGAAACGGTGAAGCGGGTAACCCTTCTTTGTTGATCAGATTGGCGTTGACCGGGTTATCAGCCCAGGCGTAGCGGACGTACTGCGGGTTCGGTACGTCGTCGCTCGACACAACGACGGTGTTGCCCTCGATTTTGGCGTTGGCCCAGACAAATTTCTTGTCGGCACCGGCAATGGCGAAGTCACCGGGCGCTTCGTCGTCGCGGGTTGTCAGGCCACTGCCGGTGTTGGTAAAGCTGATCGTGATTTTGTTGCCGTTGACGTTGGCCGATTGGTAGAGCGGTCCCGACGAGACGATATTCTCACCGTAAGCTGTTTTCAGCGCGGCCAGCGCCAGCCGTTCCCCGACGTCTTTTTTATTGTCGGGATGGATGTCGTTCCACTCGCCCAGGTCGATGGCAACGACCATCGCCGTATTCGGCACCGAGAGCGAACTGAGCTGGGATTCGCGGAGAACGGCCCAGCCACTTTCCGACGGCTGGTAACTGTAGTCCATGAAGCCGGGTAACTGAACGTACAGGAAGGGCAGCGTGCCCTGCTGCCATTTACTGCGCCAGTCATCGATCAGGGCGGGCAGTAGTTGGGCGTATTCGGCCGGCTTTCCGGCGTTGCTTTCGCCCTGATACCAGCAAAATCCTTTGATGGCGTACTTGATTTCGGGTGCTACCATCGCATTATACAGAGCCGTCGGCTGATTTTGTGCGCTAATACCGCCAGCAAAACCACCACCCTGAATAGGCTGAAATGCTACACCGACTTTGTACTGCCACGTACCTTTCAGATCGACCGTGTCGGCACCGGCAAACAGGCTGTACGGCTTGTCGGGGACGAAGCCGCCCTTTCCGCCGTTGTTGGTCACCCGCACGACAAAAACGTTCTTCCCGGCTTTCAACACGTCGGTGGGTAGTTTGTACCGGCGCTGGGGATACATGTACGTGGTCCGGCCCACCGATTTACCGTTTACGTACAGCTCATCGGCATCGACGATCCGGCCCAAAAACACCGTCGCGGGCTTACCGACCATAGCTGCCGGTACATCTACCTCGCGCCGGTACCAGACAATGCCGTTGAGGTCTTTCACACCCTGATCTTCCCAGTAGCCCGGCACGTTGATCGGTCGCCAGCCTTTGGGTGCGTAGGCTTGGTCGTACCACTTCGTCGCGCCCGTCATGCCCAGATCGACGGGCGGAGCGGGCCGGGGCATAGCCAATTGCCGACGCGTCAGGCCGTTGACATAGCTGGTATCTTTGTTTTTGGCCACTGTTGCTTCGAGCGCCGAAAACTCGTTCAGCCCGCTTTCGCTGATCCAGGCTTCGATGGGCGTCCCGCCGACGCTGGCGTTGATGATGCCCACCGGTATGTTGTACTGCTGATGAATTTTCTTCGCGAAGAAATAAGCCACCGCCGAAAACGGACGGACGTCCTGACCAACCGCTTTTTTCCACTGTCCATTGGGTACGTCGCTTTGCGGTCCTTGCAGGCTGGTAAGCGTCGGTACCCAGAACTGCCGGATTTGCGGGTAGTTGGCCGTCGCAATTTCGTTGGCGTACGTAACGTCGTGGATATTTAGCTGGTGCACCATGTTGCTTTGCCCGCTGCAGAACCAGACATCGCCGATCAGGATGTCCTTGACGCTGAGCTGCGTGTTGCCGGCGATGTCCATCGTAAACGGGCCACCGGCTTTCATAGGCGATAGCTTAACCTGCCATTTGCCACTCGCGTCGGTCGTGGTTTTGTAGCTTTTTCCACTGAAGCGTATTGCGATTTTTTCGCCAGGAGTGGCCCAGCCCCAGATGGTGAGGGGCGTGTCGCGCTGCAACACCATACCGTCGCTGATCAGACTGGGTACGCGCAACTGGGCCTGTGTTGTCAGGCTAACAAATACGAGCAGACAAATCCAGACGAACGGTTTCATTGGGGGAGATAGGTTATGGGGGAGTTTCTTTGTCATCCCGACGGTAGGAGGGATCTTCAGTAACAGGCGATTTACTTGCTCTCACCGCACCGGCGGGCCGGAGAAGATCCCTCCTGGCGTCGGGATGACAGAAAAGGTCGAAACAAAAAACGCTAGAAGCGTACGACGCCTTCGTAGGCTTTTTTGGGTGCGCCGTTCTGGTCGAACAGAAGCGGGTAATCTTTGCGGCCCGGCACCGGGAAATTGTCCAGCCATGAATAGCGGTCGGTGAGGTTCCAGAACGTGACGCCGGTAATCGTGTTGCGGTGCTTGCGGAACACCTCGAACAGCATCTTGTACTGAGCTGCCTGCTTGTCGTTCATGGCAGGTGTAAACTCACTTTTGTCGGTTGGTCGTCGCGCCCGTCGTTCGTGCTCCTTAGGGTACACAGACACATCGACCTCCGTAAATTGCACCTTCAGCCCCAGGCTGGCGAACTTCGTAATCGATTCTTCCAGCTCCTGCCGCGTGGGCTCGTAAATCGACCAGTGGGCTTGCAAGCCTACGCCGTTGATGGGTACGCCTTTGGCCTTCAGCTTCTTCAGTAGTTGAAAAATGCGCTCCCGCTTGGACGGGTTTTCCGTGTTGTAGTCATTGTAAAACAACTGCGCGTTAGGGTCGGCTTCGTGCGCGTACTGAAACGCTTTCTCGATGTAATCTTCGCCGATGATTTCCAGAAACCGCGTCTTCCGATAAATGGCTGTGCTCGTGTCGGGGACGGCTTCGTTGACCACGTCCCAGGCGTAGATCGTACCCTTATAGCGGGTCATGACGTCGGTGATGTGCCGTTTCAGCCGGGCCAGTAACACGTCGCGGCTCACGGTTTTGCCGGTCGAATCTACGAACAGCCAGGCTGGCGTCTGGTTATGCCAGCAGAGTGTGTGGCCCCGGAGCTTGATGTTGTTCTGCTTGGCAAAGTCAGCGATGGCGTCGGCGTCTTTCCAGTTGTAGCGATTCTCTTCGGGGTGGATTGGCCCCATCTTCATCGCGTTTTCGGGTGTCATGCTGTTGAACTGCGCCTTGATCAACTCTGCATCCGGACCGGGCTGCACCATGCGCGGATTCACGGCGACACCAATCGGAAAGTAGTCTTTGTAGTAATCCTTCAGCCCTTTTTCTGGTGCGATGAACGCTACCGACAACAGCAGTAGAAATAACGAACGAAAGCGCATAGTTGAGTAGGAAAGGTGCCCGTCTCTTGTAGGTCGGGCAGGGTTAAGGTAGAGGGAGACTGGTGAATATTTTTGTCATCCCGCGCCGGCGGACCGGTCGGGATGACAAAAAAGTATATCCAAAATTTACTGGTACGCGTCGATTGTTTTGATCGTGCCGTCGGGGTTGTAAGTCAGTTCGGTGACCTTCACATTACGCAGGTGCGTCTTGCCCGACAGTTGCGTGTCGTGGTAAAACAGGTACCATTTGCCGTCTTTCTCAACGATCGAATGGTGGTTCGTCCAGCCCAATACCGGCTTCAGCAGCACACCTTTGTACGTGAACGGTCCGTACGGGCTGTCGCCCATCGCGTAGCACAGGTTGTGCGTGTCGCCGGTCGAGTACGACAGATAGTATTTGCCCTTGTACTTGTGCAGCCAGGACCCTTCGAAAAAGCGTTTGTCATTGTCTTTCTCGGTGAAGAGCTTGCCGTTTTCGTCCAGTAACTGAATGGCTTTTACCGGCTCGGCCAGTTCTTTCATGTCGTTACTTAGCCGGGCTACGCGGGGCAGATACGCCACTTCATCGGGCTTCTTCAGTGCCCCTTTTGCGTCGTACTGATTGTTGTCCCAGCGCTGCAATTGACCACCCCAGATGCCGCCAAAGTAGATGTATGCTTTGCCATCGGTATCCTGGAAAACGCAGGGGTCGATGCTGTAGGTGCCTTTCATCGGTTGCGGTTCGGCCTTGAACGGACCAACCGGGCTCTTGCTGGTTGCGACGCCAAGCCGGAACACGTCCTGCTTGTCTTTGACGGGGAAATACAGGTAATACGTCCCGTTTTTGTAAGCAGCATCGGGCGCCCAGAGTTGCCGACCCGCCCACGGAATATCCTTGATGTCGAGCGCCACACCATTGTCTTTTACGGGACCGCCGACTTTATCCATCGACAGCACGTGGTAATCGCGCATGGCAAAGTGACCACCGTCGTCATCTTCTTTTACGTCTTTCGCGTCGATGTCGTGCGACGGGTAGATGTAGATCTTGCCGTTGAAGACGTGGGCTGATGGGTCAGCGGTGTAGATATGCGATACCAGCGGCTGCGAAATGGGGTTTTTGCCGCTATTAGTCTGGGCAAAGGCCGATAGTGAAAGACAGCTCAGCGCGGCTAGCGCCAGTGAAATGCGAATACGTTTCATGCGTGGGTTTTGACGGTGACTAAGTTGTTTTAGATGACTGATTGTCAGTGTGTTTTTTGTCATCCCGAGCCTGCGAGGGATCTTCTGTAGCAGGCGATTTGGCTTGCCATTACAGAAGATCCCTCGCAGGCTCGGGATGACAAAAAGATACTCATATTTTGCTAGTAGTCAATGTGATAGTAACATGATCTAAAAACCAATCGAGTTGCCGCCGTCAACGGGGAGCGACGCACCGGTGATGTACCGGGCCGCTTCCGACGCCAGGAAAACGGCCGCCCAGCCGATATCCTGCGGCTGACCGAACGTACCCATGGGCGTCCGGCGCATGGCGCGGGCGAAGCGGTCGGGGTCGCCACCCATCGCCGTTTTGCTCATGGCCGTTTCGATGAAACCCGGCGCAATGGCATTCACCCGTACCCCTTTTCCCGACCATTCCGACGCCAGAATTTTGACCATCCCTTCCACCGCCGACTTCGACGCCCCGTAGGCCGCGACCCGGTCGATACCGTAATAAGCCGCCATCGACGAAATCATAATGACGACACCGCTGTTTCGCTCGACCATGCGGGTAGCGCAGGCGCGTGTCAGCGAAAAAACGGCGTTCAGGTTCGTGTGTACGACCCGGTCGAATTCCTCATCGGTGACCTCCAGCGCGGGCTTTTTCATGTTGATGCCCGCGTTGTTGACCAGAATGTCGATGGGACCGTACTGACGTTCGATGGTGTCGACCAGCTGGTCCAGTTCGGCGCGTACCGTCACGTCGTTGACCATATAATTCGCTTTGGGACCCAGTGTCTCGACCGCGTCGATCAGGGGTTGTTCCCGGCGGCCCGTCACGATGACGTCGGCCCCGGCCAGGGTCATGCACCGGGCGATGTCGAAGCCGATGCCGCTGCCCCCACCGGTGATGAGCGCGCGTTTGCCTTCCAGCGAAAAAACGGATGGTGTGGGTGTCAGCAGCGCCGTGTCGGCTGCGTGTTCGTTGGTAGTCATCTAACGTAGTAAGTAAATGTCAACAGATTTCTTTACATCGTCCAGCGTCTGTTCGGGTTGCTTGAACGGGGCAGGAATGGACTTTTTCGCAAATTCCTGGAGGTACAGCACCCAGGCGTCGCGCCACCAGATGGCTTCCCGCTGCTGCGTTGCCAGCCGACCCGCTACGTCGGTGTACAGCGCCGGGCCGATGGCAGGTTTCGCCAGTGTCCATTCCTGCTGGAGCCAGCGCACCGAATCGGCACCGGTGTAAAACCGGGTACAGAGTTCATCCCAGAGCGTGCGACCCGTCGCGAGTTGTTTGGTCCAGGGAACATGGTGAAACCATAATAGGTAGGGTAGGGGGCAGGTGCTCGCGTTTTCCCACTGTCGACGCACCTCCGGTCGATACTGCGCCAGCGCGTTGCTACCCGTCGCCGTCCGGTCGAAGCCCAGCCCGATGGAGTCGGCGCGGTGGTAGTAGACGGCTGTCCAGTCGGGGCGGGGGCTTTTGTTCTGCCAGGGTTCGGGGGCGAAGTGAACGCCCGTCCAGGGGCGCGACAGGCCGAGGGGGGCGTTGTAATCCACGTAAATATCCCGCGAGCGGAGCAGCATGGACCTGACGTGCGAAACGGCCTGTGGCTGATGGGTTAGCGTCATGTTTATCCACTCGTCGGCAATGGCCGCTGAAGTCAGCGTATGGTCCCAGGCGAGCCGGCCAAAGGCGTACCAGTTGGCCTGCGCCAGCGGGTTGCCCGTCCAGTTGCGGTCGGAACCCGTGTTGGCTACCCCCGCCATCAGCGTCTGTGAATAGCCGTGCAGACTCCCGTCGACAACCTTTGCCACCGTCGATCCCTTGCCAGCCGCGTAGGTGTCCGATTCCAAGCATTCTTTGAACAAAGGTGCTTCGTAGACAAGGTGCGTAGCAAAACCGAGGTACTCCTGTGTTAGCTGAAATTCGATACCCAGTGGGGTTTTGGGCATGGCCCCGAACAGGGGTGAAAAGGGCTCCCGGGGTTGAAAATCGATCGGTCCGTTCTTGACCTGCACAATCACTTTCGGGTCGAACTGCCCATCAAACGGGGTAAACTCTTCGTAGGCGGCTTTGAACCGATCGGCTTTCGGGTCGGCCTTGTAGACGAACGCCCGCCAGATCACCACGCCCGGAAACGGCTTCATAGCAGCCGCCAGCATGTTAGCCCCGTCGACGTGCGTGCGGCCGTAGTCCTGCGGGCCGGGTTCACCTTCCGAGTTGGCTTTCACCAGAAAACCGCCGAAATCCGGGATGTAGCGGTGAATCTCCGCCGTTTTGTCGGCCCACCACTTGCGCACCTCCGGGTCGAGGGGGTCGGATGTTTTGAGGCCGCCCAGCGTTTTGGGAGCCGCGAAATAGACCGACAGGTACACCTTGATGCCGTAGGGTCGCATAACGCCGGCCAGGGCGGCTACCTTTTGCAGGTACTCGCCCGTCAGCATCCGCGCACTGGCGTTGACGTTGTTGACAACGGTGCCGTTGATGCCCAGCGACGCATTGGCGCGGGCGTAGTCTTTGTAGCGTGGGTCGATGGTTTCGGGCAATTCCGACCATTTCCAGAGCGAACCGCCCGCGTAGCCCCGCTCAATGGTACCGTTTGGATTGTCCCAATGGTTCAGCATCCGCAGCTTTACTTTCGGACTGCTTACCAGATTGATGTTGTCGAGCGATTGACTGGTCTGCAACTGACGAAGCAGCGCAAACGTACCGTACAGCACACCCACGTCGGTTTTGCCCATCACCAGAATATTTCCCTGCCGCTTTACGATCCGATAGCCTTCCTCATTCAGCCCGTTGGCATCGGCACCGGAAACGCCCACGGTCAGTATAATGCCGCCCTGCCGGGTTCCGGCGCTTGCAATGACAGGCACCGCTGTTCCTAGCAACCCCTGTAGACCCAACTGCAACTCACTGGTCGCGGCCGTCAGGACGGGCGACGAGCCGGTGACCGCGATAAATTGAGCCGAACGGGCGTACCCCGATCGGACGGTAGCGTCAGTAAGTCGGTCGTATTTAAGCCAGAGCCGGTACCCATCGTCGGCAAACGTGACGTGGGTCAGGAGCAGCAGGCCAATCAGCAATAGTCGGTTCATGAATGGGTATAGTAGCGGTTGTTGTTAGATTTTACTTTCTTATTTTCTGTCATCCCGACGACAGGCAAAAACGCTTGGCTCACTTATGACTCGTGCTTGCTGCATCGCGCCGGAAGCTTTCGGGTGGACCCAGGTAGCTGGGTTTGACGCCACCCCGGTCGATGACGAATTTCTGCACGACAACCGCCGGATCGACCAGCCAGTAATTCAGCGTGTGCGTACCGGGTTTCGTCAACCGATGCTTCGTTGTCAGGATGCGAATGTTGTTGGCAACCGACTGCTCCCAGACCCGCCCGGTTTCGTTGGCGTGCATGTTGATCAGTTGGGGTGCTTCATCGTCGAAGGAGATGGCGAAACGCAGGCCTTTATTGTCGTTGAAATTCAGCGTTGGCGAAACGTAGGTTTGTACCTGTACCGTACCGCTGTCGGCCAGAACCACCTGATACGCCAGCCGGGGTGAGTGTCCACCAGGCTGCTCAAAGGCGGACGCTGTAACCGGTGCAATGGTCATGCCCCCCGCCGTGCGGCCAATGTCGGGTAGTCGCTGCCAGGTAGCTGTGGCCGTTTCAATCGTATGCGTCGGGTGTTCGGCGTCGATGGACACATAGCCGTTGCTTTCCACGAAGCCAGCCGACGTATCGGGCTGGGTAGCTGCTGGGTTGTTGACAACCGCCTGCACAATAACCCGTTGCCCGTTGGGGCCGGTCAGCGTAATCGGTACCTGCTGCGTGCCGGCGGGTACCTGTTTCCAGTTGACGCCGACAAGCAGCCGCGTCTCCTGCCCGACGGTTCCGCCGGTCGTCGACAACGTAAGCCACGGAGCACCGGCGCTGGCCTGAAACGCAAAGGGCGTTTGCCCCCGGTTGAAGAGGTCAATGTAGTACGTCTGCTGGTTGTATTTATCAAACGTCGGTAACGTCAGCCCACCGCTCGCGCTACCGGGAAACCAGTCGTCGCTGCCTTCAATGGCAACGCCCATATCGGCCGCCGTCGGTACGCTGATCGTTTCGACTTTCGGCATGCTGTTCTGGTTGGGCTGTTGCCAGTAGGTGTAGCCGATGTGGGTCTGATCCATGATGTGCGTCCATTTCCCACCGGCCAGCGTGTCGTTGTAGAAGCGCGTAATCTGCGCATCCCGCTCAAACAGCGTTTTCACCCGGTCGGCAAGGCTGTTCGTCGTAGCCCGGCCCTGTTTGGCATATAGTCGGTTTCGCCCCGCCGTTACGTATAGCTCGTTCAGCGTCGCGCTGGCTTTGACGGGGTGCAGTACCAGTTGAAAATAAGCGTCCTGATACGATTTAGGTAAGTCTTTGCCGATGCGTTCGGCTTCCGCCAGCAGTTGATTATAGTCAGCCACAACGCGCTCGGCTTCGCGGTAGTGGGTCAGGCTGTACGTATCCGGGCTAAGCAGTTCGGGTTTGCGTCGGGCGTTGTACTGCGTATAGGTCGTCAGGATATGGGCGATGGGGTCGGCATGTTTCGGCCCGAACTGCTTTTCAGCCCAGATGCGGGTATAGTCCGTCAGTTTGTCGGCGGGCCAGGCATTGGGATTCCAGGCGTAGTCGAGAAAAAACTCGATGGGAAATTCCATCGGTTTAATGTCGCCCACGTTCACAATCCAGAGCTGATCGACGCCGTGTTCGTAGGCCAGATGCATCTGTTCCCGCGTCCGGGCAATGGTGTTGGTGTTGATCCACTTGTAGTTGCGGGGCCCGCCAACATAGTCGTAATGGTAATAGATGCCGTATCCGCCTTTGCGCTTCGGCGTCCCAATAGCCGGAAGCTTGCGAAGATTGCCCCAGTTGTCGTCGCAGAGCAGCAGCGTCACGTCGTCGGGAACGCGCATGCCTTTGTCGTAGTAGTCCTGCACTTCCTTGTAAAGTGCCCATGACTGGGGTGTTTCGGATGCCGGTTTGCCCGTTACGTCGCTGATGATGGCGCGCTGGTCGGCGACGATTTTTTCGAGCAGGGCGGTAGCGGTTTCGCGGCTCATGGGTTCGTCGCCGTCGCCCCGCATCCCGACGCTCAGCACACTTTCGTTAGTACCCATCCGCTCGACGCTTTTGCGCCAGAAGGCCCGCAGCGTCGAATCGTTGGTCTGGTAATTCCACGGTCCCTTGCCGTACCGACGCCATTCGTCGTGCGCCCGCATCAGCGGCTCGTGGTGCGAGGTGCCGATCACGACACCGTATTCGTCGGCCAGTTTAGGGTTCTGCGGATCGTCGTCGTAGAAAGCGTTTCCCCACATGGCAGGCCACAGGTAGTTGCCTTTCATACGCAGAATCAGCTCGAATACGTGTTCGTAGAACTGGTGGTTGAACCCACCGAATTTGGCTTTCGTCCAGCCCGAAAGAGCCGGAGCTTCGTCGTTGATGAAAATGCCCCGGTACTTCACCGCCGGCGTACCCGCCGTATGCTTACCCGGCAACACGTACAGCGCCTTCTGCGGTTGTACCGGTACGTCGGCCCACCAATGCCAGGGCGATACGCCGATCTGCGCCGATAGGTCGTACAGCCCGTAGATGGTACCCCGTTTGTCGCTGCCCACAATGACCAGCGCCCGGTCGACGCCTGGCATGGGTTTGTCGACCACCTGCGTCACGTACGTTTCCCACTTACCGGACAGACTGGAAAGATCAATTTTCTTATCGCTGACCAGCTTGTCGATCAGCGGATTTTTGCCGAGCGTGCCGATCAGAATCAGTTCTTTGGGGCTTTTCTGATCGGGCGATAGCGCTGGTTTCGCTCCCGTTACCCGGATAATGTCGGTCTCCAGGCTTTTCATAGCCCGACGTACGCCGGCATATTCGTCATGACCGGTCACCATGAACGCTACCTGCCCCTTTATCGTGAGCGGAAACCGGCCCTTTCCCGGCTGCGTGGATACGTAGTGGTTAGGAGCAACGGCAAAGCTTTGAAACGACAACGTAGAGAGCAGGAAAACAAGCAGCAACTGTTTCATTCGACAAACGACATTGATCTCTGATAACGGCTGGCTTGTTAGCGATAACAATCCAGCCGCGCTGCTCCGATTAAGCTGACCTGCTAGTTACCGACGCAGTCACTGAACTATGAATGATTAGCCTTCACCAACAAGCTTTATGTCCAGGACGTAACATAACAGTACGCCATCGACTCTTCCCGCTTAAATCAATTCAGATACTATTATTGTACAAATATTTTTAAGTAAATGTAAAAATGCAATCGATTGCAAAAAATAACTGTAAGCGTGTAAAAACAGAATCATACGGCGACTCTCCTCGTCGTGATTGTATGGCCGAAGATGACCGATTTTGCCGCCTGTATCGGATTTATGTCTATTGTTGTGATACGTCTTACCAGCGTGGTTATAACGCTGGACTAACCATCAAATGGAACGGACGGCCTGCTTCCTTACTACAATAGACCGTAAACGGGGAATATGCACAAGGAAATAACCATTTACGACATAGCGAAACGCTTACAGTACTCCCCCGCTACGGTTAGTCGGGCGCTGAATGATCACCCCGCCATCCGGCCTGATACCAAAGAACTGATCAGTGCAACGGCCGAGCAGATGGGCTATCGGTTTAATCGGTTAGCCAGTAATCTGCGCCGTCAGAAGACGTCGATCCTGGGCGTAATCGTGCCGCGGCTCAACAGCAACTTTATGTCGAGAGTACTGTCTGGCATGGAAAAAGTAGCGAACGAAGTGGCCTACAACCTGATCATCACCCAATCACTGGAGTCTGCCCACAAAGAGATTGCGAACGTAAAAACCTTGTTCGATAGTCGGGTTGACGGGCTGCTGGTGTCGACATCTTACGAAACGAATTCAACGGAGTCGTTCGAACCGTTTGTGCGTAAGGGAATACCGGTGCTTTTTTTCGACCGGGCCATGCCTCATCCGCAATGCACCAGCGTTGTCATCGACAACAATCGGGCGGGGTATCAGGCCACCCAACACCTGATCGAGCAGGGATGCACCCGCATTGCTCACGTCACGGGTCCGGTACGCCGAAACGTCTATCAGGATCGCCTGCTGGGTTATCAGCGGGCGCTTTTCGAAGCGAACCTGCCCGCTGACGATGCGTTGATTATTGAGTCTGATCTGAGCTTTGAGGCTGGCGTTCAGGCGGTTCGACGATTATTGTCAATGGCTCAACCGCCCGATGGTATTTTTGTGGCGAATGATTTCTGTGCTACCGGCTGCATCACGGCACTCAAACAGGCAGGCGTTTCTGTTCCGCACGATGTGGCCGTAGTCGGTTTTAACGACGATCCGGTAGCCCAGGTTATCGAGCCGTCCCTCACCACCGTCCATTATGACGGCGAGACAATGGGGGAGGTGGCCATGCGCAGCCTTATTAACCTGCTGAACGACGTTTCCGGTAGACAGATGATGAACCCGCTCGTTCTGGGTGCGGAACTGGTTATCCGGGCTTCGTCAGTCAGACAGTCCAGAAATCGCTAAAAATGTAAACGATCCGGGGTTAGAAGCCCCGGGGTTTGGGGTATGAAACCTGTCCGAGGCTCCGTAGGGGTACCATCGGGCGGATTGTTGGCAAACCCGCCCGATGACAGTCCGGTAAAACTGCGCTCTGGTGGCTATTTAATCACCGGCAGAATGATCTTGCTGGCGGCTGTTGGGTTGTGGTGTATCTGAATGGTTGATTTCTGGAAATCACTGGGTTTGGCGTGGTAGATGTCCACGTATTTCTGCGGGTTGCGATCCACCAGCGGGAACCAGGTACTTTGCACCTGCACCATAACCCGGTGCCCTTTCTTAAACGTATGCGCTACATCGGGCAGGGTGTATTTTACCTGCGTTACCTGATTGGGAACGAACGGTTCCGGCTTTTCGAAACTGTTGCGGAAACGCCCCCGGAACACCTCGCCCCGAATCAGCATCTCGTAACCGTTCACGATGTACGTATCGGTTGGGCTGTATTGAAAATCGTCCGGGAAAACATCAATCAGCTTAACGATGAAATCGGCGTCGGTACCTGTCATGCTCACCATCAGGTCAGCCACGAGCGGGCCAGCCAGGGTCAGATCTTCGCTCAGAATTTCAGTCTGGAACGTCAGGACGTCAGGTCGGGTAGACGCAAACCGCTGGTCGTCGGTCATGTACTCGCGGGTGCGGGCCGCTTTGATACCTTCCGCGTAGGGAACGGGTTTCGCCGGATCACTGACGTATTCACTGTGGGCGTTTGCTACGCTTGGCTGTTTAAAGCTCAATCCGCCTTGTGGCTGCATATACATCGACTGTTCGGCACTGGCAGCCGGGGGCCACTGCTCAAATTGCTTCCAGTTATTTTCGCCGGTGAAAAAGACGGTGGCTTCCTTAATGTTGTCGACATTGCCTTTGCCTTTCAGGTGGTAGTTAAAGAAAGGTACTTCGAACTTCTGGGCGTAATACTCACTGGTGGGACTGCCAAACTGTACATTCCCCAGTGATGAGCCATCACTGCCGCGCCCGGCCCACTGCCCGTGAAACCAGGGGCCCATGATGATGCGGTTGTTGTTCTTCGCCTTTTTCTCGATGGCCTGATACGTCGTCCAGGCACCAAAGCAGTCTTCGGCGTCGAAGGTACCGCCCACTACCAGCGTAGCAATATTTGGTGAAATAGCCCCGACGAAGTTACGGACGTTACGTGCCTGCCACCAATCGTCGTAGTTGGGGTGTTGCATCATATCGTTCCAGAACCGGACACTGTCGCCCGCAAACCTGGTCAGGTTTGGTAGAGGGCCACTGCGCAGGAAAAACTCGTAACTGTCTTTCGTGGGTACGCTGAAGCCTTTTGGGCCAACCGATGTAGGCTTCGGGTGCGGAAAGCCGAAGCCCCGGCGGAGATAAAAGTTGAACGCGTCCATTTCCATAAACGCGCCGTTGTGGTGAAAATCGTCGCCCAGGAACCAGTCCGTGACGGGGGCCTGCGGACTCACGGCCTTCAAGGCTGGGTGATTACTCAGTGCGGCCATGGTCGAGTAGAAGCCGGGGTACGAAATGCCGAACACGCCCACTTTCTGATTGTTGTTCGGCAGGTTTTTTACCAGCCAGTCGATGGTGTCAAACGTATCACTGGCTTCATCGTAGTCCGTTTTACCTTTTTTGCCGGTTTTGTAGGGGCGCACGTCTTCAAAGACGCCCTCACTCATCCAGCGGCCCCGCACGTCCTGTACAACCATGATGTACCCTTCTTTCAGGTACTCTTTGTAGTGGTTACTGTAGAATGGCCGGTACGCTTTTTCGCCGTAGGGGGCGCAGGAGTAGGGCGTCCGACTGATCAGAATAGGATGCTTTTCTGACTTGTCGTTAGGCAGGTAAATGGAGGTGAACAGGCGGGTGCCGTCCCGCATTGTGATGTACTGCTCCTGCTTGGTGTAGTTGCTCCTAAACCAGGTCGAGTCAGGAATCTGAGCGTTGACAACTATTGATAAAAGGAATAAAAGGCTACAATAAATTTGCTTCATGACGTACGAATCGTTGATTTCAGGTTGTATCTCGTACGAAATAAAGAATTTATTTGGGCTTAAACGAAAATCGGGCCGCATCTATCTGTTTCAAACAGGATGCAACCCGATTTTTAGGCTTAATATGTCACGGATACTACCCGTCACTCTGGCTTCGTAGTCGTTCGGCTTCCTTTTCCTGACGTTTGCGCTCCCGCCGTTCCTGTCGGAGCTGCTTCCGGCTTTTTACTGTATCGGCCGGAGCAGCTTCAGTAGCTGGCGCATCGGCTTGAGCGCCTGGCTGACCGGCGGGGGCCGCCTGTGGGGTTTCCGAGCGTTTGAACAACCGCCGGAAGAAACCACCGAACGTATTTTCATCCACGTCGTCTATAGGATCGACCTGCAGGCTGTCGCCCTGGAACAACGTATCGACCGGCGCCACCTGACGGCGTAAACCTTCGCGAAGCTGAACGCCGTAGAATCCATAGGCACCAGAGTCGGGGACCGTCAACCCGCGCCGGGCCATAATCCGGCCGATGAGCCGGAAATAGCCTCGTACGTTCCGTGTCTGCAGATGACCGTCGGGTACGAACCAGTTCAGAGCCGCTTTCGGACGAGGAACCACAAAGGCCAGGAAGATACTCTCGCCCAGATTGAGGTCGGCGGGCCGCTTGGCGAAATAGTAACGGGCCGCTTCACCAATACCGTAGATGTTTTTGCCCCACTCGATGATGTTGAGGTACACCTCATACATCCGCTCTTTCGGAACGATGTGCTGATTCTCGATCAACCACACGATCAGGATTTCCTCGACTTTGCGGGACAAGGTTTTGTTGCGGCTCAGAAAGGCGTTTTTTACCAACTGCATCGAAATCGTACTGGCCCCCCGCTTAAAGGATTTTTCCTTGAAGTTGGTCGCAATCGACACCCGAAACGCCTTCTCATTGAAACCGTTGTGGGTGAAGAAATTATAATCTTCCGAGGTCAGCAGGGCGTTCCGTAAGTCGGGTGAAATTTCATTCAGGGGTGTATAGTCCGGGTTCTCGGGGCCGACGATGATCGGCCGGACGGGTTTTCCCTTCTCATAAGGTGTATAGACGAATGGGCGATTAATCGAACTAAAATCCGTAGCGCCCATGCGCAGAATTTTGAACCCATCGGACGTTAGACCGGAGTCAAATTTCACCGAATCGGGCAGCGATGCGTCGAGCTGGAAAGCCAGGTCGTATTTCAGTTTGCCGGTTACCTGCATGCCTTCCAGCGACTCGAATAGCCCCTGCGGGAATGAGTTGAACAACGCTTGGGCATCCAGCGGATCGGTATGCAGTTGCAGCTCGTAAATCTTGTTTGGCGACAGGGTGTATTTCACGAACGGCCGCGCACTCACCTGACCCAGTGTCAGCGTCGACGAACTATCTACACCCACATAGTTTTCGCCCACAAACAGGTTGGCATTCATGGACGCCTGAGGTACCAGCACATCGGTACGGGCAATAGCCGGATGGTTAATACGCAGATTACGTACCGATCCGGCCCCTTCCAGACGGAATTCACCTCGCGCCCGATCAACGTCGCGTAGTTCGGCCCGTACCGTATCAGCCTGGAGTTTCAGGTTAAATTTCTTCTGAATGTAAGGCAGTTCCAATGGTTTGGGTCGACCGTTCGGCCCTTCAGCGTAGAGGGCTAGGTCATACTCCCGATCAGCGGGGTCGGCAGTACCCGTTATGTGCCAGATGGCCTGCCGGCCATTCAGCAGGATAGTCGAGTTGACAGCTTCGTCGTCGATGGTGGCTGTCTGGGTAAGCAGACTGATGGTATCCTGGTTGTCCATGCCCCGGAACTCCAGGTTCTGTACGTTAAGATCGTCCGGAATCTTGGACAGAATGTTGTCGATCAGGTTTTCGGCCACGTCCGAGAGATCCGTCCGGCGTTTCCGTTTCGTACTGGTCGAGTCCCGTTTGCGGAGCAGGAAATCGATGTTCGTCAGTGAGTCGCGTTTGACGATCTGCACCAGGCCATTGTTGACCGTCAAACCCGAGAGCGCTACGTTACCCAGCAACAATGGCCAGAAGCGAACACTGACTTCGGCTCGCTGAATACGCGCCAGACTGTCCCGGTCGTCGGGAACTACTGAGATGCCGGAGAACGCCAGGGAACTGAATCCGGTAAACTGGGCGGAGTCAATTTTTACGGTGAGGGTATAATCTCGTTTGGCCTTCCGGATGGCCCGGTCGATAGCCGTGCGCAACAGAGCTTCACGTTTAGAGTAAGCGATACCCGCGCCAATACCAGCGAGGATAAAAAGACTTAAAAATACCCAGCCTGCAATGCGGAGGGCCTTACGTTGACGATACGTCATGCTTGATCACTATTCGGAAGGGCAAAGATAGGGAAAAAAGGAGGAAGGGGAGGAAGGGAAAAAGGAGGAAAGGAAGAGAGGAACAAGAAGGTAGTCAGTCGGCCTGTTTTCTCCTTGTTCCTTTCTCCATTTCCTCCTTCCTCCATTTAAAAATCAAGATGACAATTCGTCCAGCCGTCGTCAAAGCGGGTACCGAACTGCTGATAGAAGCCAATGGCGGGCTGGTTCCAGTCCAGAACCTGCCACATCATGCCGGTGCATTTGGTTTCGTGGGCCATATCGATCGTAGCATCCAGCAGGAGTTTCCCAATGCCGTAGCCCCGAAAGTCTTCGGTCACGATGATGTCTTCCAGGTACAGACGCTTGCCTTTCCAGGTCGAATAGCGGAAATAATAGAGCGCAATACCGACAATTTTCTCTGTGTCGGAATCTTCGGCAACGAGCAGGCCAAACAGCGGATTGGGGCCGAAACCGTCTTCGGCCATCTGCTCGACTGAGTTGGTCACCTGGTCGGCTGCTTTTTCGTAAACAGCCAGTTCGGTAACCAGCTCGAACGCCTGTGGGATATCGGCACGGGTGCCGGGGCGAATGGAAATCATAGAGGGTGAATGGGTTGGGTGTGGTGAATGTACAAAAAACTTAAACCGTAATAAAATTCCGCCACTTGGTCAGCACGCTCTGCATGTCGTCAGGGAGGGGGGAGTCGAACTGGAGCCACTCGCGGGTGCGGGGGTGAACGAAGCCCAGCGACTTGGCATGCAGCGCCTGACGGGGCATCAGCTTGAACGCGTTTTCGACGAAGGCTTTATAGCTGCCAACGGGATTGCCGCGTAAGATACGGTCCCCGCCGTACATAGCGTCGTTGAACAGCGGGTGTTTGATGTGCTTCAAGTGCGCCCGGATCTGGTGCGTCCGGCCGGTTTCGAGATTACACTGAACCAGCGACACGTAGCGCAGGTCTTCGAGCGTCCTGTAATGCGTGACGGCCCATTTTCCTTTGGTTTCATCGTCGTAAATGGCCTGCACTTTCCGGTCTTTCACGCTGCGGCCAATATAACCCGTAATCGTGCCGTCGGCGGGATCAGGTTGTCCCCAGACCAGCGCGTTGTAGGTCCGCTCGATGCTGTGGTCAAAGAATTGCCGCGCCAGGTGCGTCATAGCGTATTCGGTCTTGGCAATTACCATCAGACCCGAGGTGTCTTTGTCGATACGGTGCACCAGACCCGGTCGGATGTCGCCGTTACGCGAGGTCGGCAGGTTCTGGAAGTGATACACCAGCGCGTTGACCAGCGTACCGTCCCAGTTGCCGTGGGCGGGGTGCACCACCATACCAGCGGGTTTATTCAGGACCAGCAGTTCATCATCCTCGAAAACGATGTCCAGGGGGATGTTCTCGGGCTTGATATCCGTATCGCGGGGCGGGTGGGGTAGCGATACGGTAATGATATCCAGCGGTTTTATCTTATAGCTGGCCTTGGTTGGTTTGTCGTTTACCCGTACCGATTCTACATCGATGGCCGCCTGGATCTTGGTCCGCGTGGCATTCTGCAGCCGGTCCATCAGAAACCGATCGATACGGAGCAAACTCTGTCCTTTATCCACCACGATGCGGTGGTGTTCGTATAATTCGTCTTCGTCTTCCGAAATTTCGTCGCGCTCGTCTATCACAATCAGGCTGAATTGACGCAGATTTGGCGCGTCAATAAAAAGACGAAGATACGCAGATGCCCGATATTACCCAGCAGCTTGCTGACCTGACCGCCAATTCGCCCCTGCAATGGCTGCCCGATCCGTTCCCCGAATCGGTTCCCGTTCGGCTCTACCTGAAGCGGGATGATTTGCTGCATCCGCTGGTGTCGGGTAACAAGTGGCGTAAGCTCAAGTACAATCTGCTGCTGGCGAGCGGGCAGGGTTTCGGGACGTTGCTGACCTTCGGCGGGGCTTTTTCGAACCATCTCTACGCGACGGCTGCGGCCGGGCAGGTAGTGGGCTTTCGAACAATTGGCGTGGTTCGGGGCGAGGAACTGGCCGACCAGCCCCGCAACCCGACACTGGCTTTTTGCGAAGCCGCAGGCATGCAGCTGCACTTCGTGAGCCGGTCCGACTATCGCCGGAAAGACGATCCCGCGTTTGTTGCCGAGCTTCAGAACCGATTCGGTCCCTGCTATGTACTGCCCGAAGGGGGGACCAACGAATTGGCCGTACGGGGAACGGCGGAGATCATCCCCGAAATTATAACTCAGCTGGGTCAGGTACCCGACTACGTGTGCTGCGCTGTCGGGACGGGAGGGACCGTGCTGGGATTGCTTCAGGCGGCCCCGGAGCCGACGACGGTACTGGGTTTTCTGGCGTTGAAAGCCCCCGAATTTTCAATGCCTCATCAGCCGCCCAGGCCAGACCAATTTCGCCTAGTGACCGAGTATCATTTCGGTGGATACGCCCGGACGACACCCGCCTTGCTGGCCTTTGTCCGGACGTTTGAACGGAAAACGGGTATTCAGCTTGAACAGGTGTACACCGGTAAATTGCTCTTCGGAATTTATGATCTCGCCCGGCGGGGGTACTTCCCCGAGGGCGCGACGGTTGTGGCGGTGCATACCGGTGGGCTACAGGGACGTAGTGCCGAACTGGATACGTAACAAGCAACCGCCTGGGCTCATAAACCGACCAATCAGACGGGGAAATAAACGGTAAACGTAGCGCCCTGCCCCGGCTGGCTGGTGGCACTAACGGCCCCCCCGTGATTATCAACTACTTTCTGAACGATGGCCAGCCCGATACCCGTACCGGCATACTGGTTGCGGCCATGCAGCCGCTGGAAGACTTCAAAAATCCGGTCCAGGTATTTCTCGTCGAATCCAATGCCCGTATCCGCTACGGCGATACGGTGATACTGGTGCGCCGGAAAGACTGGTTTGACCGCGGGCGGAAGATCAGCTGCGTCGATCAGGTCAGCCTGAATAGAAATCCGGTGTGGGAGCGGGTCGTTCGTCTTTCTGAATTTAATGGCGTTGGAAATCAGATTCTGAAAAAGCTGACTTAGCTGCGGGATGTCTCCCCGAATCGTTGGCATGGGGCCAAGATCAATGACGGTGCCCGATTCCTGAATGGCCAGCTCCAGATCGAGCAGAACGCCATTGAGCACCTCACCCAGCGACACGCTGGCAAACTGGCCCCGCTCGGTTGTAATGCGCGAGAACGCCAGCAAATCACGAATCAGTGTCGACATCCGGTGGGCGGCTGCCTGCATACGCTCCAGAAGCTCACCCCCATCGCCTAACTGAGCCGAGTAGGTCTGTTGGAGAATGTCGCCGAAGGACTGAATCTTGCGCAGCGGTTCCTGTAAGTCATGGCTGGCTACGTAGGCAAATCGCTGGAGGTTATCGTTGGACCGTTTCAGGTCATAGTTAGCTGCTTTGAGCTCTTGTGTCCGGTCGGCAACACGTTCTTCCAGTTCGGCCGAGAATGCTTTCTGATCATGAATATCCGTGCAGGTACCGAACCAGCGGACGATCTGGCCCATCTCGTCGCGCATGGGAAGCGCCCGGCCCAGCAGCCAGCGATACTGACCGTCGTACCGCAACATCCGGTATTCGATTTCGTAAGGTTTGCCGGTCGTCAGCGATTCGGTCCAGATGCGATTGGTTCGCTCGACGTCGTCGGGGTGAAGGGCATTCGCCCATTCCTCACCGAACGACTCGCCGGGAGTCAGACCCGTAAAATCGTACCAGCGCTGGTTGAAAAAATCGTGCTGCCCGCTGGGCTGGGTAGCCCATACCATCTGCGGCATAAAATCCGTAACGAACGTAAACTGGCGAATACTATCGGTAAGTTCAGCGTTCGTATCGATCAGTGCCTGCTGTATTGCCTGTTCGGACCGGAGGTCGTGCAGATTGACGCCAATTGATAGGGGGGCGCCCGTTACTGAGTCGCTGATCCGGATGAATTCAGCATGACAGGGAATCTCTTCACCGCTGGTCAGATGGCGGAGTGAAAACGAGCCCGTCCACCGGCTCGTCTGCAGCAGGCTGGGCCGGATACGATGAATAAAAAAGCGAAATTGTTCCGGGGTGTATAAAACGTCTGGTGGCAGATGACTCAGCCTGACGTCGGCTGGCGCGCCAACGAGCTCCCGGCCGGCGGCATTCAGGTACGTCAGCCGACCATCTATGTCCATGACGGCCACGTAGTCGTGGCTGCTTTCGACCAAATCGATCAGCGTCCGTTGTTCTTCGCGCAGATGCGTTTCGTTTGTAATATCCTGAAGGGTACCCGTAAACCGTATCGGCTCGTGATTTTCGTTGAAGAAAACCTTGCCTTTTGCGCGAATGATACGTTCCAGTGTTTCGCGCGGAGTAACAAGGGTATAGGTTATGTCGTAGTAGCCATTCGCTTCCGGTTGAAGACTGGCCGCAATGGCCTGTGCCACCCGCGCCCGGTCTTTCTCAAGAATCGCTTCCATCGCCAGAGCTAAATCAACCTCTCCCCGAACCGGTAAATTAAACCAGGCCCGCATCCGGTCGTTGCCGGTAACCTTACCCGTAACGGGGTTTAGATCCCAGATGCCCAGACCCGCGGAGTCGATCGCAAACTGTAGTTGTTCTTCCTGAACACTGAGTACGGGCGGAGTAACCGGCTGCCTAGTCGTTTCCTGACCAACGAGCAGAATACCCGCAGTCTGACTGGTTTCGTCGGGAACTACGCTAAAGAAAAACCGCCAGTATGTAAGCTCATTATGGCCGTTACGCTGCGTAGGGACAGCCTGGTTCTCCTGGTACGTAGCCTGACCTGTTGTTCGAATGTAGTTTAGAATCTCCCGCCGTTCGATCCGGTTTTTTGCCCAGGAATCAGCGGCCGGCTTGCCAAGGGCAATAGGCTCGGTAGCCGACTGGTTAATCGTAGTCTGGTAGGCATCGTTGTAAAACTGGATGAACTGAGGACCCCAGAAAAGCAGCGTAGGGGAGGGCGATGCCAGCAGGATAGCCAGCGTTGTCCGGAGACTGGCTGGCCATTGGTCCGGCTTGCCCATAGGGGTTTCAGGCCAGTCGACCGAGCGGATGCTTGCCTGCATCACGCCGTCTCCAGTCGGAAACAAATGATCCGGGGGGACTATAAGATTACTCATACCTAAAAGCTAATCAGCAACTATACCGCGTGTCTTAAACGGAAAAAGCGGAAGCAAACGACGATACATAGCTGTATAGATAAAACCGAAAATACCCTCTGATGTTAACCCGATCGATCAGGCGGTTGCGGCAGCCCGACGGAGCCGGTCGTTGATCGCGCGGCCCAGCCCCTCGGGGGGCAGCAGTTCAGCATAGATCTGGTCGATTTCCAGCTGATCCAGTTCGCGCAGGTAAGCGAACAGATTCTTGGCGGCTTCGTTCAGGTTGCCCGTTGGCGAGAGCGTACGCTGGTTTCCGCCGGCGATACCGCCGAATAGCTCCCGGAAAACCAGCGCGCCACTGCGGGGCGTCGGGGGAGGAGAAGCACCGGGCTGAACCAGATAAACTGGTTTGCGTGGGGCGTAGTGACTACTAAGCATGCCGGGCGCCTTGGGATTAGAGGTCGAGTGACTCCGTAAGGCTACCGGGCCAATTACCTGCTCAATGGCTTCCTGCGCCAGACCGCCCAGCCGGTAGATGGTGGGCATGCCGCCCTCGAAGCCTACAATGGTCGATTCCAGTCCCACAAGGGCAGGGCCGCCATCCAGAATGTATGGAATCTGATCGCCCAACTGGTTGGCTACGTGCTGGGCCGTGGTAGGACTGATGTAGCCAAATGGATTGGCACTGGGCGCGGCCAGGGGGAAGTCCAGACTGCGCAGCAGCGCACGGGTGAGGGGGTGATTGGGTATTCGGACGGCTACCGTGGGCAGCCCTGACGTAACGAGATCGGGAATGATGGGCTGACGCGGTAGCAGTAGCGTCAGAGGGCCGGGCCAGAACGTTGCCGCCAGCTGCTGGGCGGCTTCTGGCAGGTCTGTAACGAACCGGGTCACTTTGTCCAGTGAGTCGGTATGAACGATAAGCGGATCGAAGGCGGGCCGATTTTTAACCCGGAAAATGGTTACTACTGCGTCGGGATCGAGGGCGTTGGCCGCCAGCCCGTACACGGTTTCGGTCGGAATACCAACCACGTTGCCTGCTTCCAGCAGGGCTTTCGCCCGCTGCTGGTCTGTACCAATCTGTGCCATGATAAATCTGGGGCAAAGATACGCCGAAAATACAAACAGCCCGGCTTTCGGGGCCGGGCTGCAGATGATTCCTCACGTTCAGTATTAGTGGTGACCGCCGGGACCGTGAACGTGGCCGTGAGACAGTTCGTCGGCGCTGGCGTCCCGAACCTCAATAACTTCTACGTCAAAATGCAGATCCTGATCAGCCAGTGGGTGATTCCCATCAACGGTAACCGTGTCAGGGCCAACGTTTGTTACGGTGACAACCTGGCCGTCATTGGCCTGGAACTGCATGCCAACCTGAATATCGGCCTGCCCGAATGCGTTGCGGGGTACTTCGCCAACCAGCCGGGCGTCGCGCCGACCGTAGCCTTTTTCGGGTGTTACGTCAATTTTAAAGACATCCCCTTTGGCACGACCTTCCAGCCCTTCTTCCATACCCGGAATCAGATTGTTGGCTCCGTGCAGGTAATAAAGCGGATCGCTGCCCTGGCTGGAATCCAGCACGTTGCCCTGGCTGTCGCGCAGGGTATAATGGATGGCTGCTACTTTGTCTTTGGTAATGTTCATGGAAATGGCGACTGCGCCGATTGGTTAGTAGAAGACATAACACCGGTTCGGGCGAAATTGCTTCCTTCGAATAAAAATTTATTGAAAATGGTATAATCCGGCTGTTTTTGCGGCCCCGGACCAACAGCCGGATGGGCGTTACGTTGCTGTCTGCGTCGCTGGCTACGCAGAAATTTCTATCTTTGACTGTATGAACGACCGCTTTAAACTGTGGCTGAAACGCGTAGGCTGGGCCGGCTTTTTCTTTTTCCTGATCAAAGGGTTACTCTGGCTGCTGATTCCGTACCTGATTGCCAAGGGTGTCTTTTCGAAATAAAAACAGGCTGGTACGAAAGGGTACTAACGCTATAGGTCGTGCCCGACATGAGACTGAACAATCTGGCAGCTGACGGGTTCTATAGAAGTAAATCGGATTGTAAACCAACAAAACCGCAACGTTATGGAATCGCAGGAAAAAGAAGATATCATTCGGGCTAAACAGGCTATTTCACCGGATGGGTTAGAAGATCAGTCGGTAGAGGGAAACAGCGGCCCCGGCAGCGTCATTGACCCCGAGCCCCTACCCACCGACGAACTGGAAGATAAATACATGGATGGGGACGAGGTTGGCGAAAACGTGCACGAACTGCACCAAAATCGAAACATGCACAAGCCTAACGACACAACTGGTCCTGCCTACAGTTAACAACACAGTACTACGAAAAATAGCCGCCCTCGCAGCCCTGCTGTGAGGGCGTTTTTGTAAGATCTATAACTAACCTGCAGGCTCATACGTTTATAAATTAAGATTACTCAACGAAAATGGAAACGAACGAAAAAAAGTATGCCTGGTACGCCCTGGGTGCGGTGCTGGGACTAGTTGCCCTGTTCTTTGTGGGCCTAGAGGTTAATAACTGGTGGAGCGCAAAAGAGGAAACTGCCCAGCGAAAAGAAACGTACCAGCAGACGCTGGCAACGTTACGTCAGGCTTGTCGCTATGCCGACTCCGTTGGGATTGACACAAGCCGCTATGCAGCTGTTACCGGTGAGGACGCCGACAGGCTGACCACCCGACTGGCAGATCTGATGCTGGAACTTCGGTATGGTAAAAAATCGTCGCAGCTGGCGTTTGACGGGCTCAAGAAAAAAGAAAAGGTAGATTCGAGTGCGGTACAGGCCGCGGCCGAGCGTGAAGTGGAAACCGCCGGGTTCTCTCCGGCGTCTTTACAGGGGGCTAACCAACTGGCTCCTTACAATCAACTTGTGAGCGAATACAACCGCCTGCGCCGGCGCCCCGAAACAGCATCCCTGACCGATTCGCTGCGACTGGTTCGACAAACGCTTAATTTCTATCGCTATATCAACCGGTTCGATCTCGAGAAATTCGTAGTGGTCAATATTCCGGCTGCGGAGCTGAATGTGTTCGATCAAACCGGCAAACGGCTGCTACCGATGCGGGTGATTGTGGGCCGGGCCGATAAGCAGACCCCCCTGATGGCTACGTATATTACGGGCATTATTGCTTATCCCTACTGGAACGTACCCGAAAGCATCGCGCTGAATGAGATGCTGCCCAAGATGCAGCGCGATTTGTCGTTTATTTACAACCAGAACCTGCAGGTGCTGGATGCCAAGAATCAAGAGGTTGATCCTGAAGAGATTGACTGGCAAAGTCTATCAGAAACCAATTTTCCGTACCGAATCCGGCAGGCATCGGGCTGCGACAACTCGCTGGGTTTGCTGAAGTTCGATCTGGCCAATCCACTAGCCATCTATTTGCATGATACTAATAGCCGGGACCTGTTTACGGCTACCAGCGACCACTGGCGGAGTCACGGCTGCGTGCGGGTGCAGAAGCCCGTCGAACTGGCGAACCTGGTACTGGGGAAACCAGTTTTCGATGCCAGTTTCATGAACAAATGCCTGATCGATCAGAAGCCAAAACCACTGACCATTCCAAAGCAGGTGCCCGTCTTCATTACTTATAACATCGCCGACGTAGATGCAAGCGGCAAACTGCGGTTCTACAAAGATGTGTATGCAATGAATAAAAAAGCGCTTTAACAAAAACGGGTCGCCAATCGATTGGCGACCCGTTTTTGTTTTTATCATTCCGACCGGGGCAGGTAGCCCAGAGGATGAATGGTAAAAACTTAGCTGACACCACCCAGGAAGGTAGAGCGCTTCTGGTAGTCTGTATCCGGCGAGTAAATAAACAGGCAGGTGCCGCCTTTTACGGCCTGAATAATGCCTTTTGAATCAGCATAGGGAACGGCCGGGCAGCCTTGGCTACGACCCAGACGGCCCGTCTTACGGATGATATCCTCGCATACATAATCAGCTCCGTGCAGGACAATGTTTCGGTTATACACGTTGTCATTGAAGCCTTTTTCCAGGCCCTGCAGCTGCAGCGACAGCCCGTGTTTGCCCATGTACGTATTGAGCGTTTTGTAGAAACCCAGGCTGGTCTGGAACGACGAATGGGTATTGGAAAATTTATTCGCAACCAGATCGCCGGAGTTACGGCCGTGCGATACGTAGGTATTGAACAACAGTTTCTTCTGCAATAAATCTACGACATACAGTCGTTTCTTATTGGACGGCTGGCTCAGGTCGACGATAGACAAAACCGCCTTGTTCGTGTTCATTTTCTCCCAGCCGCGTAATGCATACGCAAAAACGTCTTTATTTAGGCCCAGATGACTTAAATTAAGCTGGTCGTACACCGATAGATACGTATTATTCTCCGTTACGGAGGGGGCAGGGAGTACGGTTGCGGGAGGAAGTGCAGGCGTTACGTCGGGCGACGTACTGGCAAAATTCAACGAGGCAATAAGCACTAAAAAAACTTTCTTCATACGAGCAGACTGGATAACAGCAGGGTGATTGTTATGAGGGAAGTACGCTATTAAAACACGACTGATGCCGTTTTAATTCGTTTCAAGGTACTACTTTTTCGGAATACCACCACCATGACACCTTACGAAGCAACCGTTCGCGCCGAAATCAACCGCTGGCAGCAGGCTATGCAAAAACCGCCTTCGAGACTGGGGCGACTGTCGACATCCGTGCAGCGACGAATCAATAAAATCATTCCCCGGCGGGTCCACGCGGTCATTACCGCCACGATCAAACAGATGACCCGGGCGGTCCTGTTTGGCTCCGAGTTTCTGACCCGGCAGCCACAACAGGGACTGAGCCTGATCGAGCGCGACGCGGCCGTAGCCCGACGTATTGATTTCTACCGGAAAGCGGGTGCGGCCGAGGGGGGCGTTACGGGGGCGGGTGGCCTGCTGATGGGCCTGGCCGATTTTCCGCTGCTGCTGAGCCTGAAGATGAAAATGCTGTTCGATATTGGCGCGTTGTACGGCTTTCCGATCAGCGATTACCGGGAACGGGTTTTTATTTTATATGTCTTTCAGCTGGCCTTTTCGAGTCAGGAACGTCGGCAGGTGGTGTACCAGCACCTGGCCAACTGGGCCGAACACAGCCGGCAACTGCCCGACGATATTCATCAGTTCGACTGGTTGACGTTCCAGCAGGAATACCGTGATTATATTGATCTGTCGAAAATGGCACAGCTCATTCCGGGCATTGGTGCGGCCGTGGGGATTGTCGCTAACTACCAGCTCATCAACCAGCTCGGCAAAACGGCGATGAACGCCTACCGGATGCGTATCCTGGCCGACGAACAGTCGATCGAGGGGCAGCGCTGGCAGGTGAACTGAGTGGCTACTCCGTACCAATGATCTGTTTGCGGTGAATCAGTCCCCAGCGGTGAAGTTCCTCCATGACGCGCTCCAGCGACTGGCCGTGTTCGGTGATGGCGTACTGCACAGTAGGCGGGAACGTATCGTAGACCGTGCGTTTGATGAGTTGGTTAGACTCCAGCGTTTTCAGTTCTTTCGACAACACTTTATCGGTAATGCCGGTCACCTCGCCGGAGATTTGCCTGAACCGTTTGGGGCCAGATACCAGCGAGAACAGGATCAGCAGTTTCCACCGACCTTCGATGGCTTCCATGGCATCTTTGATCGAGAGAATATTCTTGGGGCATCCACCGGTGGCTATCATTCGTAGGGTTGTCTGGGCGGGCAAGTGACGTAGTATACCCGAGAAAACAGGTATAAACATCCCCAAAAGGATAACAGATTAGTTTTGGTTTCAACCAGACGTTTGTCAAGCGTACGAACGTGTTCTGCCGACTGGTTATCCGGTTTCAATCGGTCGCTGCGAGTCAATAATTGTATATTTGCAGGAGTTGTCACCTCCGGCCCCTCCAAGGGGCAAATACTGCATGTTTGACGTTCTGTTTGCTCATATCCAGGAAAAAGTTGCCTTAACAGAGCAGGATCGGGAAGGTATACAATCGGTTTTTATGGCCAGGAAGCTGCGAAAACGGCAGTATCTGCTTCAGCAGGGAGCCATCTGCACGCATCTTTCCTTCGTTACGAAAGGGCTGCTCCGGGCCTATAATGTCGACGAAAAAGGGCATGAGCACATCAATCTCTTTGGCTGGGAGGGCTGGTGGATTTCCGATCTCAACAGCTTTCTTTTCCAGGAAGAAGCCCTGCTAAACATCGATGCTATTGAAGAAACGCAGCTGTTGATGATTTCGCTGGCTGATTATAATGCACTGATGGTGCGGGTTCCTGTCATGGAACGCTATTTCCGGTTGCTATATCAGAATAGCCTGGCTACAAAGGATAGACGATTAATCAGTTCCATTACGCATACCGCCGAGGAGAAATACCTCCAGATGGCTCACCGGCATCCCCAGATCATTCAGCGTGTTCCTCAACACCTGATTGCTTCTTATCTGGGCCTGGCTCCGGAAACCATCAGCCGGATTCGCAAGAGTCTTGCCCTTCGCCAGAGCCGTTGATTGATCCAGATCAAGTTTATTTCTTGCTTCAGGTCAAGAAGCAATGGGTACTGCCCGGCCTACCTTTGCCGTAATAAAACGAAGCCATTTCAGCGCATCCTTTATCCAGTACGCTACGTCGGTGTCATACTGGAAAATTTCATAATAGAAGGGCAGGGGCTGATGTGAATAATCAGAACATACTATGAAAAATACGGCATTAGTCGTTGGCGTGAGCGGCATTACGGGAAGTAATCTGGCTCAGAAGCTTATCGCCAACGGCTGGAGTACCTACGGTTTAGCCCGTAATCCCACTACCAGTCTTGAGCAGCTGCAACCAATTGCGGCTGACCTACTGGATGAAAAAGCGCTGGCTCTGGCGCTGGCGGGTATTGCGCCGACCCATGTCTTTTTTACCACCTGGATGCGTAAAGATACCGAGGCCGAAAACATTCGGGTCAACAGCGCGCTGGTACGTAACCTGCTCAATGCATTATCCCCGAAAAAGTCTGTTCAGCACGTAGCGCTGGTTACCGGACTGAAGCATTACCTGGGACCTTTTGACGCCTACGCCAAAGAAGGGACGCTTCCCCTGACACCGGTTCGGGAAGAGCATCCTCGTCTGCCACTCGACAATTTTTATTACGCTCAGGAAGATGAGGTGTATGCCGCAGCCGGGCGGGATGGATTTAGCTGGAGCGTTCACCGGCCCCATACGGTAATCGGCAAAGCCGTTGGGAATATGATGAACCTGGGTACGACCTTAGCCGTCTATGCCAGCATATGCAAAGAAACAGGGCGTACCTTCAGCTGGCCGGGCTCGGGTGCCCAGTGGAACGGCTTATCCGACGTTACCGATGCCCGAATCCTGGCTGATCAGATGATCTGGGCCGCTACCACACCCGGTGCTCGTGATGAAGCCTTCAACATTACGAACGGAGATGTTTTTCGGTGGAACTGGCTGTGGCCTCAGCTGGCGGAATGGTTTGGTGTTGAGTACCAGGGATTCGATGGCACGATACGGCCGCTGGAGCAGGAGATGGCCCGTGACGAAGAACGGTGGCAGCAGATAGCTGGTCAGCATGGCCTGCGGGAACCGGATTTACTGCGTTTGGCGTCGCCCTGGCATACCGATCTGGATCTGGGGCGACCAATTGAGGTCATGACAGATATGTCGAAAAGTCGAAAATTGGGCTTTACGGGTTATCAGGATACCCGGGACTCATTCTTTGATTTGTTTACCCAACTGCGTCAGGATAAAATTATCCCCTGATCCGTTTACAGAAGAAGTGGAGTAAGAAACAAGATAATCATTCGGGATGAACGACATTACTATCCCGCGGGATAGCGCTTTCCGTAGGGAAAGTGCCGTCCCACGGGATAGTAATGTGCCTAGTTTTGTGGACATAAATCACTCACAAGACAGTATGAAAGTTCTTAACCTTACTCTCTGGATTGCCCAGCTACTAACTGCCATTCTGTTACTCTGGGCCGGTTATGTGAAAATAGCCAAGCCAATTACGGAGCTGGCTGCCATGTGGCCCTGGGCGGGCGAAGTATCGGCTACGTTTGTCCGGTTTACGGGCGTTATTGATTTATTGGGCGCACTCGGATTAATCCTGCCTGCCGCGTTACGTATCCAGCCGAGGCTGACACCCGTCGCTGCCGTTGGCATAATTCTCCTGATGATCTGCGCTACCGTCTTTCACCTGCTGCGCGGAGAGGGGGCCAATATTGGATTTAATATTGGTGTTATCGTGATCGCGGCCTTCATTGCTTGGGGCCGGTTTACAAAAGCTCCTATCGTGTAAGCGCTTCTGTAAATTTTATTTTCCCCATTTCAAAATTTCAGCGTCGGAAAACAGGGCGGCCCGGCTTCTTTGCAGCTTTATAACCTGTCGATTTTTCCATCTGCTGCTCATTGAACAAAGCCAACAGGCAAAGACAGAGCATCCGTTTGCTTTTATTAGTTGTCGATAAAGCATCCTGGACCTTTGTTACCTGATCAACTCGGGTTATGAACACGCTATAAAAAACGCACATTACTCAATCTGCTGAACTAGTTTGCCGGACGTCACCACGCCACCATTGCTCGGATTACCCTGGCGTGTGTGCTGACGCATAAACCCTGGATCGTCTTCATTCCTAGCCTAACCAGGATCAGCCGGTTGACAGAAAACAATGGGGCGGCTGCCATTCAGCAGTCAGCCCAGCCAGTGAACTGCAAGAGATTGAAGCAGCCTCGACCCAGATTCAGGTCGTAGGTACGCGCTACACCGATATAGCAATTGTCGTGCACCGTGCAGGGGTTGCCACTTCTAGGTAGCGTTGGTATTAGCCCAGCTACGAAGTCATCAAATTTTGGATCGGGCTAATGGCAGCTAAACTATCGCCGTCCGACAACACGAAATAAGGGAATATCATAGGCTAACCGCAACTGGAATAGATGCGTATTGAGTTCGTCCGGCGTTTCCTGAGGTTGCGCTGAGGGCGTAGCATTCTCCTGTTTAAACTTTCTCAGTTTAGGGCCATACTGATACCCCAGTCCCAGCGTAAGGGGCGAATTGGGAAATCCAAGTACAACCGAGACACCCGGCGACAAAATGCTTTGCCAAGGGACGTGTTCGGGCAAGGTGTTCGAATTATTTGCCAACCGATAGTTCAGCATGGCCCCTAGATCAATGACACTGGCAAATACACCCAACGAAAATGGGTTTGGCGGATTATTGTCCAGGCTTTTTTTCTTCTTGCCCCACAAATCGCGCAGCGCAAACGTAAAGTCAACGCCAATAGGCAACGTTATCCCTCCGTTGAATCGGTAGTTATTCGTAGCCGTAAAGGAAGTTGGAACCTGTTCAGGCACAAAACGCTCCATACCCACATAAAGCCCCGGCATACCTGTTACGGTGATGGAAAACGGCGTTCCCCGCTTATCGACAGCCGTTGAGGACGGGGCGGCAAACTGACTGATCACGTCACTGATTCCCTCGCTGCTGGTAGCACTAACGACTCCCGACGTAAACGCCGTTACCTTATCTATCTTTTGAAATAAATCGAGCATGCCAAGGGCTATACTATCAGCCTGATAGCTGATTTTTGAAAAATAATTCAGGATTTCTTTGCTATTTTTTTTAATTGTATCTTTGGGGAACAAATCATTTAATATTGAATTACCATCTATAAATTCATTCAATGTAGAATCTTTATTTTGTCTTATTTTTTCTAAAAAAGTTTGCTTATTAAATTTGGTGCTATCAGAAAACACTTTGGCTTTTAATAACGGACTAATATTTTTTTTACTGTATTTTACCAGTGCGGGTTTTAGTGTCTCGGCCACATAATGAGGCATGTTTTGGTAATTTTTAACCCGGATGGCATTATATAATAAAAAACCATTTTTGAGTATTGTTGTACTTAATTGTGCATTTTCTCTTTTGTCAATTAATTTCACCACATCGACCATCATTTCCATAAATGGCAGGAAATTCTGTTCCGTAAATAAATCCTGCCCTTTTAAATGACTATAATTATCCATTTGGCCAAGTAATGATAAAATACCCGTTACCTTTGGACCTATCGTATTGTATGCAGCAAACTTTGTGGTGAGCGTATCTCTTGGTTTGTCGGGTATAATAAGCTTAGGATCAAAGAACGATGTGAATTTGGTCCTATCAGCATGATAAAGTAAGGCCGTAAAATAAGCCCGTTTAAGGGGAGTATCTAGCTTACCTAGCTTTTCAACGTCTATCCATACGTTTTTGCCTCCACTGGTCGAAGCTGCCGTATCGCGGAGGGCCTGCTGAAGGAGATTGAGTACAAAAAATTTATCTTTCAAATCCTTTGGATAACCGTCTTCATAATTATTAGCCAGGGTAGCAATGATGTTGCCAGGGTGCACACCATCGATAAGTTTCTGCCCAATACTGGCCGAAAGTTTTATATATTTATACTCGTTTAATTGGCTTACTCTTGCACACCAAGCTGGGGTTAGTAATTGATATTTTTTATCCGTGTCGGGATTGTCGATATGATTCATTAAATACGTTAGCGAATGGGCCATATCATCGTCGAAAACGGCTTTTAATTCATTGCCCAGGCTTTTATACCGCGCCGGATCAAAGGTGCGCATTTTGGCGTGAGTAGCCGGAAACAAAACTTGCAACTCACCCACTTTTCCGATGGAGCGATCAAACAGACGGATGTACGTCTGAGCATACTCGCGCCGGAAACCCTTCTCGAAATAAATGGTAATGCCGTTCAGGAGCGAATCAGATTGAGCGGGCGACAGGCTGGACACATTAAAAAAAGACAGCAGCAGGTTAGCAGCCTGAATCCCCGTGGCACCGGAGGATTTCGACCCAAAGTCGTCCATTGCTTGCTGCCGCCTTAGAATAAGGCGGGCCCGGGCAAAATCGGGCAGGGGTTTTAAAGTATCAAAAGGACGTTCCAGAAAGCCTTTTAATTCGTCCATCACTTTTTCATCTGCGCCTGTTAATCCATTAAGCTCTGCACAATCCTCTGGCCGCAGGCTGGCACAAAATAAGGCATCGTAATAGGCAGTTTGGCCAAAACAGTTGCTGGTAATGAAACATAATAGAATTAGTAAATTTTTTTTCATTATTTAGTTAATTTATATTGTTGTAAAAATAATTTGTTATCAATAGCAGGTGCCCCAATCGTTTCTTCCCAGAGATGGTAGTTACAATCCAGAAAATAATTTGTTTCCTCTATACGGAATGTGTACAGAAAAAGAGAGTTAGGGTCTTTGTAGTCTTTAATTTTTACAGACTTATTATTTGTATTTTGGGCTATATTAACGGTTAGCGTTGAAATATTTACGGTAAAAGTTACATCTCCTACTAATTCATAGTATAAGTTGCATAGCGTATTAGGTTTTTCAAAAAAATTCTTAAGTATTAATTGAAATTCTGATTTTAGATCCTTTTGATGGATGTATACTATATTATATAATGATCCATACATGTCAGACCAATCAATTTTTTTATTGTTCTTAATATTAGAACTTATTTTTTCTTTTTTTTCACTGAATTTAAAACCATTATTAGCTGCTTTAACGGCATCAATTATTGATATATTTATATTTTCTTTTAAAGATTTGATATTATTAATTATAGATGAAGTATCTTTATCTGTTATAAGCCTTTCTAAACTATCTTTTACTATTTGTTTAGTAGTACTATCAGCAATTATTAATAAGTTATTTTTTAACTTATATAACTCAACCTCATTTTCTTCTATTTTTTTTTCAATCTCAATGCGCTTTGCCTCTGAAGCTTTCTTTTTTGTTTCTTCCAATGCAGATTGTAGGCTATCTTCCTGGCGTTTTATCTCTATATTATTAAGTTTATCTTGTAAAGATGTCAATTTTAGATTATTAGGCAAGTTTGTGTAAAATTTAAGTAGCCACGCCGTTGTATAACCTTTTTTAATAAGCTTAGACCTGGATTCTTTAGACAGGTGATAGCGTCCTGACTTAGTGTAGAAACGAGTAACTGCCAGGCTACGCCCTAAGTTAGTGGTGTCAAGCTCACTTTTAGAGTTATCCTGTTTAGAGTTATCCTGTTTAGAGTTATCCTGGTTGTAGTGTTCATAGAGGATGCGCCCAGTCAAGATGTCGGCGTCCCGCTCATTGAGCCGGGATATACGCTCGAACGTATGCCCCAGAAAATGATGCGACCATTCGTGGGCAATGAGACCACGAACGCGGTCGAGGGTTTGATTTTGCAATTGATTTATCTTATCTTTTTCTTTTATCTTATCTTTTTCTTCAATAAACTGCTTATATAACAAGCGTTGGTTGACCATCAGCCAGCGCTGGGCGTTGCCCCGGTCGAAGTAGGCAAAGGCATAGCCAAACGGAACGCCCCTGAGCCGTACGCCATTGACGTCAAGATTTACATCCATAAACCGGAGCTGCTCATAGGTTTTCTTGACTTCCTCATCAAACTCTTTAAACGTCTTCCACTGCCCTGATGTCTCTGCTATCAGAACTAGTAAGAGACTCAGACTCAGCAACCATCTCGCTGGCCAATTTATTTGCTTCATCTGAATATGCATACTAGAATCAAATTCAAGTATCCTCATCAGGCGATCAGCCCACAAGGGGAAATTTCCCGTATTTGCTCTGTTACCTGTTGGCTAGAAATAAAAAATCATGACCCATAGTCGAAGCTCATACCCACGCAGCCTAATCCAATAGCCGATATGTCGAGCCCGTTGGGGCCTGTACCTAATGTTCGTTTTTGCATTGTGCTCATAACTCGAGTTGATTAGGTAACAAAGATACCCCGATACCTTGCCGACCACTAATAAATAGCAAATGGGAACACCGGAACGATAAAACCGATTTTGATCCGCTGTTCGGTACATTGATTAGAAACTGGGAGAATAAGCTCTTGCCGAAAAACGCGTAGTTTTAGGCAATGAATGTACTCAGCATCGACGAGCACTTACCCGTTTACACCTCCGACCAGGACGAACGGTACGGCAGCAAACTATTCAGAATGGCGCGGGCCGAAGGAACGATCGAATACCAGTCAGATATTCTCGTACCTCACCGGAAAGCGTATTATCTACTGGTATTTGTTAAACGCGGCAACAGTCGCCACTGGGTAGACATGAGGCCCTATGAAGTAAAGGACAATACAGTCTACTTCACCGTGCCCAGTCAGATCCAAGTGAAAGAAGAAGCGAAGCCGATGTGGGGCACCAGCCTTGCGTTTACGAATGAATTTCTGGCGTTACAGGAGAATACAGCCTTGATCAATCTGCCGCTGATTCTGAATCCGCAGAACGGTCACGAACTGCTACTGACCGAAGCGGATGTCGCCTTTGTAGAAGATATACTGGATAAGCTATACGCCGAATACCGGCTCCCGGGCCAGTGGCAGCAGCGGATGCTGGCGGCTTACCTGACGGTGTTGCTTACGCACCTGAGCCGGTTGTATACCGAACAATACCGGAATAACGAAGCATCTCCCGATAAACTATTGCTGAAAAGGTACCAGGCCAAAATCGATGAATACTTCCGCGCGCAGCACGAAGTGAGCGAGTACGCATCCATGCTGAATATATCCGCCGGGCATTTGAGTGAAGTGGTCAAAGCCCAGAGCGGCAAACCCGCCATTGCCCACATTCACGACCGCCTGGTACTGGAAGCCCGACGTCTGCTGTTTCATAGCCAGGATTCGCTCAAGGAAATCGCCTTTGATCTTGGTTTTTCGGAGGCTTCTTACTTCAACCGCTTCTTTAAGCGGGAAACCGGGCTGACGCCGGCGGAGTATCGACTTAGTATCCGTGAAATGTACCAGTAATACCGAAGAATATGTTCCTGCCGGGCGCAGGTAACCCGGTAGCTTTGTCCTGTTAATAACTCGATCATGAAAACAGCACTGATAACAGGAGCAAACAAAAGCATTGGCTTCGAAGCCGCCCGGCAATTACTACAAAAAGGCTATTACGTGTATCTGGGTAGTCGCGATGCGGAAAAAGGCCAGCAGGCCGTTGACCAGCTAAAATCGGAAGGACTGACTAACGTCGAACCGATTGTCATTGATGTCGATAACGTCGACTCGATCAAAGCCGCCCGCCAGACGCTGGGTCAGAAAACAGGTACCCTTGACGTCCTCATCAACAATGCCGGGATTAGCGGTGGTATGTCGCAACCAGCGCTCAGTACGGACATCGGTATAATCAAGCAGGTGTTCGAAACAAACGTTTTCGGGGTGATTGAAACAACCCAGGCGTTTATCGACCTGCTGCAACAATCACCCGAACCGAGGATCGTGAACGTAACGTCGGGGCTGGGCTCACTAACGCTACATACCGATCCGACCTGGAAATACTACCACGTTAAAGGAGCGGCTTATGGCCCTTCCAAAGCGGCTCTGAATGCCTACACCATTATGCTGGCGTATGAGTTGCGCGATACGGCGTTCAAGGTAAACGCCGTTGACCCAGGCTATACGGCTACTGATTTCAACCACCACTCCGGTCCCGGCACCGTCGAAGATGCCGCTGCCCGCGTGGTCAAAGCCGCTGTTTTAGGGCCGGATGGGCCAACCAGTCAGTTCTTCAGCGACGATAATTCACCAGAAACGGGCATCAGCCCCTGGTAGAGCAAAATTTTGGGACAGGATTAACAGGTGACAATTCTGTAATCCTGTCCCAAAATATTACTTAGCCAGTTCCCAGACCAGGTTAGTGTAGTAGAAGCCACCCACGGCTGGTCCGCCGATGAAGGTATAGTAAGAGCGGTTCAGTAGGTTCGTACCACCTACTTTAATCAGTACACCGGCTTTCCGGAGTTGATAACTAAGCTGAGCGTCGACGGTATTGATGGCGGGTACTGTTCCCGTTGCCAGTTCCGATTGCCACAGGAAAGCACTCTGGTATTTGTAGTTGACCGAGAAGCCGATGTCGTTCCAGACATTGCCGTTCGTGAGCGTCAGGTTGGTAATCCACTTCGGCGTGTTGAAGGCACTTTCCAGCCCGTCGCCGTTTTCGGCGCGGTCGAGTCGGGCGAACGAGGCATTGCCCCCCAGCGACCAGTTGGTGGTCAGGCTATACCGTAGCGCAGCACTGCCCCCGTAGTTATACACCCGCGTCCGGGAGTTGGTCCAGAGCCGGTAGCGATCCTGCGTGGTTGAGCTGGCAAAGTAATACGCCAGCGAGTCGGGATTGCTACCACGGGGGATATTGGCGTTGACCTGCGCCATAAAATTGCGGTAGGTTGAATAATAGAAATCGACGTCAACGTACAGCCGCTGCTTGAACAATAGCCCTTTGTAGCCAATCTCAAAACTGTTTACCTGCTCGGGTTTGATATAGGTGTATGGACTGGCGCGCAGTAAGCCCCTGTTTTTCTGAATGGCCTGGTTCGTCGTCAGCCCGTTGGTGTTTACGTCGGTATTAATAGCGGCCTGAAACGCATCAATGGACGTACGCAGATAGGCCCGTTCAAAGATTCCCTGCGACATGATGGGCAGGCCGCCCACCCGTTTCACCCCGCCAGAATTTACGTTCGAAAAGGCTTCGAACAGGGAAGGAAACCGGTAGCCGTTCTGGTACGATAACCGGACGTTGTGGAGTTGGGTTGGTGAATACACCACAGCCAGGCGGGGATTCAGACGGGGATCAAAATACGTGTTTTTGTCAAGCCGCAGCGATCCCGTCACTTTCAGCCGATCGGCCAGAAAGCTCCGGCTGGCCTGTACAAAACCGCCTTCTTTACCGTACACCAGATTCCGTCCCGGCTCGGTGGGGTTGATGAAATAATTCCCATCGGGGAAGACCACGTAGCGCCGGAAATCAAAACCAGCGAGCAGATCGATACCCGTTCGCTGCCGGAAATTCTTCAGGATTACTTTGGTGGGTTCCCACTGCCCTTCGGCATGATACAGCCAGGATTTTACCTGCAAAGCCGCGCCAGTATCCCAGTTATTGATTGACCGTAGGTTGTCGATCAACGTATTGAACGCATCGCTTCCGGGAACGGGACGGCTCCGATCGGCAAAGGCCCGCGCAGCCTGCAGCGCAGCCGTCACCGGTACGTCAGCCCTGCTACTGGCATTGAACTGGCTGGTAAAGTCCGAGAACCACTGATTGTCTGACTTGAACGATTTATCGATGTTCTCTGCCATCGACCGGATGTTATAGGAATTACCCGTGTTTTCCCGCGAACGATACGCCCGAACCTGGACCGAAGGCGAGGTAAACGTCAGGCTATGCTGCTCCAGCACGTAGTTCTCCAGCCGGAAGCGGTTGGTACGTTGATACACGTTATTCAGCGTGGCTACCTGGTACGTATAGGCCAGCTCGGTTGTTGGGGTAAAGCGGTAATGCAGCGACAGATCACCCCGTAGGTTGAGCAGCTGGTAATCGGTGGCCTCGGCTTCATAGTAGCCGGTGCGGGCGATGCTGTAGCGCCGTCCGCCCAGTGTCAGCGTACGCCGGTTGGCCGCTTCGTTGCCGTAGCTGTTGACCGGATCGAGGGCTGGGTTGTTAGCACCAAACAAATTCAGCGACGCGTTGCCGTTCGGGTTAAGGTCCATCGCATTGGCGGCTACCCAGTCGTAGCCGCGCTGATACACCAGGTTAACCTTAAAAGCAAAGCGCTGGCCAATGCGCTGCGCATACCGTAAACTCGTCTCTGAATAAAGCTTGGCCGAAACCGCCTGATCGTTCACGTGGTTCACGCCCGTTTTCTGACCAATGCTCAGCCCCGGCGAATCGAAAGGGTTTCGCGTAATGATGTTGACCAGACCGTTCAGGGCATTCATACCGTACAGGGCTGAAGCTACCCCCGGCACGACTTCTACGCGCTGAATATCCAGATCGGAGGGGGCAAGCGCACTGGCAATGGGCGCGCCAATATGAGGAGCCTGGTTGTCCCGGCCGTCGACCAACTGCACAAACCGTACGTTGGTCGTGTTGGCAAAGCCCCGCGTGTTGTACACTTTAAACCCCAGGCTGGACGTGAGCACCTGAATACCTTTGAGGTTTTCGATGGCATCAAAATAAGAGGGTTGAGCCGATAGTCGGATGCGCCGGGCATCCAGCACGTCGATACTCACGGGAGAGCGTAGAATCGATTCGGGAATCCGCGACGCCGACACAACCACCTCAGCCAGTTCCCGGGAACGTACCGTGTCCTTGTCGGGAATGGTGTCGGCAGGAAGAACGGCTAAACCTAACCACAGCAGGGTAGAATTGAGCATAGAAACTGGGTAAAGTCGGAACTCTGGACAGTAAATCGTTATGTATGGGCGAATATAACGACGACGATACGATTTGACGCGGCTTCAGGCCGTTTAGTTATGCACTGGGCCATGTATGCCGTACATGAAAAGCGGCTTCAGGCATGTACGATCTGCCAGATAGTTACCCGTCCGTGAGTAGGCTTTGGCCCGGCCGCTGACTGAAAAAGGCGTTGATTTTGGCCAGGATCGAGAGGGTAGTTTCATCCGGCGTTTCGACACCCAGATCCAGGTTGGTGGAAGCGTAGAACCGGTCCGGTGCTTTGTCGTTGCGCTGAAGTGCAGTCAGGCCATCAAGGCGACTTACATCCGGATCAACAACGCGGAAATTCCAGTTGGCCGCATCGACAGGGTTAAACTGAAAGAAATGCTCCCGGGTGACGGACACTAAACTAAAATGAATAAACCAGCTGCGTTTGCAGGCTGAACGCATAAGCGTCGTTATGCGACGCATAGCCACCAAAACTGCCCAGGTTATAGCTGGCCGTAGGTTGCAAAAGGAGGCTGTAGCGGGGGGTAAGTCGGTAGTGAATTCCTGCCCCCGCCAGTACGTGAAAAACGGGGCCTTTGTTGGTCAGAAGCCGCAGCCGTTGGGTGCCCTGATCGGGACGGTCGACCAGCACGCGGGCCGTGAAGGGAAAGTCGAACAGCCAGCCGAACGAGAAGTAGGGCGACAGCCGCTTGTCGGACGAGCGGAAATTGAGCAGCAGCGGGACTCGGATGGCGCGCTGCCGGATATTGTTCATGCCCTCGCCGGCCACGGCCATGCGTTCCTGCCGGGTCGTGTGCTGATCGTACCAGATGCCACTGCTCACCGACCAGGCCGGTACCCAGTTGTAATGAACCGTTGCCCCCGCCGAGAACCCCGCCGTTCCCCGAACGCCATTGATCTGGATAGGCTCTACCAGTTGCCCGTCGCTTTCCGGGTAAAAATAGCGGTTGAAATAGGTGGTATTGACGTAGGTTGGGGCGACCGTGGCTGCTACTGAAACCCTGCCCTGTCCGTAAACAATGCGTAACGAACAAACGAAAACGGTTAGCAGTAAGGCAAATCGGCGCATAGAAGACAAATAATTGGTGGGGTAAGTAAACAAAAAAGGGTGTTGGTTCGGCGCCAACACCCTTTTTTGTACCGTGTGGCCCCTAGGCATTATTGAATGTAAACGCCTTTCTCAGTACGGCCAGACTCTTGGGAACGGCGGTTTTAGGGTCTTCTTTGCCTTCCATTTCCAGCGATACGTAACCGTTGAAATTAGCCTTCTGCAGAATCTGCGCAATGCGGGTATAGTCGAGGTCTTTGTCGTAATAATGCCCTCCGCCGTAATACGTTTTGGCTTGTACGATGGTTGCGTAGGGAGCAATACGTTCCAGCTGCGAATACGGCTCGCCGACGAAATTACCCGTATCGACGTTCATACCCATGGCGGGCGACGACGCCAGCGGCTTGTAGATTTTCAACAGATGGTCGATGTTCGACGATAAGCCCCAGTGGTTCTCGATGGCCAGGACAACCCCGGCTTTCTCGGCAATTTTCAGGCACTCCTGCATGCCCTCGATGCACCACTTGATAGCATCCTCGTCCGTGTAGCCTGCCAGGGGTGGCTCCACACCCGTTTTGTAATACTCCGCGTCGCGTTTGACGGTACGCCAGCTCCCCGTATTCATCCGGACGCAGGGAATGCCCATCTGCGTCGCGATGTTGATGCAGCGCTCGGTATGCTCAATGTCCTTCCTGCGCTTGGCTGGGTCAGGGTCCACAAAACTCTGGTGAATTGACAGCAGAGGCAGCGACAGGCCATTGTCGAACGCCAGTCGTTTCAGCTTATTCTGGTACCCAATGGATTCGTCGGTCATCTGCCGGTGCAGAATCTCGACCCCGTCGAAACCGATCCGGGCTGCGTCTTCGATGACGCTTTCGATCGGATATTTCTTCTCCTGGAAATGCCAGTACGAATAGGTCGACACGCTGATGGGAATGCGCCGGGTAACAGGAGCGGAGACCGGCGCGGGGTCGGCGAGGAGGGGCTGTCCGCTCAGTACAGCCGACCCAATGACGGCTGACTTTTTGAGCCAGTCCCGACGAGAGGTGGCCGACGTGCCGCAATGTGACGTGGAAGAATGTTGCATGAGTACGTAAGGTTGAACGGAAATACGAAGGGCTTGCTTTTGGTGCGGGAGTCGCCGACAGTCATCAGTAGCACTCTCCCGCACCAGCGGCACGATTAGTTTTGCTTCAGGACGCTGGCGCCCATGATGTCGATCTGGGCCTGTGGAATTGGGAAATACTCGTTACGGCCTTTGGTGAACGTAGCACCGGCCAGGTGAGTCCGTCTGGTACTTTCTTTTGCCAGGTATGCGTTGAGCACGTCGCTGGCCGCGCCCCAGCGCACCAGATCGAAGAAGCGGTGCCCTTCCATGGCCAGCTCCACCCGGCGTTCGAAGCGAACGGCCTTACGGGCATAGTCCTGACTGGCGAAGGCAGGGTACGGTTTAACCAGGTAGTTGGCGGCTGGTTTACCCGCGTCGTCTGTCACCACGACGTTGGCCGCGCGGGTGCGCACCCGGTTCACGATACGTAGTGCCGTCGGCAGGTCGTTTTCTTCAACGGCGACTTCGGCCCGCATCAGGAGCACGTCCGAAAAGCGAAGCGCCCGGTAGTTGTTGGCATTCGCGCGGGGCGATTCGGCACCCGCGTTCTCGTTGCTGTAGGCAAAAAACTTCTTGAACGTATAGGGCCCTCCGAAGCTCTGATCGCGGATCCAGTTCCGGCCGGGATGAACGCCCCAGTTCAGGAACGGAATGCCCCGGCGGCCAACCGTCCAGTCCAGGCGTGGGTCAAGCGTACCGTCGTAGGGCGTAAAGGCCGCCGTGGAGGCCAGGCCTTCGTCGTTCTTCACGTCGGTATTGTTGAACGTATCGAGCAGGGGCAACCCGTTGGCGTCGGTTTTAAAGGCATTTACCAGGTTCTGGGTGGGCTGGTAGAACCCGCAGCAGCCGCCCGGTGCCGATCCGTACGGGAAATTCCAGTTGTCGCCCCAGTTGCCGTTCTGGCCGCTGCCGCCGTCACCCACCGACATCTGCACTTCAAAGACAGACTCCACGTTGTTCTCCGTCGCAATTTTGAAGTTGTCGTGGTAATTCGTCGTGAGGTTGAATGGGCCGTTGTTGATTACGTCTTCCAGCAGGGGTTTAGCCGCTGCGTAATCCTGCTGGTACATATGCGCTTTCGCCAGGTAGGCTTTTGCCGTCCATTTGCTGGCCCGGCCGGGGTTGGCTTTGGTGACCGACAGGTTAGTGATGGCGTACTGAAAATCGGCTTCGATCTTCGGCCAGATGTCCTGGTTGTTGGGAACGTTCACGTAGTCGGTCGTGGTCTCGTCGACGTAAGGTACCATATTCCAGATTTTCTTCGCTTCGAAATAATACCAGGCCCGCAGAAAACGGGCTTCGCCCATAGTCTGTGCTTTTTCAGCTTCAGTCATGTCGGTGGCCCGCGGAACCAGTTTGAGCACGTCGTTGCTCCGCGAAATGCCGTCGTACAGGGCTACCCATTTGTCGTTGTAGAGGCCCAGATCGGCCTGGAACGAATAGCGCTCCAGCGTGGTAATCTGCGCCTGATCGCCTACGTCACTGCCCTTATAGGCATCATCCGACGAGACCGAGCCAAAGATCCAGTTACTGCCCGACGAGGTGTTGGTTGGCCCGGAACCAACACCGTCCAGCAGGCTGTAGGCGCCAATCAGGACGCCGTTTACCCCGGCTTTACTGGCCAGCAGCTGCTCGTTGGCCACGCCCAGGGGTGTTTTTTCCAGAAACTCTTTGCTGCATGAACTGAGCAGACTCAGGCAGGCCGCCGTTGTTATGGCTAAAAATTTTGTGTTCATTGCTGTATGCCGGCCAGGCCGGAAGTGAGTTAGAAGTCCTGATTAGAAACCGAAACTGAGACCGATCTGGTAGATTTTCGAGAAGGGATAGTTACCCTGGTCGATGCCGAGTACCGTACTGCCGGGTGTAGCGCCCACCGACGTCACTTCCGGATCAATACCGCTGTATTTGGTGATGGTGAATAGGTTCTGGGCCTGCACGTACACACGAGCCGTCTCGAACTTAATCTTTGACGCCACGGCTGGGGGCAGGGTATAGCCGATCGTCAGGTTCTTCATTCGGAAATACGAACCGTCCTCAATGAAATAGCTGGATGGTTGCTGGCTGCGGCTGTCATTGGCATCCAGAATCGGCAGTACGGCATCCGGATTGTCGGGCGTCCAGGAATCGTACAGCATCCGGCGGCTGCGGTTACCTGCCTGGTTGTTGAAGTCAACCCAGCGCTTCACCATGTTCAGCAACTGGTTACCCTGCACGCCCTGAAAGAACGCCGACAGGTCGAAGTTGCGGTAGCCCAGGCTCAGGTTGAGGCCGTAGGTGAAGTCAGGGTGGGGGTTACCCAGAAATTTCCGGTCATTATCCGTAATGGTTCCGTCGCCGTCGGTATCGTGGTATTTGTATTTACCCACAGCCGCGTAGCCGGGGTATTTCGGCCCCGCGTCCACTTCGCCCTGGTTCTGGTAGATACCATCGATCTGCAGGCCGTAGAACGAGTACAGGGGCATACCGGCTACCGACCGGGTCCAGGTGTAGCTGCGGATGGCGGGTCCCAGCAGCACCGCCGAGGCACTGTTGTTCAGCCGGCCAACCCGGTTGCGGTACGTCGAGAAGTTCAGGCCAACACCATATGTCAGGTTGCCGTTCATCGCCTTGTCGTTGTAGTTCAGGGCCAGGTCGATGCCTTTATTGTTCATCTCGCCTACGTTCACGAAGGGCAGCGTCGCAACGCCCTGGGTCGCTGGCAGGCTAACCTGGTAGAGCATGTTTGACGTGGTCCGGTCATACAGATCGAGGTTAATACCCAGCTTGCCTTTCAGGAACGTAGCGTCCAGACCGATGTTGGTCTGGGTCGTGGTTTCCCATTTCGCGTCGGGATTACCAAACGCTTCGGTGTCAAAGCCCGACTGTACTGAGCTGTTCGACCCGTCGATTGGGTAGGACGACTGGCTTAGGCTGGACCGGTACGTACTGAAGCCATTGTAGTTGCCGATTTCCTGATTGCCCGTCTGACCCCATCCTGCCCGCAGTTTCAGGTCGCTGATCCAGGATAGACCGGCCATGAATGACTCTTCCGACAAACGCCAGCCCGCACTGAAGGCTGGGAATGTACCGTAGCGATTATTCTGCCCAAAGCGCGACGATCCATCGCGCCGTACCGTTGCTTCCAGCAGGTAGCGGTCTTTCAGCGAATAGTTGACTTTGCCGAAGAGCGAAAAGAGCGCCCACTCGTAGCCAGCTCCCGAGTTATTAATACCCGCCGTGCCGGAGTTCAGGAACATATACTGCGGATCTTCCGAGAAGAAGGTCGTTCGGGTGGCGGAGAAGTCGCGGCCTATTCCCCGGATTGCTTCCGAACCGGCCAGTACGCTCAGTTTGTGTGCATTGCCAAAGGTTTTATTGTAAGTCAGCGTATTCGACCAGGTCCAGTTGATATCGTAGGCGTTGGCGTTCGTCAGGGAGTTGGCCGCTTCAATTTCAGCCTCTTCCAGGTCGAGCAGCACGTAACCCACCCGGTTGGCGCTGGTTACGTCGAGGCCAATACTCGACCGGGCCACGAAGTTCTTCAGGAAATCAACCTCCGCGTAGGCATTACCGAAGGCCCGAAACGTATTGGTCTGGTTATTCCGCGACCGCCATAGCTGAGCCACCGGGTTCGTTGCGGGGCCCAGGCCAGCCGCCCGGGTAGCCGCGAAATTCCCCATGATGTCGTACACCGGAATGATAGACGGAATCCGGTAGCCGTTGCCGATGGGGTTGCCATCCTGGTTATTCGCTGTACTGGCCGTACCGTTGTTGTTATAATACCCTTTGTTCTGCGTGTAACTCACCTCCAGGTTTTCGCCCAGCCGGATGTGTTTTTTGAACAGAAACTCGGTGTTGGAACGGATTGAGTATCGATCGAAAGAGGTGTAGAGCAGCACGCCATCCTGCTTGAAATAGTTCAGCGCAATGGCATAACGACCGTTCTCGGTCCCTCCGTTTGCTCCGATGTTATAGTCCTGAATGGCGGCCGGGCGCAGGATTTCCTGGTGCCAGTCGGTGCCTTCCTTATTGGCCCGAACGATCTGGTAAAAACCGGTGCGGTTGTAATTATACAGGCTGGGGTTGGTACGGGCGTCGCCTTCGAACAGGCCGTAGCTCGACCCGGCAAGAATATAGTCGGGAACTACGGCGGTAGGCCCATTGCCGTACTGTGGGTGTGATGGATTGCCGTTGGTCAGAATGCCGGCGTTCCGGCGCTGAATCCAGAGCAGGTTCCCAAACTCCTGCGGATCTTTGATCAGATCCAGATTAACCTGTCCGGTCTGGAGGCCGACCCGCGAGTTGAAGGTGAACTGCGGAGCGCCGATCTTACCTTTTTTGGTAGTGATGATGATCACCCCGTTACCCGCCCGGGAGCCGTAAATCGACGCGGCCGACGCATCTTTCAGGACCTGCAGCGACTCAATATTGTTCGGGTTGATACTATTGAGACCGCCTTTTGTAGGTACGCCGTCAATGATGTACAGTGGGTCGTTGTTGTTGATCGTTCCGAAGCCCCGAATCCGGACGGTAGCTTCCCCGCCCGGCGAGTTGTTCGACGTAACGGTAACCCCGGCAACGCGTCCCTGCAACTGCTGCCCAACGTTGGGCGCAACCACCTTCGTTAGTTCTTTCGGCTCCACGGTGGCCACGGCCCCGGTAATATCCCGGCGCGACTGCGAGGTGTAGCCCGTGACCACGACTTCGTTGAGCGCCTTCACGTCAGATTGCAGCGTAACGGTGAGTTGGGTCTGGTTACCAATCGGCACTTCCTGCGACGTATAGCCAATCGACGACACAACCAGCGTTGTCGTCCCATCGGGTACGTTCAGGATAAACGCTCCCTCGGCGTCCGTTGATGTACCCAGGCTAGAGCTGCCTTTTACGACAACCGTAGCGCCCGGAATGGCCAGTCCGGTTGCGTCCACCACTTTCCCGCGTACGGGAACAATGGCCAATTGCACAACCGACGGCTTATCTGGCAATCGAACAAGGGCCAGCGTAGCCAGCGGATACTGACTGCCCAGCGACAACGCTACCAGACTCAGGCGCTTGAGGTGATGGGAGGCAAAGATTGAGTAAACGGTTTTGCTCATACGTAATGGATCATTAGGGTTAACATAGGCACAAAAAGCTCGGTGTCTCCGAAAAGGGGCAACAGGCTGGGATTCGGGAAAGGCGGGTGATTATGGAGGTAGAGGTCGATGATGCGGTTAAATCGTTCCTTTATTTCCAGATGGAGGTGTGATTGGTTTATCCTGAAGTGGACTAAAAAGTATAAGAAGTAATCATCACCTGCTCAAAAATAGTTATACCTGAATTTTATCAAAATTTAATTTCAATATTAACTAATAATTAAAAATAGTATATCAAAAATACAAGTATCGTATAAAAATATGATAAAATAGAAATGCGATAAATGATCAGCAAACCGCCGTATTTCTGAGAACGTCTGGAATCAGCCGGGAGACGTTTTGAAACCAGCGCAACAAAAAAGGGCACCGGTTACCGGTGCCCTTTTTTGTTGCGCTGGTTGGCCAGCTTACTTATTTCATGTTTTTCTGAATCGTCGTGATTTTTTCGAGGTGACCTTTCACAACCGTAGCGGTTTTGGCCGCGAATGCTTTCAGCTCGGCATCCTTACCTTCTTCCGCTTCTTTCGTGAACGCTTTTACGTCGTCCTCATGGTCTTTTACCATCATGTCAACGTACTTCTTATCGAACTCCGCACCAGACACTTTCGATAGGTCGTTGAGGTGTTCCTGCATGTCTTCGCCAACCGTACTGGGAATGGCAATGTTCTTCAGTTCGGCGATAGATTTCAGTTCGTCGTTAGCTTTTGAGTGGTCCTGTACCATCATGGAGCCAAAATCTTTGACGGCCTGACTAGCCCCTTTCTCGGCGGCCATTCTACCGGCTTCTACTTCAAGCATACCGCCGTTAGCAGCTTTCACGGCAAACTCGGCATCATCGTCATCCACCATGGCGGTGTTGGCATCTTCTTTCTTTTCGTTCAGTTCTTCAGCTTTTTCGGTGCTGTCTTTCTTCTCACTACCGCACGATTGCAGCGTTAATCCGCTTGCGATAAACAGGGCCAGAAATACGATCTTTTTCATTTTGGTCTATTTTTATAACGTTGATAGAAAACTGTCTACGAAATAACTCAGATAGATTGGTATTGTTTGCCCCCGCATTGCTGCGTTATTTTAGGGCTTACTTCCTCTTGTATGCTTTTTCTCGTTGCTAGCATCGTACTGTCGGTGGTACTGCTGCTGAATTTTCGATTGTTCCCCCGCTACGGCGTTAATACTTTCCAGGCTATTGTCTTCAATTACATCGTCTGTTTCCTGACGGGCTGGCTGCTGCTCCCCCAAGGACAGTCGTTTTCGCTTGATTTTTCGCAGCCCTGGACCTGGCCTTCGCTGGCATTAGGCGTCGGATTTATCCTGACGTTCCTGCTCTCGGGAGCGTCGACTCAGAAAATGGGGATTACCGCTACGTCGCTGGCTAATAACCTATCGCTGGTTATTCCGGTCTGTGTCAGCCTGTTCGTTTTGCAATCGGGGGGCGCGTCGGGGTCGGGATTCAGCTTGCTGAATTACCTGGGATTAGTGATTGCTGTCGTGGCCGTTGGACTCAGTACGTACCGCAAAACTGAAGTTGATCCGCTGATAATTGAGGAAAGGCCCCGCCGGCGGGGGCTGGGAGCCGAAGTTTTGTTGCCAGTAGCCGTGTTTCTGTGCTACGGGGCCACCAACACGACTATCAATTACATCAACCTGCGTTTTATCCCCTCAGCAGACCAGACGGTGCAGGTGACCCTAACGATGGTGCTGGGAGCGATTGTAGCTGGCCTGCTGATGCTGGCCGTGCGGGTAATCCAGGGAAAAGAGAAAATCGAAATCCGGAGTTTTGCGGGGGCGGTAACGCTGGGGATACCTAATTTCCTGAGCTTTTACACGCTGCTGCTCGCGTTATCGGCCTTCCAGAACAACGGGGCGCTGGTATACCCGCTCTACAACATCGGCGTCATTCTGCTGGCTGCGCTGATGGCGACCGTGTTTTTTAAGGAGCCGCTTTCGGTGGCCAACCGGATTGGGCTGGTGCTGGCCGTGCTGGCCATTGGGCTTATCTCGTGGCAGGAATTCGTCTGAATCCCTGCCACGAATATATTATCGGTTGCGGCTGCTGTCGGCGTTGGCCGTGCTGTCGGCTTTTTGTTTAGCTTCCTGTTTTGCCCGTTTCTTAAAGTATCCCCGGAGCAGAATGTTGTTCTGAGCGGCTTTCAAGTCTTCGTTCAGCAGAGCGCTGCCTGTACTCAGGTTGCTCAGCGTATTCCGCAGATTGGTCGCCGTCTCCTGGTCAGTCAGCAGGACGCCCAGGGGGGAGTTCGTGTTGTTCAGTTTCTCCGAAGCGCGGTTCAGGTTCGTCGTTGTCTGATCGAGCGTACCGATAGTCCGTTGGGCCGAGGTAGCCACCGTTTCCAGACGGGCTGCCGAACGGCTCAGTCGGCGGAAGACGGCAGTATCGGTTACCAGCTCATTCGCCAGTGAGCCTTTCGTATTCAGCTTGGCCGCAAAACGCGATACCGAGTTTGTTATCTGAGCGGTGCTTGACGAAGCTTTTTCGAGGTTTTCCATCGCCCGTTTGAAGTTGTTGGCTACCAGCGAGTCGGTCAGTACGGCGCCCACGGTCCCTTTACCCCGCCGGATGTTACCAACCAGGGCTTTGAAATCGTTGGTGACGTTGAGCAGGTTCCGGTTGTTTTCCTGCAGGGTTTCCAGCACCTGATCCGAACTCAGTGCTTCCTGCGACCGGAGCCGGTCATCTTCTTCAATTTCGGGGTGGCTGGTCGTGCCGCCCAGGATCAGTACGATCTTATTACCGATTAGGCCATCGGAGCTGATGGTTGCTTTCGCATCTTTGCGGATGTACGGCTGTGCGCTCTCTTCAACCGTCATATCGACTTCGACCTGCGCATTGCCGGCAAAGCTGATACGTTTGACCGTGCCGATTTTGACGCCCGAGAACCAGACATTGTTGCCGACTTTGAGTCCGGCTACGTCCTTGAAAACCGTAGAAATGTTGATACTTTTGGTAAAGCGTTTCTGCTGGCCGCCCAGTACGAAAACACCTGCCAGTAAAATAAGGACACCGAGCAGGACAAAAATGCCGACGATAACCGAGCGTTTATTAGATTCTGTACTCATGGGAGCTGAGTCGTTAGCGAATAGTGAGGATGTGGTGAAAAAAGACCGTCGCCAGCCATTCGTTGCTTACTGCGTAAAATTATAGTTGTAAAACTGCTGAATTCGTTCGTCTGGATCGGCAAAAACTTCATCAAAGGTGCCCACGCGGGCAAAGCGGCCATCCAACAAAATAGCTACCCGGTCGCCGGTCGCTTTCGCGCAGGTCAGATCGTGGGTAATGATGATCGACGTTGCCTTGAACCGCTCCCGAACTTCATTGATCAGGTTGTTAATCTCAATACAGGTAATTGGATCAAGACCCGCCGTCGGCTCATCGTAAAGCATTACTTTAGGCTTTAAAATCAGCGTGCGGGCAATCCCGATCCGTTTCCGTTGCCCGCCCGATAACTCAGATGGCATCTGGTTAATCGCCTGCGAAAGGCCGACGTCGTCCAGCGCTTCTTCGACGGCTTTGTTGATGTCGGCCTGAGACAGGTTCCTGACGTTACGCACCAGCGGAAATTCCAGGTTTTCGCGAATGCTCATACTGTCGTACAGGGCACTGCTCTGAAAGGAGAAGCCCACTTGCTGCCGGAACAGATCCAGTTCTTTACCCCTCAGCTGCTGAACGTCCTGACCCAGCACGACAGCCTGTCCGGCATCCTGTTTCAGCAGACCCACCAGAATCTTGATTAATACCGATTTACCCGTTCCCGACCGGCCCAGTACTACCATATTCTCATTCTCATTAACGTCCAGGTCGACTCCCCGCAGTACGTGCAGCGAACCAAAGGATTTTTTGAGATCACGAATCTGGATGACAGGTTCGGCTTGACTGGGTTTTGCTTGCATAGATGAATGGTAGTTGACAAATGAAAGGGAAAACGGCTAGGAAGCCCGAATGGCCCCTACGATCTGTAGGGAGAGAAGCTCTTCCATGAACACCAGAAACATGGCCGTTACCACGGACGAGTTCGCTGCCTTCCCAACACCTTCTGTTCCCTTCGATGAGTGATACCCTTTGTAACAGCCAACCATGCCGATGGTATAACCAAAAACAATGGATTTTATCACTGAGGCAAAAATATCGAGGTAGGTGATGGCCCCGAATACTTCCTGAATGTAACTCGGAAAGCTGGTTTGCTCGTTCTGGCTGACGTTTATATAAGCCCCGATAAGGGCCACAAAAATAGTGTACATCGTCAGGAGCGGGATCGTAAAGGACGTAGCCAGCACCCGGCTCACAACCAGGAACTTGAACGGGTCGGTGCCGGATACTTCCATGGCGTCGATCTGCTCGGTTACGTTCATCGACCCCAGCTCGGCCCCAATACTTGACCCGACCTTACCGGCGGCAATCAGGGCCGTAACGAGAGGCCCCAGCGCCCGGACGATAGCGATGGCAATAAGCGAAGGGAGCCAGGACGTAGCCCCGAATTCGGAGAGTGACGGGCGTGACTGGTTGGTGAAAACAATGCCCGTAATGAAACCCGTTACCGAGATCAGCAGGAGCGACCGGTAGCCAATCTCGTAGCACTGACGCACGATTTCCTTAAACTCATAAGGTGGCATGACCATTTCGCGGAAGAAACGGGCATTGAAGCTGGCAACATCAGCAATGGTCGTGAAGAAAGAATCTATCCGACGCGTCAGGAAGGGTTTGTTCGACGAGGCCGATTTATTTACGTCAGATTGCATTTAGGTGTCAAAGTAATACGAAAAGCGTAAACTCTAAGTGGTAGCTACGTGTAGATAACTGTTTTACCACGCCAGGGTTTTTTTTGTCGGGAAGTTGCCCGATTTAAAGCAAAATTTACGACCAAAGTGCGCAAAGGTAGCCTGTTCATCGCAAAAAAACGCCCCATTCCCGCGGGATCGTGCGGGAATGGGGCAATTTAAAAAGTAAGCACTTCTGAATCAGCTCAGATAGGTCTGGTGTGTGTCGACCCAGGCCTGATACGCTGTTTTGACCGGCGGAGTCAGGAAGGCCGAATAGTCATCGGGCCGCGACATCACTTCCTTATAAACCAGCACCCGGAACAGGTAATATTTTGTTTCGCGGGGCAGCGACATCCGGTAATAATCCCGGTGATCGGTCCGCCGAAGCTGGTTCCGCAGATAGCCCGGTCCGGCATTGTAGGCTGCTGCCACCAGCGACCAGGAACCCAGCTGATCGTACAGTTGCCGCAGATACCGGCAGGCCGCCGTTGTGGCTTTCTGCACGTTGAACCGTTCGTCGACCCGGCTGTTGACTTTCAGGCCAAGCGCCCTCGCCGTGCCGGGCATTAGCTGCCAGTAACCGGCCGCGCCCGCCCGCGATACTGCTTTGGGCCGTAATCCACTTTCGGCCAGTGGGATGTAGCGGAAATCGCTGGGAATGTCATACTCGTTCAGAATGGGGTCGATAATCGGAAAGAATTTATCCGCCCGCTCGCGCAGGGAACCAAGATCGCCGGAGGAGTGGCTGCGAAACAACGTAAAGACGTGTTTCCAGCGATCTACTACGCTCGTCTGGTCGAAAGGTAAACACTCACCACAAAAATCAACGTCCAGCAGGGGTAATTCGGGAGCGGGGGTAGCCGCCGAGGTGGTCATCAAGGCTGTCAGGACGTTTGTGTTTGACTGCCTCATATGGGTTGTTTGTCGGGCAGTTTGGTCAGAAAAAGAAGAGGAGGTAACGTGTGCCGTAACCGTCGTGCCGGGCCAAAAAATGACCATCAGCAGAAAGAAGCCAACTCGTTTGATCAAAACTCTACTCGGGATGATGAATAGGTATAACGCAGAAGGCAACGCGCGTATTCTATTGATAATCAGAAATTAACATGATCGGAAGCTATATGACAAAAGGCTGTTTTTGGGGTTGAGCTGCCAAAAAGCTGATGTTCATTAACTTATGGCGGTTGGTTTGGGGCCGATCAAGAAAGATTAAAATTAGATTTATGACGGCCTGTTTCGCCTGGATGCTGACACTTCCCCGCAAAACTCCGACCTTTGTGCCCGATCCGTCAGATACCCGTTGGGGATGATAAATTGACGTACTATGCTTGAACTTGGACGAATGAATAGGCTGGTTGCGCTACGTGACACCAGCGTTGGTTTTTTTCTGGGCGATCCCGACGGTGATCCCGCCGATGATGTGCTCCTGCCCAATAAATACGTACCCACGACGCTGCGACTCGACGATGAAATCGACGTATTTGTGTACCCTGATCACGAAGGCCGCCCGGTGGCCACGACGCTGACGCCGGTCATCCAGCGGGGGGAGTTTGCAGCATTGCAGGTAGCGTACGTGAATAACACCGGTGCTTTTATGGCCTGGGGTATGGAAAAAGATCTGCTGGTGCCTTACCGGGAGCAGAGCCAGCCCATGAACGTAGGCGAATGGTATGTGGTGTACCTGTACCTGGACAAACAAACGAACCGGCTGGTGGCATCACCCCGTGTCAACCGGTTTCTGGACCCCAACGTGAGTGATCTGTACGTGGGAGAGGAGGTGCAGCTGCTGGCCTATGAGGAAACCGATCTTGGTATTAACGTTATCATCAACAACCGCTACAAAGGGTTAGTGTATGCCAACGAAATCTTCCGCACGGTACATCCCGGCGATCAGATGGTAGGCTACATCAAAAACATTCGCGACGATGACCGGGTGGATGTGAGTCTGCAAAAGGCGGGTTACGAAAACGTCGAACCCAATGCCCAGCGGATTCTGGCGACGCTCAAAGCCGAAGGCGGTTTCCTGCCCCTGACCGACAGCAGCGCCCCCGATGAAATTTACCGTTCGCTCGAGATGAGTAAGAAGACTTTCAAGAAAGCTATTGGTACGCTCTACCGTGAGCGGAAGATTGTGCTGGAAGAAACCGGAATTCGGTTGGTATAAGCGAGTTGGTTATGATTACCTGGGCTGATTTTGAGCGCGTCGACATTCGCGTAGGGACAATTCTAGATGCACGCCCGTTTCCGCAGGCGCGTAAACCTGCCTACCAACTGCTGCTGGATTTTGGCCCTGAACTTGGCCATCGGAAATCAAGCGCACAGGTAACGTATCACTATACGCCGGAGATGCTGGTGGGGCGGCAAGTACTGGCTGTTGTCAACTTTCCACCCAAACAGATCGGGCCGTTCATGTCGGAGGTGCTGGTGCTGGGCGTACCGGACGAAGCGGGTCACATCATTCTGTCGGCCGTGTCTGTGCCGGCCCCGAATGGAAGTCGTTTAGTTTAATAATCAATACGTAACGCACAATGAAGCCTACTGTAACCATTGAATACTGCCCCAAGTGCGGGTGGCTGCTCCGGTCAGCCTGGATGGCGCAGGAGCTGCTCACGACCTTCACCGACGATGTACACGGCGTACTGCTGCACCCCGCCGAGGTGAGCGGACGCTTCTCGGTCCGCGTGGCCGATCAGGTTATCTTCGACCGGAAAACGGCCGGGCGGTTTCCGGAGATCAAGGAGTTGAAGCAACTGGTCCGGGATGTCGTCAATCCCGAAAAAGGCCTGGGGCACTCCGATCGAAAATAGCTGAGGGGCTGGTAGATTCCCGATGTTGACGACTTTCCTGATCAACTTTTTTGACTGACTTTATGCCGCTTCGCTCGCAAGACTGGTTTGGCCGTACCGGAAAAGACGGCTTTATTTATCGCGCCTGGATGAAAAACCAGGGATTCCCGCATCACGAATTTGAAGGAAAACCCGTTATCGGTATCTGTAATACCTGGTCGGAACTGACGCCCTGCAACGCCCATTTTCGTGAACTGGCGGAGGCCATCAAGCGAGGGGTTTGGGAGGCCGGTGGTTTCCCGCTGGAGTTTCCGGTCATGTCACTGGGTGAATGCCAGATCAAACCGACAGCCATGCTGTTCCGGAATCTGGCCAGTATGGACGTCGAGGAAAGCATCCGGGGGAATTCGCTGGATGCTGTCATCCTGATGTGCGGCTGCGACAAAACCACGCCCTCGCTGGTGATGGGAGCCTGCAGCGTCGATATTCCCACGCTGGTCGTGTCGGGCGGGCCGATGCTGGCGGGGCGGTTCCAGGGCCGAAAAATTGGTACGAGCGATCTGTGGCGTTTTGCCGAAGATTTCAAAATGGGGCTGATCTCACAGGAGGAATTCGTGGCTGCCGAAGCGAGTATGGCCCGGTCGCAGGGGCACTGCGCCGTCATGGGCACCGCTAGTACCATGGCCGCTATGGTCGAATCGCTGGGGCTGGCCTTACCTGATAATGCAACCATCCCCGCTGCTGATTCGCGCCGGAAAGTGCTGGCTCACATGACGGGCGTTCGCGCCGTAGAACTGGCCCGCGAGAACGTAACGCCGTCGAAGCTGCTAACCCGCCAAGCGTTCGAGAATGCCATTATGATCAATGCCGCGCTGGGCGGATCGACTAACTTTATCCTGCACCTGACCGCCATCGCCGGACGAGTAGGTGTAGACCTCTCGCTGGATGACTTCGATCGTCTGTCGGCCAAGATTCCGCTACTGGCAAATCTGCAGCCCTCGGGGGAGCATTTTGTGGAAGACCTGTTCTACGCCGGTGGTCTCCCCGCCGTCATTCGCGAACTGCAACCCTACCTGCATAACGACGCGCTGACAGTCAACGGCCGAACGATTGGCGATAACTGCGTTAACGCGCAATGTTACGACCCGGCGGTAATTGCCAGCGTCGAGAAACCCTTCAAACCCGAATCGGGCATTGCCGTGCTGCGCGGTAATCTCTGCCCGAATGGGGCTGTCCTGAAACCATCGGCAGCCTCGCCGTCGCTCATGCAGCACACGGGTCGGGCGGTGGTGTTCGAGAATATCGACGATTATAAAGCCCGCATCGACGATCCCGAGCTGGATGTGGATCCCAACTGCGTACTGGTCCTGAAAAACGTTGGGCCGAAGGGGTATCCCGGTATGCCCGAAGTAGGTAATATGCAATTGCCGGCCAAAATTCTGGCGCTGGGCGTGCACGACATGGTTCGAATTTCGGACGGGCGCATGAGTGGTACCGGTTTCGGCACCGTGGTGCTGCACGTATCGCCCGAGGCTGCCGTGGGTGGCAACCTGGCTCTGGTGCAGAACGGCGATCTGATTACGCTCGATGTGGAAAATCGCAGCCTGCACCTGCATGTCTCCGACGAAGAACTGGCCGGGCGGTTGGTGCAGTTCAAACCGCTTGATCTGGGATACTCACGGGGCTACGTCAATCTCTACATCCGGCATGTAACGCAGGCCCACGAAGGCGCGGACTTCGATTTTCTGAAAGGTGGCTCGGGCAGCGTCGTTAAGCGGGACTCGCACTGACACGTCGTTCTGCTCAATCGTCCTGTCGGGTTTCTGCGTACTTTTTGTGCTTATCAGTAAATGCTCAACTTTTCGAATCAAACCGCCATCATTACCGGTGCTGGCATCGGCATTGGTTTCGCCATCGCGAAAGCCCTGACCCAGCACGGGGCCAACGTAGTACTTAATGATTTTGACGCCGAAGCGGCTCAAAGGGCTGCCAACACCATCAATGAGCAAGCGGAGCAATCGCCACTAAGCTGGGTAACGCCGGGGCGCTGTCTGGCCTATCCGGGCGATGCCTCCGACGTATCGTTTATCCAGCAGCTGGTCGATACGGCGGTACAGACGTTTGGGGCGGTCAATATCGCCGTTGCTAACGCCGGTATCACGGTCTTCGGCGATATATTCACGACAACGCCCGCGGCTTTCCAGAAAATTGTCGACCTGAACCTGCGGGGGACCTTCTTTCTGGCGCAGACCGTCGCGAAGCAGATGCGGGAACAGAACCAAATTGGTCAGCAACACGGTGGACGAATTCTATTTATGTCGTCGGTTGTGGGGCACCAAGCGCACCCCGGTTTGCCCGTCTACAGTATGACCAAAGCGGGGCTGGAAATGCTGGCCAAACAACTCGTTATCGATCTATCGCCCCTGGGTATCACCGTTAACGCCGTCGCGCCGGGTGCTACGCTGACCGAGCGGACGCTGGACGATTCGGACTACATACCCATCTGGTCGCGCATCACGCCCATGGGGCGTCCCGGTACCGTCGACGATATCACGAATGCCGCCCTGTTCCTGCTCTCCCCCCAGTCCGGCCACATCACCGGCCAAAGCCTGGTCGTCGATGGCGGCTGGTCGAGCATTAGCCCACCGCCCCAATTGTGAATGAGTGAATGAGTGAATACCATCCGGAGCAATAGGGGCGCGGCAGCTATTCACTCAATCACTCATTCGCTCATTCACAATTATTTCCTCCCCAGCGTAATCAGGATTACTCCGGCCAGGGCGATGACGGCGCCGATCAGGGATTGACTGGTGAAGATTTCCCCGGCGAAAACGGAGCCCAGCAGCATGGCAACGACGGGATTCACGAAGGCGTAAGTCGACAGAAGCTGGGGCGGGGCGTTACGGGCCAGCCACGAATATGACGAAAAGCCAATGATGCTGCCGAATACGACCAGGTAGAACATAGAGCCGATGGCCATGGGGGGAGCCTGAAGAATACTCAGGGGCGTAACGGGTTCGAACATCAGGCTGACCGCCAGTAGTACGGCACCACCCACCAGCATTTGTATACCGCTCGAAATGGTACCCGACGGCAATGTAACGCGGGGTGTTAGGAGTGTACCAACAGCCCAGGCAAAGTTGCCGAACGTAACGAGCGACGCACCCAGCAGGTTGGCGTCCAACCCACCAGTGGTTTGTAGTTTGTCGGGCTTAATTAGAAAGTAAACGCCCACAACGCCCAGCACCAAACCCGCCAGCGCGAGGTTGGATGGCCGCAACCGCCCGAAGGATACCCAATTGAGTGTGAGCAGGAAAACGGGCAGCAGGCCACCCAGCATGGCTGCCATTCCCGTTGGAATGTACTGAAGCCCCAGCGTCAGGAAGCCATTGGAGATAGCCAGCAGCAGAATACCGATCAAACCCGCCGATTTCCATTCCGCGCGGGTAGGGCGGGGCGTACCCGTCAGCCGTGCATAACCGTACATCAGCGACCCTGACGTCAGATAGCGCATGGATACCATGTAGAGCGGGGGCATCTGTTCGGTCATGAAATGGATGAACAGGTACGTCGAGCCCCAGAGGATATAAACGGAGGTGAGTGCCGACCAGAGCTTCAGGCGGCTCGGTTCGGTCGATAAGGATGGACCAGCAACTTGCATAAAAAGTGGTAAAGGATACGTTGACGACTCCTTTACCAGGCAAATTTCGGCTGATTTCTGCGATTTTTTATATTATCTGCAATTGATTATGAAGATTCAAAGCAAAATTTTATTTGGCTAGTAGAACACCTCTGTTTTATTGGCTTCGAGTTGCTGAATAACACCGGCGTACGGCCCCGTTTTGGCCCCCCGCTGAATGAACGGGTTTGAGCGTAGATAAAGATGTTTCAACTGTTTCATGCCAGCCAGCGACGCCGGTAACTCCTGTAGGTTATTATTGCTCATATCCAGATCTTCCAGGGCCGGCAGTGCAGTTAAGGCCGTCGGGGGAACGGAAAGCCAGTTGTAGCCCAGGTCCAGTACGCGTAGTTGATTCAACTGCTCCAGCCGGGCCGGTAACTGGCCGATGCGGTTGTGATGCAGGTACAGCGCCTGTAGCCGTCGAAGTTTAGGAAGCGTTTTCGGAAGTGCGCTCAGGTCATTGTGCGCTACGGCCAGCTGCTCCAGTCGTCTTAATTTCCCAAGCTGGGCGGGCAGCGTGGTGAGCTTGTTATAATACAGATCGAGCTGTTTCAACTTCTTCAGGCGCAGGAGGCTTTTAGGGAATACCGTTAAGCCGACGTTGTAAAGATTAAGATCGTTCAAACGACGTAGCGTGCTTACCTGAACGTCCAGCAAGTCATTGTTTCCCAGCCACAGACTTGTTAATCGTCGGTTTTTGCGCAGCGCAGTGGGGGCGTGCGTGAGCCGGTTGCGTTGTAAGTTAATAGCCGCGAGGTGTTTGTTACGTGAAAACGCAATGCTGTCTTCAGTCAGCAGATTCGTCATCAGATTCAGTCGCTTCAGCCTGGGTAAGGTGGTTAAGCGGGCGGGGAGACGTGTCAGGTTATTGCTGCCCAGGTCAATCTCTTCGACATTAGTAAAACGGTAGAGTAGGGCCGGAATAGTATCCAGAAGCAGTCCTGAAAAAACAAGGCGAGTAACCGTATCGGGTCGGTTCGTCTGCGCGGCTGTGCTCAGATCACTTATCGTCCCTTTTGCCGGTTTAACCCGCCTTGGTTTGTCTCTGGACAGCATGATGAATGAGTGGTAATGAAACGGCGTAGCCGATAGGTAACTCCGTACGGCTAACGGGTGGGTAGCAAAGAACTCGCGAATAAGATCGGTCAGAACACGTTCCTGATCAGCGGGCCAGAGCTTATCGGACTCTAGTCGGTACGTAATTAAGTCTGCCTGCCCACTCGATTGAAAATAGCCATCAAGAATAAGAAGTGCTTCATCTTTCGGCTGAAAGCGCCTTTTGTGCAGGAAACGTCGAAAGTCCAGCACGAGATTTCCGTTTGCAATTTCGTAAGCAATGTCCTTTACAGTGGCCTGCTCTCCGGGTTTGATTGCCGGTAGGTAAGTGCGCATCAACTGTTTTTTTGTGCTGTCGGTCAGGTCAACGGTTGACCTGACCTGAACTTGCGCTGTCACTGATAGAGCCGCCAGAAAAGGGAGTATGCGCAGAACAGGTTTCATGGTATAACGTAGATTTTAGTTTTATAACGTAATAGTTAGTTGTAAGGTATAAAAAAGAACCGGAACACAACGCTCCGGTTCTTTCAGGCCGCTAAAAATCGAGTTATTTTTTATCGCCCCCGCTGCTCACCGACGAAGCTGGTTTTTGCGCAGCTGCTTTCTTGGCCGCGTTCGCGAAATCACCTGCTTTGATAATCGAGATTTTGCTAGGATCGATATGCTTTTTCATGGCAGCGTTTACCTGTTCCGGTGTTAGAGAGGCCATTTTCTTTTCGAATTCAGCGTCCCAGTTCATCGTTCGGTTCAGGTAAAGGTAGCTGTTGAGCATACTGGCCAGAGAGGGGTCCTGCGCCCGGCTTACCATCCGCGACTGCAAATAGCCCGCCCGTGCTGCGTTAATTTCATCGGCCGTAAAGCCTTCTTTCACTACCTTATCCATTTCTTCGCGAAACGCTTTTTCCAGACGCTCCGCATTTTCCGGGTTGTAAATGGCATAAGTCATAAAGGAACCCGTTTTGTCCAGTGGATTGGCTGAAATATTCGATCCTACGCCGTAGCTGATACCTTCTTTCTGCCGGATACGTACTGCCAGACGCGAGTTCAGGAAGCCACCGCCCAGCATGTAGTTACCGAGTACCAGGGCTGGATAATCTGGGTCATCGTCGCGCAGCGGCAGGTTTACCCCAGCCACCATCATCGCGTTGGCTTTGTCGGGCGTTTCAATCGACTGAGGTGTTGGTTTGACGTCAACAAAAGGCGTTACCAGACGGCTGAATGGCTTCTTTGCTTTCCACGTACCCAACTCGCTCATAACAACCTTCTTGACAACACCCTCGTCAAAATCGCCGACGGCTGCAAACGTGCCTGCCGACGCACCATAGAAATCTTTGTGAAACTGCTTAAGGTCGTCCAGTTTAGTTGCGTTCAGCATGGCTACGTCCTCGTCGGGCGTAGTGGTGTAGCGGATGTCCTCTTTAGAATAGGGGCTCATCTGCCGGCTATACATCGTGAAGGCGAGAGCCTGAGGTTCTGATCGCTGCGCTTCGATCTGCGCCAGTTGTTCCTGTTTCAGTTTCTCGAACTCGTTCGCGTTGAAGACCGGATTTTTGAGCATATCGCTCACAATTCGAATCACCTCGGGCAGGTTTTCCTTGGTGGTTTTGATATTGGCGTTTACCTGGTTGCCGCTACCGTACACGTTTACCTGTGCTTTGAGCTTGTCCAGTTCGTCCTTGATCTGCTGCCGGCTCCGGGTAGTAGTACCTTTGTCGAGCATAGCTGCTGTCAGGCTGGCGATGGCCGCTTTGTTCATCAGCGATTTCTCGTCACCATAGCGGAGTGTCAGCCGGGCGTTCACTTCGTTGCCGCGGGTTGATTTTGGCAATAAAGCCAGTTCCAGCGTGTTGGGTTGCTCTACGCGCCGGGTGCGGCCTTCGATATTGCTCGGTGATGGATCAAAGGCTTCGCCCTGGGCTACCAGTGCGCGGCCTTTGTAGTTTTTCACCATGGCCGCCACATCGGGGGCCTGTGGTACGTCTACCCGGTCGGGCGCCTGTTCGGGAATGAACAGACCGACAGTCCGGTTCGACGGTTTGAAATAGTAGCTGGCTACACGCTTCACATCGGCGGGGGTAACCTTCTCAAGTGCATCGCGGTAAAGAAAGCCCAGCCGCCAGTCGCCCGTAGCGATGTATTCGCTCATGGCCAGACCAACGCGCTCAGCGCTCTTGAAGCTCAGTTCCACATCTTTCAGCAGTTTGGCTTTGGCGCGATCGATTTCGGCTTTGTCCGGCGTGACAATCGCAACCGAATCAAGTGTGTTCAGCAGCGCATTTTTAGCGTCGTCCAGTGGCTTGTCCTTGAGCATTTCGGCCGCGAAGTACACGTAACCAGGATCTTTCGTGGTGAACGAGTAACCGTACTGCTGCGAGGCTTTTTTACTTTCGACCAGGGCTTTATACAACCGACCGCTGGGTTCGTTTGTCAGCACTTCGGTGATGACGTCCAGCGTTGGGTAATCGGGGTGCGAACCCGGCATGGTGTGGTAGAGGGCCGATACTACTTTCGTATCACCTACACGCCGGAGCGTTACCATCCGTTCGCCATCCTGCGTTGGTTCCTGGCTGTATGTAGGTTGTAATACCCGCGTTGGTTTGGGAATGGCACCGAAATAATCGTTGATCATTGCCAGCGTTTTTCCTTCGTCAATCTTACCCGCTACGACCAATACGGCATTATCGGGCTGGTAGAATTTCTTGTAAAACGCCTGTAGGTTATCGATAGGGACTTTCTCGATGTCGGTCCGGTTCCCGATAGTCGAGTTGCCGTAGTTATGCCAGAGGTAAGCCGACGACACAACCCGTTCGTTCAGAACGTTCTGAGGGGAGTTTTCGCCCATTTCAAACTCGTTCCGCACAACCGAGAACTCAGTAGCCAGGTCTTCTTTCTTAATAAACGAGTTGACCATCCGGTCCGACTCCAGATCGAGGGCCCATTTCAGGTTCTCATCCGTAGCCGCGAAGGTTTCGAAGTAGTTGGTGCGGTCGAGCCAGGTCGTTCCGTTTGGCCGGGCACCGTGAGCGGTTAGTTCCTGCGGAATGTTCGGGTGCTTGGTCGAACCTTTAAAGACCATATGCTCCAGCAAGTGTGCCATCCCGGTTTCGCCCAGTCCTTCGTGTCGTGAACCCACCAGATACGTAATGTTGACGGTAACGGTTGGTTTCGATGGGTCAGGGAAGAGCAGCACTTTCATGCCGTTTTTTAACTGGTATTCGGTGATTCCTTCGACGGAAGCACCCTGGGTAACTCCGGCAGGCAGCGTAACTTTAGCTGGCTTATCCTGGGCCAGCGTGAGGGATGCGCTGCCCACAACGACGGCCGTTGCCAGCACACAACGGCGAGCCAGTTGAGCGAGTATCGCTTTGTTCATGAGGAAAAAAGAGAAGTTGGGTATTTTTATCTAAACTACTAGAATAGTTTGCAAAATGAGCAGAGGTTAACATTTTTTATAGAAATATTGGATGAGCGGTAGGGACACAAAAAAAGCCGGAGCGTATGTCCCGGCTTCTCACTTGCGATGCCTTCTACTACAAGTCGGCAATTGCTTTATTTATTTCGTCTTTGGTCTTACCCGTTTTCTGCTGGATTTTGCCCCACATTTCGTCTTCTTTACCTTCTGCGTACGTCAGATCGTCGTCGGTGAGGTCACCGTAAGCCTGTTTGATTTTACCTTTTGTTTCGTTCCAGCCGCCTTTGATGGTTGTCTCGTTCATGATCGTAGTGTTTAACGTTGAATGATACTCGTAATCACCTTGATTACATAAATAGAACTAAACCTAGACGAAATTGTTTTCAGGAGCTTGGAAAAATCGTCACATAAGGGCGGTGGGCACTTCTATTTAATACGGGTCCAGGTCTGGGTTTTACCCAGCAGCGAAATTCCCACGTACCCCCGAACGTCCAGCGTGTTTGGGTCTCTTAAAGTCATTTTGCAGTTGTATTCCTTGCCGTCTTCGGGGTTATAAATCTTGCCGTCGCTCCAGACGTTGCCGCCGTCGAATTTGAAATTATACATGATTGGCAGATTCATGAGCGCTCGTGACCGGCGGCTAGGGTCCTGATTTTTGCTGTCGGTTTTGGGTTTGCCCGTTTCCGGATCGTTGGGTTCTTTAAGCCAGATCAGTTTGCCGAAATACGTACCGCCTTTCTCGTAAATCTGAACGTGGCCCCGTTTGGTGCCGTTAAGCCAGGTACCGACCACCGCGCCCGGATTGTCTTTGGGAGCGAAGGAGGTGAGTAGAAAGATTGAAACGAACAGAAAGGCTAAGGACTGAAAATGTCGCATAGTGGTCGAGCAGTTTTGACTTAAACAGTGATTTTATTGAACAAACGCAAAGATCCGGATTCAGAGTACAGGGATTAAAAAAAATGCCTGTATTTTGTCAACTTGCGTCATCCTGTCGGATTGCCAACGATTAGCCGTATGTTTAAACGAGACCCCAACCGGAGTTACCCCACCGAAACCGAATCCCGCGTCATTATTCGCTTCCAGGACTGCGATCCGTTGCAGCACCTCAACAACGCCAAGTATTTCGATTACTACTTCAACGCCCGTGAGGATCAGGTTGCTAAACTGTACGATTTCAGCCCGGGACAACTCTTCCACGAGCTGAAAACGAGTTGGGTGATTTACCAGCATCAGATTGCCTACATCCGGCCGGCCCTGGTGAGTGAGTGGGTCCGCATCTCGTCGCGGCTGATCTATTTCAACGAGGATACAATCGTTACGGAATATTACATGACTGACGATGGCAAAACCCAGCTCAAGAACGTGTTGTGGGTTACGTCGAAATACGTCAGCGTGGCCACTGGCAAACGGATCCCTCACGACGACAAGGTGATCGGTTTGCTGGAAGCGACCCTGGTTCCCCACATCGATTTTCTCAGCCTGAACTTTAACGACCGCATCCGGGCAATTAAAGAACAAGTTATAAAATAGAAGGAAGGGGAGGATGGAGGAGAGGGAGGAAAGGGAATAAGGCTTAAACTGCCCCCTAATGTCTACGCTTCTTGGCCCTTTCCTCCCTCTCCTCCCTCTCCTCCTTTTTTTTATGAAACTCCTGAACAACCTGACCCTTCGTGTACTGATTGCCATTACGCTGGGTATCCTGACCGGTTACTTTTTCCCCGAAACAGCCGCGAAGCTGAAGCCCATCGGCGACCTTTTTATCAACCTGATCAAGATGGTGATTGCGCCGATTATCTTTCTGACCATTGTGCTGGGTATCAGCAATATGGGTGACTTAAAGAAAGTAGGTCGCGTAGGGGGAAAGGCGCTGCTCTACTTCGAGATCGTGACAACGGGCGCGCTGGCTATTGGCCTGGTGCTGGCGAACGTTATCAAGCCGGGGGTAGGGGTACAGACGGGCGCCGTTAAAGAAGGGGATATCTCCAAATACGCTGAGCAGGGCGCGGAGATGAACTGGACCGAGTTCTTTCTGCATATCATCCCCGACAATGCGGTGAAGGCATTTGCCCAGGGCGAAATTCTGCAGGTGCTGGTCTTCTCGGTGCTCTTCGGCGTGGGCCTGACCAAAATGGGGGAAACGGGCCGACCGCTGATTCAGACGTTCGAGCGATTGTCAAAAGTATTCTTCAACATTCTGAGCGTCGTGATGGTACTGGCCCCGCTGGGTGCCTTTGGGGGAATGGCGTTTACCATCGGCAAGTACGGATTAAGTACGCTGCTGCCCCTGGCTAAACTTATGGGTACGGTGTACGCGACTATGTTCCTGTTTGTCTTCGTCATTCTGAATCTGCTGCTGCGCTATTACAAAATAAGCCTGTGGTCGGTGCTGAAGTTCATTAAAGAAGAGCTACTGATTGTACTCGGTACGTCTTCGTCGGAGTCGGCCCTGCCGCAGATCATGGAAAAGCTTGAGATTATGGGCTGCTCCCGCTCGGTAGTGGGGCTGGTTGTTCCGGCGGGATATTCGTTCAACCTGGACGGTACGTCGATTTACCTCGTCATGGCGACGGTCTTTCTGGCGCAGGTGTTTGGCATCGAGTTGTCGCTGGGGCAGGAGCTGACCATTATCGGTATCCTGATGGTGACGTCGAAAGGGGCGGCTGGCGTGACGGGTAGCGGCTTTATCGTGCTGGCCAGTACGTTAACGGCCATCAAAGTGATACCCGTCGAAGGGCTGGCCCTGCTGCTGGGCGTCGACCGGTTCATGTCCGAAGCCCGCTCCATCACCAACATTATCGGCAACACCGTAGCCACCATCTTCATCGCCAACAACGAAGGCGACTTCGACCGCGCCAAATACCGGCAGGCCATGCAGGAATAGAGTGCTTTAACAAGAGTGACTCTCGACCGCGTCAAGTAGCGTGCGTTTAAAAAAGGTACGGTATTGGAGGTTTTAAGTAATTTTAGGAGGTGCTTGATTCGTCGCTTAGAACGGGTGTTTCGTGAGATGGGTTTTCGGGTTAGCGGTGATCAATCAATTCTGGGAGTTCGTATATATTAGGCAGCTTGGTTTACGTAAAATAGATTACACAACATGGATAGAACATCGGTAAGACTGTCCACTTATAGAGCATTACTCTTTAATGTTGTTAGCTGCAAGTGATTCATTTTTGTTGAGCTTAAAGCGGGTCGTTTGTTACTGCGAGTATATAATGATCGAGATCTTATAGAAGACGAGAAAGACATATATTATGCTGTCTATGGAGAGATAGAAGGGGACTTTATCGAGTCAGTACCTGGCAAGGTTGATTTTCAAACTATTCAATCACCTTTTGAGCAAATTGACCAGTCAAGCGATCTAGTTTATGCTAGATATGAAACGCCTTAGGCTAACATAATGCCACTTATACAACAAACAAAATATATAAATTAGCCATAAAGTTATATTAAATATGTTCGCTAATATCTTATACACATTCTTCTTCTTATCGCTTGATCTATTGATATACCTAGTCTTGATAGAGAAATATAAATTAGGTAGAAAAGCTATACAAATTACTTCAATCGTAGTTATAATTTCTTTAGTTATACATAGTGGATTTTTACAGTTTACTTTCTTAAAATCATCTGAAGACTTCTTCAATTTACTATTTTTTAGCGTAGCACTAATCATTTTTTACTTTTTAGGAAATTATCAAGTAGCTAAGTTTAAATCGTTAAATCAAATTTCAGATCTAAGATCTCAACAACTCCAAGAGTTTGTGTTAAAAGCATATGATATAATGCGGAATAAGATCATATACGTACTTGTTGCCGCTTATCAACTCCTAGGCATTTGGGGACTTATTGAGCCGTGAAATGTTATAGATTTTATTATTTTTTTTAGAAAAGGAACGGAAATAACATTTTGAAGAATAAATAAATTTTCTCTTAACATAACATTAGTTATACAACAGCTCCAAGGATAGTGAAAATCATAAATAATGAACAACGAAGCATTCAATAAACTTTTGAAATCCTTGCCGGTAAAACTGGCAACAACCGAGCAAATAAGAGCTCTAGAGGAGAGAATAGACGTTCGCTTGTCAGGCGAACAACTAGATTTCTTACTCAGCTATCAAGGAGCTTATTTTCAATTTTGCGAACCGGTTAGATATGAAGGATACTTTGAAACATTTTTAGATCTTGACCAAATAGAAAATAGATACAATTTTCTAAAAACAGAAGTAGAAGCAGAGGGTGGTGTATATTGCTACACGGACTGTTTACTTCCAGTTGTTCAGACTAACTTCTACAGTGAGTTTTTTTGTCTCTCAATATCTCCTCAGTTAGCTAAAGGAGTTTGGGCCATGGACTATGAAATTGATCTAGCCGATTTGCCAAAATCAGCATGGAGAGCCAGAATTGTTTATGTTGCAAATTCTATTGATGAGTTCTTGACAATTTGTGCTAACAACGTTCCTATCTTGTAAGATTTACATTATACCTTAACAGTAAATTCTCTTGGCTGAGACGAAGGAGCGCTCATGCATGATGGACATTTTGGTCCACACCGTAGCGATGAGCACCGCCGGGAAACAAGCGAAGGGGGTAGAAACAAAGAAGGCAGGATTAACGTCCTGCCTTCTTTGTTGAGTGAGTTCTACTTGATGGCTGCCAATGCAGCAGCGTAATCAGGCTCTTGCCCTATTTCCGGCACCTGCTGTTCATAGACAATTTTTCCTTCGGGATTCACCACGATTACCGCCCGACTTAACAGACCTTTCATGGGGCCGTCGGCAATTTGCACGCCGTACGAATTGCCAAAATCGGTTCTGAAATCCGACAGCATCACCACGTTTTTAATGCCTTCTGCGCCACAAAAAGCTTTCTGGGCAAAAGGCAGGTCTTTGGAAATACAAAGTACAGCGGTGTTTGTCAGGCCCGCTGCATCTTCATTAAATTTCCGCACCGATTTGGAACAGACACCTGTGTTTACACTAGGGAAAATATTCATGATCACGTATTTGCCTTTGTAATCAGCTAACGTATTGTCCTTGAGGTCAATGCCCGTCAACGTGACTTCTTTGGCCGCTGTGCCCACCGCGGGTAGTTTACCAACGGTATGAATTGTTTTGCCACCCAGCGTAATAGCCGTACCAGTGGTTTGGGCCAGGGTAACCCCTGTGATGAATAGGCCTGCCAGGCTCAGAAAAAAGATTTTAAGGGCCTGCGCAGAGTTTTGGACGCCGATCATAAAAGACATGTATTGAGGGTAGTTTTTCAAATGTACTAAGAAAACAGTCATGAGTATCAGTTCGCCTAATCGATACAAATCCGAAAGGCCCGATCTACCCTATCCCGTGAGGAACAGCCCTGTAAGACTAAACCGTGGTTCGGGTACCTTCTTCCGCTAGCACCCCAGATAGGGGTCCGAAGACAGACCTACACCCGCACGTAAATCCTCCGTTTATCAAGCCACCAGCCAACGGCCCAGCAAAGGAGCATAAAGCTGAGGGCGAACAGCAGCGAGCCGATCGGTCCCGGTGCCAGCGGCTGGAAAAGACTGTCGTTTATGGCGCTGAAAAGGCTGCCGCCATCAGAAGGAATCATATAAAGCAGGATGGCCAGCACTTCGGAGAGCAGGTACAGGAACAGCGGGTTCTTGCCGGGGATAACGAAAAAACGCGTCCAGTTGGCGGGGTTCCACTGGCGTATTTCGACGACGTAAATCAACGTACCCATAATCACCAGATCAAGCCCGGTGGTGAGCAGCGTAAACGGACTGGTCCAGAGCTTTTTGTTGATCGGAAAGACCATGTCCCAGGTCAGCGCCAGCAAAATGAACAATGCGCCCATCAGCAGCACTTTTGTAACGCTTTCGTAGGTTTTGCCGTGGGTTTGTACGAACTGCCCGGCGTAATAGCCAATGATGACGTTTACAACGGCGGGCAGTGTGCTGAGCAACCCTTCCGGATCAAACGGAACGCCCCCGTTGCCGTGGTACAGGTGTGCATCGCCCAGCATCGCCCGGTCCAGGTAAAGAACCGCGTTGCCCGTCAGGCTCAGTGGGTCGGTTGCGTCGCCAAAACCGAGTAGTAACAACCAATAGCCGATCAGAAAGGCAACACTTAGAACAACCACCGTTCGAAACGGCAGAAAATAGACCATCAGCGAAGCAATTCCGTAACAGACCGCGATACGTTGCAGTACGCCCCAGATGCGCGTCTGGCTGATGGGGAAGGGTAAGAACTGGCCCTCATCCCCTAGCTTAAAAAAGGGAAACCAGTACATCAGGTAGCCCAGCAAAAAGATCAGCGCGGTCCGTTTAGCGATCTTGGTCAGTACGGCCCCGGTGCCCAGCAAGTGGTACTTTTTTATGGCAAAGCTCATGGCATTGCCGACCACGAACAGAAAGGAAGGGAAAACCAGGTCGGTAGGGGTGAAGCCGTGCCACTGGGCGTGGTTAAGGGGAGAAAAGGGCGTGGCCCCGCTGCCGGGGGTGTTCACGATAATCATAAAGCAAACGGTTATCCCCCGGAACACGTCCAGCGAAAGAAACCGATTGTCGGTCTGGGTCATACGACTAACGAAAAAGAGGAAAACGAATTTGCCCCGCGAACGGGCAGAAAACCTGTTGCGGGGCAAATTCGTGAAAAACCACGAAAGGCGTATACTTATTTGGCGTTTGCGTGATATTTAGCCAGAATCGCCATAATTTTTCGCTGAATTTCGGTGTTTTCATACACCCCCCGGAAGTCGAGCGAGTGCGGTCCGTAGGCAAAGACCGGGACCATAACACCCGAGTGATCGTTGGTGCTGAAATTACCGTCGACATAACCGCGCTTTACATCGCCATCGAGTAGGCTAAGGCCGCCCGTTTCGTGATCAGCGGTGACAATCACCAGCGTCTCGCCGTTCGAGTCGGCAAACTTGATGGCCTCGCCAATGGCCCGGTCAAAATCCTGCATCTCCTGCACAACGTAGCGGGTGTCGTTTACGTGACCGCCGTAATCGATCTGCGCCCCTTCGGCCATGATGAAAAAGCCAGCGGAATTGGTTTGCAGCTCCCGCATGGTTTTGCGGAGGGCAGGCACCAGAAAGTCCGGCCGACCTTTGTGGATGGGCCCCACCGACGAATCGTCCAGCATGACGAAGGGGGGTTTCATCCGCTCCAGATCCGAGAGCTTCCTGCCGATCTGGTAACCTCGCTGCTGGAGTGTATCCAGCACGTTTTGTTCCTGGAAATAACGGTAGCCACCCCCAATCAAAATCGGCACCGGGCTACGCAGGAAGTCGGATGCAATTTCCCGCTCGAACATGCGGTCGGGCTGGTGAGCGTAGAAAACGGCTGGAGTGGCATCGGTAACCGACCCCGATGAGATAATACCGCTGGGCATGTTCCATTTCCTGATCAGTACTGGTATGGCCGGTACCAATGCGCCCGTTGCGTCGACGCCAATAGCGCGGTTATTGGTTTTCGTGCCCGTTGCCATGGCTGTACCACCGGCGGCCGAGTCGGTGATGTACGTATCGGCCGCGCTGGTCTTTGAGAAGCCGATGTTGAGCAGGCGGGCCAGGTTCAGGTCGCCCCGGTTGCCAGTCAGACCGGCATAAATCTGGGTCAGTCCCATGCCATCCCCAATCAGCAGAATCACATTTTTGACCCGGCTGCGGCTGTCGTTATTGCGGTACGTCGGTTGATAAACGGGGTGCGCGGGCTTGATTTCCTGGTACTCGGCCGTCTGACGGGTACTCAGAAACCGACCCAGTCCAGCCAGGTTATCGGTGTTGATGAAATCGACACCCAGGTTCATCAGCGACTTCCAGGTGTTGATGTTGTCGGGCGTGGCCCAGAAGCGGATTTTCTTGCCCTGTTTGTGCACCTGGTCCACAACCGCCTGAATCGCTTCGCGCTCTTTCTTGACGATTAGCCCCTTGCCATTCCAGCGGGTGTATTTCGTAAAATCCTGGCTGATCAGACCAATGTGCGTTAGTTGCTCCGGTGTGTACGTAATATTCGGGCGACCATCGAATTTGAGCCAGTTGGGAAATTGCCCGAACTGAGTGGGGGCTGGTACGTTGCCACTGACCACAACCTGCACCGGACCACCCGTACCGAAAACATCGGGGTAGGCCGACAGGGCTTTTACGAGCAGAGGGAGCGACAGGGCCGCCGGGGTTTTCAAATCGATCAGCCACTGCAAGGTATAGTCAGCATCGGCGTACGCCTTGCCTTTGTTTGCCTTCACTTTGCCGACGATGGGCTGAATATACAGCGCATCCAGCGTTCGGTCGGGGGTAATGTCCGCCGTGTCGTGGGCTACGTAAAGCTGACCATTGCGGGCGTAAATATCGGCTTCGATCGAACCAAACTGCTGGTCGTAAGCCTGCCAGAACGGGATCGTATGTTCGTAATCGTTGTGGGCGTGTGCCTGCGCCGGCGAATACAGGCGGGTCTGGGCCAGGCTCAGACTGGTTACGCACGCCAGCAAACCCGCTAAAAATTTACGTTTCATATGGTGAAAAACTACGTCCTGCCAGAACTTTACTCGTCGGGCACGATGTGTGCAGAAAACCAGCGAGCGGCCGGTCGGACTGAATCAGGCTACAATTCTCCCGGACTTTCGTGAATACGTCGCGCATTAGTTCGTTCGTCTCGTCTTCCCAGTGGATCAACCCATTGATAGCCGTCAAACAGGCGGTTAAATGCCTGTTCATTACCTTGTTGAAGGCGCTGCTGTACGGCCGTTTTCTGACTGGTATTGAAGACTCCGGAACCCACGAGTGCAGACGGCTAACTACGTCAACGGCTCAAAACTAAGAAGATATTCAAGGAAGGATAATTGAGTCTGAATGATTTAACAAATTGATAGTATACGAACCCGGAAAGTTTCATCCGTCAACGGGACAAGGCGCGTATCTTAACGTGTTTCTGTCTTACCTTTGTGGCTCGATGCGCTCGCTGGTCAGTTACATATTGCTGGTTGCCACCCTGCTCCCCCTGGTCAGTCCCTGGGGAACCATCGCTTATTACCAGCTTAACCGGGACTATATCGCCCGTGTGCTCTGCGAAAACCGCGACCGGCCCGAGCTGCACTGTAACGGTCAGTGTTTCCTGGCCAAACGCCTGAAAGCCCAGCAGGATAAACAGGATAAAGAAACCACCGAGCGCGTTCAGAATACGCCTTCCATTCAGCTGTACGCTGAGTCAGTGACTTCCTTTACCTTCGCGCCCGCTGTTCGTCAGTTGTCTACGACTGGCCTGTTTACCTACCTGATTGCCCGCACGAGCCAATCCCTCGACGGGCTGTTCCGACCGCCCCGCGCTTAATTTTCGGCCTGCTTCGTTGTGTTTTGTTATTGCTGGTAAGCTATTAGCTCATCGGCACGGCATTGGCATGACGTCATCCCAGCATTTTCCTGCTGCTGTTTCCTGATTTATCCATCGACGCTACCCCTCCTTATCGGGGTAGGTGAACCGCGTTCGGGTAAATTCCGGCAAAGCCAGTAAAGCTGCCTGTCAAGCCGGTTGTTGGCAACGCTTTGCCTATCGTCACGTTCGTTCCGGTAAGGGGCGCCGTACCCTCTCACTTCGTTCTGGTACAGTGGTAATCCGTTGGCGAACCGTCAGCTAGGGTTGCCTACTCCTGCCGGTTCGGGCGGGGGATTAGTCTCTCTTTTATCACATTTATCAGCCGTATCTGGCTGAAAGTCATACACATGAAACGCATTCTTACTTCTGGAGTTTATCTGTTTATAATTAACTGTCTGTCGACCGGTTTCTGGGGCTGTACGGAAAAAAGCGATGCCGAAGTCCTGGCAATTGACCCCAACGGCAAGGGCGACCTGACGCTGGAATTTGACAATATTGTTGGTGGCACCAATCTGGCCCTGGGCGGTGCCAAATACAAAAACTCGTTTGGCGAAGAGTATACGATCGACATCCTGAACTACTTCGTCAGTAACGTCGAACTCAAAAAAGCGGATGGCACTACCTACAAGGTGCCCAATAGCTACTACCTGATCCGGGAATCGGATGTGAAAACGCAGCTGGTGAAACTAACCAACGTACCGCAGGGCGATTATACCGGCATGAATTTTACCATCGGTGTCGACAGTGCCAAGAGTGTTTCGCCAGTGACCGAACGGACGGGCGCGCTCGATCCGGGTGCTGCGGGGCAGGCGGCCGATATGTACTGGTCCTGGAATTCGGGCTACATTTTTGTCCGCCTGGAAGGAACGTCGCCGGCGGTTCCCGCCGACCGGAATCATCAGTTTGCGTTTCATACCGGTGGCTTTGGCGGCATGACGGGAAAGACCGCCAATAATCTGCGTTCGGTAGCGCTGACAATGCCCATGACGGCAACGGTCCGGGCGCTGATTGCACCAACCGTTCACCTGCTGGTCGACGTAGCCAGGGTAATGGATGGACCGACTAAACTCAGCCTGACGACGCTCTACCAGGACCCCGCATTCAGGGGTATTCACATGCCGGATGCTGCCCTGAAACTGGGGCTCACCGACAATCAGAAAACCATGTTTGCAATCGATCATGTGCATAATGATCCGAAGTAAACCCGGTTCGCTCAGGAAGCAGGGGTGGATTCGTCGACTGGCGATCCTCCTGCCGCTGGGCCTGTCAGCCTGCTCGACCGAGCCTGTGCCGGATGAACCGCTGTTTCTGTCGCCGACCAACTTCCCGCCGACAGTCTACCGTTTTGAGAATAATACGTTGACGAAGGAAGGGGTGGCGCTGGGGCGGATGCTGTTCTACGACGGGCGGCTCTCCCGCGACGGGACCATTGCCTGCGCCGAATGTCATAACCAGGCGTATGCCTTTACGCACCACGGCCATGATGTGAGTCACGGCATCGACAACCGGCTGGGTACGCGCAATTCGCTGCCGTTGCAGAATTTGGCCTGGAGCCGGGAATTTATGTGGGATGGGGGCGTCTTTGACCTGGATCTGTTTCCCATTGTGCCCATCGAAAACCACGTCGAAATGGACGACAAGATCGCCAACGTGCTGGACAAATTACGGGCGGATGATACCTATCGGCAGCAGTTCAGAAAAGCGTACGGCACGGGGGAGATAACGACCGCCCGGTTTCTGCAGGCTTTATCGCAGTTCATGCTGACGATGGTGTCGGGTAACTCGCGTTACGATAAGTATGTACGGAACGAAACGGGTGCTACGTTGACGGCTGACGAACAGGCCGGGCTCAATCTGTTCAAAAGCAAGGGCTGCGCCAGCTGCCATGCCGGGGAGCTGTTCACCGACCAGAGCTACCGCAACAACGGGCTGAGTCTGGCTTTTGGTGAGGACGAAGGGCGGGCGCACATCACCGAGAAGGCCGAGGATAAATACACCTTCAAAGTCCCCAGCCTACGTAACGTCGAACATACCGGCCCCTACATGCACGACGGTCGTTTTCGAACCCTAGAAGCGGTACTGAATCACTACGCCGAAGGCGTCGACGATACGCCCAACCTCGACCCACTGCTGAAGCCGAACAGTCGCCCGGGCCAATCCAGGCCGGGAATTCCTCTGACGGCTGCCGAACAGACCAAGCTGATTGCTTTCCTGAAAACATTGACTGATACCGAATTTTTGACCAACCCTGAATTCGCTCCAAAATGAAACGACTTTTCTTTATTATCTCTCTACTGCTGTCCACTCCGGGCTGGTCCTGTGATGTGTGCGGTTGCTCGGGTTCTAACTTCTACCTGGGTGTGCTGCCCCAGTTTCAGAAGCACTTTGTTGGGGTGCGCTACCGGACCCAGAGCTATGATACGTTTATGTCGCGGCACCACATCGACCAGGCCGATTCGCGGGAGTCGTTTCAGGCTATCGACCTGTGGGCGCGGTTTTACCCTCTCCGGCGCGTGCAGGTGCTGACGATGGTTCCCTACCAGTTTCACCAGCAGACGCAGGGAACCGATGTTCGACGGTTGCAGGGGCTGGGTGACGCAACCGTGCTGATCAACTACAAACTCATTGATAAATCCCGCATCCGCGACAGTACCCACGTCGTTAAACAGTCACTGATGGTAGGAGGAGGGCTTAAGCTGGCGACAGGTGACCACCGCTACAGCGAAACGGATCTGGCCGAGGTTGCCAATCCGAATTTCCAGCCTGGCACCGGGGCTACCGATCTGGTACTGAACGGGATCTATACGCTACGGGTGAACCGCTGGGGCATGAACACCGACGCGACCGGACGTATCACGGGTACCAACGCCGAAGGATATCAGTTTGGTAATCGCGTGAATGGCTCGCTGGTTGGGTTCTATGTAAAGCAGTGGGGGAGTCTGGCAGTCATGCCCAGCGCTGGCCTATACGGCGAATACGCCCGTAAAGATCATAAAAATGGTGTCCTGATTGCCGAAACGGGAGGGTATCTGGTAGCCGCTACGCTGGGCCTGGATGCGTACTGGGGGAGCTGGGTAGTTGGCGTCAATACACAACTGCCTGTTCAGCAACGTATTTCGGAAGGACTGGTGAAAGCGCACGATCGCCTGGCCGTTCACCTGTCGCGGATGTTCTAATTGATAACCAACGTAATCCTGTAATTTTGACCCAACAGAAACACAACATGATTCAGACAAACATGACCAGAATAGCCATACTGGCGGCCCTGATTGCCCTGGGTACTGCCTGCTCGACGGATAAGAAAGCCGAACACGATCATACTGGCCACGATCACGCAGCTATGAGCGAACCGAAAGCCAGTCGGGGACCCGTCGGCGATTTAGAAGATGAGGTGATGGCCGTGCACGACAGCGCTATGAACACCATGAGCGACGTCATGCGGCTGCGCAAAGCCGTTGATCAGAAACTGACTACTGCAACGGGAGCCGATAAAGAAAAAGGAACCGATATCCGGAATCGATTGCAGCAGGCCGACGACCAGATGATGGACTGGATGCACGGTTACAATGGCGATACGCTGGGCAAGCTAGACGAAGCTAAAGCACTCGATTACCTGAAAGCCGAGCAGCAGAAAGTCCTGCGCGTGCAGGACCTGATGAAAAAGAGCATCACTGACGCCAAGGCGTATGTCGAGTAGTTTTTGTTCGTGGTTATTTTACAAGCGCGGGCCGCGTCAACTGGAAGTATAATTCAGCGCGCGGTCCGCGTTGCATTTGGGTTGGCCGACTCACGTCAATGTGGCGTTCATTCTCCGCTCTAACAACTGGCAAACATACCTGATTCGGACCAGCCGCAAATTCAAACTTAGGAATGAGTATCGCCTGGCTTCACCCGTTTGCCCAGGGCATCTTTTTTAAATGGATGAGGTCAGGCGATACGTTCCTGAGCGATAAACGAAAGGACTGGACCCAAAATCAGGCCTTACCAGAGTATCCGTTGCGAAGCCGGAACAGTGGCTATGTGGTTCATCTTTCCCTGTCTGTACTCCTGATAGAGTCGGCGAATGTCGTCCTGCGTATCGCCGATGAAGGGACCGTACGATACAATGGGGTCTCCTTGCGGCTCACCGGCATAGAGTACTAGCCGTCCGCCTGTTTTACCGCCTGCCAGTCTGAGTTCACTCACCGGCTCAGTGGAATCCCTGTTTAGCCAGCCTACCTGATCCTGGTGGACTTCCCCGGCCTCATCTCCCACCTGTATACTGCCTTCAAGAACGTAAACAAAAGCAGTATAGGATGCAGGAATGTGCTGCACGGTGGTCGCGCCGGGCTGTAGCCGGATATCGGCAATAAGTAGCGGTGTATAATTCTGAATCGGGGAGGTCAGACCGGCCAGGGAACCACTGTACACTTTTATTTCTGCACCATCCTGGGTAAGCGTAGGCACCTTCGCTAACGGAAGATCCTGTACCCGCGGGCTAACCCATCGATTTTTTTTTGGTAGATTCAGCCATAACTGTAACAGTCTCATCGATAATTTCCCTTCAATGGTTTCGGTATGAATAATCCCGCTGCCTGCGGTCATAAGCTGTAAATCACCTCCTTCCATCCGATGGGCGTCATCCCCCATTTCGCCCTCCAGTAGCAGCGATACCGTCTCAAAACCAGCATGAGGGTGAGGGCCTCCGGCGGGTTGATCTGTTTGTTTAGTGAGCCGATCATCCATCAACGCAATGAATGGATCGCTTTCTCTGAAGTCTCCCTGAATTACTGGACTAGCCATATGACCAGCTCCTAAGAACCCCTGCTGAAGAGCGGGCGTATATATATTGACAAGTTTTCTGTAAACGCTCATGTTGCCTTTGTGTAAATAGGAGCGAAAGTTTTCGTCCCTGCGTGACGCAAAGTTACTTGCTTTGCTATACTTTTGTAAGTACTATACTAAAGGATAGTTATATACTTTAGTATAGTAAGTGAAGACTGTTGCGTTTTTAATCTTACTGACAACTTAATTCAGTATGGAACCTGCCGATTATAAACCCGAAGAATGCCCTCGCATTTTACGTCCTGTACGGGATGCGTTGGATGTGTTGAATGGTAAATGGAAACTGCCCATTATTGTGGCTCTTACCTTTGGGGAGAAACGGTTTAGCGAAATTTCCAAAGAAGTACACGGGATTACGGATCGGATGCTCTCCAAAGAATTACAGGATATGGAGCTCAACGGACTGGTAAAACGGACTGTTTACGATACTTACCCGGTCAAAATCACGTATACGTTAACGCCACACAGCCAAACCCTGGGCGGGGTTATTGAGGCCCTGCGTTACTGGGGGGAGCTACACCGGAAAACGATTCTGGCTACTGATAAGGCTCTGTAATACAATATCACTGTCTACAGGCTCAACTGCGTTTGGTTAAGAACCGTTTGTAGCCTGAAAAGCGCCCCCGAGTCAATCGATCGCTGACTAATTTCTACACATACCGTTTTGCTGGCCATACACGTACTGCCAGACGATACATCAGAAGAGCGCAGCGAGAATGGCAGCCTGCTCAGTAAATTGGGCTAATAAAGGCGAACTATTCATTCCGAAAAACAATCAGCGCTGTTACGTAACTCAGGGTGGTTAAAACGTTTACTAAAAGTAGGAACCCCAATTCAAACAAGTTTTCCTTAAACTTGTATCCATAGAATATCCTTCTAACATACAGCATGGAAGACCAACCCAAGTTTCCGGATCTGACCGACGCCGAACGGAAGGTCCTCGAAGACCTGATGCCCGATGAGGTGAGTGAGATCATCACCGCCGGACTAAAGCGACGTCATTTTCTCAAACTCATCACCTATACCGGCACCAGCCTGCTGGCCACCCATCTCCTGGGTATCGAGCAGCTGATGGCCCGAACTACCACCGGCGCGCCACTTCCCCCGCCCCCGACTGGGATAGAGAACGGCGTCAACGTAACGGTCAACGTAAATGGTCGTGCGCAGAAACTGCTGGTCGATTCACGCATGACGTTACTGGATGCCTTGCGGGAACGCCTGGCCCTGACGGGCTCCAAAAAGGGGTGCGATCATGGTCAGTGCGGTGCCTGCACGGTACTTGTTGAGGGTCGACGCGTACTGTCCTGCCTGACTCTGGCCGCTACCTGCCAGGATAAGGCCGTGACAACCATCGAAGGGCTGGCGAAGGAAGATACTCTTCACCCTATGCAGACTGCGTTCATCAAGCACGACGGTTTCCAGTGTGGCTACTGCACGCCCGGACAGATTTGTTCGGCGGTGGCGCTGATGAGTGAAGCCAAAAACGGTGAAGCCAGCTATGTCACCCCCAATGTGCGCCAGACCGGCAAGCCGGTGAAACTCTCCGACGAGGAAATCCGGGAACGCATGTCGGGAAACATCTGCCGGTGCGGAGCCTACCCCAATATTGTGGATGCCATTCGTGAAGTGCATGGCGATAAGGCCGTTGCACAAGTCTGGCAATTTGCCGATGGTACGATCTGATCCAACTTAGCAATCGACAAGCATGAGACCATTCAACTATTCGAATGCCAGTGAGCCAGCCACGGCAATCACCGCCGTGTCCATGAATCCTGGTGCAAAATACCTCGGCGGGGGTACCAACCTGGTCGACCTGATGAAGGAAGATGTCATGCATCCTTCGGCGCTGGTGGATATCACCCGGTTAAAACTCGCCGACGTTGAAAAGACGGCAACGGGTGTAGCCATCGGCGGCACGGCTACCAATTCATTCACCGCCAACCACGAACTTATCCGTACGAATTACCCGCTGCTTTCCATGGCCATTCTCGCCGGTGCCAGCGCGCAGATTCGAAATATGGCGACCAATGGCGGCAACCTCAATCAGCGCACCCGCTGCACCTATTTCTACGACGTAAACATGCCCTGCAATAAACGCGAACCAGGTTCCGGTTGTGGCGCTCTGAAAGGCGTTAATCGTACCCACGCGATTTTCGGCTGGTCGGAAAAATGCGTCGCGGTTTATCCGTCCGATATGGCAATAGCCCTGGCAGCGCTTGATGCGAAGGTGCATGTGGAAGGTAAAAACAACGTAAAACGCACGATCGGATTCGCCGATTTCCACCGTCTGCCGGGCGACACGCCCGAGAAAGACAACAATCTGAAACCGGGCGAACTGATTACGTCGATCGAATTGCCGGCCAATGATTTCGCCGAACGCTCGTATTATCTAAAGATCCGGGAGCGCTCGTCCTATGCCTTTGCACTGGTATCGGTCGCTGCGGCACTAGCCCTGGACGGAAACCAGATCAAACAGGTTCGGATCGCGTTGGGTGGGGTTGCCCATAAGCCCTGGCGGGCCTCAGTGGCTGAAAAATGGCTGATCGGCAAAGAAGCCACGGAGGCTAATTTCCGGGCAGCTGCCGAAGCCGAACTCAAAAACGCCAGACCGCTGGAGCACAATAAGTTTAAAGTAGCAATGGCCAAAAATGCCATTGCGCGTGCCTTACAGGGGGCCATGCAGGGCGGGGTATACGGACTTGACGGCTAGCCACCGGTAACCGAATGGAAAAAGACTATCCTTCAACAGACAACGGATCCGATCATGAGTGAAATAGGTAAACCCATCAGCCGTATCGATGGCCGCCTGAAGGTGACGGGCAAGGCAACCTACGCTGCGGAATTCAACCAGCCGACTATGGCGTATGCGTTCCCGGTTCGGGCAACGATCGCCAAAGGACGAATTACGGCCCTTGATGATGCGGCCATCAGGAAAGAGCCCGGCGTAATCAGCGTGATTAGCTACAAGAATGCCCTGAAGCTAAAGCCCCTCGACATGAAGGCGCAGGCGAAGGCGGGTGCCGCTTTTCTGGGCGAGAATCTGCCGCCCCTGCAGGATAATAAGGTGCATTACCCCGGCCAGTTCATCGCCGTGGTTGTGGCCGAGAGTTACGAACAGGCCCGCGCGGCTGCCTATAAACTCAAGGTGCGTTATACCGCCGAAAAAGCGGCCACCGATCTGAAGACGGAACTGCCGAACAGTAAGAAGCCAGCGAAGTTGATGGGGGACGAAGCCCAGGTGAATGGGGGTAAGACAACCACCCCGCTCGCCCTGTCGGCCCACCGGGTGGCCAATACGTATTCGACCCCGGTCGAGCATCATCATCCCATGGAGCCACACGCCACGGTAGCGGTTTGGGAAGGAACCGACAAACTCACCCTGTATGACGCTACCCAGGGCGTGGGCCTTACCGGTGCTATTGCCGCTTATTTCCTTGGTTTACAACAGGAGAACGTCCGCGTGATTGCTCCCTTCGTGGGGGGCGGCTTCGGTAGCAAAGGGCTCTGGCTGCACACACTGCTGGTCGCCATGGCCGCCAAAGCCGCGGGCCGCCCGGTTAAACTGGCGCTCACCCGGCAGATGATGCAGACCAACGTCGGGCATCGCGCGGCAACCATTCAACGCGTCTCGCTGGGTACGGATACAGCCGGGACATTGACCGCCGTTCGTCATCATACCGATACCTACAACAACCTGACCGAATTTTTTGAACCGAGTGGGAAGCAATCGCTGGTGCTCTACAAAGCGCCGGTGCGCGAGGTTACCTACGGCCTGGTCAAACTAGATCGGAGTACCCCGACCTTCATGCGGGCGCCCGGCGAGACGCCCGGCACCTTTGCACTGGAGTCCGCCATGGACGAGATGGCGTATCAACTTAAGATGGACCCGGTGGCGTTTCGGATCGCCAACCATACCGCCCAGGACCCGATGAACGGGCATGACTTCTCGAGCGAGTTCCTGGTTGACTGTTACCGGATCGGCGCCGAGAAATTTGGCTGGTCGGCCCGCAGTATGGAACCGAGACAGAAACGAAATGGGAAATACCTGGTCGGATACGGCATGGCGACCGCTACGTATCCCGGTGGTCGGAGCGCGGCTTCGGTAAAGGTGTCCATGTCCGCCAGCGGGGACGTAACGGTGATGACGGCATCGATCGACATCGGGACCGGAACCTATACCGTACTGGCGCAAACAGCGGCCGATGCCCTGGGGGTACCCGTTAACCGGATTCAGGTCAAGATTGGCGACTCAAGTTTACCGGCTGCACCGCTGGCCGGCGGCTCCCAAACGACGGCGAGTATTCATCCGGCCGCCATGGAAGCCTGCGTCCTGTTGCGGAAAGAGCTCACCGCGCTGGCGATCGCCGACTCCTCGTCAAAACTCCATGGCCGTACCGCTAACGAGATTGGTTACGGGGATGGTAAACTTTTCCTCATCGGCGACGAGAAGAAAACCGACGTCTATGCCGACATCATGAGCCGGGCTAAACGGGCCGAGATGGACGCCTGTGCGACCACCCAGCCGGTTTCCGGGGCGGGACTGACCGTACCCAGCGCCCTTTGTACCCCCCGGGAGCTTCCCGCCGAACAGAACAGCGATGATAAACACTATGCGTTCCATTCCTTCGGTGCCCAGTTTGCCGAGGTGTGGGTGGATGAAGATTTGGGGACAATCCGGGTAAAACGCTTTACCAGCGTGCAGGACGTCGGTCGGATCATGAATGAAAAAACGGCCCGGTCCCAGATAATCGGTGGGGTCATTTTCGGCATCGGGGCCGCCCTGATGGAAGCTACGGAATACGATAAACGCTGGGGCAACCCGGTTGTGCGAACCCTGGCTGATTATCACGTGCCCGTTAACCTGGATGTGCCACCCATCGACGTGCATTTTATCGGGAAACCAGATCCTCATATTTCCCCCATTGGCGCCCGCGGCATCGGGGAGATCGGCATTACCGGTGTGTCGGCCGCCATCGCTAACGCGGTGTTCAACGCAACGGGTAAACGACTAAGGGATTTGCCGCTGACGCCGGATAAACTGGTGTAAAACAAAGATGCTCGTACAATGACTCGCTATTGTACGGGCATCTTTGTTTATCGGTTATTGGGAAAGCAGGGATGGTCAAGGCTAGAATGGGGAGACTAGACGGTGTATTTCAGATTTAATTTAATTGTTCTCTCGAAGTCAGATCCGGATTTTACGCTGTTTGCCTAGGATAGTAGCCGCTACAAAACCGGTCAAGGTGCATTAGGCAAATAGGTGTGTAGTGTTTTAATACAAGCCCAGTATCGTTTTTAATAAAAGGCGAAGCCAAAACTCACCTTATAAAGGTGTTTATCTTTTAAGAGTGAGTTGCCCAATGAGCAAAGGCCTAAGCGACCTGCAACCTGTCAGCCGGAAGCTGGAAATGGAAGCGAATTCATGGACCCGCGCCTAACACCTCCATGTGGTGATGGCGACGTAGGCGCCTTTACACACATGGGATGTTGGGCTGTCAAAGCTGGCTCTGCGGCCCGCTGCCTGTCGCTGGTAACCTGCCCACACGGATAGTATAGTAAGGCTTTGTTGCATTGCTCCTTGAAGGTGCGTTTTGACCTGATCCCGGTCTGATGATAGGCCAGCATTCCATTTAGACCAAACCATTTACCTATTTTCGACAATTGTGCCCCTCGATTGTGCTGAACTCAGGCTTTTTCAGGCAGGCCAGAAGCCATGTAACGAAGCCGTATAGCAATAAAGTTTATCGAACAACTGCGCGTAGGCGTTTACCATTTGTGCCGCTATATATTTATTGACTTTTTGGTGAGTTCACTCACTCTCAATGCAAGGGATTTTACTATTTTGACATCTGACTTAATAGCAAATAGTCTGCTTATTTCAGAGTCTCTTGTTTGTATTAATATTTTCATTTGGTAATTTTTTCCGAGAGAAGACCTTTCTAGCTTTTCGATAGCATCCTCTATCGTCTCGTACTTGCTTTGTATTTTTACAGGAACAGGCATTCCTCCAAAGTGTTCCTTTAAAAAACCATCAATACCAGAATTTCTTTGAACAGGAAAAGCATTAATGTCCTGCAATATCGCTATCTCTTCCTCTGTTTTTTCTAAATACTCATTTGAGCCTTTATTTAATAGATTCGATTCCGATATTATCATTTCCTGCAAACGAGAATTTGCTAACTCAACTGCGCTGGCTGATATATCGATTCCCAAATAGCGTCTATTTAAAGATTTAGCAGAGACGCAAGTCGTTCCACTACCACAAAAAGGATCTAGTACTAAATCTCCCTCATCAGTCGCTATATTAATAATTTGATTTAAAAGTAAAACAGGTTTTTGAGTTGGGTATCCGGTTCTTTCTTTTGCCTTTGGATTTAAGTAAGGAATATCCCAAACATCTGACAATGGGACGCCTTTTTTTTCTTTCCCAAGTATTACATTACCATTAATATCTTTCTTATAAACAGACTTTCCATTTATGTTTCGTTCTCTGTCTTGTAATATTTGATCGAGATTTGTTGTTGCCGAATAATCAGTATATATAGTGTTAAATTTAAAGTCTTCTGATTTCGAATAAAAGAATATTACCTGATGAGAGTTTAATAATCCCTTTTTAGAATTGGACCATCTTTTATAAGACCAGATAATTTCACTTTGAAAATTTTCTGGTCCAAAGATCTTATCTAATGCTATCCTAATATAATGAGATGCGGTCTTATCACAATGCAAAAAAACACTTCCAGTATTTTTTAAAACTCTTTTACATTGTACTAATGTATTTTCGATCAGCATTATGTATTCCTCTAATGATGGGTATATATCATTAAATTCATATTTTTTTGAGTTATCTCGATTTGAAAGAGAATGTTTTTTTTGAGTAAAAAAAGGAGGATCAAAGTATACTAAATCAACTTGGCAAGACTCTATGTCTCTGAGTTTGTCTGTGCAATTGCCCTGAATTATTTTATTTACTTCCATTTCCACTATCACTTTTTTTGATTTCAGCAATGCCTTCATTTAATTCCATACTTACGATGGGCACTCTTTCGTTGGCAATTTCCGTCAATACGGCTTTAAGATCAACTCCAGTGTACTTATGTAAATAGTTCCAAGCTTCATCCCCTCCGTAATACTCTCCGTCAAGGCCTGAATACAGTGTTTTCAACGTTTCTTGAATTTTGATAGCTTGTCCTCTCTGAGGATAATAAAACATCACCCTTATTGGCTTATAACCATGCTCTCTAATAACTTTAGCTCTAGTATGTTCCTTCGTGATATGGTCTCCATCTGTGGTTGCATCTCGCCACTTGATTTCTATTGCATCTTTGTCGTTTAAGAAATCTACTTCAAATGTAGCTGGGCGTTGCCCTTGAGTGTTCTTTACCTTTGTTTTAACCCCATCTGGGAATTTATAATTGAAACATAAAGTAGCTGCTTCTTCTAAAAACGAACCGGCATATTTATAAAGAAAACGCCCTGTGTTTTGGTAAAGATCTATCTTTTTTCCTTCTTCTGTAGTTATGCCTAATACCCTGTATATTAGGTAGTGTGAGTTGTCGTCCGCCTTCATTTCCTCTGTTCTTTCCTCAATCTTCTCTTTTAGATTGGCAGAGTAGCTTTCGGCTAATCGTTGTATTTTTTCTTTTAATTCGTTCATCTGAATAGTTATCGTTTACAGTCGCAAAACTACGAAACTTTGCCTGCACGAAGAGCTTTAAGATGGCGCTTAAGTTTGAAAAAGCACAAACTTGGTTTGCTATGAAGGAGCGAGTGTTGACCAAAACCAGACCAACGAGCGAAAGTTGTCAAATGAGCCTAAATCTGCCTGACCAGGGCTTTTTCCCTTTCGAGCGCGACTTAAAAACCTCAACTGCCGGGACGTGCCCTTGTCGCCCGGTACGTTGCACACCCACAAAAAGGCTACCTATCGGGGCGTTTCTAGCGTCAACGGGAGCCCGAAATGGACGCCTTAAAGTCCGCTGTCCGAGCCGGGCGGCTTGTCGACCGGAGCCGCCGAAAGCACATCGCTTGGACATTCCACCCAACGCCAACGGGTGTTGATGGTGGGCGCGAAACCCGACTGAACACACGTACCTGCGACCTTTACACACCCGTTTGGTTGGGCTGAACGCCGTCCTTCGGGGGCGAGCAACCTGTCGCCAGACAGGTTGAAAGCGCGTAGCGGACTACAACGCACGGCATCCGCCTTTTGATAGAAGTCAGGGTCGTTTTTCATATCGTTGAGTAATATGATTTAGCCTGAAAAATGAGAAAACATTACCTCTTGAACAGTGTTCAATTGAATAAACATCAACGATTATGGCAATAAACTACGTCCGGCGTGGCTCCGGCAAGCCCCTTCTCCTGATTCATGGCATTGGCAGCAGCCACCGCTCTTGGGACTTGATTATTGACGAATTGGCTGCCCACCGCGATGTAATTGCGGTCGATTTGCCTGGTTTCGGGGCTACACCCCCGCTGAGGGGCGAAACCTCTATCCGCACCCTTGCCGATGCCGTAACTAAGTTTTTAGATGATCATAGTCTGCTCGGCACCGACGCGGTTGGCAGTTCAATGGGTGCACGTTTAGTACTCGAACTGGCCCGGCGGGGAGGCATTTTGGGAGCCGTTGTCTCGCTCGATCCGGGCGGTTTCTGGGCTGGTTGGGAGGTGCCGTTTTTCTACCACTCCGTGCGGCTATCGGCGAAACTTGTCGATGCTCTGCAACCGGTTTTACCAGCCCTGACGGGCAACCCCATTAGCCGGTCGTTGCTGTTCGTGCAGTTTTCGGCCCACCCCTGGACCATTCCCGCGCCGATTGCACTGCAGGAGTTACGAACATTTACGCCCACACCTGTTTTCAGCGAACTCCTCCACAATCTGGCTCATGGCGAGCCTCAAAAAGGGGCAGGGGCCGGGTCTATCCGGCATCCATTAGTGATTGGCTGGGGTCGGCAAGACCGGGTTTGCTTGCCGAATCAGTCGGGGCGGGCAATGGACTTGTTTCCCGATGCGGAGCTTCACTGGTTCGATCATTGTGGTCATTTTCCGCAGTTAGACGCTTCCGACGAGTGTACCCAACTGATTCTGGACGTGACCGACGGAACGTATCAGTCCCAGTCAGAAGAATCTCAGGAGCAGGCAGTTAGTCGGCAAATGAAACAGTCCGACACGGCTTTGCTCAACGCGGGTACTGCCGTTCTGGTAGCCATCAGTGTGTTTGTGATTGTGCGGGCGTTTACTTAACTTGAGTACACTATTAATTTTTTTCTGTCGCAGAATCGAAACCTCGCAAACCAAACGCTGATTGTCGGGGCGTGCCCCCTGTGTGCGATTCGTTCATCCGAAACCGCGAAAGCGGGGGATGGATGGCAAGGTAAAGAGAAATCTGAACCTTGACAACTTGATAACCGTGAGGGTGAAAGTCCCTCTCCCCGGTGCAGGGGTAACAGCATCACCCCTACGGTAGCGACTGGTCATCAATCCGTAAAGCGGGGTGAAAAGGCGGTAACGGCGAACCTAACGTCGAACCCCGTCGAGCACGAGTTTATGGATAGCGAAAGCGAAGATGTGGTTGAACCGCCCCGGCGGCCCGGTGTCGTCACACGTGAACAGCCAACGTAGGTTAATAGGCTGTAGCCAAAAGGCAAAGGATAGGGGGTTGGCTGCTATGTCTTAGCCCCCTATTAGCTGGACAAATTTTCTGAAAAGGTTGTGTCGTAAATTACCTGTGCTTCCTCCCATTTCTGCTGAGGTGTTACAAAACCAATCGAACGATGAAGACGGTGATTGTTGTAATGGAAAAAATAACGCCCTAACATTTCTTTGGCCTCATAATAGCTGTCAAATACATTGCGCTCGATCACATCATGTTCTAGAATGCTGTGAAAAGCTTCAATGTACGAGTTCTCTTCAGGGGTGGCCACATGAGTGAATTCCTGCTTGATTTCGGAGCTTTTCAAAAAGTTACGTACCGAGTGAGCAATGAATTGACTGCCATTATCATTGCGCAAAATGACGCCCTTCAGTTCATGATTCCGGTTGATTCGTCGAAAAAGATTGATTAAGTCGATTTGACGAATACTGCCTTGGAATAGCCAATCCAGAATTTTGCGGCTATACACATCAATGACGCTCAACAGATAGTAATTCCGCCGTTCCCCTTCTACCCAGACGTATTTGATATCCCAGCACAGGTATTCCAAGGGCTTGGTCGCTTCGATTCGTCTGAATTTAACAAATTCCCGCTTGCCCATCGGTCGGATCACTTTGCCCAGAAGTAAATTATGCTCTTGCATGAGTCGATACACCTTTTTCTTATTGATTAAGTATTCTTTTTTCAACTCGTGGGTGATGTATTCGTAGCCAAGGGCATTGAACTCAACATCCAGCAGTTGCCGAATACTGACCACGACCAGTTGGTTGTCTACCCACGATCCATCCCGTTTCATGGTTACCTGGCTGGGGCGTGCTCCAGGTCTACCTGATTGTGGTTGGTAGTAAAACACGCTCCGAGGTACACTAAGCCACTGGCATAACAGGGTACGACTTACTTGATTTTCAAACTGTTTCATGAGTGCTAGCTTCTCCTGGAGTGAATAGGAGTTTTTTTTAGTAGCTCACTTTTGATCTCCAGTTCCAAAGCTTGTTTTGCTACAATCCGCTTCAGGCGTTCATTTTCTTCTTCGAGCACTCGAAGCTGGGGATCGACGCGTGCGTAAGAATCTTTGAGGCCTTCTTTGCCTTTACTCAAATACTTCAATTTCCACTTGCGCAGCAGCGAAGGAGATAGATTGTATTTTCGACAAGTCTCGGCATGGCCGTCACGAATGGCTTCCTGGACGATAGAATAGCGGTCATCGGGAGTAAAACTCCGCCTTAATTTGCTCATGGTATCTGAATGTAAAAGGACTAAACTGTTTTTACAATTTTGTCCAGTCATTCAGGGGGTTAAGACAATGCCCCGGATATGCTGACGTAGGCACGATGGAATGGATTGAATAGGGACGAGTAGCAGTGTAAATGGCTAAAGCACGTATGAACCATACGATGATGGACTGGAAGGCGATACCCTGGCACAAGCTGGAGCGTACCGTCTTTAAGCTGCAAAAGCGCATATTCAAAGCCTCACAACGTGGTGACAGAAGGACGGTTAGGCAACTTCAAAAGACCCTGATGAGGTCTTGGTCAGCCAAATGTCTCGCGGTTCGTAGAGTTACGCAGGACAATCAGGGCAAGAAAACAGCCGGGGTAGATGGAGTGAAAGACCTCTCCCCGCCTGAACGCTTGACACTGGTATCTGAATTGAGCCCTGCCCAACCCGTTCAACCCACTCGTCGCGTGTGGATACCCAAGCCTGGTTCCCTGGAGAAGCGGCCATTAGGTATCCCAACGATGAAAAACAGGGCCCTCCAAGCCTTAGCAAAGCAGGCGTTAGAACCAGAATGGGAGGCTCACTTTGAACCCAATAGCTACGGCTTCAGACCCGGACGATCAACCCATGATGCGATAGAAGCGATCTATAAAGGCATTAACCGCCAGCCTAAATATGTGCTGGACGCCGATATAGCCCAATGTTTTGACCGCATCAACCATCAAGCCCTATTACAGAAGCTGAGTACATACCCCGTCATGAACCGCCTTGTAAAAAACTGGCTAAGAGCAGGCTACATGGATGGGGAGGCCTTATTTCCAACCCGTGAAGGCACCCCGCAGGGCGGGGTGATTTCCCCTTTATTGGCGAACGTGGCCCTACATGGCATAGAAAGGTATATCCGACAGGCTTACCCTAAACAGGGTATCTGGCAAAAAGGGCAACCGACTAAATATCGAAATGCAGTTCAGTTTATCCGCTATGCGGATGACTTTGTGATCCTGCATGAGGACTTAGCGGTGATCCAGGATTGCCAGCAACGAATAGGGGTATGGTTGACAAAAATGGGACTGGAATTGAAAACCAGTAAAACAAAGATTACACACACGCTTCATGCACATGAAGGCCATGTAGGCTTTGACTTTCTGGGGTTCACCGTTCGGCAATTCCCAGTAGGGAAACACCGAAGCGGTAGGAACTCAGTGGGTAAACTACTGGGGTTCAAAACCCTCATCACGCCCAGTGAAACGGGCATGCAACGACACCAGCGAATGTTAAAGCGGCTCATCAAAACACACAAGGCATCCACTCAGGAAGTGCTTATCTGTGAACTTAACCCTGTTATTCAGGGATGGTCGAATTACTATGCTACAGTCGTAAGCAAATACCATTTCGCTAAACTTGACCATTGGCTATTTATTGCCTTACGCAGTTGGGCTTTGTATATATTCCGGAGATACTGTGCCAGCCAAAACGGCTAAAGTGGGCCACGGTGGATAAGGGGCGAAGAGGGCATAAAAATAATCAGGATCCGGTTAAATCATTCGTTTTTTTGATGCGCCTGCGCATTGACTCGCCTTGCAACTCAATGCGGTGTGCCTGATGCACGAGTCGATCCAAGATTGCATCGGCCAGCGTTGGTTCAGCTAGGTACTCATACCACTTAGACACCGGTAACTGCGAGGTAATGATCGTAGCCGACCGGCCATGGCGATCTTCAATGAGTTGCAGCAAAGCCAGTTTGGCATTCATGTCTAGACTCGATAGGCCCCAATCGTCCAGGATCAATAACTGCAACCGCTCCAGACGGGCAAGCTCCCGAGTATAGGAGCCATCCGCTCGAGCCAGATGCAGTCGTTCCATAAGTTTAGGCATAGAGAAGTAGCCCACCCGCAGCCCTCGTTGACAAGCCTGGTAGCCCAGACATGTAGCCAGATAGCTTTTGCCACAACCAGTGGCACCGGTGATGAGAATGTTTTCGCCCCGTCGTACAAAAGAGAGGTCGCCCAGGCGAAGTACCATACTTTTGTCCAACTGCCGATCAGGCGTGTAAATAACTTCTTCCAGGCTGGCCTGATACCGAAAACGAGCCTGGGTAATGGCAGTTCGCGTTTTGCGTTCCTGCCGGTATTCGTGTTCGGCATCCAGCAGCGAAGCCAGGAGATGGTCGGTGGGCGGCCACTGATTAACCGGTAGACGCAGAAGGGTTTCCCAGTGGGTGGCCATGCCCTGTAATTTTAATTGACGCATGCGCTCGAGGGTTGCTTGTGTATTCATGAGTTGATGGTTTAATGGTTAGCTCTTTTTATCCCCTTTACCCCTTTATTATTGATAGACATCGGCTCCCCGGATGTTCTCATGAGTTGGCAGAGGCTTATGGGTTACCTCCGTTGAGGTAGTCTTATCTAAATTGCGCTCCAGGATGCTACGGATCAACTTGTAGGAGACAGCCCCATACGTTAACGCCCGCTCACAGGCCCCCTCCAGGCGTTGCTGGCCAACCTTGGCTACCAGCGATAGTACGCCGGCACAGGAACGGAAGGCCTGTTGGGGATAGCTCCGCGTGTGGAGCAGTTCCTGAATGGCCAGTCGAGTATGGGGACCGATCTGGCTGGCCTGATCGATAAAGTACTCCGCAGACCACTGGCTCAGCCATTGTTGTTGGCTGGGCAGGTGTTCGCGACGGGTGGTGTACTGATAGGCCTCGGGTTGGCGCTCATGAAGCGCAATCCGCTGATGATCATGGTAAATCTCCACGGTCTGAGCGGTGTAAACCAGCTTAACGCTCTGGCCCACATGCCGGTAGGGTACGCTATAATAGTGCTTGTCTTCCCCTAACAGTACATGACAGTTGGGATGCACTTTGGCCATGCGAAAGGCTTTGGACCGGTAAGGCTGTAGCGGCAAAGGCATCAGCGTGGCTTCTTCCAGGGTCTCAAAACGCTGACGTCTTGAGTAGGGCTTACCCTGAAAGCACTGCCGGTTGTGGACTTCTACTTGTTGAGCAATAGCTTGGTTCAGTTCCTTCAAAGAGTGAAAGCTCTGTTCTTGTAGGGGAACATATACCCGACTATAGAGAATGGAGATGGTCTTCTCCACCAGCGCTTTATCGCGCGGCTTGCCACTACGGGCTGGATAGATACAGGTACTGTAATGAGCCGCAAAGTCTTCAATCGACTCGTTCAGATCAGGCTCATAGCGGTTGGCTTTGGTCACGGCGGCTTTCAGGTTATCGGGCACAATGGCCTCGGGGACACCACCAAAGTAGGTTAGCGCATCGGATAAGGCTTGTAGGAAATCGGCTTTTCGCTGACTGGCAACCGCTTTAGCAAAAGTGAGTTGGGAACAGGCCAGCACGGCGACAAAAAGCTCGACTGGCTGAGGCTGACCGGTAGTTGGATCGACCAGGGCTAGCTTTTTACCGGCATAATCGACGAAAAGCGTCTCCCCAGCTTTGTGCTCCAGGTGCATCACCGTCTGCTGGTTGAGTCGCCAGGTCCGGTAGCGCTCACAAAATTGGGAGTACTGGATGGCATTGGGGTTAGCCTGCTTATAAGCTAGCCATAAGTGATGGCGGGTCACACCCGGCTTGGCCAATTGGGCTTCGTAGTTCTCAAATCGTTGGTAGAGATCACCCAGCCGATCGGCCTCTGGTTGGGGTACACGATGAGTGAACAGGCGGTGAAGTTGATCATCCTGCCAGCTCAAAGCCTGAGCCAAGTCCGAAAAATGCGCTTCGACTATACGCAAATAGTGTTCGACGGTGGTTCGGGAAATGGCTAAAGCCGAAGCAATCCGGCGCTGGCTGAAGCCCTGCTGGCGGAGTTGAAGAATCCGACGGAGTTGAAACATAGGTAAGCGAGAGTTAGCCATGCTTGACTACAAACGTGAGTGATGTTCGTTCACGTCAGGGCCAAACTAGGGGTCTTGGCTCACTTATCCACGATGGCCCATTTTGTGCCGGAATACCCGGCCGGATTGGGCCGGAATGACTGGCTTACTTTATGCCGGAATATATACTTTGCAACGCCATAGCAACAAACCTTCGAATTGGATAATGAACAAATACTGGCTCATTAACCAAGGTGGGGGTTGGCGTTTCGCATTGCACACGGATAAATCGGTCAGAAAAATGGGCCATCACGCCGACATACCGATCAAACGACACGTCAAAGTGAAGGCAGATCGGAGTCCGTATGATGGAGATTGGGTTTATTGGAGTAGCCGCATGGGGAAACATCCGCAAATCAGCCAACGAGTAGCCCAACTACTCAAACGACAGGAAGGCCAATGCCCCCATTGCAAACTGTTCTTTAAAGGTGAAGAAATTATGGAAGTAGACCACATCACCCCCCGCTCAAGGGGTGGTAAGGACGAGTACGAAAACCTCCAATTGCTTCACCGTCATTGCCATGACACGAAAACCGCACAGGATCAGAAAGCGGGGAGGTATGTATGACAGACACCATTTCATTGAGGAGCCGTGTGAGGGGAAACTGTCAAGCACGGTTTTGAAGACCGGCGGGGTCGGTGACGACCTCGCCGAGTTTAATCACCGGGAGGCTACCCCGCGCGAAGCGGCTACTTATTCAAGTTGCCTAAACTGATTAGTGCCCGCTATCCGCATAAACTCGCTACCAATGGGCGACTCTAAATAGGGCAGGATACTTGGGTCATAATTGGCAATGGTATTGACTGAATAGTAAGCCAAGTTTTTCGCATCGTTGATGTATTCATCTGATTCTGTCCCTGAAAAGAAACGCCATCCGTTGTCCTCAGCAATGTCTGGTTCTTCTCGATACATAAAGCCCACGACTAAGCCTTCAATAACAATCTTGTCACTAGACAAACAGCCTCCCGGAAAATCAGTTAAAAACTTAATTTCCTCTTTTTTAAGCTTGTAATTTTTGTTCATACGCGAAATTTATTGCCTTTTGAAGGCGTTTCTGGTGTCGGACGCTACGTGCCAAAGTCGCTTTTTTGACTAACCTAACCGGGACGTCTCTCGTGTCGACCGAAGCCACCTAACGAGTAAAACCACCCTGTCGTGGGACGTGCCACCTGTCGCATAAAAGCTGGAAATGGAAACTATGCTTTTGGCGACACCCAACGCCCGAAAGGGCTGATGGCCCACCCACGACTTGCCTGAACAAACGTACTCTGGGCCTTTACACCCTTTCTTGGATGTACTGTTAAATTGCAACCAATTGATAATCAATTATCGTTCAAAAAGGCAATTTGACAGTTCTTCTGGGTTCGTTCGTGAGCGAACACGGTGGCGGTTGGGCCGTCTGGCTCGACTTTGCGGCCTGGGCCTGCATCCTGTCACCCGAGAGTTGCCTCACGCGAACTATTCTTTTTCCAATTGGGCTTGAATAACTTGTCTTTCACGCTTCCTGTTCACCTTATTTCTGTCCGACTTGTCTTTCGCAGTGAAAGGATTCCGGTGATCGGATGAAAAAACTATATTTCTTTCTTCAATTGGTGAGCCTTGTCTAATCATTAGTCCGTTCAAAGGACAAGTCTCATAACCACAATTGTGCTTTGAGTAGTCACCAAAGTTCCGGTGCTTAATTCGTTTTTTAGACAGTATTTTATGCTGATAATACCAGATGTTTTCCCATAGTTGATGTTCATCGGCTTCTGTCAGCGTTTGCCCCAAAGTTGTAATACTGAAATAGGTATTTGGGTCTTTGATTTGCAAGAAGTCAAAGAACTTCTTAAACGTTTTATGTGCATACTCTCTGATCTCTATTTTGTCAACAAGCAGCAGTTTCTCGTTTTCTATAATTGACCGATAGAGACCCAATGAATTAAAATCAGTGTATTTTCTGTAGTTATCGATGTAGAAGAAGTATTCCTTCTTGGAAAACGTATTGAATTTCTGTCCTATCTTCATTGCTTTTAAAAATCTAAATATAGAGCGTTTGCCCTGTCAACCGGAGCCGCCCCGCAAACGTAAACGCTGATTGTCGGGGCGTTTCCTCTGTCACACGAAACCTACCGAACGAGCAAAAGCCTGACCTATAGGACGCGCTACCTGTCAACTGGAGTCGCCACGCAAACCCAACTTGCAAAATCACCCAACATACTATTATACGCAAAGTCGCGGAACTACTTGTAGTTGATTATCAGTGAGATGTAGTTCCGCGTCTTCCTTGCCTCTACATAGGCATGCGAATCGATAAAACCGCTTAGCGCACAATTCTACTCAACCGGATGAATAGTTGCAACGGCTACTTACTCCCATCTGCCGATTTCACTTGATAGGCTAGCAATCTTAGGGCGTTAAAGACGACGATCAGCGTCGAGCCTTCGTGCGCAATGACCGCCGGACCGATTCGGGCGATGCCCAGTATGGTCAGGGGAATCAGCAGGGCCACCATACCCAGGCTGATAAAAAGGTTTTGCCGGATGATGCGCCGGGCTTCGCGGCTCAGGCCAATGGCAAAGGGGAGTTTGTCCAGTTGATCGCCCATGAGCGCGATGTCGGCTGTTTCCAGCGCTACGTCCGAACCGGCAGCTCCCATGGCAATGCCAACCGTACTTTTGGCCATGGCTGGGGCATCGTTTACGCCATCGCCCACCATCGCTACTTTGCCTTCTTTCTCCCGGATCTGCTGCACAAACTGAACTTTGGCATCGGGTAGGAGGTCGCCTTTGGCATTGGTCAGGCCAACTTCCTGCGCAATGGCATCGGCCACGCGCTGGTTGTCGCCGGTAAGCATAATCATCTGCTGAATACCCAGTGCCTTCAGACTCGACAGCGTTTGGCGGGCTTCCGGGCGTGGGGTGTCCATGACGCCCAATACGCCCAGAAATGTATCGCCCTGTCGCACGATCATGGCCGTGTGCCCTTCCGCTTCCAGTTGGTCGGCCTGCTGGCGTACGGCATCGGTCAAGGTTTTCTGCTCCTCGAACAAGGCTTTGTTCCCAATAAACACCGGCTGTCCGGCCACCTCGGCCTGTACACCCCGCCCGGTAAGGGCTTTCAGGCTGCTAGCGTCGGGGATGGATGTATCGCCCAGTTTTTCCTTCCCGCCCTGCACAATGGCCGACGCCAGCGGGTGGTCGCTCAGCCCTTCAACGGCCACGGCAATACTCAGGAGCTGCTCGTCGGTAGTACCCGATAAAGGCACGATTTTATTGAGCTGCGGCTTGCCCTGCGTCAGCGTGCCGGTTTTGTCAAAGGCAATGGCGGTTAGCTCGCCCAGATCTTCCAGCGGTCGGCCGCCTTTGACGAGAACACCCTCACGGGCGGCCCGGGCTACGCCACTCAGCACCGCCGATGGGGTTGAGATGGCGAGGGCACAGGGACTGGCAGCCACCAGAACCGCCATAGCCCGGTAGAAACTGGCCGAAAAGGGCTCGTCAATGACCAGAAAGGCGAAGCAGAGTGTAACGACGAGACTAAGTACGGCGGGAACAAACCATTTTTCGAAGCGGTCGGTGAACTGCTGCGTGGGCGACTGCTGGGATTCGGCTTCGTTGACGAGCTTGATCAGTCGGGCGAGGGTTGAATCACTGGCTGCTTTCGTTACGCTGATTTCCAGTACGCTGGTGCCGTTGATGGTGCCGGCAAACACCTGACTTTCGGCGTTGGCTTTGGCCGGGTCGGTATTGCCGGCCATCGCCGTTTTGTCGACCGGTACGCTTTCGCCCGTAATGGGAGCCTGATTCACCGGGCCCGCCCCTTTGATTACGACACCATCGGCGGCAATCTTGCTGTTGGGTTTCACGATGATGACATCGCCAACCCGAAGCGCGTTTACGTCGATTTCTTCGGCTTTGCCATCCCGCCGAACGGTTGCGGTTTTGGCGCTCAGATCGGCCAAGGCCGAAATGGATTTGCGGGCGCGGTTCATGGCGTAATGCTCCAGCGCGTGCCCCAGACTAAACAGGGCCAGCAGCAGCGCGCCTTCCGACCATTCGCCCAACGCCCCGGCTCCCGCGGCTGCGACCAGCATCAGGAAATCAATTTCAAATTCGCCCTGCCGGATTGCTTCGATCGCTTCTTTGGCCGTAAAGAAACCGCCGAAGAAATAAGCCAGACCGTACAGGATTAGGCTTACCCAGTCGGGCAGCGTCGTAACAAACGACAGGCCGAACCCAATCGCCAGACTGACGGCGCACAGGATAGCGAAGATCAGTTCGGTGTTAGGACCGAAAATGCCCCCGTGTTCGTGGTCATGCCCTCCGCCATGCACGTGTGCATCTCCGGCTTCTTTCTCCTGGGTATGGTCGTGCTCATGCGTATCGTCATGATCGTGCTGATGCTCGTGAGCCGCATGAGTGGGTTCATGATGCTGGTCGGGGGCGGGTGCCTGGACGGGGTTCCCTTGTCGGCTGAGCTTCCCGAACAGCGTATCCAGACTGGTAACTTCCTGATCAAACTCCAGGCGCACAGCACCCGATGCCGAGACCGGTGCACTCAGTACGCCCGGCCAGCGGGAAATCTGCTGCGAAACCGTACGCGCCTGCCGGGCGTGCCGAATACCCTGCAAACGGCCCACGTAATGACCGTAACGGTGCGTAATCTCAGCCCCGGTCTGCCGGGCCAGCGTCTGTACCCGGTCCAGGGAGATTATCCCAGGATCGTAGTGGATACAAAGCTGATCCGGGTGCTCACTCGTGGCCGATCGAATATGTAGTTTGTCGATGCCGGGCCGGTCGTCGAGCAGGCTCATCAGGCGGTGTACGCACTGGTCTTTCTGGTCCGGTACGTCGGGTAACAGGACGGGTAAATCGAGCTGAAGTTTTTTCATAAGTACGTTGATTAATGTGCGTGACCTTCTTCTTCGCCACTGGCGGCTTTGAGCTGCGAGAGCAACGCGTAGGCTCCTTTCGTGACAACCTGCGTTTTCGTCAGGTCAAATGGTTCGGGCAGCGTTACCTGCGAATACCCGCTTTCGGTGACGCCCCGACGCACGGGTATCTGTTTAAAAACGGTACCGTGCTCGTGCGATCCGGCTTTCTCCTGAGTATGGTCGTGCGCGTCGTCTTCCTCCGCTTCGTGTTCGTGAGGCTCGGGAGTTTTTTCGTTCGTTACCACAAAAATGTAATCTCTGCCTTCGGCCGAAACGATGGCTTCTTCGGGCAGGGCCGCTACCCGGCTGGCACCCAGATCCAGGCTGGCTTTCAGGAACGTATTGGGCGTCAGCCGGGCATCGGCCTGGTCCAGTCTGGCCACGACCCGGACCGATCGGTCGGCATCGATCGCCCGGTTGATGTACGTAATCCGGGCGCTACGTTCCCGCGTTTCGTTCGTAATCCGGAGGCTGACGCGCTGCCCTTCCCGGAGCTGAGGCAGGTCTTTTTCAAAGACGATCAGTTCGGCATACAACCCCTGGCTGCCGGTCAGTTTGGCAATCACATCGGCTGGTTGAACGTACTGACCCGCCGTGGCTACTACGTCGGTAACCACACCCGCCACCGGCGCGGTGACGACGTAAACCGCACTGAATTTACCCGCCAGCGCGGCTTGTGGGGAGAGACCTACCAGGCGAATTCGCTGCGCCAGGCCCGTTACGCGGGCGCGGGTAGCATTCAGATCGGCGGTGGTTTGCTGGAGCACTTTCAGGGCGCTCACGTTCTCACGGCTCAGTTCCTTCTGCCGGACTAGTTCTGTCTCCAGATAGGTCAGGCGACTTTGGCTTTCGGCGTATTCCTGTTGTAAAACAATCAGGTCCGGGTTTTCGATTCGGGCCAGCACCTGGCCCTTCCGGACGGGCTGACCGGGCAGGAGGGGAATCGTCCGGACAAAGCCGCCCTGCAGGGCAGTGATGGTGACCTGACTTTGCGGAGGAACCGCCAGTCGCCCGTTAACGGTCAATTGTTGACCCAGGTTGCGCTGGCCGACGGTACCCAGCGCTACGTCCGCCATCCGCATCTGATCGTCCGTCAGCTCAACCAGGTCGGCCGGGGCCTCTTCGTGGGCGTGGTCCTCCTCGTGGGCCTGTTCCTCCGCTGGTTGACGGCAGGCAATCGGTCCGGTCAATACACTGATGGCGAGGAGGGTACGGTATAGGTATGTCGTGAACATGATCAGGAAAAATTAAGGGAGACCCAGCAATTGCTCGAGGGCAATAACGGCCTGGTTGTATTGATTGATGGTGTCGAGGTAGGTGGTGCGGGTCTGGTAGGAGCGGGTCAGCGCCTGGGCGTATTCCAGATAGCCGGCTTCGCCCGCCCGGAACGCTTTTTCGGCTCCTTCGGCCAGCCGCTGGGCAACGGGCAAACCGGTCTGTTCGTAGTACGACAGGCTGGTCTGCTGCTTACGGATTTCCTGAACCGCGACTGCCAGTTCGCCCTGCAGGTTGCGCTGATTGTAAGCCAGCGACGCTTCGGCCAGCTGCTGGCCCAGTTTCGCCGACTCGATCCGGGCGCGTTGCGCGCGCTGGAACACGGGAATGGAAATGCCGGCCTGCACCCCCTGGAATCGTTTGCCCCCGTTGAAAAAACGCTCCTGGGGCACACCGTTAGGGCCTTCGATCGTCTGCGTGCCAATCAGCGACTGGTTGAAATACCCCACGACGTAGTCCGGCCGTAATTTGGCCTGCTCCACGGCAATCTGCCCCTCGGCGATGGATACCTGTTGTTGCAGCAGGGCCAGCGTTGGATTCTGTGCGACTGCCGAATCAGAAAAGACCGGTAACGCCCGGCGGGGCAGGGGAGCGGTGGGGAGGTCCAGTGGGCTGGTCGTATTCAGCAGGGTTTGCAGATTACTCAGGGCAATGGTACGATCGGCGGAGGTCAGGGCGAGTTGGTTACGCAGTTCGCCCAGCAGATTCTCGGCTGTGGCGACTTCAAGGCCGGTACCTTCGCCGGTACGTTGCCGAACCTCGGTGGCCCGTCGGAACGCAACCAGGAGGCTATCCTGAACCGATAGTAATGTCAGCCGCTCATTTAGATACGCCAGCGTCAGGTACGTACTCTTTACCCGACTGCGAAGCTCAACCTGTAGCAGCCGGGCCTGTAGTTCGCTACCGCGAATAGTGGCATCGGCGAGTCGTTCCTGGTTGCGGATCAGTTTCCCGTTGGGAATACTCTGCGAAATGGTAAAGTTGTTGTCCCACCGTATGGAGTTGTATTGGCCACCCACCCAGGAAACGTCGAGCCGACTGATGTCGCGGGCCGTCCGCCGACCCGTCTGCTGAATAGCGATGTTCAGACGGCTCACCTGGCCGGAGCCGTTGTTAGTCAGTGCCTGATTCAACGCTGCATCGAGCGTAAGCTGCGTCGGGGCCTGGGCCTGTGCGCTTGCCGCGAGCAAAAGAAGCAAGCCAACCGTCAGCTTTCCGGCATGGGCGGGGAGCGTTGTCCTGGTCGCCGACTGATTCCTGGCTATGCTTTGTTCCCACCCGTACAGGCAGGGCAGAACCAGCAGGGTCAGCAACGTAGCGGAAATCAACCCGCCAATAACCACTGTGGCGAGCGGGCGCTGTACTTCGGCACCCGCCGTCTGGGCTAGTGCCATCGGTAGAAAGCCGAGTGAGGCTACAAGGGCAGTCATCAGCACGGGGCGCAGCCGGGTAGCCGTTCCCTGCAAAATCCGGTCGTACAGCGAAAGATCGGTTTCGGTTTTCAGGTGGTTAAACTCGCCGATGAGAACGATGCCGTTGAGTACCGAGACGCCAAACAGGGCAATGAATCCTACTCCGGCCGAAATGCTGAACGGCATACCCCGCAGCCAGAGTGCCACAACGCCCCCAATGGCGGCCAGGGGGATGGCCGAGAAAATCAGCAGGCTCTGCCGGATCGACCCGAACGTAAAGAACAGCAGCAGAAAGATCAGTCCGAGCGCTACGGGAACGGCAATACTCAGGCGCTGTTCGGCTTCCCGAAGGTTCTGAAACTGACCGCCGTACGTCACGTAATACCCGGCAGGGAGTTTAATCTGCTGCGCCAGTTTCTCCTGCAACTCGTTTACCACACTCGCTACGTCGCGCTCCCGCACGTTGAAGGCCACGGTAATCCGACGCTGGGCGTTTTCACGCTGTACCTGATTGATACTGTTCTGAAAAGATACGTTGGCGACCTGACCCAGCGGAACAGCCTGCCCGCCCGCGGTGGTCAGCAGCAGATTCTGAACATCCTCCAGCCGCTGGCGACTCTGTTCCTGCAGGCGAACAACCAGATCATAACGCCGTTCGCCTTCATAAACGAGCCCGGCCGATGCGCCCGCAAAGGCGGCCTGCAGGTAGCGGTTTGCTTCTTCGATGGACAGGCCGAAACGGGCCAGGGCATCGCGGTCGAACTTGACAACGATCTGGGGCAGGCCCGATACCTGTTCGACGTACAGGTCTTTGGCTCCCGGCACGGTACTGACTACCCGGCCAATGCGGGCGGCATAATCGCCCAGCACCTGCAGGTCTTCGCCGTACAGTTTAACGGCTACATCCTGTTTAACGCCCGTCATCAATTCACTAAAGCGCATCTGGATAGGTTGCAGGAAGCCAAAGCTAACGCCCGGAATCTGGTGCAGTTTTGCTTCCATCTTCTCGACCAGTTCTTCCCGGTTATCAGCGGACGTCCAGTCGGCACGATCTTTTAGAATGACCATCAGGTCAGTGGCTTCGATGGGCATGGGGTCGGTTGGTATTTCGCCGGTGCCAGTCTTGCCAATTACCTCGACTACTTCCGGAAAATTGGCTTTCAGAACCCGACCGGCCTGAAGCGCGGCATTCGATGATTGAGAGAGTGATGAGCCAGTCATGACCCTAGTTTCGACAGCGAAGTCACCCTCGTCCAGCTCGGGAATGAACTCGCCCCCCAACTGACTGAAGATGACCAGCGAAAGTACAAACAACCCCACCGACGAGCCAACAACTAAGCCTCTGTGCTGCAGGGTCCAGCGGATAGCCGGGGCATAAATCCGGTGGAAAAACGCCATGAGTCGATCCGAAATGGTCGGCTTTGGATCGGATATGATCTTTTTACTCAGTAAGAGCGCCGACAGCATGGGTACGTAGGTCAGCGACAGAATAAACGCTCCGATGATGGCAAACACCACCGTCTGCGCCATCGGCCGGAACATCTTGCCCTCCGTCCCGACCAGCGCCAGAATCGGCAGATACACGATCAGAATAATCAACTCACCAAAAGCCGCCGACGACCGGATACGACTAGCCGCCTGGTAGACTTCTTCATCCATCTCTGATTGTGAATGAGCGAATGAGTGAATGAGTGAATAGGAAGAGGGGGCTTTCTTATTTTCAGTAAACGGCTCTTTCTGGGTTACGTACGATGGTATTCCCCTACCAGTAAGCGCGTTTGTTTCTGCTATTCGCTCATTCGCTCTTTCACGCATTCGCCTTTGAATATGGTGCAGCGTGGCTTCTACGATGATTACGGCCCCGTCGACGATTAGGCCGAAGTCGATAGCACCCAGGCTCATCAGGTTGCCCGATACGCCAAAGAGGTTCATCAGGGAAACGGCAAACAGCATGGCCAGGGGAATGACCGACGCGACGACCAGTCCGGCGCGCCAGTTGCCCAGCATCAGGACCAATACGAACACGACGATCAGGGCTCCTTCGATCAGGTTACGTTCGACGGTACTGATGGCACGGTCGACCAGGTTGGTACGGTCCAGGAAAGCGTGGATTTCGACCCCTTCCGGCAAGGATTTTCTGATCTGCTCGATACGTTGCTTGACGTTGCCAATTACCCGGGAAGAATTCTCGCCTTTGAGCATCATCACAATGGCTCCTACCACTTCACCATCTCCATTTCGGGTCATGGCCCCGTAACGCACGGCATGCCCTAACTGGACCTGTGCTACATCGCTTACGCGGATGGGAATGCCTTCGTCGGTTCGGCGAACGACAATTTTATTGATGTCGCCAAGCGTGCCGATCAGTCCTTCGGAACGAATAAAATAGGCGTTGGGTCGCCGGTCGATGTAGGCACCGCCCGCGTTCTGGTTGTTACGTTCCAGCGCCGTAAATAGCTCGTCCATCGTGACGTTGGCCGCCCGAAGCCGCTGCGGGTCGACGGCTACTTCGTACTGCTTGAGAAAGCCGCCGAAGCTACTGACATCGGCTACTCCTTTGGTTCCCAGCAGCTGCCGCCGGACCAGCCAGTCCTGGATGGATCGTAGTTCAACGGCCGGATATTTTTTCTCGTAACCCGGTTTTGCCTGTAATACGTATTGATAAATCTCGCCGAGACCCGTTGTAACGGGAGCCAGTTCGGGCTCGCCCGCGTTCGAAGGGATTTGCGCCCGGGCCTGCTGGAGCCGCTCGAAAACCTGCTGGCGCGCGAAATACACGTCAACATCATCGTCGAAGACAATCGTAACAACGGAAAGCCCAAACCGGGAAATTGAACGAATCTCGTTCAGGTCGGGCAGGGTAGCCATCGTCTGCTCAATGGGAAAACTGATGAGCCGCTCAACATCGGGCGCTGAGAGGGCCGGGCTCTGGGTAATAATCTGTACCTGGTTATTGGTAATGTCAGGCAGGGCGTCGATGGGCAACCGGGTGAGCGAATATCCTCCCCAGACGATCAGAGCGAGTGTAAACAGCCCTATGATGAGCTTGTTCTGAATAGAAAAACGGATAATGTGATCCAGCATAGATGGGTCCGAACAGGTGAATCAGCAGAATGATGAAATGCATAGCCAAACGGCATACTTTCCGGGGAAGTACGTCAGTATGACCAGGCAAGGGGTTGTTCAGACCGTAAGCTTAGGGGGTTGCCAGATGGCGGTGAGGGGCTCGGCCCAGTTGGTGAGCGCGTAATGAAAACGAATGACCGGGAGCCAGCCAGGCTCAGACGCTAAAGCCGTTGAATAGGTGAATAAGGGCGTAACGGTTGCCACTATAGCGCAGCAGGCACAGGTGCAGAAGGGCGAACACTGATCGTGATGGTGCTCGTGTTCATTGCTGGAAGATTCAGCCACATCGGGTGTTGCCGTGATGAATACCGTTGCCAGCTCCTGCCCCACGAGGGGGAGAGCTTCATCAGCGCAGGGCCATAGCGACAGCCCCAGCACGTACACGGCAAACACGGTTGTTAACCACTTCATGCTGGCAAATGTAGGCTAAAGGGTTATGCAACAGGTAATCAAAAGAGAAAAGACGACGAAAAAAAGATGTGTTTTTAAAAGACGCAAGACAGAAGACGTAGGATTATAGACACAGGACGTAAGACAAAAGATGAAGAGATTTTCGTCTTTACCTAGTCTCTTTATGTAACATCTTCTGTCTAACGGCTGGACCTGTACGCCATAATCATCGTAGTCTGGCCGACCGTCGAGCCGAAACGGTTCCAGTCTGGCGCTCAGTGTTTCCCACGCGAATTTCGGCCAGCTGTCGGGGGCACTGCGTTTGACACTACCCCATACTATTCACAATCTATCGGATGGCCGTCAGTTCGGCGACCAGGCTCCTGATTGCGGCAGTAGTAGGTGCTGAAAAAGCAGAGGTTTAGCCGTCGGGCGGTTTAGCGGCTGTGCCACTTCTGCGCGGGGAGGGGCATACGCCGACCGTCGAAGGGAATGTCCAGCGGACCGTAATACTTGGTCAGGTAATCCAGAATGACGGGTTCGGAGTCGCCCAGATCCCAGAGTTTCTGCGTGCGCTGCATCCAGCGAATCCGCTCGATCCATTTGTCGCGGTCGAAATGGCTTTGCAGAATCAGCTTGCTCGAATGGCAGGCCGTACACTGACCTTTTACCAGGAGCATATTCTTGTCGAGCGCCAAACCCGACTCCGGGTCCACCCCCGTGGCGCTAACCGGGGCCGTTGCCTCCGCGGGGTTAGCGGCAGCGCTGGCCGGGCCAGGCTTGGCCGCATGTGATTTTGTGGCCGTTGCAGTTGGTTTTGCCTGTGGTTTGCGGGTAGGTTTTGGCTGTTGAGCCACCCACGCGCAAAGCAGCCAGACGCACAAACTCCCCACCAGCCAGCTATAGTTCGTCTTCTTCAGTCTGTCCTTCATACAATCCCTTCTCCCTCCTGTTTCTTTTCTTCCTCCCATTCCTCTCCCTCGTCCCTTTCCTCCTTTATACTACTTTTACCGCAATCCGGTGACAGGCATTATTGATGTAACCTTCGGGGTTCCACTGTGGCATCACCATTGGCTGCGACACGCCCGCATCGTCGGTGGCGCGGGCCCATACTTCGTAATAACCCTGCGTCGGTAGTTTGGTGTCGGCAGTCCACTGCTGCCAGGCCAGTCGATTTTTGGGCGCTTTTAAATCGGCTTTCTGCCAGGTCGCACCAAAGTCGGTCGAGATGTGCATTTCCTTCACGACCCGATCCCCCGCCCAGGCGTGGCCACGTAGTGACAGGGATTTACCCGAGGGCAGTTCGAGACCCGTGCGGGGAAACGTAATGACCGACTTAATGGGCATTGACTCGATAATTTTGAACTCACTCTCCGGCGGGTCGACACCCGGAACAACCGGATGGATGGGAACACGGTAGCTCTTACCCGTCATCTTGGCGCCGTCGTGAACTTTGTTGCGAATGGCTATTGTGTTCAGCCACTTGCCCGATACCGACGCGGGCCAGCCGCCAATAACCAGCCGAAGCGGGTAGCCGTGAACCAGGGGAATATCTTTGCCGTTCATTGCCCACGCGATCAGGGTTTCGTCTTCGAGGGCCTTTTTTATCGGTACCCCGCGCGAGATCACCGCTTTGGTTGGGTCCTGGCTCAGGTGCAGGTCCTTCCCGTAGTATCCAATGTACACCGCATCATCTTTCAGACCTACGTCGGCCAGAATATCTTTGAGCCGGACGCCCGTCCACTCGGCGCAGCTAACACCCCCTTCGGTCCACTGGTTACCCGCGGTTTTGGGGAAATAGCCCGCCCGGCCGTTGCCGCCACATTCGAGCACCAACTGGTAGGTGTAGGGTTTGAACTTGGTTTTCAGGTCGTTCAGCGTGTAGGTTTTGGTTGTCTTAACCGACTCCCCGTTGATGGTGAGCGTCCATTTCGCTACGTCGATGTTCTCCGGAATCAGGCCGTTATTGCGGATGAACATCTTGTCGGCGGGGGTCACGGCATCATCCAGCAGGTAGGGCGTAGCTTCCACGTTCCAGGGCTTGTCGTTAAGCACCACCATGTCTTTGTGCTTGTCGGCCATCGGATCAACCGAAAATGCCAGCGGCAGATAATGACGGGGAAGATGGTCGGCAAAAACAATATTGGTACCCAGTAAACTTGTCAGCGTAGCCAGCGAAGAAGTCTTGAGAAACCCCCGTCGGTTGAATAAGGAAGGGGTCGATTGGTTGTTATTCATGCAAAATGAAGCAAAAAGGTAAGGCAATTTACTGAGATTCGGCGTAATTCGCAGGCTTAGAAGCTGTTTGAGTTGATCGCTTTGGCTGCTAAGCGCGTCTTTTTGCTGCCAACTTCGTTTCTTTTCTCGCCCGTAGCATGGCTACGCCCTCGAAAAGTGCCTCGTTGACAACAAAAATCCACTACTTTTCGGCCTAAATCGCTAGCTCAAACAGCTTCTTAGTTTCGTAAGTCGTTAACGGCTACAAAAATACCTGATCGCTCCTCTATAGGCCAATCATGGCTCATGATGGTCGATTATGGGGAGTTATGACGGAAACGGGCAATCAGATCGATAGCTGGATCGGGAAAGTGAACGATATTGGGTGCAACGAACTACGTAAATCAGTCTGATTTCAAGGACAGGTTAACTGGAACAAACACAATCGCTGTACCTTTGGGAGGCAAAACACAAACGCATAGTAACAAACTTTACCATTCCTTCAGTATGAAGTGCCCAACGTTCCCGGCGATTGCCGCAGCTATTTTACTCACGGTTAGTGCCTATTCCGTTACGCAGGCTCAGCTCAGAATTCCAACCGCCAGCCCGCTCCAGACCACCAAACAAGGGTTTGCGCTGGGAGATATTACGCTGGAATATTCCAGGCCGGCGGTCAAAGGCCGTACCGTCTTCGGTGATCTGGTTCCTTACGACAAAGTATGGCGTACCGGTGCCAACGCAACCTCTAAAATTACCTTCTCCTCGGACGTGAAGCTGGAAGGCAAAGAGGTGAAAGCAGGAACCTACGGCCTGTTCACCATTCCGGGAAAAAGCAGTTGGGAGGTCATGCTTTCCAAAGACCTGGCGCTGGGTGCCAACGTAGGCGCGTACAACAAAGAAAACGAGGTCGTACGGGTTCAGGTGAAACCAACCACGCTGGCTAACAAAGCCGAAACTTTTACGATCAACATCGCCGATATTAAGCCCAACTCGGCTGTGCTGGAGATTATGTGGGACAAGACCCGCGTTCCGGTTACCATCACCGCTGACATTGATCAGGCGATCCTGAAAAACATCGAAGCATCAATGGCGTCGGATAAACCCGCTTATTTTGAGGCTGCTACGTATTACTACGATACCAATCGGGATCTGAAACAGGCGCTGAACTGGGTAACCAAAGCCACGGAGCAGAATCCGAACGCTTTCTGGATGATGCTGCTGAAAGCCCGGATCGAGCTGAAACTGAACGAAAAAGCCAAAGCCATCGCCAGCGCCCAAAAAACGGTTGATCTGGCAACGCAGGCAAAAAATGCGGACTACGTTAAAATGGCGAACGATCTGATTGCTTCTGCCAAAAAGTAAGTAGAGTCCCACTACGTTCAAAGCAAAGATGGCCGCCCCGGTTAAGGGCGGCCATCTTTGCTTCATTAACACGATCTGCATAACAGGCCCGGTAGCGCTAGGTCGTTTTGGAAACGTAGTGCAGTACCACAATACCACAGGCAAAAGGTTTGGCGTCGACCAGCGTTAGTCGCTGGGTGTGGTCAATATCCCGGAAAATAGCCAGACCGTTGCCGATAGCTGCTGGATTGACAAACAGATGATACTCGTCGATGAGGTTGTGTTTGATCAGCGCCGAAACGAACGTAGCTCCACCATACACGATAATATCCTGACCAGCCTGCTCTTTCAACGTTGTTAGTTCGTCCATCAGATCGCCGGTAGCCAGTACTGTATTCGCCCAGTCGGACTCCGGCAGCGTTTTGGTGAAAACAACTTTCGGCGTTGCGTTGATCGTGTCGGCACCTTCCAGCTCCGGGTTTGCCGCCCAGTGAGGAATGAACCCTTGCGCGAGCTTGCGACCAAGAACAATGGTGTCGACCGACTCAGTCAGGGCGCCTACGTAGTTTTTGAGGTCCTCGTCCCAGTTGAACGTCAGCCAGTCCATTTCACTGTTGGGACCAGCAATAAAAACCATCGATAGTGATCTGTACCTGAAGTTTTAAGTGTCGCATAGGTATGTTGATCCGATTAGAGGTTAGTTGATTTGGTATTTGTCTATTTTCCCGGCCTGGTTGTTGAATGGAGGTTAAGACCGTCTGTATATTGTTTTACAATTGATTAATGCGCGGACAAAGGTATGTTGGCCCTTAACCGCAATACGGGTGAAAACCGACAAATAACGGGAGGATTGCGACAGCCAGACAACTGCCTGCTGGCCCCAATTATTTACATCTATGAGTTCAGTCGCCGGACATCGATTCATTGTACTGGTTTGCCTGATCGTCCTGCGGCTGGGACAGGAAACGACCGGGCAGTCCATTGGGCTGCCATTGGTAGTAAATAAGCCAATTGGTCGGGCGCTCCGCCCGACCGAATCGCATACCTACACGCTGGCCTTACAGCGCAGACAGGTGATGAAAATTACACTCATCCGACAGGGAACTGATGCGACGGTCCGTGTGACAGACATTGCGGGTACGTCAATTCCGCACACGAGTACATCGGTGGACGAGTATGAACAAGAACAGAGTCTGTTTCAGGCACCACACGCGGGATTGTACACGGTGCAGGTACGTGCCCCCGGTAGGCCCGGCCCAACGGGCCATTATACCCTCGAACTGAATGAACTGCTGTCGGGAGATGCGTACGCTGCCCAGTTGGCCGAAAGACGCCGGAAACAGACCGCTATTGTCAACTGGCTGAAATCGGGGGCTATTCCTCTGACGACGCTATCGATCGATACCAGCCGGACGGATCTGGCCCCACTGAAAGACGTACTGCGTGGGGTGCGGGTTGTAGGTATCGGGGAACAGGTGCATGGCGCCCACGAATTTTTTCAGGCCAAACACCGGCTGCTCGACTTTCTGGTTCGGGATATGGGATTTCGAGTACTTGTTATGGAAGGAAGCTACGCGGGCTGGCAGCAGATTAACGACTACGTAACGGGAAAAACCGACGGGGATGAAAACGTCCTCGCCGGGCAGGGGTTCTGGGCCTGGGATACCCACGAAATGAAAGGGCTGATCGATTGGGCACGCCAGTACAACCAGGACGTTCCGGCGGCCGAACAGCTTCGGTTCGCGGGCATTGATCCTCAGTATAACCAGCCGGGTAAAGACAAATTACTAGCCTACCTGAAGCGGGTGGCCCCGGAGCGGGTTAGGTTAACGGAAGCCCTGTTCGCCCTGGACCTGGATTCGCTCCAATCGGTACGTTCCGACACCAGCTCGGCAGCGCAGTATGCACTAAGACAGGCGCAGGACAGCTACAGCAAGCTGTCTGACAGTCTGGATAGTTTACGATCGACAGAACCCGCCGACCGGGACGAATACGAACAGCTGCGCGCGTATGCCCACGTACTGACGCAGTATGCTGAGTTTTACGGACAGCCGGATTCGGCGGGTATTGCTCCGCGTGACCGGTACATGGCCGATAACTGTCGGCGGCTGATCGAGCGGGAGCCTGCCGGAACCCGCTTCGTGATCTGGGGGCATAATGGGCACGTAGCAACGGGCGGAAACCGTCTCTTCAGACCGCTGGGCGCTTACCTGCGGGCGTTTTATGGAAGTGCCTACTACGCTCTGGGGACCAGCTTTAACCAAGGTACATTTCTGGCGCGGGAAGTGCCGACCGCCGATTCGTCCCGTCAGTGGCTGAGGCCGTTTCCGGCCAACACTGCGCCCGAACAGTCGGTAGACGGGTATCTGGCCCGGACGGGCCTAAAAACATTCATCGTTGATTTCCGGTCGATGCCACGAAACACCTACGGTGAAAACTGGCTGACCGAGCCCCTCCCCATGCGGAGCATCGGCTCGGTTTACAGACCTGGTTTTGCCCAGGCCTATTTTCAACCCATCCGGCTAATCGAGCGTTTCGATGGCCTGCTGTTTGTTGATACCATCGGGCAGGCCCGGCCAAATTCGTCGGTAACGAACGTAGCTGGAGGGCGTCCTGAGTAACGTAGGGGGCAGTACGATGTATAGCCTGAAAACAAGCACGAAATGACCGTTAAAACCTAAAAGCTGACGGTCTGGTTAGGCTACTACAAATCCATCCACCTACTTTTGTCCTTTAAAGCTGTTATACGTATTCATGACTGGCGAGCAGAAGCCATTTGAGAACAAGGGGCTCAACGAGCGATTAGATATTGATTTTGCCCTGAAATCAGCCCGGCTTGGTGTCTGGGAACTGGACCCCGCAACCAACCTGGTTATCTGGGACGATCGGTGCCGCGAGTTGTTTGGCTTGCGGGTCGATAAGCCGTTACCCTACGAACAGACGATTCGGCATGTGCATCCGGACGACATTGACCGGGTGGAGGCTGCCGTGGCCTGGGCCATGAATCCTGCATCGGGGGGCGGGTATGATGTAACGTACCGGACAACGGCCGAAAACGACCGGGATCAGCGCTGGGTACGTGTGTACGGGCAGGGCTACTTCTCCGGATCAGGCGCTATCCTGCGGTTCGCGGGCGTCGCACAGGATGTTACTAAAGACGTTCGGATACAGCAGCAGCTGGCCGACAGTGAACGGCGCTTCCGCAGCCTGATCGAGCAGGCTCCCGTGGCCACCTGCCTGCTGGTCGGGCCGGATATGCGGATAGACGTAGCGAACGAAACCATGCTCCGATACTGGGGCAAAGATGCATCCGTTCTCGGGAAACCACTGCTCGAAGGGCTACCCGAACTGGCTGATCAGCCGTTTCCAAACATTCTGGCCGAGGTGTATGCCACGGGGAAATCATACGCAGCTACCCAAGATCGGGCCGATCTGGTCGTGGATGGGCAGTTGACCCCGTTTTACTTCAATTTTACGTATAAGCCGCTGTTCAACGAGCAGGGGGACGTGTATGCCATCATGAATATGGCCGTGGACGTAACGGAGCAGGTGATGAGCCAGCAGGAACTGGAAGAACGGGAGCTGTACCTGCAGACGATCATTGAACACTCGCCCGTGCCGAAAATGGTTTTCCTGGGCGAGGACATGATCATCAACCGGGTTAATGAAAAGATGCTGGATATTCTGGGGCGCGATGGCCGGGCGGTGCTGGGGAAACCATTCATGGAGGCCGTTCCCGAGCTGAAGCATACGTCGCTCATGACTATTCTCCGGCAGGTCTATACCACCGGCGAAACCTATACGAATCCCGAAGGACATTTTGAGCTGATCCGTAACGGAGAGACCTATGCCGGTGTCTACAACTTTACGTTCAAGCCCCTGCGCCGGACATCGGGTGAGATTTACGGAATTATCAACACCGCCATCGAGATAACGGACGGCGTGCGTGCCCGTCAGCGACTGGAAGTCAGTGAGGCTAAACTGCGATCAATTATTTCAACGGCTCCGGCAGCCATGGGGCTGTTCGTGGGGCGGGACCTGATCGTTGAATTGCCGAATCATGCGTTTATCGATATTGTCGGCAAAGGGCCGGATATTGTTGGTAAACCGCTGCGGGAAGTGATGCCGGAACTGAACAGTCAGCCCTTTCTGCAGATTCTGGATGATGTCTACACCACCGGAAAAATGTACCAGAGCTTTAATACGCAGGTCGATATTGTGCAGCATGGCGTCATGACGCATAACTTTTATAATATCACCTATAGCCCTCTGTTTGACGAGCAGGGAAACGTATATGCCGTTCTGGACATTGCCATTGACGTTACGGGTGAGGTGAAAGCCCGGCAGCAGATCGCGGATACGGAAAAGGCCCTGCGGGGCGCGGTTGAACTGGCGGAGCTGGCCACCTGGAGTATGGATATAAAAACGGGCCAGTTTCAGTATTCCGACCGGTTTAAAGAATGGCTTGGCTTTACGGAAGAGACGCAGCCGCTAACGGAGGTGTTCAATCCACTGCCCGAAGAGGATCGCCAGCGGGTGGCCGAGCAACTCCAGGCGGTAGTTCGACCGGGCTCGTCCGGCTTTTACGAAAACGAGCATCCTGTCATCAATCAGCGGACGGGGCAGCGCCGGATCATTCATGCACAGGCGCAGGTGTTCTACGACGACGAAGGTAATCCTCGTACGCTGAGCGGTACCGCCCAGGACGTAACCGAGCAGCGGGAAATACAACTGGCGCTCGAACACTTGGTGCAGGAGCGAACCGAAGAGCTCGAAGCCATGAACGAGGAGATGACGACGACCAATGAAGAGATTGCGGCCGCCAATGAAGAACTGGCTGCCATCAATGAAGAACTTGAAAAAGCCAATCAGCTGCTGATTCGCTCCAACGATAACCTACAGCAGTTTGCCTACGTAGCGAGTCATGATCTGCAGGAGCCATTACGAAAGGTGCAGCAGTTTGGTGATCTGCTCAAGACCCGGTACGCCGGGCAGTTGGGTGATGGTATTGATTACCTCAACCGAATGCAGTCGGCGGCCAGCCGAATGTCAGCCCTCATCCGCGATCTGCTGACGTTCTCCCGCATCTCGAATTCGCAGAACAACAGCATTCTCGTCGGTCTGAATCAGGTTGTGAGCGGGGTGCTGACGGATCTGGATCTGCGCATTCAGGAAACAAAGGCCATCGTTCATGCGGATGCGCTGCCCGTCGTGCAGGGAGATCCTTCTCAGCTGGGCCAGCTTTTTCAGAACCTCATCAGCAATGCGCTCAAGTTTCAGCAGCCCGGTAGTATACCGGAGATTTGGGTAAGCGCCCGGCGTGTCAATGCGTCCGACTTGCCGACTGGTGCGCGGCCCACCCGGTCCAGTGCTGCATATCATCAGATCGACGTGGTCGACAATGGTATCGGTTTCGACGAGAAATACGTAGACCGGATCTTTCAGGTCTTTCAGCGCCTGCACGGCAAGAACGAGTTCGTTGGCACGGGGATCGGGCTGGCTATCTGCGAAAAAGTGGCAGCGAATCATGGCGGAGCCATCACGGCCAGCAGTAAACCCGGCGAAGGTGCTACGTTCAGTATATTTATGCCGGCCTAAAACGCGCTAACTAACTTGTTTGTTTTGGCCATAAACCTTTTGGTAACATGAATCCTTTGCTAAATTGCCTGGCAAAAGGATTCGTTACTCCATGACGGATGAACAAAAACGAGTTAGTCTGACCAGTTCGACCCAGAACCCGCACCAGCAAGCGGCACTACATGCGGCCGGAATCGGTACGTGGGAAGCCGACCTGAAAACTGGTCAATGCTGGTGGGACCCCTGCTGCCGGGAACTGCTTGGTACGCCATCGAGCGAAGCCTACGTTGGCACCGAAACGGTGCTGGCTTTGCTGGATCCCGAAGATCGGTTCAGGGTTCAGGATGCGTTACAAAAACCGGAGGCTGGTGAGTCGGAGAAACCATACGAAATTATTTTTCGGCTGAATACCCAGCCTGGAGCCGTGCGCCGGTTACGGGCCAAAGGTCGGGCCTACTATAATTCGGAAGGTATCCTTGAACGCCTGTCGGGCATTATCGATGCGGTGGCTACGCAAAGCCCGTTTCTGCCCGGAGCCGCCGAGCTACAGTTTCAGCAGCTTGTTGAACAGGCACCGGTAGCCATGGCTCTGTTTAACGGACCAGATTTTCGGGTATCCCTGGTCAACGGCCGGATGCTTGCCCTCTGGGACCGCACGCGCGACAAGGTGATCGCCCAGCCGCTGCTGGATATCTTTCCGGAGCTCAGAAAGCAGGGAATGGGGCCGGTGCTGACCAGCGTTTGCGAAACGGGACAGCCCTTCGTAGCCCGGGAGCTGATGCTTAAACTGGAACGCGACGGCCAGATTTGTACTATTTACCTGGATCTTACCTGCGAACCCTTTATCGGACTGGATAAAACCATTACCGGCGTATCCATCGTCTGTATCGACGTAACGGAACAGGTGCTGAACCGACGGCAGCAGCAGCAGCTGGCCCTGCTGGTCGAAAACGCGCCCGAGATTATGACCGTTTCGGGCCTGGATGGGCAGGTGCAGTTCATCAACGACTACGCCCTGGCCCTGTTCGGTGTCAGTCGAGATGACGTAGTCGGCAAATCGATCCGGTATTTTTACCCGCCCGAAGAGCAGATACGGCTGGAAACTGAGATTATTCCCCGTGTTATTGCGGGTCAGTGGACGGGAACAACCTGGTTCTGGCGGCCAAAAACCGAAGAACGTTTTCCGGTGGCGGCTCAGGTGTATCTGCTGACCGACTCGACAACGGGGCAGCCCTACGCTATTGCGGGCGTATTCCGGGACCTGCGCACGGAACTGGAAGCGCAGGAGGCCTTGCAGAAAAGCGAACTATTTGCCCGGACGGTTATCGAACAGTCGCCCGTGGCCAAGGCCGTATTTGTTGGTGAGGAGCTGCGACTGCAATTCGTTAACGCCCGCATGATGGATATGCTGGGTCTGGAAGGCCCCGTTATTGGCAAAACGTTTGGCGAGGCCATTCCTGAGCTGGCTCAGCAGCACGACATGACTTCGTTGCAGAAAGTGTATAACTCAGGGGTAAGCCGGTACCTGCGGGAGCGAAAATACGCTGTTTTGCGGGGAGGAGAGATCCAGGACAATTATTACAACCTGATGTTTCAGCCCCTGCGCGATTCGGCGGGGACTGTGTACGGTGTCGTTAACTCGGCCGTGGACGTAACCGAGCAGGTGCTGGCGCGGCAGCACCTGGAAGTCGCGCAGGAAGAACTGCTGCAAACAACCCAACGCCTGATTATGGCCCTGGATGCTGGCCTGTTAGGGTCCTATGAACTCAATCTGACAACGGGCGATATGGCCTGTACGGCCCGTTGTAAAGCAAACTATGGACTGCTGCCCGATGCTACGCTGAACTTCCCTGACCTGCTGAGTATGGTTCTCCCCGAAGATCTGCCCCAGATGCAGGAAGCGGTAAGTGAAGCCTGTGAAACCATGCAGACCTACCATGCCGAATACCGGGTTAACTGGCCCGATGGTTCGCTGCACTGGATCAAAGCGACAGGGCTGCCGGTACAGGTCGTTGACGGACAGCCAACGCGGATGGTGGGTGTAACCCAGGAGATTACTGCCCAGCGCGAGCTTCAGCTGGCTCTTGAGCAGCAGGTACAGCGCCGTACCGAAGAGCTGGCGTCGATAAATGAGGAGCTGGCAACCATGAACGAGGAACTGACCAGCATCAACGCGGAGTTTATCGCCACGAACGAGAAACTGGGCGAAGTGAACCGGAACCTGACCCGCTCGAATGAGAACCTGGAACAGTTTGCCTACATCGCCAGCCACGATCTGCAGGAGCCCCTCCGCAAGATTCAGCAGTTTGGTGATTTGTTGAAAACGCGGTATGCCAGCACAACCGGCGATGAACTGGCGTATCTGGAACGGATGCAGGGGGCTGCCAACCGCATGTCTATCCTGATCAAGGATCTGCTGACGTTCTCCCGCATCTCGACCCGACAGGCCACCACCGAACCGGTAGCCCTTCGGCAGGTTGTTACGGATACACTGGATAACGTCTCCGTCGCCATTGAAGAAACCAACGCCCGGATCGACGTATCGGAACTCCCCATCGTGCCGGGCGATGCGTCGCAGCTGCGTCAGCTTTTTCAGAACCTCATCAGCAATGCACTCAAGTTCCGGCAGACAGATCCATTCGGGAAAACTATTGCCCCCCACATCCAAATTCAGGCCAGTGCTCTACGGATTGACGAGTTGCCCGGATCGGTAAGTCCGGTCCGTCATACGGCTGTATATTACCGAATTGACGTAATCGACAACGGGATTGGCTTCGACGAGAAGTATGTAGACCGGATTTTTCAGGTCTTTCAGCGGCTCCACGGGCGTAACGAATTCGCCGGAACGGGCGTTGGGCTGGCCATCTGTCAGAAGGTAGTGGCCAACCACGGCGGGGCCATTACGGCCACCAGCCGACCCGGACAAGGGGCTACGTTCAGCGTTTATCTGCCCAGGTAAGTACCCCAGAAAGTGAAGCGGGGTCTTGTCGAGAAAATCAGAAATTTTCGACAAGACCCCGCTTTTGTGTCGAACGCTTCGACAAGGCAGGCTGATGAATAACGGGACTTACATATACGCTTCGTCGCGGCCGAGCCGCAGCTTGATGACGTGTAGTTGGTTCAGGACTTTCAGCAGGGGATAGGCCGGATCGAATTCGTGCCAGCGAAAGCCGCCGAAGTTGGGACGGCCACCAAATTTGTGGTGGTTGTTGTGGTACGACTCGCCCATCATCAGAAAGTCGAAAGGCAGCAGGTTTCTGGCCGTATCGTCAACGTCAAAGTTGGTGTACCCGTAGCGGTGAGCATACCAGTTGATGATCGCGCCGTGGACCGGTCCCATCAGAAAATGCACCGGCAGCAACAGAAATAACCAGGGGGTTGCGGCAAACTGAATGTAGACCAGCGTGTAAGCCGTTCCCCAGGCCAGTCGCACCAGCCACCGATCCCCGAACCGCTCCATCCATTCCCAGTTGGGCACTCCCTTTTTGAACTTCGCCGGAATCGAATCGCGGTTGTTCAGGATGTCATTATAATACGTCCGCGTCTTCCACATCATATCAAACAAATTTTTGGAAAACTCCGGCGAGTGCGGGTCCTGCTCCGTATCGGCATGGGCGTGGTGCAGCCGGTGCATAATCCCATACGCCCGCGGGCTCAGGAACGACGAGCCCTGCCCGATGAACGTCAGCACGTAAAAGAACTTTTCCCAGCCTTTACTCATGGTAAACATCTGGTGAGCCGCGTAGCGGTGAAGAAATAAGGTCTGCATCAGTACCGACAGGTACCAGTGCGCCAGAAAAAAAGCGAGAATGATCATCAGAAAACCAACGGGTGACTGCGTCGGGTAAGGCGTTACAGTAAATTAAGCGTGACGACGACGGACAAAAACTGATAACAGCCCGCTTTGAGATGGCTGAACTCGTCGGTCAGGCTGCGGAAATGTGACTCGATGGTCGCGAACAGGCCAAAGCGCGGCTCACGGCAGGGGGTGGGCTCCACCGGCGAACAATCGACGCCTTCGCAGATCATATCGAGCCGCAGCCGCTGAATCCGGCTTTTTAGCTGGTTCAGGTTACTGTAGTAATCAAGCGCCCGGTGGCGCAGACTCCGGTAGGTGTGCTTTTCCAGCAGGTCGGCCAGCAACTCCTGGAGCTGGTCGATTTCCTGCTCGTTGTGGATTAGTAGTTTATTCCAGGTGCAGTGCTGGCTGCGGCAGGTCTGGATGGACGGCTGTTCGTCTTTCGGGAGCAGATGTATAGGCGAGTCTGGCATAACGGATAAGGCAGTATGAGAAACTTTCGGTGGTAAAAGTAAGGCCTCTCAACCACCCCTGAACTGACTGATATCAGGCCCGGAAATGAGAAAAATCAAAGCTACGTTCGCCCGGCGATAAACTTTCCTGCCGCCAGAGTTCGACGCCCTGCTGTACCAGTACGAACGTAGGAAATGCTTTCACCGAAAAGCTTTGCACCACTTCCGGATACGTGTTCTCATCAACTTTGAGAATCCGCACCCGGCCATTGAACTGTTGTTGTAACGGATCGATCAGTCGGGTAAGAGAAGCCCGCTGGCGGATCGAATCAGGGCAGGATGCTGCCGGTAGAAATACCAGTAATACGGCCGATTTGGCAGGGATCAAAAGCGGAGAAAGCGTGTTGAGTTCCATGATAAAATATCCAACTGGCCGTCGGGACGTTGAAATCAGGGGTAAAATTGCCCCGAACACGAGCCGGATACTATGAGGAGTATCAGCGAAGAAACTGATTTTTGGCAGCTCCGCCTTAGCCCAACTGTCGTTTTATATAGATTAGCTTTGTCGGGAAAACCGAGAGCCATAAAAAGGGATTCATGACAAGTTTATTTTTTAGACAGGATTACAGGCTTTTCAATAAATAAAAACCAGGCAATCCTGTCTAAAAAGCCTTTTCCTACACCACACAAAAAGTGTATGCCCACAACTATCTTCTCCCGTACGCTGACTGATCTGTTGTTTGAGCAGAGCGATGATTTTATCGGGATTTACGAAATGTCTCAGGGGCGATTTACGCGCGTTAACCAGGCTGGCGTTCAGATGCTGGGCTTCCCTTCGGAGCAAGCGTTGTTGGCTGACTCAACTTGGTTTCCAGCCATATTAACCGCTGTAACCGACGACAGACAAGTCGATGTTACCTTGTTTATGGATCGTATGAGATCGCAGGCCCGATTCGAGCGCGAAGCCGAATTAAGCCGGCAGGATGGTACGTTATTCTGGGGGCGTGTTTCGCTTACGTTCGTCAATGAGGAACAGATGCCTTATTTTCTGGTACGTCTAACCAATCTGGTACGTCTGTATCAGGCCGAACGCAGTCTGAAACAAAGTGTTCAGCGCTACGAAGCCGTGTACACAAACGCGACCATTGCTATCATCGTGGCCGATCAGCAGGGGCAGATCGTATCCGTTAACCGACTGGCCCGGCAGCTGTTTGGCTATCCGGATGGCGAACTGACCGGGCAGCCGATTGAGGTGCTGGTACCCACGCAGGTGAGTCAGTACCACGAGCGACTGCGGCAGTCGTTCAACGCCAACCCGCAGGTGCGGGCTATGGGGCACAACCGCGATCTGCACGCCCGGCGCAAGGATGGATCGGTGTTTCCGGTAGAAATTAGTCTGAGTTATTTCCGGATGGACGACGAACTGTATGCCGTTGCCTACATCATCGACATTACGTTCAAGAAAGAAGCTGAGCGGGAACTGCTGGCCCACCGGGATCGGATCGAGCGGCTGAACGCCGAACTGGAGCAGAAAGTCGCTGACCGGACCCACGCGCTGATGAATACTCTTGAACAACTGGAACATTCGAAGGACGAACTCGCCAAGGCCCTGACAACCGAACGCGAATTGGGCGAACTGAAATCACGCTTTGTGTCGATGGCGTCGCACGAGTTCCGCACCCCACTGACAACCGTGCTGACCTCGGCAACGCTGATCGAGAAATACCCGGCCAGCGACCAGCAGGATAAACGACAGAAACACCTGCAGCGCATCCGGGCGTCGGTCAACCATCTCAACGATATTCTGGAAGAATTCCTGTCGGTGGATCGACTGGAGGAAGGCCGCATTGAAGCCCGACCGATGCAGATTGATGTTGCTGAACTGATTCAGGAAGTGACAGACGATATGCAGGGACTACTGAAACCCGGCCAGACGATTCGGCCGGATCTACAGTGCCAGAGCCCGATTTGGGTAGATCCCTCGCTGCTGCGGAAAGTGCTTGTCAATCTGTTTTCCAATGCCATTAAATATTCCGACGCAAATTCGGTAGTGACGGTACGCTGCAGCTGCAGCGATGACCAGATCGAACTATCGATTATTGATCAGGGGGTGGGGATTTCCCGTGACGATCAGGAGCATCTCTTTGAGCGGTTTTTCCGGGCTCACAACGTAACGAATATTCCCGGAACGGGCCTGGGACTACATATTGTGGCCCGATATATTGACTTGATGGGCGGTCGTGTCGACTTGCAAAGTGAACTGAACAAAGGGACTACGGTGACCCTGCTATTACCCAATGAAGACAATTCTGTTAATTGAAGATAATAACGCCATCCGCGAAAACACCGCCGAGATTCTGGAACTGACCGGCTACACTGTTGTGACGGCCGAGAACGGTAAAATTGGGGTGGAGAAGGCGCTGGAAAAGCGCCCGGATCTGGTCATCTGCGATATTATGATGCCGGTGCTGGATGGCTACGGGGTGCTGCATATTTTCAACCGAAATCCGCAGCTGACAGGTGTACCCTTTATTTTCCTGACGGCCAGAACGGAGCGCGTCGATTTCCGGAAAGGCATGGAACTGGGGGCGGACGACTACCTGACCAAACCCTTCGACGAAAGCGAATTGTTGAGCGCTATCGAAGGACGCCTGAACCGATTCCAGTACCTGAAACAGAACTATGATCTGCAGCAGGATGGGTTGAGTCAGTTCCTGCACGACGCCCGGCAGGTGGGTAATCTGGAAAGCCTGTCGGCCGACCGGAAGCCGCACCTGGTTCATAAAAAGCAATACATCTACACCGAAGGGGATGAGCCCAGTCGTCTGTATTTCATCCAGTCGGGTAAGGTAAAAACCGTCCGGGCCAATGCCGACGGCAAGGAGTTGATCACGGGCATTTATGGAGCTGGCGAATTCTTTGGTTATCTGGCGCTGCTGGAAGATGCAGAGTACACCGATTCGGCCGTATCGCTGGAAAAATCCGAACTGATCTATATCCCTCAGGAGGATTTCAAACAACTACTGCTGGCCAATACCGAAGTGGGGCAGCAGTTCATCCGGATGCTGGCGGGCCACATCAGCGAACGGGAACAGCAACTGGTGGGGATGGCGTATAGTTCGCTACGTCGTCGGGTGGCCGATGCGCTGCTGCGCCTGCACGAGCAACAGGCGGCCGACGCGACCCAAAGCAAAAAACAGGGCCTCATTCAACTGTCGCGCGATGACCTGGCCTCGGTTGTGGGCACCGCTACCGAATCGCTGATCCGAACCCTGAGCGAGTTCAAACAGGATGGGCTGATCGAGCAGATCGGCACGGCTATTCGCGTGCTGCAACCCGACAAACTGCGCCTGGCGAACTGGTGATCACTGATCGTTCGCCAGGGCGTTCAGAAAATCCGTAGCGGGACCGGTCAGATAGGCTGCGTAACGGGTAATCCTGTCAATCGGCCAGTCCCACCAGCGGGTGGCCAGCAGAGCTGTTCTGGTGGCTTCGTCAAATCGGGAACGAATCACCCTGGCGGGATTTCCACCGACAATGCTGTAGGGCGGTACGTCGCGCGTAACGACCGAGTATGAGCCAATAATACTCCCGTCGCCGATAGTCACGCCGGGCAGGATGGAGGCCCGGTAGCCAATCCAGACATCGTTTCCAATGACCGTATCGCCTTTGGTAGGATACGATTTCCCGTCCATGGCGTTGGCCCAGTCTCCGCCAAAAATGGCAAATGGATACGAAGTGACGGCGTTGACCAGGTGATTCGCGCCGTTCATAATAAACTCTACACCCGACGCAATCATGCAGAATTTGCCGATGGTCAGCCGATCGCCGGTGAAGTCGAATAGGTAACGAACGTTCTTCTGAAAATTCTCGACCGAGTCGAAATCATCGTAATACGTGTAGTCACCAATGCTGATTTGCGGGTGGTTGACGACGTTTTTCAGAAAGCACAGCCGGTCGTAGCCAGCCAGCGGAAATACGGTTGAAGGATCGGGAATGGCCATAAATGTAGAACGTAACGTGACAAAGATAGGCACGGCTGCTGTCGATCAGTCTACCAGAATAGCCAACTGAGAAAACCGGTAGCTGAACCGGCAAATAGTACCGCTAGCCTGAATCCATTGCCGTTCGACCCGACTTTCGGCCGTTGACTAAGCTGCCCATTGGCAACGCGCCAATTGTTTCGTATTTTTCCGGGAAACTCATTTCGCAATTTGCAATGTTGATACATCGACAACTCATGAAAACCGGCGGGGTACTGGCGGCCATCGCTACGGTCGTGTCGGCTTCAGTGCTGATGCCTACCACCGCGATAGCCCAGTCAGCGTCGGCTAAATCCAAAATGAACCAGAATCCTTTCTTAGCGCCGTACACGACACCCCATCAGACGGCCCCTTTTGACAAGATCAAGAATGACGATTACCTGCCTGCCATCAAAGATGGCCTGGAGCAGGGTCGGAAAGAGGTAGAGGCTATTGTTAAGAATGCCGCCAAGCCAACGTTCGAGAATACGATTGTCGCTTTGGAACAGTCGGGTGAACAACTGGGCAAAGTAACATCTGTGCTGTTTAATCTGAACAGCGCCGAAACTTCGCCCGAGATCCAGGCGATCGTGAAGGAAGTATCGCCGATGCTGAGTGAGTACGGCAACGACATTACCCTGAACGAGAAGCTGTTCGCACGCATCAAGACGGTGTATGACCAACGGGAGAAACTGAAGCTTGATCCTGAAAGTGCAATGCTGCTCGAAAAAGCGTACAAACGCTTTTCGCGTAACGGAGCCAACCTGGACGAAAAAGGCAAGGAACGGCTGCGGGCTATCGACAAAGAACTGTCGCAGCTGTCGCTCCAGTTCGGTGAAAACGTCCTGAACGAAACAAACGAGTACACCATGCTCGTGACCGACGAAAAAGACCTGGCCGGTCTGCCCGATTACGTTGTCGAAGCGGCCAAAGCAACGGCGAAACAGAAGGGCAAAGAGGGATACGTCTTTTCCCTACAGGCCCCCAGCTACGGTCCGTTCATGCAATATGCCGACAACCGGGAGTTGCGTAAGCAGCTGTATATGGCTTTCAACGGACGCGGTTTTCACGGCGACAAGAACGACAACTCGGCCATCATCGACAAGATTGTAAAACTGCGGTACGAGCGGGCTAATCTGCTGGGGTATCCGACCCACGCCGATTTTGTGCTGGAAGAAAGCATGGCCGGTTCGCGCAGCAAAGTACAGAGCTTCCTGGATGAACTGGTGGGTTATGCCCGCCCGGCCGCCGAGAAGCAACTGGGTGAACTGACGACGTATGCCAAAGCGAACGGTTTCACCGACGACAAGCTACAGGCCTGGGACAACAGTTACTACGCCGAGAAGCTGAAGAAAGAAAAATATGACCTCGACGACGAAACCCTGAAGCCGTATTTCAAACTTGAAAACGTCCTGAATGGTGCTTTTACGGTAGCGAATAAACTGTATGGCATTACGTTCAAGGAGCGAAAGGACATTCCGGTTTATAACGCTGAGGTGAAAACCTTCGACGTATTTGATAAGGACGGGAAGTTCCTGGCTGTGTTCTACGGCGATTATTTCCCCCGCGCCGGGAAACGGAGCGGTGCCTGGATGAACGATCTGCAGGGGCAGAAAGTCGAAAAGGGTCAGAACGTACGGCCGCATATCATCAACGTCTGTAACTTCACCCGGCCCACGGACACGAAGCCTTCGCTGCTGACCTTCTATGAGGTGACGACGCTCTTCCACGAGTTCGGCCACGGATTGCACGGTATGTTGGCTAACGGTAACTATGAAAGTCTGAGCGGCACGAGCGTGCCCCGCGATTTTGTGGAACTGCCTTCGCAGGTAATGGAAAACTGGTGCTATGATCCTGAAGCACTGAAACTGTTTGCCAAACACTACCAGACTGGCGAAGTGATCCCGAACGAGTTAATCGAGAAGATTCGCGCGAGCCAGAACTTCCTGGCCGGCCTGGCTAATCTGCGTCAGCTGCGGTTTGGTATGGTCGACATGTACTACCACGGCCAGAAACCAACCGGCGAGAGTATCTCGGACGTTGAAAATAAAGTAGACTCCCTGACGAACCTGTTCCCCCGCGTAGAGGGCGTCGCCTTCAGCCCGGCCTTCTCGCACATTTTCGCAGGGGGCTACTCGGCGGGTTACTACAGCTATAAATGGAGTGAAGTGCTGGACGCCGATGCGTTCGAGTTCTTCAAGGAAAACGGTGGTCTGACCAATAAAACGGCCGCCGATAGTTTCCGGAAGAACGTACTCGAAAAAGGCGGCAGCGAGCGTCCGATGGAATTGTATAAAAAATTCCGGGGCCGCGAGCCATCACCGAAAGCAATGCTCCGCCGAAGTGGTCTGATTCTCTAGACGAAAACGCCGAAACAGAAAAGCCCCGTCTCAGGAAGACGGGGCTTTTTGCTGGCTTACGGACCCGTATTGCTGGTGCTGCGCTGGCTGATCTTCTTGCGCAAAAAGCTGGGAAATTGCCGTTTTTTAGGCACCTTCGCCCACTTTTTCTTGTTTTCTTTATAGACTAAATCACGCAAACATGCCAAACTGGTTCCTCGGTAAAATTCGCTATCAGCAGCCCATTGACGACTCGAATGTCGGCACGCGGAACGAAGAGTTTATCAAACAGAAAACCGTTACGGAAGCGTATCTGGTTGATGCCGTTTCCTATACCGAGGCTGAAGCCCGGCTGTATCAGGAGATTGCGGCCAATACACCCGATTTTGAAATCACTAACATCAGCCGGATGCAGCTCGCCGATGTATTCTTCAACGAAGAAGACGGGGGCGAAACAGCGCGGCTGACCGTCTGGTATAAGGTGAAAGCCATGTATATTTTGGAAGATGAGAAAACGGGCAAACAAAAGAAAACGCCCAGCAACATGCTTATCAACGCCCAGAACCCCAAACAGGCTTACGAACGGGTGGAATACAGCCTGAAAACTTCGCTGGACCCTTTTGAAATCACTGATGTGAATACCACCAAAATTCTGGATGTGTTTCCCTTCAACGGCGAAGAGCAGCGTAATCTGAGGCCGCTGACCGAGGTGACTGCGGAGGCAGAACAGGCCGAAGCATAAAACGGCTTACGTAGTAATAAGAAGATCAGTGAGATTACCTTAGAGTAAAGCTCATAACCCCTAAATCCCCCAAAGAGAACTTTGTCTACATACGAGAGAAGTCCCCTTCAGGGGATTTAGGGGTAAATAATCTAAACCAGTTTGGATTATTTATTTACAAGCAAAAGCCGGCCCGATAGTCGGGGCGGCTTTTTTGTTAGCGTTTGACCAGCCTATCAGAGCCAATCTCCTGACGTTTATTTCCTTTCGCGTCGCTGATCTCGATTGATTTTACCTGCGGATCAATGAACAGGACCCGGGCCGACTGGGACATAAATGAACTGCCGTACGTAAATTCTACTTTCTGTTTCTTACCATCAGGGAAGGTCAGCAGCGCCGATACGTCGGCTGGGCGCAGGCGCACGCTGGGCACCGGATTGCTGTTGCGAAAGACGCAGAGCGGCCCCCGGTTCTGCGTCGCAATGACTAACTCGCGCCCTTTGGCGTCGGTGAGTTGGGCCAGCCCTTTGGCGTTGCCCGGTACGTAAAACCCGCTGCTGGCAAGCGGCTGAGCCGCGAAACCACCTTTTCCGTCGCCCTTCAGATAAAGGCCGTTGAGGGCATCGTAGCGCCCCGACAGGACTTCCCCGCCGTAGTCGTTCCCCACCAGCAAAACATCCAGCTTTCCGTCGCGGTCAACGTCTTCGGCAACCATCCCGAAAATTGGGGCCAGCTGCGCCTGGATGGGTAGGGGATGTAGTACGAACGTCCCATCGCCCTTGTTCTCTACGTAGGCCGACTGCATGTAGTTGGCTTCCAGCACCAGCGCGCTTTGCCGTTCTTCGGGCGTCAAAAGCTTGTCGATGCTGGCCTGAGAAAAGTCCTTGAACATCGGGAACCGGCGACGCATGGTGATCATTTGTTTGATCAGATCCTCACGCCCGTGGAAAGTAAACTCCCGGCTGGCCCCGTTCTCATCGGGAATAAAAATTGTCGGAATCACGTCGTAGAATCCGTTATTGTCAAAATCGCTGGCGTAAACCCGCACTGGCTCCCGGTCGCTGGCGCGCATCCGGGCGTTCAGTCCCAGGTTACCCGCTACGTAGTCAATGTCGCCATCGCGGTCAAAATCACCGGCTACAAGGGAATTCCACCAGCCTTTTTGCGCATCCAGCCCACAGGTAGTTTTCGTGAGTTTTCCCGCTTTGTTCTTCAGCAGCGTCAGCGGCATGAACTCGCCCGAGAGGAGGAGATCGGGCCAGCCATCGTTGTCGGGGTCAGTCCAGAGCGCGTCGCAGATCAGACCGATGTTTGTCAGCTCGGGGGCTACAGTTTTCGTTACGTCCGTGAAACGGGGCTGGCCTGGTTTGGAATCGTTCCGCAGGATGCAGCTCGATACGGGTTTTGGATAATGATCGGGTTCAACCCGGCCGCCAACAAATAGATCCAGATCACCATCGCGGTCAAAATCCACCGCTTTTACGCAGGATTTACTGGTTGTATTTACCGGCAAAGCCTGCGCTGCCAGCGTAAAGCTGCCCTTACCATCGTTGATGTAGAGTCGATCCTGAAAAACAGGCGTATTGGCATTGCCTTCGCTGCTGCCGCTGGCCACGTAGAGATCCAGGTCACCATCGCCGTCTGCGTCGAACAGTAGCGTTCCCATGTCCTCTTCCGGCTTACCGTCGGTCTGACCCGGAAGGGATGGAGATGTGGGTAGCAGATCTTTTTCGGTGAACGATCCCTGGGCCGTCTGTAACAGAAAAAGCCCTTTCTTGGTCCGGGAGCCACCCAGAAAAATATCGTCGAACCCATCGCCGTTGACATCTCCCACCGCTACCGCCGGGCCGTACTGCGAAAACTTGTGCGGGAGCAGTTTCTGTACGTTGAAGTCAATGTACTCGGGTTCCTGGTGCATAAAGGCAATCCCCAGCGAGTCGGTCACTTCCGTGAACTGAGTCTTGGGCTGGGCCGGACGACTCAGCGGTTCGCGGGCGTTACGGATATCAGCAGTCAGAATCTGATTGGCTTTTACGTTGCGGAGCGTCTGCTGACGAGCAGGCTCACCGTTGTGCGCAGGCCAGATGATACGTACCTCGTCAATGGTCGTAGCCCCGCCCAGACCAAAATGCGCAACAGGCTCAACCGTTGACAGATACCCCCGGTAGGGGCTATGTTCGTACACCTGATGCTGCTTGCCCGGGCCATAGTCCAGTTCGACAAAAGCACCCAGTCCCATCCGGTTCTGCGCTGCTCCGACGAATTTCACCCGCAGGTAATTCGCTTTTTCGGGCTTGCTTTCAACCAGGTTATTTCGGTAGACAAAGGCCGAATCGTTGATGTTGTTGACGATATAGTCCAGGTCGCCGTCGTTGTCCAGATCGCCGTAAGCCGCGCCGTTCGAAAAGGACGGATTGTTGACTCCCCAGTTCTGCGTGACATTCTCGAACGTCAGGGCACCGGGCTGACGGCTGCCGTTATTGCGGAACGCGTAATTGCTGATTTTGACCTCAGGGATCTGATCGATGGTGAAGGCCCGTCCGGCAACGCTCGAACTCTCGGTCCGGAAGGCCATAAAATCGCGGTCGGTTACATCTTTCGGGAAGCCATTGGTTACAATCAGGTCGCGGTACCCATCGTGATCAAAATCGGCTACCAGTGGAGTCCAGCTCCAGTCCGTTTCGGCAACGTCAGCCAACAGACTGATCTCACTGAAAACGGGATGAGCCGAATCGGCTTTCGAGGACGGGCGGTTACCCTGGTTCAACTGCAGTGTATTCCGGACGTACTGGTGCATATGTTTGTATTCCTCGTTGTTGAGGTACGTCTGGTAGTCGTTCGGCCCGAGCAGCATTTTCTTGCGTCGGTTGTCGCGGGGCATCATGTCCAGTGCCACTACGTCAACCAGTCCATCGTTGTTGATGTCGGTGACGTCGTTGCCCATAGCGGTGTTGCTGGTATGCTTGAAATACTTGGCAGCCTGGTCGGTGAACGTACCGTCGCGATTGTTGATATACAGCAAATCGTCGGACAGATAGTCGTTGGTCACGTAGATGTCCTTCCAGCCGTCGCGGTTGATGTCGGTGATATTTAACCCCAGCCCATACCCTTCAATCAGAATACCCGCTTGCTTCGATACGTTCGTGAAAACCGGGTGGCCAGCTTTAGCGTCGAAGTCGTTGCGATACAGGCGGTCGGTGTTGGGAGCGGTGCCATCCAGGATCTTGGCCTTATAGGCGTTCGGGTAGTCGTCGATGACGTCCGTTAACACATATAGATCAAGGTCACCGTCATTGTCATAGTCAAAGAAGGCCGCACTGGTCGTGTGTCCATCGTCGGCAATCCCGTATTCCTTTGCCATCTCCCGAAAAACGGGTGGCTGGCCGTTTTTAGCCCCCTGGTTGACATACAGTAGATTTTCCCGGCGCCGGGCATTGTTGCTTAACGTAGCGCCCACATAGATGTCCAGCCAGCCATCGTTGTTCACATCGACTAGCGTAACGCCTGAGCACCACTTGCCATTTCCACCAATCCCCGCCGACTGACTAATGTCGGTGAATTTAAAATCGCCCTGGTTCAGGTAGAGCCGGTTGGCCACCTGATTACCGGAGAAGAACACGTCGGTCTTCCCATCATTGTTAAAATCGCCCAGAGCGACGCCACCACCATTGTAATAGTATTCGGCATCCAGGATGCTGGATGAGTCGTTGTCAACAATCCGATTAGAGAAGGTAATGCCGGTTTCGTCGGCAGGTAAGAGGCTGAATAAGGGTTTTTCCGAAAACTGGCAGGCGGCAACCGACCAGACAAGTGAAGCAGAAAGTAAAAGGACAGAGAGAAAGCGTCTAAACATAGGTAAGCAACAAATGGGATGGCTAAAATACAAAATATAATCTGTACGATACCAAAACCCAGCAAACAAACGGCAGCAAAGTTAATTGTGATGTAGTTAAGTAAAAACCATAGGAAATACAGCGGCTGATAGGGGAGGGGAGTAGGTGTACTCAGCGTTAATAAACTAACCTGAAAAAAGTAAATAGAAGTTAAGAGAGAGTAGCTTGATCTTTTCGGATGAAATTGGATTAATGATTAATCGGTACTTTATTGATCTTCTCTGATTTTAAATTGATACTTTTTTAATAAACTTATGAATAAATCTAATCTTTTGCACGTATAGATCAAGTGAACCTTTGAAAAGTAAAATAGGGAATCTAATATTGATTCAAATTTATAGCTCAATAATACAAACCCTATGAACACTAAACTCTACCAGACCTTACAGTCTGTAGTACTGGGTGTCTTTCTGCTCTTACTGAGTATGAATGCGATGGCCCAGGACCGCCGGATTACCGGACGTGTTACCAATGCTGACGGCCCCGTTCCCGGCGCCAACGTTGTCCTGAAAGGCACGACGACCGGGGTAGCTACGGATGCCGAAGGTAATTTTGCCCTGAGCATTCGGGGCACAAATCCAGTGCTGGTTATATCGGCCATTGGTTCAAAAACGCAGGAGGTAGCCGTCGGCAACCAGACAACGCTCAGCATTGTGTTGCAGGATGACGCAACGGCGCTGCAGGAAGTTGTCGTAACAGGTTATACCACCGATAACAAGCGCGAAACCACTGGTGCTGTAGCCACTGTAAAAGCCCAGGATCTTAAAGTTGTTCCATCGGCTAACGTTGAAACGCAGTTGCAGGGCCGGGTTGCCGGGGTAACGGTTATTGCCAGCGGTCAGCCAGGGGCTAACAACACCGTTCGGGTACGTGGTTTTGGTGCCTTTGGGGGTAACCAGCCACTCTACGTAGTAGATGGGGTGCCTACGCAAAGCACGCAGTTTCTGAATCCAGACGATGTTGAGTCGACCACGATCCTGAAAGATGCTTCATCGGCATCGATTTATGGTGCGCGTGCTGCTAACGGTGTGATTGTCATCACCACGAAAAAAGGTCAGCGGAAAGCACAGAAACTGAGCATCTCGTACGATGGTCTGTACGGCTTCACCGATCCAGGTACAGCCCCCGCCGTGTTGAATCCTCAGCAGCAAGCTGATTGGACCTGGGCTGCGGTACGTAATCGTCAAACATCACTTGGGCAACCAGTTAGCTATACAGGTATTGCCAGCGGTCAATATGGTTCGGGTAATACACCAGTGTTGCCAGATTATATCAACGTAGGCGGCCGGTCGGGCGTTATCGGTACAGTTGACCTGAATGCAGAACGGGCTAATTACAACGTTGACCCAAACCGCGGAGCTATCTACCAAGTTGTTCGGGCGAATAAGCAGGGGACTGATTGGTATGGTGCTATCGTTCGTAATGCTCCCTTACTGCGGCAGACGCTGGGTTTCTCGGGCGGTACGGAAAGCAGCCGTTACTTTGTGAGCTTAGGTCAGCAGAAGCAGGCGGGTATTCTGAAATATAATGATTACCAGCGCTATGACATCCGGGCTAACTCGGAGTTCGACATCATCAAGAACCTTCGTTTTGGCGAGAACTTCCAGATGACGTACATCAACAACTCGGGTCAAATTGGTGGAGGTACTAACGGTCAGCAACTGGCTCAGGAAGAAAGCGTTATTCTGTCAGCGTTCCGGATGGCACCGATCATTCCTATCTATGATGAGTTTGGTGGTTACGCGGGTACGGCCGCTAAAGGGTTCAACAACCCAGCTAACCCGGTAGCAGCTCGTGATGGTGTCCGGAATAACCGGAGCTTCAACGTAAGCGCCTTTGGTAACGTATATCTGGAATACGATCCGATTCCAGCCCTGACCCTGCGTAGTAGCTTGGGTGGTGGTTACAGTAATTACTACTACAAAAACTTCAACCGGCGTAGCTATGAGAATGCTGAAAACAACGGGGCTTTCTCGCTGAACGAAGGTGCTGGCTACAACTTCAACTGGGTATTTACGAACACGGCTCAGTATAAAACCCGCATCGGTAATGACCATAGCCTGGACGTACTGGCGGGTATTGAAGCCCTGAACGATGGCGCGGGCCGGAACATCAGCGGTACGGGTCAGAACCCATTCACGACAGACCCTAACTACGTATCGTTTAACACGACGTCGGGTAGCGGCCGAGTATTGAACGGTGATCTGTACAACGGGGTTAATTTCTATTCGATCTTTGGTCGGGCTAACTATATCCTGATGGATAAGTATATCCTGACGGGCGTTATTCGTCGCGATGGTTCGTCCCGCTTTGGTTCGGCTAACCGTTACGGCGTATTCCCGGCTTTCTCGGCAGCTTGGCGAATTTCGGGTGAAGAGTTTATGAAAAACGTACCGTTCATCACCGATCTTAAAATTCGGGGTGGTTATGGTATTATGGGTAACTCGAACAACGTTGATCCAAACAACCAATTCAGCCTGTATCAATCGAACGTAGCAAACGGCTATGACATCGCAGGTTCGAATAGTTCAACAGCAGCAGCTTTCTTCCGGAACCGGATCGGTAACCCGAACGCAAAATGGGAAAGTAGCGTAACCACGAACGTAGGTGTTGATGGTACGTTCCTGAACGGTAAACTGGATCTGGTATTGGACATCTGGCGGAAAGATACCCGCGACCTGCTGTTCCAGGCTCCAATTCCAGGTGTTGTTGGTTCGCGTGCTAGCGCGCCTTCAGTCAACGTAGGTAGCATGCGTAACCAGGGTATCGATCTGCAGATTACGACACGTGGACGTACCAGCGCGTCGGGTCTTGGTTACGAAGTAAGCGTAAACGGAAGCTTCCTGAAGAACGAAATTCAGGGGTTGGCTCCGGGTGTTGATTATTTCGACGTAGGTTTGCCAACCAACCGGATTGGTGGTCTGCCAACGCGTCTGCAGGCTGGTCAGCCACTGGGCTCATTCTTCGGCTACAAAGTAGTTGGTCTGTGGCAGTCGCAGGAAGAAGTAAACCGGGCCAATGCTGGTGCAACCGGCGGTACGTACCAAATTGGTGCTGGTGCTGGTCGCTTCCGGTATGCTGATACCAACGGCGACGGTATTGTTAACGAAGCTGACCGTACCTTCATCGGTAGCCCTGTTCCTAAATTCACGGGCGGTATTAACCTGCGGCTGGACTACAAAGGTTTCGACTTCCTGGTGTATGCCTACACCTCGCTGGGTAACAACCTGCTCAACTACTCGAAGTGGTTCACGGACTTCTATCCATCGTTCCCTGGTGCCGCCGTTAGCACACGGGTTCTAAACTCTTGGACGCCAACGAACACAAACACCAACCAGCCAATTTTCGAAGACGTATCGAACATCAGCACCAACGGCGCCATCAACTCGTGGTATGTTGAAAACGGTTCGTTCCTGCGTCTGCAGAACATCACGCTGGGTTACACCCTGCCAACTGGTCTGCTGGATCGCATAGGTCTGAAACGGGTTCGCGTATCGATTGCAGCGAACAACATCCTAACACTCACCAAATACAGTGGTCTGGATCCAGGTGTAGGTGCGGCTAATGACCAACTGTTGGGTATTGACGTAGGTAACTACCCAATCACACCCAGTTTCAATGCTGGCCTCAGCGTAGGACTTTAATAGGTTTAATCCTTGTTATTAAGACACAAAAACATGAAAAAAATACTTGCGAAAGGAACTGGCCTGACGCTTCTGTCCCTGCTTGGCTGGGCATGTTCGAACGAGTTTCTGGACGTGCCGCCAACCAATCAGCTGCAGATCACCAACTTAAATACCAAATCGGGTATTGAGGGGTTATTGATCAGCTCGTACGCCCAACTGAATGGTCGGGGGTATAGCCAGACCGCCAGTTCGACCAACTGGGTGTATGGTAGTATCCTGGGTGGTGATGCTAACAAAGGCTCCAATGCTGGTGACTTCAACGCAATCACGCCGATCATGCGGTTTGAGGTGCAGTCGAGTAACAACGAGATCAACCAGCGCTGGCTGGCAATGTACGAAGGAATTAGCCGGGCTAACTCGTCGCTTCGGGCCTTAACGACAGCAGATGCTACGGTATCAGCTTCGGATAAACTGCGTATCGGTGGAGAAGCTCGCTTTCTTCGTGGCCACTACTATTTCGATCTGAAACGTACCTTTAACAAGGTGCCTTATGTTGACGAAACGGTAGACTATGCGGCTGGTATTGCTGACGTGAAAAACGACGCTGATATCTGGCCGAAAATAGAGGCTGATTTCAAATACGCCTACGACAACCTGCCCGAAACCCAATCGGAGGCTGGACGGGCAAACAAATGGGCGGCTGCTACGTACCTGGCAAAAACTTATCTGTACCAGAAGAAGTATGCCGAAGCAAAAACGCTGTTTGATCTGGTAATTGCCAATGGCAAGACAACCAACGGTAAAAAATACGCGCTGGTACCACAGTACCGGAACGTATTTAGCTTCGACAACGAAAACAACGAAGAGGCAATCTTTTCTACGCAGAATGCGGCTAACACGGGTAGCTCAGATGCTGCGTCGGGTGATTTGAACCTGAACTGGCCTTATAACACGGGTCCTTCGGGTCCGGTAGGCTGCTGCGGCTTCTTCCAGCCAAGCTTCGAACTGGCAAACTCGTTCCGCACGAATGCCAACGGTCTGCCACTGCTGGATGGTTCGTATAACACGGGTGCTAACCAACTGGTAACCGACCAGGGACTGGAGTCGTCACAGGCCTTTACGCCGGATGCCGGTAACCTTGACCCTCGTCTTGACCAGTCAGTTGGTCGCCGGGGTATTCCTTACCTCGACTGGCAGGTGTTCCCAGGTAAAGACTGGATTCGTGATCAGGCCTTCGGTGGTCCTTACGCACCTAAAAAATACATCTACACGAGAGCACAGGAAAGCCGCGCGGCTGACGTATCGAACTGGACAAAAGGCTGGACGGGTCTAAACATTCTGCTGATTCGCTACGCCGACGTACTGCTCATGGCTGCTGAAGCGGAAGTAGAAGTTGGTAGCCTGGAAAAAGCGCGGGATTATGTGAATCAGGTCCGTCGCCGGGCGGCTAACGCGGATGGTTATGTGAAAACCACAGCAGGTGCCAATGCAGCTAAGTACGTGATCAGCGAATACCCAACGTCAGCCTTTGCGTCGAAAGATGCCGCGCGTAACGCGGTGTATTTTGAGCGGAAGCTGGAACTGTCGGGTGAAGGTCACCGCTTCTTTGACCTGGTTCGCTGGGGTACGGCTGCTACAACGATTAACGCATACCTGACATACGAAGGTGCTAAGCTAACGAACGCACTGGGCGGTGCTAAGTTTACCGCTGGTAAGAGCGAGTATATGCCAATTCCGCTGACGCAGCTTGACCTGCAGAAAGGCGTGTTAACACAAAATCCTGGTTACTAATCGGTTTTGAGTAATTGGATAAGTAGAAAGGGGAGACGGTTAATCAACTGTCTCCCCTTTTTGATTACCAGGTATTTGCAAATCTCAATTGGAGATTTTACCTTTGGTCCACTATGAAACGTCGGCTTTTTCAACTGTTCAACCTCCTGATGGCCTGCATCGTGCTGCTGAGCAGTACGGGCTTTGGACTGGTAGAACATTCGTGCCAGATGCGCGGCAAGAAAAAGACCATGGTGGTTGCGTTCAGTAAAGACGCTGAGCAAAAGGGCTGCAAAATTGGCAAACACACGGCCATCAATACAGACGAACTGATCATCAGTCGGGATGAGTGCTGCCAGGATGAACAGAGCTACGAAAATGTAGACGTAACATCCTCGCTGACCCAACTGGTAGCCAAATTCGCCAAAATTGTTACGGAGGCCGTTCTGACCAGCGTACTAACCGTCGTTACCTGGCTGGTTGACTGGATTTTTGATCATAGCGTTGCAACCAGCGCTCCTGCTGTTTCTTCACCATCCTTACCGTCCGGGCGCGATCTCCTGTCGCTCGTACAGCGCTTCCTTATTTGATGTATTGATTGATGCATTGCTGCCGGTGTCCACAAGACACGGGCTTGTTCTGTTTTCTATCAATCTATACATACATGCGATTTTACCTTGTTATACTGACTCTGCTGGCAGCTCTGCCGGTAAGAGCTCAGATCGATTCGTCGGTCGTTGTTCGGGGCGTTGTGGCCGAACAGCAACAGAATAAACGGATTCCCCTGATTGGTGCTACCGTCCGTTGGGCAGGTTCCAGCGGAGGAACCATCACCGATTCAACAGGGCGTTTTCAACTGCCCCTGACAACACAATTCAATCAATTACTGATCAGTTACGTCGGTTATCAGTCCGACACGCTTACGGTTACCAATCCGGCAAACGATATTACAAGTATTCTGCGGCCGGAGCGTACCCTGTCGGAGGTTACGGTGTCTGGGGCGGCTGGACAACTGGACCGGATGAACCCTATTCAGACGGAACTGATCACTCAGCGTACGCTGGCGAAAGCGGCCTGCTGCAACCTGTCGGAAAGCTTCGAAACGAACGCGTCGGTTAGCGTGTCGTATGCTGATGCTGTGACGGGAGCCAAGCAGATTCAGTTTCTGGGATTAGGCGGGCAGTACGTGCAGACTAACGTCGAGAATATCCCGACGATACGGGGGCTGGCTACCACCTTCGGTCTGAATTACATTCCCGGCACCTGGATTACGTCGATTGATATCGGCAAAGGTGCCGGATCTGTTGTGAATGGCTACGAGTCAATGAGTGGGCAGATGAATGTAGAGTTACAGAAGCCCGACAGCCCGGATAAACTGTTCCTGAACGGATACGTTAACAGCTTTGGCCGGATAGAAGGCAACGCCAATTGGTCGAAGCCACTCAGCAAAAAATGGACCGTGGGGGTACTGGGTCATGCCAGTGCGCTACGTAACGAGATTGACCAGAACAACGACGGCTTCCGGGATTTGCCCCTGTACACCCAACTCAACGCCATCAACCGCTACAAATACAGCAGTGATCGGTTCGTGGCGCAGTTTGGCGTGAAAGCCCTATACGAAGATCGGGATGGGGGTCAGCTTGCGCGGTATGATACCCCATCATCCACGCGCTATAGCTTTGGGAACACCACCCGGCGGCTGGAGTTTTTCTCCAAAACGGCCAAGCTCTATCCCGACAAACCCTATAAAGGACTGGGCCTCATTCTGAACGGATTGCACCACGAGCAGATCGCTAATTTCGGGTATCGACCCTATTTAGGTCTGCAGCGTACCTTTTACGCCAACCTGATTTACCAGTCCATCATTGGCAATACCAATCATGCCTACAAAGCAGGGTTAAGCTACCTGCTGGACGATTATCTCGAGCGACTGGGGCCTTTGCAAACGAACCGTACCGAATCGGTGCCGGGCGTATTTGCGGAGTATACCTATTCCTATCTGGAGAAACTAACCTTTGTGTTGGGCGGTCGTTTTGATTACCACAATCTATTTGGCGCGCAGTGGACACCCCGGGCGCACCTGAAATACAACCTGAGCCCGAACGTAGCGCTCCGGGCTTCGGGGGGACGTGGTTTTCGGGTGCCGAACAGGTTTATCGAGAATTTTGGCTACCTGGTCAGCTCACGAACGATTGTCAACGACAGCCCGTTGCAACCCGAAATCTCCTGGAATTACGGCCTGAGTCTGTCCAATGACGTCAACCTGTTCGGTAAAAAAGCATCGCTGGTATTGGACTATCATCGGACCACGTTTGAGAACCAACTGGTTGTTGATCTGGAGCATCCTCGCGAACTGCATTTCTATAACCTGCAGGGGGCATCCTTTGCGAATAGCTTTCAGGCGGAGTTAAACATCCAGCCCATAAAGCGCTTCGAAGTAAAAGCAGCTTACCGTTTGTTCGACGTGCGGCAGAGCATGGGTGGGCCATTCGGAGAGAGCCGGCTGCTGCCTAAAATGATGGTGAGCCGCGACCGGGTGCTGTTGAACGCGGGCTATGCGCTGCCCTTCGATAAATGGAAATTCGACGCTACGCTGCAATGGAACGGGCCCCGCCGGATACCGTACCTACGCCCAGACTACGTGCATACGAGCTATGGCAACATGCCTACCGACTACTCGCCTGGATTTTATAACCTGAACGCGCAGGTGAGCCGGGCCTTTCGGAGCGGCTGGGAAATTTACCTGGGTGGCGAAAACCTGACGGGATTCCGGCAACTGAACCCTATCGTGGCCGCCAACGATCCCTTCGGGGTCAACTTTGACGCCGGTAGCCGGGCGTGGGGACCCGTTACGGGCCGTATGGTGTATCTGGGATTTCGCTTTAAACCTGTTTTATAATGAAGCTGATCGTAAAAAATATGGTGTGCGATCGCTGCAAGCGGGTTGTGCGCGAGGAACTGATAAAAGTCGGGCTGATACCTAGTCGGGTTGAGCTGGGAGAAGTCGAAGTTGATGAGCTGCCCGCTACGGTTACGCTCGATGATGTGCGCCAGTTGTTGCAGGAAAACGGCTTCGACCTGGTTGATGACCGGCGGCAGTCGCTGGTGGAGCACATGAAAGTGCTGCTCATTAACGAAGTGCAGCACCTGAAAGGCGAGCGGCAGGCCAATGAAAATTACTCAACTTTTCTGGAGCGAAAGCTGGGTTACGAATACTCGTATCTCAGCGGTCTGTTTTCGGCCAGTGAGGGGCAAACTGTAGAAAAATATAGTATCGCCCTGAAGATCGAAAAGGTAAAGGAATGGCTCCGGTACGACGAGCTGACGCTGAGTGAGATCGCCTGGCGGTTGAACTACAGCAGCGTGCAGCATTTATCCAATCAGTTCCGGCAAGTGACGGGGCAAACACCGGGTCAGTTTCGCAAAGCCGCTCAGGCCGAACGCCGACCGTTGGATATGCTTTAAAGCAGACCGGAATTATGTAAAAACTGAATAGGCTGCAGCGAGTTATTTTGTTGATCAATGGTGGTCGAAGAACCAATAACTCAACAAGACTCATGGAAAACATGACCTCAACCCAACACGTCGATACCTGTTTTAGCTGCGCCGAAGCCTGTGAAGCCTGCGCTACCGCCTGCCTGGAGATGGGCGATGAAGACAGCAAAGGCCACGACATGACGGCCTGCATCAAACTGTGCCGCGACTGCGCCGACCTATGCACCCTCTGCGGCCGGCTGACGGCCCGGGGCTCGCAGTTTATGGCCTCGTTCATGAAAGTCTGCGCGGAAGCCTGCGAAGCCTGTGCGGCCGAGTGCGAAAAACACGCCGATCACAATGCTCACTGCAAAGCCTGCGCTGAAGCCTGCCGGAAATGCGCTGAAGAATGCCGGAGCATGGCCGCCTAATTCAACAGAATAACTGGTGGTACTGCCCACGGGTGGTACCACCAGTTTTATTTTACTCGACAGCCTAATGAACAAAGCATATACACTCATTTTACTGCTTCTGAGTTTTGGCGCAATGGCACAGCACCAGCATCACGAAGGCATGCCGATGCCCGGCCAGGAGGGGCCCGGCCAGGAAAGGTCCAGCAAGACTAAGCCAGCACAAGGCGACTCTGCCAGATTGAGTTCTTCGTCGATGAACGGTATGGGCATGATGCAGAATGACGGGATGACGATGGACACAATGGGCATGACCCATTCGCTGTCACGCCACCTGCCCATGAACCGCAACGGCTCTGGTACGTCCTGGCACCCGGATAACACGCCCATGTATGCTTACATGAGCCAGCCGTCGAGCAGTCCGTGGAGCTATATGCTGCACTACGCGGTTTATCTGCGGTATACCAGCCAGAACAGTAATAACCCCGGGGGGCGGGGACGCGCGCAGCAACTGGGAGCCCCAAACTGGTTTATGGGGATGGCTCAGCGTAAAGTTGGGCAGAAAGGCTTGTTTCAGGTGCGGGCAATGGTTTCGCTCGACCCGCTGACGGTTAGTAACGGCGGTTATCCATTGCTGTTTCAGACGGGCGAAACGTACAAAGATCAGCCACTTATCGACAAACAGCACCCGCACGATCTCGTTTCGGAACTGTCGGTGAGCTACAGCCATTCGTTCAATAAAGACATAGATCTATATGGTTACGTAGGCTACCCCGGTGAGCCCGCCCTGGGCCCTCCGGCCTTTATGCACCGTATTTCCTCGTTCAACAATCCGGATGCGCCCCTGAGCCACCACTGGCAGGATGCGACGCATATTCTGTTTGGCGTGGCCACGGTCGGGTTCCGCTACAAGTGGGCTAAATTGGAAGCCTCGTCGTTTACGGGGCGTGAACCCAACGAGAATCGGTATGATTTTGATCGGCCGCGCTTCGATAGTTACTCATACCGTTTGTCGGTTAATCCCTCACCATCGCTGGCCTTTCAGTTCTCGCAGGGATACCTGCACAGCCCGGAAGTGGCCCATCCTGAACAAAACATTACTCGAACAACGGCGTCGGTGCTGCACAGCAAAGGGTTAGGCGCCCCCGGTCGCTACGTAACGTCGGCCCTCACCTGGGGTATGAACAGCCACGGCGGGGAAAACGAAAATGCGTTCCTGGCCGAAAGCAGTCTGCAGATCGATAAAGTTGCGGTTTACGGACGTTACGAAAACGTGGGCAAATCGGCCGAGGAACTGTCGTTAGTCGCTCAGGCGGAGCGAATGGGTTACGACGACCACGCCGTCTTTACAATCAATAATCTGACGTTGGGCATGAATTACCGACTGGCGCAGCAGTGGAACACAGACCTGGTTTTAGGCGCGCAGGTGACGGGCGGTTTAACGGATCAGTTTTTGCGAACCGTTTACGGAAAAACACCCGTGTCCGGCCAAATCTACCTGCGTCTGTCGCCCAGTCTGATGACTATGGGCAGCATGAAACGCATGCATAAAGGAATGAATGGAATGCACCATTAGGGTATAATTTACGTTATCAATTCACATAAACACCTGTAAACCATGTTACGTAACCTTCTTTTAACAGCGCTGACGGCGTTGACACTAACGAGCTATGCCGCTACTGCCAGATCGGTTGGCGATGATAAGGAAAAGGAAGTCAAGATAAAAACATCGGCCGTTTGCGGTATGTGCAAAGCCCGGATCGAACGGAATCTGGCGTTCGAGAAAGGCGTGAAAGAAGCCAACCTAGACGTGAAGTCGAAGGTAGTAACGATCAAATATAATCCGGGTAAAACGGACGTAACGAAATTGAAATCCAATATCAGCAAAACCGGCTATGATGCTGAAGAAGTAATGGCCGATGCGGCTGGTTACGAAAAACTGCCAAGCTGCTGCAAAAAAGGCGGCATGGACAATCAGTAAGCTAACCATAAAATACAACAAAAACGGCCTCCAGAATTCTGGAGGCCGTTTTTGCTGATGCTGATCAGTTTCTAAAAGCGATACCCAACGGTTAGACCAGCCACTGAGCTGATGCCAGCCATGTCTAAATTGGCCACCATGAATCGACCGCTGGCCGTAATTCGATTGGTAAAAGGTATTCGTACTCGGCGGTTGCGTGCCAGCCGACGTTCAGGGCTGTAACGTTTTCCCGTTGAACCGATGCCGATATAAGCACGTCAGTGGCTTCGCTGTTGGAAAAGGACGACCGACTGCGGGCTATAATGATATCGTCCTGGCGTGCCCATCCTGACAGGCCACCCCCAGCGCGTAAAGCATGCCGGCTGCTTTTGAGAAAATCAAACAGAATGGTCAGGTCGCCGGTCAGACGCTGCCGTTTGTTGCCAGCTGCCGTAATGTCGTCAGGACTGGTGCTGCGGTTATCGGTCAGGAGGTACCCAGCCGTGGCCGCCAGAACAAGGCGATCATTGGCCAGATGCCGGGCGTAGCGAAGGGCATAGCGATACCCCAGATCGTCAGGAAAATCAAGGCTCATGTAATCGACACCGGCCTGAATCGAATTTTTGGGAGCTGGCGGTTGGGCCAGTGCCAGCGTATTGAACAGGAAACCGAGCACGGTGATGATATAGAGTTTTTTTATGGTGGTATGCATTAGTATAACTCCCAGAAGATGGTCAGGTTGCCCGTCGTGCTTTTAGAGGGCGTAACAGTCAGGCTTAAATCCTCGGACTGATAGTGATCGAACTGGAAGCCGCGCCCTGCATACGTACCCGTCTCCAAATCAATGCTCTGCAACGGAATGGGTTTGCCCGACGCATCAAATCGGAAGATGGTCAGGTTGACGTCCGTCCTCGCTGATAGTACCATCGATACGTATCGACAATCTACTGGTGAATGACGGCCGGCCAGGGGACAGCATGAACGTGGCTGGTCGGGCGAAGTCGTTTATGACGATTTCCTGCGTGGTAGACCGGCTAATTTCACGTTCCTGGCAGGCCGTCAGAACGATCAGGCAAAACAGGAAAGCAATTACTGGGCTGGAGATTTTCATACGTATCAGTAAAGAGATGCGCGCAAAAATAATCCCGGTTCATCTATCAACGAACTGGGATTATAAACTTATCAAAAAAGAATAAGGACGGAATTACTTCTGCGCGAGTACTTTGGTCTTCCCTTTATCAACGGTGCGCATAACCCGGAAGAAGTTGCCGCTCCAAATCTTCTCGATGTCTTTCTTCGAATAACCCCGCTTTACCAGCTCAACCGTCAGGTTTTCGTATTGGCTCACGTCCATCAGGTTGGCCAGGGCACCACCCCCATCAAAATCAGCGCCGATGCCCACGTAATCAATACCAATCAGCTTGACAATGTGATCAATATGGTCAACGGCATCTTTTACGTTAGCTAGCTGAACAGGGTATTTCTGGTTGATCTCCATGAAATCGGCCCGGGCTTTCTGCTGATCTTCGGATTTCAGCGTGCTCATCGCCCGGCGATTTTCAAGTCCATATTTCTTCAGGAAATCGGCTAGTGCCTGTTCGCGCTCCGCCGAGGGTTTGATCGTTTTTACGTAATCACTCAGCAGGTTCAGTTGGATGACGCCCCCATTTCTGGCCAGCGTCTTCAGCATATCGTCGGTCAGGTTGCGGGGATGATCGCAGATGGCTTTGGCTCCCGAATGCGACGCGATGACCGGCACTTTTGAAAGCCGGACAACATCATAAAAAGTTGAATCCGATACGTGCGATACGTCGATCATCATCCCTAGTCGGTTCATTTCAGTTACCACCTGTTCACCCAGGGGACTTAGCCCCTGGTATTCAGCTCCTTTTGGGTCGGTCGATGAGTCGCAGATGTCGTTGTTCGCCGAGTGGCAAAGGGTCATGTAACGAGCGCCCCTGTCGTAAAATTTCTGCAGATTGGTCAGGTCGTGCCCAATGGTATAGCCATTTTCGACGCCAATAAAAACGACCCGTTTGCCCGTCTTTCCGATACGGAGTGCATCGTCGGGCGTAGTTGCCAGTTCAGCCTGTTCTGGACTCTTCGTCAGCACCTGGGCGATGTTGTCGAAAATGCTATACGCTTTCTTTACCGCCTGCTCGTGTCCTTCGTCAGTACGGGGACCCTGCCCCAGATAAACAGCCCAGAAGATGCCGTCCAGACCACCTCTGCGCATCCGCGGGAAGTCAACTTTGCTGGTTTTAGGATCATTCTCTTTTGTTATGTCAAAGCCGTTCCGCGTGAGCAGCATGGGTGTATCGGCGTGAGTGTCGACCGTAAAGGCGCGTTCGTGAATTTTCTTTGCTTTCTGAACCAGCGCCGGGTCTTCAGATGTCTGGGCAAAGCTGGCAGCAGAAACCAGGCTGGCCAAGACAGTTAGTTGAAGCGAATTGATCATGCGAAAAGAGGAAATAGCTGGAAGTTACACTTGTACTAGATTGTAATATTAAATTATTATTCTAAGTAAATAAAAAAATAGCAAATAAGTATTGGTAAATGGTGTTATTTAGGTATATATTCAATTAATGGTGGGAAATGGCTCAAGCATTACGTTGTTTCTGGTGGCGAACGTGAATAAGTACCTTTCGCTAAACTTGTACGTAACAGCAGGATTTTCGAGGGTAAAAGAATGGTCGTCAACTGCTTATTTAGCTTTACTAACTATACTCTTACCCATATGTACGCACGTATCATTCAAGTTCCGCTGCAGGGCGACGCTATTGCAGAAGCAACCGACTACTTCCGGGATTCGGTTGGCCCCGCCCTTAAATCCCAGACTGGGTTTTTAAACAGCCGCTTTCTGGTAAGTGCCGAAACAAACAAATGCCTGATGGTGACGCTCTGGGAATCGCCGGATGCCCGGACGGAAGCCGAAAGCAACGGCTTTTTGCAGGACGTTTTATCAAATATGAAGCAGTATTTCGCCGGGCCACCCGTCATCGATTATTACGACGTGTCTGTTCAGGTAGCCTAACCGAACTAACTACGGTCCGGCGGGTAGCTCGCCGGACCGTAGCAAAAGAATATGGTCGGTTTACGAGCCCGGCTAGCAGTAGATTAAGCAGGAAAAGGGGAGATCCGCTAGTTTTGTATTGTATGATGTACGAAAACTCGCTCGCCTTTGCGCGGCAACTCGACCAGCAGGATCCGCTCCGCCACACCCGCAATTCTTTCCACATTCCACAGCGGGACGGGGTCGACCTGACGTATCTGTGCGGAAACTCGCTGGGACTGCAACCCAAGATGGCCCGGCAGGCGCTGGAAAAGGAACTGTCGGTCTGGCAGAACCTGGGGGTTGAGGGTTGGTTCGAGCCGGGTGATGCGTCCGGGCAGGTCTGGCTGAACTACCACGAGCGGTGCAAACCAGCGCTGGCGCAGATTGTAGGAGCCGCTTCCGAAACTGAAGTTTGCCCGATGAATGCGCTGACGGTAAATATTCACCTATTGCTGACGTCATTCTTTCAACCCGCGGCCCGGAAGCGGAAAATTCTGACCATTAAAGGCGATTTCCCGTCCGATCAGTACGCGCTGGAAACGCACGTCCGCCAGCGGGGGCTCGATCCTGCCGACGTACTAATTGAAGTGGCGCCCCGCCCAGACGATCTTCTGATTCATACCACCGACATTCAGCGCGCCATTGCTGAAAACGCCGATGAACTGGCGGTCATCTGGATGAGCGGGTTGAATTATTATACCGGTCAGGTCTATAACATGGCGGTTATTGCCGAAACAGCCGCGCGTCACTGCATCCCGGTCGGGTTCGATCTGGCCCACGCCATCGGAAATATTCCGCTCCGCCTACACGAATGGGGCGTTGATTTTGCAACCTGGTGTTCCTACAAATACCTGAATGGTGGACCGGGTGCTGTTTCAGGAATTTTCGTGCACGAGAAACATCATAACCAGAACCTGCCCCGACTGGCGGGCTGGTGGGGGTACCGGGAAGATCGGCGGTTTGCCATGACCCCCGGTTTTTTACCGGCTGTAGGAGCCGATGGCTGGCAACTGAGTACGCCAAACATTCCGGCACTGGCGCTGCACCAGGCTTCGTTGGCTATCACGGCTGAGGTTGGCATGAGCGCCCTGCGGCAAAAAAGTGAGCAGCTGACGGGCTATCTGGAATACCTTCTGGCCCCTTATGACGAGGTCATGCTGCTGACGCCCGACGACCCAAACCAACGCGGCAGTCAGCTGTCATTACTGGTCCGCAAGCGGGGAAAGGAATTGTTCAGGCACCTGACCGAAGCTGGCATCATTGGCGACTGGCGCGAACCTGACTGCATTCGGCTGGCCCCCGCTCCGTTGTACAATACGTTCGAGGACGTTTGGCAGGTTGGCGAAGTGCTGCGCCAGTTCTATACGACGTGACAGGAGTGCTAGGACCGTTCCTGGCTGTCAAGCTTGTTTTGCGTATAGAGATACATTCCCCGGTAAATAAGCCGAAATGCCGCTTCGATCTGCTTTACCCCCTCGTCGGTGTGCAGATCGATACCCAGTACCGGTTGTGATTGCTGTTCTCTAATCGTCAATACGGCCAGGGCGCTGGAGAGTATAGCGACAATAGCGCGTCCGTTTTCAATCTGCACTATAGCGGATAGCTCATCCAGAACCTGGCGCAGCTGCTGTTCGCGCTCGCTGGGTATCGGATTGGTATCAGTGGCCGACAGAAGTCCGGCTTTCAGAAACTCCTGTGCTTCCACATCATGCCGAAATCGCCGGTACATATCGATCAGGTAATCACAGCTTTTTTCGAAAAACTGCTCCAGCGAAAGGTGCCGAAAATCGTCGAGATTAATGGGTGGAATAATCGTGGAGCGGGTCTGCTGATAATAGGCCTGCAAAAGCCCATCCAGCCCGCCGAAATAACGATAAATCAGAATTTTATTAATCCCGGATCGACTGGCAATCCGATTGATACCAATTTTATCAAAGCCACTTTCGGTAATGATTTGCCAAACTGCCTCAATCAGTCGCTTCTCCGTTTGCGCCCGGTCGCGTTGCATAATGGATGGTGGAGGGGTGGTTAGTGAAAAATGTAACCATTTCGTTACAAAGTAACGAATTAAAGGAGGTATTTAATAAGTCGGTAGCAGTAAGATGAATAGAGGAGGGGGGCTATTTAGGCAGCGGGAAAAGGTTGACTGAACGCAATATTTCGCTTAAGTCCTTCTAATTTAGTACGTTTTACGGCCGATCGGCGGAAAATCTCCCGAAATACGTCGTCGGTAATTTCTTCCCAATCGGACTTTGAAAACGTCGTCAGTGCGGGGTGAGGCTGAAAAGCAGCAGTCTGATTCGGGCGCGCGAAGCGGTTCCAGGGGCAGACGTCCTGGCAAATGTCACAGCCGAAAATCCAGTTGTCGAATTGCCCACGAACGTCGTCAGGAATGGCTTCTTTCAGTTCGATCGTGAAATACGAAATGCACTTGCTGCCATCAACAACGTAAGGGCCGACAATAGCGTCGGTGGGGCAGGCGTCTATGCAGCGGGTACACGTACCGCAGTAGTCGGTTATAGGCCCGTCGGGTTCGAGTTCGAGGTCAAGAATGAGTTCACCGATGAAGAAAAAGGAACCCATGGTCCGGTTGATGAGGTTGGTATGTTTTCCGACCCAGCCCAGACCGCCCCGCTTCGCCCACGCCTTGTCCATTACCGGCGCCGAGTCCACAAAGGCGCGCCCGCCCACCTCGCCAATTTCCTCGTGGATATAAGCCAGCAATGATTTCAGCTTGTCTTTGATAACAAAGTGATAGTCTTCGCCGTACGCGTACTTCGAGAGTTTGTAATCGTCGTCCTCCTGAGGCAGCGTTTGGTCAGGATAGTAGTTTAGCAGAACGGTCAACACCGACTTGGCATCATCGACCAGTAGCCTCGGGTCGAGCCGTTTATCAAAGTGATTGGCCATGTAGTTCATCTGGCCATGCATTCCATTTTTGAGCCAGGTCTCCAGCCGGGGCGCTTCGTCGTCCAGAAAATCAGCTTTGGCCACCCCGCAGAAGTCGAACCCCAGCGACTGAGCTTTGGCTTTGATTAACTGCGTGTATCGGCTGGCGGCTGCGTGCATTAAACGGAATAAAACGGATGTATCGCCATAACATATTTCAAACGGAATAATTCGCTAAAAATGAAGAGATTTTGCGCCCTGTCAGTCAACGTTTTTCGTGTCAACTTGGCAGAAAAACGGGAATTGGCCGGCCTTTTGCCCATCTTTGCCTATGTATTTCTGGAAGAGAAATAAAGACTCAGTAATGGAAAATAAAGAAAACCTGGACGAAAATCCGGCTTCTGCCGCACAACAACCTGACAACCTGGCAACTGACGAACTGACAACCGACGAAGCTGTGGTTGTGGGTGAAGCAGACGAAACGGCGGCAGGGGAAACGAAAACTTCCGACGCAACCAGCCGTGAGCTTGCTGAATTGAAAGATAAATACCTGCGTTTGTATGCCGACTTCGAGAACTTCCGTCGGCGTACGGCGAAAGAAAAGCTGGAGCTGATCAGCAACGCCAACGAAGGCTTGTTGCAGGCGCTGATTCCGGTTGTTGACGATTTTGAGCGGGCTATGCAGTCGATCGACAAAACCGACGACGTTACCGCTGTGAAAGAAGGCGTATCTCTGATTTACAACAAATTATTCAAAACGCTGGAAACCAAAGGGCTCAAGCCAATGGTCTCGAAGGGCGAACCGTTCAACGCTGATCTGCATGAATCTGTAACGCAGTTCCCGGCACCCAGCGAGGATATGAAAGGCAAAGTGATCGACGAAGTCGAAAAAGGCTACTACCTCAACGACAAAGTGATCCGGTTTGCAAAAGTTATTGTAGGAAGTTAATCAATGGTGAATGAGTGAATGAGCGAATGAGTGAATAAAAAAGCCTGCGGCAGCCTATTCGCTCATTCGCTCATTCACTCATTCACTCATTCAAGATATGGCAACAAAGCGCGACTATTACGAAATACTGGGGGTAGATAAGAACGTATCGCCGGATGATCTGAAGAAGGCTTATCGGAAGATGGCGATCAAATATCACCCGGATAAAAACCCCGATGATCCAACCGCCGAAGAGAAATTTAAGGAAGCGGCCGAGGCTTACGATGTTCTGAACGATCCCCAGAAGAAAGCGCGTTACGACCAGTTTGGTCATGCGGGTGTTGGGGGAGCTGCCAGTGGCGGTTACGGAGCCGGTGGCCCATCGATGGAAGATATTTTCAGTCAGTTTGGCGACGTCTTTGGCGATGATTCGCCGTTTGGCAGTTTCTTCCGGGGCGCTCAGGGGGGCGGTGGTCAGCGGCAGCGCGTTCGTCGCGGTTCCGACCTGCGGATCAAACTGAAGCTGAATCTGCAGGAAGTGGCCAACGGGGTCGAGAAAAAGATCAAAGTAAAACGCCACGTTACGTGCAACACCTGTGGCGGGAACGGCTCCAAGAACGGTACGGCCGTGCAAACCTGTTCGACCTGTAACGGTACCGGCCAGACCCGCAAAGTAGTCAATACGATGCTGGGCCAGATGGTATCGACCAGCACTTGCCCAACCTGTAACGGCGAAGGAAAACTCGTGACCGATCGCTGCGACGTTTGCTTTGGGGAGGGACGCGTGCTGCAGGAAGACGTTATCCCACTCAAAATTCCGGCTGGTGTTGCCGAAGGTATCCAGCTGTCGGTTGGCGGGAAAGGAAACGTACCCCCGCGCGGTGGCGTAGCGGGCGATCTGCTGATCGTTATCGAAGAGGAGGAAGATGCTGATCTGAAGCGTGACGGTAACAACGTCGTGTTCGATCTGTACGTCAATTTCGTTGATGCCGCTATTGGTACCAGCGTTGAAGTGCCTACCATCGACGGGAAAGCGCGTATTACGCTTGATCCGGGCACGCAGAGCGGAAAAATCCTGCGCCTGAAAAATAAAGGCATCAAAGAACTGAACGGCTACGGCCGGGGTGATCAGCTCGTGCACGTTAACGTCTGGACGCCAAAAATCCTGTCGGCAGAAGAACGGTCATTGCTGGAAAAACTGCGCAACTCACCCAACTTTCAGCCTCGCCCGAATAAAAATGAGAAAGGCTTCTTCGACAAAATGAAGGATTTTTTTCACGGTTGATTGACCCGGAAATCGATAGCTATAGAGTACAGAAACCCCGCCAATGGTGGGGTTTTTATGTTTACATGCGCCAAACGCAATGGGTAAGTTTGACGGGAAATAAAAAAGCAAAACTGGGAATAGCTCCTGGTTACGTAGTATTGCAGAATGAAAAGCTTAGTTTGTACCACTCCCGGCCAGTTCGATTATCAAACTGGTGAGCAGCCAACCTTACAACCTGGTCACGCTATTATCCGAATCCGACGCGTTGGTATCTGTGGTACCGACCTGCATGCCTTTGAAGGGACGCAGCCGTATTTTAACTATCCGCGGATACTGGGGCATGAACTGGCTGGCGAATTGGTTGCCATTGACGGCGATACCGATTTTGAGGTAGGAGAGACTGTCACAATCATTCCGTATTTCCACTGCGGTCACTGCATTGCCTGTCGATCAGGGAAAACTAACTGCTGTGAACGGTTACAGGTTGGTGGAGTGCACATCGACGGCGGCATGACCGAGTTTCTGTCGGTGCCAGCCTATTCGCTGGTGCACAGCAACGGACTGGGCTTCGATGAACTGGCACTGGTAGAACCACTGGCGATTGGGGCACATGGTGTCCGACGGGCGGCTGTGCAAGCGGGCGAGCATGTACTGGTAATGGGAGCTGGCCCTATTGGCCTGGGCGTAATGGCATTTGCTAAACTAGCCGGGGCTACTGTCACGGCGCTCGACCTGAACGATAATCGACTGCAATTCTGCCGGGAGCAACTCGGCATTGACCATACCGTTAATGCCAGACAGGAGGATGCGCTGGTACAGATCCGACGTATCACTAAGGGGGATATGCCAACCGTAATTATCGACGCAACTGGCAGTCTGAAGGCTATCGAACAGGGATTTTCGTACCTGGCTCATGGCGGACGTTACGTGCTGGTGGGTCTGCAGAAAGGCAACATCAGCTTCAGTCATCCAGAGTTTCACAAGCGGGAAGCCACGTTGATGAGCAGTCGGAACGCGACCCGGGCCGATTTTGATCAGGTGATGAACGCGCTGAAAAATAAAGACATTGATCCGACCACTTACATCACTCACCGTGTTGCGTTTGATCAGGTAGCCACCGAGTTCGCATCCTGGCTCAACCCAGAATTGAGTGTTATCAAAGCGATGGTTAGTATTCCCTGAACGTACTGAAATCGATACCTGCCCATAATATCAGCCATTTCGTAAATAAAAAAGCGGTGCCAGATTGATCTGGTACCGCTTTTTTATTTACGAAATCACCGTTCTGGATCAACCAAAGGCGTTGATATGCTTCTGGAAGATGGCTTCGTATTTGGTAGCCGCTCCCGTTTGTTTAGCTTCCCGACAGGCATCGACGATGGTTTGCAGGATGTACAGATCAGCGTCGGGATTACCGAAACGATTGCCGGTTTTGTCATACGTCAGGTTCTGATCGGCACGGCTGGCCATCGTATCGGCAATTTCGAGCGCCTTTTTGTTGTCACCCACCGCAAACAGGAAGCGGACGTAGTTCGACGAAATCTGGTCGTATGGAATGCTCTTGTCCGGAATCACCTTCAGTGAGTAATTCAGCACCTCGCGGGCTTTGTCTTCCTTACCTTCCCGCAGAAGCTGATCGGCCAGACGGAAGAACGCAATCCGGGCTGAGATAACCGGTGGTCCTTTGTACGTATCATCGTAGTAAACATTTGGGTTGTCGAACTCGCGCCAGAAAGTTTTCTTAGTCATGTTGTTATACATGATGTCGGTGTTGACGTAGCCATCCGATGCGCCCGGTACCGCTACCGGCATCAGGCGGTAGGCATATCCTTCCAGTTGCAGGTAGTTTTTCAGGTTCAGGTAGCTATCCCCGCCCAGCGTGCTGGAGAAATAGATAGGCCGCTGCCAGTTGTTGGTCGCGATCATGTCGAGCATGATCAGGTCCGGCTTATACAGATCTTTCTTGCCAATAGTCCACTGCAGCGTGTCCTTCATAAACGGTTTCAGCGAAGTCGGTACGAAGTTGGCCTTATCAACAGCGGCTTTATCAATCGGCAGGAACAGCACCGACGAAGGTAGTACGCTCGTCATGTCGCCGTTCGTGAGTGGCACCTGAATGGCAGGGTTGCTGGTCCGGATCAGGTTGATGTACTGCTTCAGATCAATGCCGTTCTTTACACCCGGTACCTCGTAGAACGGTACGATGTCGTTCTTTCCTTTGTTGAACTGATCGAACTCCAGCGAGATCGGCAGGGCTTCTGATTCGTAGGTTTTCCGCTTCATCTGCTGGATGTACCATTCCGTACCCAGCAGACTCAGGTTACAGACCCGCACGTCGCGCCGGAATCCTTCGACCTCCTGGACGTACCAGAGCGGGAACGTATCGTTGTCACCACCGGTGAACAGAATCGCATTTGGCGCGCAGGAGTTCAGTAAGTTTTTAGCAAAGTCAACCGACTGGTAGCGGTTGTCGCGGTTGTGGTTGTCCCAGCTCTTGGCCCCCATCATGACCGGTATCAGTAGACACAGACCCGCTACGAGGCCGTTCCGCATAACATCCGATTTCAGGACGGTACGCAGACCTTCAGCAATGGACATAACGCCCAGACCCAGCCAGATAGCGAAGAAATAGAACGATCCGACGTAGATATAATCCCGTTCCCGGGGTTCAGACGGCGGGGAGTTCAGAAAGACCTGGAGGGCAATACCCGTGAACAAAAACAGCAGCCCAACGATCAGGAAATCCCGCCGACGACGGAAGTACTGGAACGCGATACCGAACAGGCCGAGCATGAACGGCAGCATGTAGAAGTTGTCGCGGGCTTTGTTTTCTTTCAATAAGTCCGGAGCATTCTGATCCGATGACCAGGGCAACAGATAGCCGGCACCTTCTTCATCGCTTTCCCGACCGGCGAAGTTCCACATCAGGTAGCGCCACCACATATGGCCTAGCTGGTAGCTGAACAAAAACTTGATGTTGTCGCCCATCGTGGGTTTCTGCCCTTCGGCAAGACCCAGCATCTGGCGGTACAGTTGCGGATGATTCTGCTGCGAACTGTACACCCGTGGGAACAGCATCTCGTCGCCGGGCGCATAAACGTACTCGGGCTGGTGATCGAAAATGACGTACTTGCTGCCTTCTTTTTTCCAGACCGGAGCACCCTGTTTCTGGTCAATTGGGCGTGACGTAAAGACCGGACCGTAGAGCAGCGACCGGCTACCGTACTGCTCCCGTTTCAGATACGACAGAAAGTTCAGCGCATCGTCGGGGTTGTTTTCGTTGATGGGTGGGTTAAAGTCAGCCCGGACCAGCACCTGCATATACGACGCGTAGCCGATCAGAACAAAAGCCAGCGCCAGCAGCGACGTGTTCAGGATGACGCGCTTCTGCCGCGCCGACCAGATGATTCCATACACAATGGCACCCAGGAAAACGACGACAAAGAAGATCGTGCCGGAGTTAAACGGCAGCCCGAATGTATTCACGAATAACCGCTCAACGGCAAATGCCATGGAAGGCAGCCCTGGAATAATACCTGAGTTGATGACGCCCAAGACGACCAGACCAATGCCGAAGGCGATGGCTCCGCCCCAGAACGTTGGTTTTGGTTGTTTCTTGAAGTAATAGATCAAGGCCAGCGCGGGCAGGGTAACCAGGTTCAGCAAGTGGACACCGATGGATAGCCCCGTCAGGTAGGCAATGAAAATCAGCCAGCGGTTGGCGGCAGCTTCATCATCGATCCGCTCCCATTTGAAGGCCGCCCAAACGACGATAGCCGTAAAGAACGACGACATGCCGTACACCTCGGCTTCAACGGCCGAGAACCAGAACGTATCGGAGAAGGTGTAGGCCAGCGCGCCAACGGCACTGCTTCCCAGCACCAGCAACGTATCGCCAGTGGTGTATTCGGCTTCGGACGTTGCGTCGCTTCGGCGGTCGAGGAGTTTCTGCGCCAGCATCGTAATGGTCCAGAACAGAAACAGGATGGTAAAGGCACTGGCCAGTACCGAGGCCATGTTGATCCAGTAGGCAACGCTGGTGAGGTTGCCAAAGGACATCATGGAAAAAAGGCGACCTAAGAGAAGAAAGAACGGAGCGCCGGGTGGGTGGGGAACCTGTAGTTTAAACGAACAGGCAATGAATTCGCCACAGTCCCAGAAACTGGCGGTTCGTTCGACGGTCATTGCGTACGTAACGAGCGCAACGGCGAAAACGAGCCAGCCTGTCAGGGTGTTCAGGCGTTTGAATGACTGCATACTAGTGAAATTAACGGACCTTTTGTGTAAGTGAGTCTGTCCAGACCGGAATCCTTCCAGACCAGACCGGGTCAAAAATACGTAAAAAGAAGCCCGTCCGTGGTAGGGCGGGCTGTTAAAGTTTGTTAAGCCAGGGATTGACAGGCCTAGGCAGCATGACTCCAGTCGTATACGTTGACCTGGATAGTGCGGGTTGGCTCTTATAAGCGAGAGTTTACGCTATATAGTCTACCGTAATTCTACCGAGCGTAGACTTCCCCCCGCGCGGCTTTCAGCGTGTTTTGCATCAGCGAGCAGATGGTCATCAGGCCGACGCCACCGGGAACGGGGGTGATGAAACTGGTTTTGGGGGCTACTTCGTCGAACTTCACATCGCCTTTCAGCGCAAAGCCGCTTTTTTTGCTGGCATCGGGAACGCGTTCCAGGCCCACGTCAATCACCACGGCTCCCTCTTTCACCATATCGGCCGTAACGAACTCTGGCTTACCCAGTGCAGCAACCAGAATGTCGGCCGTCCGGCAGATTTCGGCCAGATTCTGCGTCCGGCTGTGGGTTAACGTAACAGTGCAGTTGCCAGGATAGGTGTTACGCTGCATCAGAATCGACATCGGCAGCCCAACAATCTGGCTGCGACCAACGACGACGCAGTGTTTCCCCGACGTTTCGATGTTATACCGTTTCAGCATTTCCAGCACGCCCTGGGGGGTAGCCGATACGTAGGCAGGAAGGCCTTTTGCCATCCGGCCAATGTTGATCGGGTGGAAGCCGTCTACATCCTTGGCCGGGCTGATGGTTTCCATCACGCGGTCGGGGTTGATATGATCGGGGAGGGGGAGCTGTACGATCAGACCGTCCATATCGGGGTTGTCGTTCACTTCCCGAACAGCGTCTAGTAATTCGTCTTCTGTAACCGACGGTTCGAACCGAATGAGGGTGGATTTCATGCCGATCTCCTCGCAGTTTTTCATTTTTGAGGCTACGTATGTTTCCGAAGCGCCATTCGTACCAACGAGTATGGCGACGAGGTGAGGGATCTTACCGCCCTCTTCGCGAATCTGCGCGACTTCGGCCGCTATTTCCTGTTTGATTTGTGCCGAAAGCACTTTGCCGTCTAGAAGTTGCATAAAGGACTTTACTGATTTGGACATTGCCGAACTGGCTGGCAGGTCACTTTACCGATACGTTTAGGGCTGTGTCCGATGAAGCCGCAAATCTACGCAAGTTTCTTCGTTCTGTCTGTTCAGATAAACACCTGCAACTACTTCAGAGGGAAGGGGCAGAAAAATGAAGCACCCCAGCAAGTTGCCGGGGTGCGGGTGATTTATAGTACGTAGATAACCTCAGTAAATGGAAGTACGGGGCTACCTCAGCCGTACTTTTCCTGCCAGGATTTTTTCTGCTGTTTGTAGTCCGGGTCTTCGCGTGCTTCCAGATACTTACCGTAGAAGATCCGGGCCGATTCAGCTTTGACAGGATCTTCGTCGCGGGGAAGCTGGTCGCGTCCGTGGGCACCAGAGCGACCTTTCTGATCGTCAGGAACGGGCCCGTCGTATTTCTGTCCTGTCCGGTGATTGGCGTAGCGTCGGGAACGGGTGTAGCCCATTTGGAGAAACTTGCGTGCCATATCCATACCGATGAAATCACCTTTAGTTTTATAATCTAGAAAAAGCTGATAGATCTTCTCCGACGATTCTTTGGCAATCTCGGGCGTCCGAAAACGCCAGTACGGTACAATTTCGGACTTGTAGGGTTGCACCAGCAAAACGCCCTGTTCGCCTTTCCCAACCCGGTACAATTCCGGATGCTGGCGAAAGTCGATTGTCTGGAAATCGAGGGTATAGTCAAATGGTTTGCCCATTGGTATGTCCTGATAAGAGCTTCGGATAGTGGTTGCCTGACCGGATGAATAATGAACTGTTATAACACTCAACGAGCGTCAGAGGTTATTCTACGTATCGTTCATTTAGCAGTACCAGTCCCGCATGCCCAACTATTTACCTATTCTGCTTTTGTGGTTAATTGGTAGTGCCGCTGCCGGACAGGTGATCAAGAAGGATAGCTCGGCGGCTGACAAAAACGAACGACCCAGCAAACCGCGCTTTATTGCTGAACTGGACCAGCGTTTCTTCTATTTCAAAGACCGGCGGCAGCCCCTGTTTTCCAACTCTACCAACGTGTGGGGTGCCCGGGCGGGGCTGTTGTGGCCGAGTAACATAAAAACGGGCATTGGTTTCTACTACGCCAGCCACGCTGTTGATGGAATCTGGGGGGGCTATCAGGCCATTGGTCGACGGCTTACTTATGCAACTGTCTATGTTGAACCATACTTTTACCGACGCCGGTATTGGGAATTAAGTGCGCCCATCGAAGTGGGAGCGGGGCGTGTACAGTATAGTTTCACCCACGCGGACCAGGCTCAGTCACGTTCCAGTCGGAGTCTTATCGTGCCGTTGACGGTAGGTTTATCCGTGTCGCTCAAATTTCCTATGCTCTGGGGATTTAAACCGCTACGGTGGTTTGGCGTCAACCTGATTACAGGCTATCGATACACGCTGCGCGATGAGGTTGTGTCCCCACAGATTACCCTGAATGGCCTGTATTATTCGATCAGTCCCGCCATCTTCCTGGACCGGATTTACGCCGATTATGAAATCTGGCGAAAAAAGCACCGGCAGCGTAAAGGGAAAAGGTAAGCGAGTAACACAAGAAGACGAGCCCTAGGGTGCCAGCCAGCTAAGCTTAACGACGGGTTCGTACTGAAACATGGCCCGGGTTTGTCCCTGGCGGCTCAGGTGCAGGTACTCCATGTTCAGCACCCGGCACTCGATCACGGCAAAATTGTTACGTCCGGCTTCGCTGGCTGATTCCGAAGGTAATTCATTCGTAAACTGTTCGGGGAAGCCGGGGTAGGGAGCCGGAAGTTCTATACCGGGTTTTTTCTCTGACAGGTACAGCTTGCGGCTACTGGGTGATAATTCCGCCCATTGATCGTCGGCGACAAAATCGTCGGTATGCAGTCGGGTTTCAACAGTCAGACGAAGCTGAACCTGTTTTTCGGCGTCCCAGAACAGCAGTCCCGCGTTCGGGAATGTTTCAAGCTGAATAACTTTTTCGGCGCGGGCGTCGGTGTGAAACCAGACGTATTTTCGTTTCGGATCAACCTTGCGCAGGACGGTGATACGGGCATCGGCACCGTTGTGAGTACAGGTCGCAACGGTCATCGTTTTAAAACTGTTTTTCTCAGCTTCCGGCGCTTCAGCCAGTTGCTGCCAGCAGGATTGATCTAATTCGGTAAGCGTATAGGTTTTGCCGTCCAGCGTAACAGTTGAGTCGGTGAGTTGCTCCATTCGGGTTTATGCAATTATGGCTGTTCAGTGTAACCGGGCGGCACTTTACTTTGTTTATAGACTAGTCGGGTTTTACCAGCCCCGGCTAGTCTATGCCATGTGTTACCACAAATCGCTGAATGCCACCGAGGCCGAGCTGGAAAAGCGTTACAAAGCGCCCCTGCCCCCCGACGCATCGTATCAACCGGTTTATCACGCAAACGCGTATCAGTTTCCTAAGTGGCCGATTCTGGCGCGCTGGGATCAGGATTCGGACGAGAAACAGTTTCGGATGATTCAGTGGGGGCTGATTCCGCACTGGACAAAATCAGCAGACGATATCCGGACGAAGACCCTGAATGCCCGCGCCGAAACGATTTACGATAAGCCCTCATTCCGGGCGTCGGCCCAGTCGGGGAAACGTTGTTTGATCCCGGTAACGGGTTTCTACGAATGGTATACGCAGGGAAGCAAGAAATTTCCGTTTTATATCAACACCAGTGATCAGAAAATTGCGTCTATTGCTGGTTTGTGGGATGAGTGGGCCGACCCGGAAACGGGTGAACTGGTATCTACCTACACCCTCCTGACTACGGACGCTAACTCACTACTAGCAGCTATTCACAACGCCAAAAAACGGATGCCCTGCGTACTGACACCTGCTGCCGAAGAAGCCTGGCTGCAGGAAAGTTTATCAAAGGAAGACGCCCTGGCGTTGCTGGAACACACCTACCCGGTGAAGAACATGCACAGCTACAGCATCAGCAAACGCATTACGTCCCGCAGCGAACCCAGCGACGTACCCGAAGTTCTGGAACCGTCCAGCTACCCTGAGCTAACGACCCATAAGGAGTTGTTTAGTTGAAAACTGGAACAAGGATAGAATGGAGAAAGGAACAAGGATTTATGTAATCATTTCCTTGTTCCTTTCTCCATTCTATCCTTGTTCCTCTACAACAGTGCTGCCCCGAAAACGCCGGCGCTGTCGCCAAGCTTGGGTTTAAGGAAGCGGGTGTTCAGCTCGCCGGAATTGAAGATATATTTCCGGGCCCGGTCAACGCCTTCCGTATAGAGGAGATCGACATTGCCGACGCCACCACCCAGCACGATGGCCTGGGGATCAAGGATGTTAATAATGACGGAGATGGCCAGGCCGAAGTTCTCCAGCATCCGGTTGACGGTCTGACTGGCCACCAGGTCGTTGCCCAGGTTGTAGCGCTCCATGATCTCCTTCATGTTCCGCTCTTCGCCACTTACCTCGTGGTAATACCGTTGCAGGGCCGGGCCTGAAATAACCTGTTCCACACAGCCCCGTTTACCGCAGAAGCAGAGATGGCCGTTTTCTTCGAGCAGGTTGTGGCCCCATTCACCACCAATGCCCTGCAGGCCATTTACGACAAACGGCACCCCATCGCGGCCCCGGAAGACAACACCCCCACCAACGCCAGTGCCCATGATGACGCCAAATACCGTCTGAAAATCAGGAACAACGTCCGGAACAATACCCATCGTCGCTTCGGCCAGGGCAAAGCAATTGGCATCGTTGGCTACTTCGACCGGTACGCCCAGCAGCCGGGACAAGTCCTGCTTCATGGGTTTGCCATTCATGGCGGTCGTGTTGCAGTTCTTCATGATCAGCCGGGTCGGGTCGAACGAACCCGGCGTACCGAAGCCAATACGCTCGGGTGTGAGGTTCGTTTCGGCTTTGATCTGATCGATCAGCTTGACAACCTGACCCATGATGTGATCATAGCCCAGATGGGCCTCGGTATCGATCCGTTTACGAATAATAACGTTGTCTAACGAAGGAAGCTGGCCCTTTTCGGCTGAGAGAACAACCCCTTCGATTTTTGTGCCGCCTAAATCGACGCCCCAGTAGGTTTGCATTTATCTAGAGAAGGATTACTGAGTTAAACCAGATTCGGCTTGTATTGACTGACCTTTTTCAGAATTTTGTCCTCGCAAAGCCGATTCGGGTTCAAAGCAACATCCATAATTCCAAAATCAAAAATTTACCATGCCGACAGTTGGTCAAAAAGCACCAGAATTTACGCTGTTTAACAGCGAGCGTCAGGAAATAGCGTTGTCCGATTTTGCGGGAAAGAATGTCGTTATTCTGTTCTTTCCGATGGCGTTCACCAGCGTCTGCACAACCGAACTCTGCGAGATGCGCGACAACATCGCGACCTATACAAACCTGAATGCGGAGGTACTGGCTATCTCGGTAGATTCGCCGTTTACGCTGGCCAAATTCAAGGAAGACCAGCAACTGCCGTTCAATTTGCTGTCTGATTTTAACAAGGAAGTGTCGCAGGCTTACGATACGTATTACGAAACGTTTGTCATGAACCTGAAGGGCGTCAGTAAGCGGTCGGCTTTCGTGATTGACGGCAATGGTATCGTGCAGTATGCCGAGTTACTGGAAAGCGCGGGCGACGTACCCAGCTTCTCCGCCATCCAGCAAACCCTCGCCACCCTTCAGTAGGACTGGTTTTTTGGACAGGATTACAGGATTAATAAGATTTTTATCTAATCAGGACTTTCACCTGTTAATCCTGTAATCCTGTCAATGATCTTCCGGCTGTGTAGAATTCGCTCATTCACTCTTTCACTCTTTCGCCCATTGGCCTGGTATCATAATTTTTTTCATGGGCTGCCTCAAACGGCCTGGAAAGCGGCTCAGACTGCCGAACAGACCCAACTGGATCTGGAATTACTCGTCGAAACTCTGGAGTTTGGTCCCGGCGACCGGATTCTGGATATCTTCTGTGGGTATGGTCGGCATGCGCTGTCCCTGGCACGCATGGGCGCCCACGTAACGGGCGTCGATATTTCGGAGGAATACATTGCGGAGCTACAGGCTGCGGCTAAAGCAGACAAGCTGGTGCTGAACGCCCTGGCGGGTGATTTCCTGACGCTGAACCCGGATGAGATCGGAGCAGGGCGTCCGTTTGCTGCGGCCTACTGTCTGGGTAATAGTTTCAGCTTCTTTCCTCGGGCGGAAATGTTGACGTTCCTGGCCCGTATCGCCGATTTGCTGGTGCCCGGTGGCCGCTTTCTTGCCCATACCGAAATGATTGCCGAATCGGTGCTGCCTGACTACCAGGCCCGGAACTGGCAGCCAATTGAGGGGGCCGACGGGGACCCGATTCTATTCATGGTAGAGAATGAATACGACCCGCTCGAAAGCCGGATCGACTCGCACCTGACCTACGTCTACCAGGGGAAAACGCAAACCCGACTGGCGCAGCATTACGTCTATACACTGGCCGAATTGACCTATCTATTCGCCGAAGCGGGCATGTCGGTAGTGGCCTGTTACGGAACGATTGAGGGGGACACATTCAGTCTTGGCGACGAGGCCGTCTGGGTGCTGGCTGAGCGGACTTGAGCCTGATGATCAGAAGATTATGTTTGACTTGTCGGATAAAACGGCGATGAGGACGAATTTATTAGTATTTGTAAAGATAAATGTTGACTATTTTGTGAAATTATAACTTATCTGTGGCCTAAATGCTTATAAAGCTGTAGTTTTCAGGGTATTTAACACCGTTAACTAACTAAAGACAGCTGGGGAAAATGGAAACAATCGAACGCAAACCACGAAGCCACGAACAGACCCGTTCGGGCATCGTACTAACGGCAAAAACTATTGCCCGACGGGAAGGCTGGCAGGCTGTTTCAATCCGGAAAATTGCTGACGCGATCAACTACAGTGCACCGATCATTTACGAATATTTCGATAGCAAGGACGTCCTCCTGAGCGAAATACGAAACGAAGGATTTCGGTTTCTCAAGCAGGAATACGAGCGTATCCAGAACCTGTACCGCGATCCCGAAAAGCAACTGTTTGAGGTTTCCGTGATTCAGTGGAGCTTCGCGATGCAGCACCCGGAAATCTACCAGGTTATGTACAACCTGAATGGGGCCAACTGCACAACATCGGTGTGTCAGTCCAACGCCATGCAGGACGTGAGCGACATTGTGCGGAAAATCATTTTCTCGTTTATTCCAAAGTCGAAGGAAAGTATTCAGCGACTATACTTTGAGTGGTGGTCGGCGTCGCACGGCATGATCGTGCTGGCCATGATGCTGCAGAATGAGCAGTCGCTTGAGCAGTCCGAAACCGTTTACCGCGAAACCATACGTCGATTCGTGCGGAATCTTCGCTAAGCAGATACGAGTAGGAAATACCGCGCTGATACGTTGGTGTCAGCGCGGTACCTGTTGGTCAATATAAACCGTCAACCGAAAGATAGCGCTCGCCGGTGTCGTAGCAGAACGTTACTATCCGGCTGCCGGCTGGAATCTGGGGCAATTGCTGGTTAATAGCGGCCAGCGAAGCACCGGACGAAATTCCGACAAAAATACCTTCCTCGCGGGCTGCCCGACCCGCCATGGCATAGGCGTCTTCTTTGCTGATCGGGATGACACCGTCCAGCACAGCCGTGTGCAGATTCTGGGGGACGAAGCCCGCGCCAATACCCTGAATAGGATGTGGACCCGCCGGACCTCCGCTGATAACCGGTGATGCCGCTGGTTCAACGGCATATACTTTTAAGTCAGGAAACTTCTCTTTTAGCACTTCGGCTACGCCCGTAATGTGTCCACCGGTACCCACGCCGGTAATCAGTACGTCGATTCCGTCAGGGAAATCAGTCAGAATTTCCTGGGCCGTTGTGCGCTTATGAATGGCAATATTGGCCGGGTTGTCGAACTGCTGAGGCATCCAGGCATTGGGCGTTTCGGCAACCAGCTGAGCCGCCCGTTCGATAGCTCCCCGCATTCCTTTATCACGGGGGGTGAGATCAAATTCCGCGCCGTAGGCAGCCATGATCTTGCGTCGTTCAACGCTCATGGATTCGGGCATGACCAGAATGATCCGGTATCCCTTAACGGCGGCTACCATCGCCAGACCGATACCTGTATTCCCCGAGGTAGGTTCGATAATCGTACTGCCCGACCGGAGTAGACCGTTTGCTTCGGCGTCTTCGATCATGGCCAGGGCGATTCGGTCTTTGATACTCGCGCCGGGATTGGCTTTTTCGAGTTTCATCCAGACCTCGTAGCCTGGAAATAATCGATTCAGCCGGACGTGGGGCGTCTGGCCGATGGTGTCTAAAATAGAATCAGCACGCATTAAATTACAAAGTTGATGGGTTCGTTCGAGTCGATGGACTTCAGCCGAACGTCGGTCTGGTGCTGGTGGAACACCAGCGAATACGGTTCGACGCTGGTTGTCAGCCAGACGTTACCGCCAATAACTGAATCATGACCCACGACTGTATGTCCACCCAGTATGGTGGCATTGGCGTAGATTACTACGTTCTTCTCAATGGTTGGGTGCCGCTTTTTCTGCGCCATCGACTTGGCAACATGGGTGGCGCCTAACGTAACGCCCTGGTAAATCTTGACGTTATCGCCGATGACGGTTGTCTCGCCGATGACGACGCCTGTACCGTGATCGATGAAAAAAGCCCGGCCAATCTGCGCACCGGGATGAATGTCGATACCCGTATGGCCGTGGGCATACTCGGTCAGCATCCGGGGCAGCATGGGCACATTGAGCCGTAGTAACTCATGCGCAATCCGGTAAACCGAAATGGCATAAAAGCCGGGGTAAACGGCAATAACTTCTTCGATACCAATGGCTGCCGGATCATTGTCCAGAATGGCATGGGCGTCCAGCAGCAGACTATCATAGATAGCAGGTAGCTGGTCGAAAAATTGTTCTGCCAGAACCTCGGGCGTATCGGCCAGGTTCGTTTGCAGCGGCTGAAGCAGACAGGCCAGCTGATGCTGTAGCTGCTGGTACGTTTCGCCCAGGTCCTGCGAAGCCGACTGACAATCTTTCGTGACCGGAAACAGAAACCGCATCAGGTGATCGATGAACCGACCGGCATCGGGGCGGGAGGGTAGCTTATAACGGTACTGGTTCCGCTGGCTGAGCAGGTGGTCGATAAACGGGTTACTGGCAGTGGTCATGAGTAGCCGAAGAACAAAAAGGGTCAATACAAGCCAAAATTGGGTAAAAACGTAGTAGAGTCGTTGCCCCGATGTGTAGAATAACCCCACCAACGGGCAAACCAATTAAGGTTTCGTTTAGCGTTGGATGCGGAGTGAATCATCGAATTTGAAACAAAAAACAGGCCGCAAAGTTCGGTATCGATCCCTGGCGCTGTATTTGTACGTACGTAATGAACGAATACAGTCTACCTACTCATGTTGAACAAAGCTTTTCTTTCGCTATTAATCTCGCTGGTGGCCACTTCGGTTGTTGCTTGGCTGATTGCGGAAGCCTGCAGCCAGGACTCGGAAACTACGTCATCTGGAACGATAATGGCTACCGCCAGCGTATTGCCCACTAATCTGGCCTCACTCAAAGCGGACGAACCCGCCCCGATGGCCATTCAGGTGGTGAATGCTTATCCAAAACTCAGTTTCGATTCGCCCGTCGACTACACCTACGCCAATGACGGCACGAACCGCGTCTTCGTGGTTGAGCAGGCTGGTCAGATCAAGGTATTTGAGAATAACCCGGCTGCCGCTTCGGCGGCTACGTACCTGGACATCCAGAACAAAGTAGCCTACGGGGGGGAAATGGGTTTGCTGGGGCTGGCCTTCCACCCGAAGTTCAACGAGAATGGATATTTCTACGTCAACTACACGAAGAACAATCCACGCGAAACCATCGTGAGCCGCTTCAAAGCGTCATCGCCAAAGGCTACGTCTGTTGAGCCGGGAAGTGAGGTAATTCTTTTTCGGTTTGAACAGCCGTACGCCAACCACAATGGTGGTAAGGTTCTATTCGGCCCGGACGGCTATCTGTACGTATCAACCGGCGATGGCGGGAGCGGAGGTGATCCCAAAAACAACGCGCAGAATAAAAGCAGCTGGCTGGGCAAAATTCTTCGGGTCGATGTGAACAGCACGGAAAAAGGTCACTATGGCATTCCGGCTGACAATCCCTACAAAGGAAACAAAGACGGTTACCGGGAAGAAATTTATGCCTACGGGCTCCGTAACCCCTGGCGCATCAGCTTCGACGCGAAAGGACAGCTGTGGGCGGGTGACGTCGGACAGAATGAGATTGAAGAGGTCGATATCGTAGAGAAAGGCGGCAACTACGGCTGGCGTGTCAAGGAAGGGAAGGCCGATTACAAAGCCAGTGATCCCAAACCCGATGCTACGTTGATTTCGCCCGTCTGGCAATATAGCCACGCCAACGGCGATATATCGATTACGGGCGGCTATGTGTACCGGGGAGCGCAGAACGGAGCCCTGAAAGGCAAATACATTTATGCCGATTACGCCAGCGGTCGCGTCTGGGCGCTAACGGCCGATGGTAAGAAAGCAACTAACAATCAACTGCTGACCGAGCGGGCCGGGTCGATTTCAGCCTTCGGCGAAGACCAGAAACACGAACTATACCTCTGCGACCTTAGTGGCGGAAAGATCCTACGAATAGCGGCAAAATAGATCACCCAATTAACGCAGAAGGGCAGACCAGCAATGGCCTGCCCTTCTGCGTTGTAAGCAAGGTTACGATTTGTTTTTAACGCCCCGGAGAGATACTTCGGTCGTGTAATAGGTGCTTCCGTACTTGGTCGTAATCGTTCGGGAAACGCTGATTTCTTTGTCATTGATCAAGTAAATACTTCCCTTTATATCAGCATTGGACGCGCTGCTGCTGGCCGTGTAAAGCGGAACCATTTGCTGCGTAGCGGGCGATGCCTGATAGCGTTTGTTTACCTCCGTAGTGCCCGACGTTTCGATAATCTGTATGGCCGTTCCGCTGCCGAAAGTAGTGACCAGCAGCTCGCCTGAAACGTTGCCCGATCGAGTTATTCTGGGCGAAGATAGGTATCCTTCCGTGGCCTCGCTGTACGTGATCGAACCACTGAACTGATAAGCCCCAACAAAATTGGTGGGTTTGATGGCAGGCTCAGGAGCTTCTTCCTGTTTGCAGGACAGTAACCCGATGAGCAGACAAATCGTAATGATTGATTTCATAAAGCTGGGACAGGAGACGATGGTGGACTAATAAGCTCTGCCGCAAATAACGGATTTTGATGGATTATGTCTATATACATACATGTAGACTGGCAGTAAACAAACAGCCCGGCGGGCTTTTGTCTGTGCAACAGGCCATGGCTTATGAAAACTTTATTTTTTAGTTGGTTGCTCGCGCTGGTGGCGTTCGTGCCGGGCGCCTGGGCGCAAACGACTACCATTCGGCAGCAGCGTCTGAAAGACGATATGCAGGAATCCGTACAGGCCTTTCTGCAGTCGCTGACACCTGAGCAGCGAAAACTGGCGACGTATCCCTTTGCCGATGATGAGCGTTACAACTGGCACTTTGTACCGCGCGACCGGAAAGGGCTGGCTTTAAAGCAAATGACCCCCGACCAGCGAAAACTGGCCCTGGCGTTGATCAAAACGGGCATGAGCCAGACGGGCTACGACAAAGCCACCGAGATTATGAACATGGAGAACGTACTGCGGGTCATTGAAAAACGCTCCAGTACCGACACCTATCGCGACCCGGACAATTACGCATTTACCGTCTTCGGCGATCCGTCGACGGAAGCCGACCCCTGGGGCTGGCGGGTGGAAGGCCACCATCTGTCCCTAAATTTTTCGTCGCTGACGGGTCAGGTGCTGAGCGTATCGCCCCTGTTTCTGGGCAGCAATCCGGGTGAGGTTCGCGCTGACGTACCGCAGAAAGGGAAACAAATCTTAAAGCAGGAAACCCAGCTGGCGTTTGCGCTGCTGTCAACGCTGACGGCTGAACAGCGACAGAAAGCCGTGCTGGCACCCGTTGCCTACCGCGAAATTATTACCGGTAACAGCCGCAAGGCGTCGATGGAGCGGATGGACGGCCTGCCCATGGCCGAGATGACGCCGGAGCAGCAGACGCTGTTTCTGAATCTGCTCCAGGTCTATCTGAGCAATTACCGCGTTACGCTGGCCAATCAGCAGATGGGACGTATCAAAAAAGCGGGGCTCGATCAGCTTCGTTTTGGCTGGGCCGGTGACCTGACCCCTGAGGTGGGCGAAGGGAAAGGCTGGTACTACCGCATCCACGGACCGATGCTGCTCATCGAATACGACAACTCGCAGACAAACGCCAACCACATTCACACCATCGTCCGGGATCTGACCAACGACTTCGGTGAAGACCTGCTACGGGAGCACTACACGAATCAGCACAGTAAAACCAAATAGAAAACCTGCCGACCGTCAGGGCTGCGTTACGTACTGATAAATCCGCTCAGAGAGACCAGCCATCATGGCCACGGCCGCTTTGTCGTCCTTGATACCCTGCGACAGCAGCACCAGTACGTAATAGCGACCGTCGGGCAGGTAAACAATTCCCGAATCGTGGTGAACGCCTGCGATTGAGCCCGTTTTGTGAGCAACCTTGACACCGCTGGGTAGTTTAGCCGGAATAACAGACTTGAATTTCTGATCCAATAGTACCTTCACCATCTCCGCCGAAGCTTCAGGACTGACAGCCTGGCCCTGGGCAAGCTGGCTGAAAATTAGCATCAGGTCGTAGGCCGTTGTGGTGTTATTAAGCCCTTTCTGAAAGGCTTTCGTGTCTTCTACCCCGCGTAATACCTGAATGTCTTTTGCGCCCATATCCCGCATCGTCTGCAAGACGTTGGGAGCGCCGACCCGCTCGATGATAAGATTCGTGGCCAGGTTACTGCTGACAGTAATCATATCGTACAGTAGCGAGGCCATGGTCCGCTGTCTACCTAGCTCCTTATACGTACTCGTGTCGCTATCCTGATTAATGGACAACTGGTAGGGGCTACCATCGACAATGCTGATAAATTCCGTTTTGACGGGAATGGAATCCGACAACGAGAGCTTACCCTGCGTCTGCTGTTTATACACCTCGATCATCACCGGGGTTTTCATGGTACTGGCTGCGTGAAACGACTGGTGCTCGTTGATGAGCAGTTCCCGCCCAGTAGCCCCGTCTTTAAACGCAACGGCATACACGCCCGGCTGCTTGCTAATTTCCTGCTCGATATTTTGGCGTAACTGCTCGATGGACTGGCGTTTCTGCCCGACTGCGGGAAGACAGAGAGTCAGCGAACTAATGCAGCTTAGAATAAGACAGATACGTTGGGGGTTAAGCCGAGTCATGTGCGTTGTAGTAGTTGGTAGCGTAGTGGTGCCGCAACGAAGGTAATTAATTCGTCCTTGTACGGGGAAATCGTCTGATAAACTCAATCTAAACCGCGCCCATCAGACCTCGTTTAGCGGGACGGTAATTGGAGCCAGGTATAAAAAGATTTTGTGCTTTGTTAGCGCTGCCAGAATGATTGCCTAGAGCGAGCGCGGCTGTTGAACAACGCAAATTATTGTGTACAAATACTTACTGTATTATGGGTAATAATAGCCACATATACGAGTAAAATTACCTACGTATGTATGGGTGCGTACATGCGTGATGAAAAAAATTAAAGCGTTGATCTATAATAGATTAGCTTGAGAGTTACTCTTTTGGTACGGTTATTTCGCTATTGTTCGGCAATAACCAACCAAAATACTACTATGTCACGCGTGTCTTTTGATACACTTTTTGAAAGCAGAAAGCAACCTCTGAATTATCTAGGCAACCAGACCTTTCTGTCTGGTTTAGTAACCGGGTTAGTTGCGGGTGTAGCCGTTGGTCTGCTTATCGCTCCCCGGTCAGGAAAAAAAATGCGCAAGCAAATACTTGATACGGTCAATGGTCAGACAAAAGAAGCCCAGCACCAATGGGACAAAGTTAAATCTCAGGCCAAGGAAACAATTGACAACGTCAAAACCAACGCAAGCCTTGTCGCCAACAAAGCAATGGACGAATTTGACGTGTACGCTGATAAAGCCGAGACGAAATCGGAAGAATTAGCGAAACAAGTTCAGTCAGGCATCAATCGCCTGGGTGACGCAGCAAAGATTAGCTAAAAGAAAAACGGCTTATTCTGATTTACTCAACAATTAATAAAGGATTCTCATTTCGGGAATTCGCTTCTGGCAACCTAAATCGATAGAACGTCTTTTCTGAGGGATGAATCGATCGAAGGGCCTTATCACACAATTCTTTACTACTCAACAATGAACGATATGGAGCGTCAACTTTCTTACCCATCTGAAGCGGCCTACGACCGCAGCCATTTTATCAAACGCATCTCCTGGAGCGCAGTCTTTGCCGGAGTCTTGGTGGCAATTGTCAGTCAGATGTTATTAACCCTACTAGGGCTTGGCATTGGGTTAAGTACCATCGATCCGGTAACCGAGAAGAACCCAGCGGCTGGTCTTGGCGCTGGAAGTGCTATATGGTACATCATCAGTAGTCTGCTTTCTTTGTTCATTGGTGGCTGGATTGCCGGACGGTTAGCAAGTGCTCCCCGGCTGTTCGATGGCATTATTCATGGTGTGCTGACCTGGTGTTTGGCTACTCTGCTAACCATTTACTTCTTAACAACGACCCTTGGCAGTATCATTGGCGGGGCAAGTCGGTTGCTTGGCCGTCTGGTCAGCACCGCCGGATCGGCGGTAGCTGCCGCTGCCCCTGCTGTTGGCGACGCAGTACAGGGAGAACTGAAGGAGAATGGCATCGACCTGAAAACCCTGGATATAAAAGATCTGAGAGAGGAAGCCAATCGGCTGTTGCGGCAAACCGGCGATGCCAATCTGAACCCGAACGCGCTGGAACGTAAGGCTAATCAGGCTGAGCAACAGGCGAAAACCGCGGCAGAACAGGCGTCAACAAGCCCACAAGCCGCGGACGATATTGCGGGTGGTTTGTTTGATCGACTCTTTAAACAGGGACAAGCGACAGTTAATAGCGTGGATCGGGAAGATGCTGTCAACGTAGTAATGAAACGAACCGGAAAAAGCCGGGCCGAGTCAGAGCAGATCGTTGATAACTGGATCAACACCTATAAACAGGCAGTCGTTAAATTTGAACAAACGAAAAAGGATGCTGCAATACAAGCACGGCATGCCGCAGATGCGACGGCAGCGGCCGCATCCAAGGCCGCAATCTTCGGTTTCTTCGGACTCTTGATTGGTGTAATAGCTGCTGGTTTTGGTGCAAAAATGGGGACTGAGTCAAAAGACAATGCGAATCCGGCCGACCGTGCCATCCGGACAGTATAATCAATAATCAGGCAGCGTGGAACAAAGAAAACGGAGAACTACCACTTAGCCAGATCAGCGCGTATAGAGCGCTCCTTTGGCAATAGTCGATTCATATTCGCCGTTGATGGTTTCCAGAAACTTACCGGCCACCCAGCCAATATCGGCGTTCTTGATGAACACGAAACGGGTGCGGGTGGCCAGTTTATTGTACGCTTTCATAACCGCTTCCAGCCAGAGCGCACCGGCAATAATCTGTTTTTCGTTAAGCTGGCTCTGCACGCTGCCTAAGGCTTCTTCAGCCTCACTACGTTGGGTTGGATCCGTAATTAAACCCAAATCCGGACGGGTCAGGCGCTGGTAATGATTCAGAGCCAGTTGCTTAAACTGCTCGGCATCCTCCATCGTAATTGGGACCGCTTTGATACCGGCTCGGTCCGGGTGCAGGTAGGTCGTCAGGGCCAAGGCGATGTCGCCACTCAGGCCAATGGTGTTCCGTTTGCCCAGCCCCGCCTTGTTCGCAGTTAGCTGCGGACTCATTGCCGAGTCGACCAGCGTCTGAACGAGTTGCTCCGCTTCGCGTTTAAAGGCGTCGGTACGTAGTGTACCCCTGGGATCGATTCGGTTTACCAGCGTTTGTAGACCAATGGGGACGTTAATTCCATGAAATGACTGTTTGTCATCGAAATAGCCGCCAATGGTACTGGTATTGCCCAGCGATAGGGATGACGTACTTGGCCACACTTTGCGAGGAATGGCACCGATGGTGAACAGCTCGGCTTCCCGTTTGTCCGTCAGGGTCGTGTCGATGGTAAGTGCTTTGTTGGGTAGCGATTGCACCAGTTCATTGTAAAGCCGTTTTTTCTCCGCCGGGGTCAGACTTTTGTCAACGTCGCTGGTAAATGCAATGAAAATACGCTCGGTGGGGATACTGTACTGCAGCAGAGAATCCAGGCTGGTCCGGAGCGCGGTTTGCCCGGTTTTAAACGAGGACGACGCGTCGGCTACCAGCAATGAGTTGGGGATCACAAACGTCTTCTGCACGTCTTTCTCATAGAAATCAGTTTCATAGTCTGTTTTCAGAATCGCTACCCTGATGTCAGTTGACCCAATCTGAACACCGGCGTAAAGGTTTTTGCCCGACAGGTCCCGGATGATCTCGTTCACGGCCCAGGCACTGGCTACGTACTTGAGCTGGGCGTACTGACTGCGGGCCTGCCGGAGGTAGTTCAGGGCCTGGGCGCTGTCTGTCTGATCTTTGTAGCACAAACCCAGCAACTCGTTGGCAATGGCGGTCCAGTATAGGTTTTTAGACTGAACGGCGGGGAGCGCGCGTTCGAGCAGATCAATGGCGGCCGGTGATTTGTCCAGTTCGCGTAGCGTGTTGGCCAGTTTGACGTATTGAATGGCCTGGGTGAGATTGCGCGCTTCCTGGGCAAACAAGCCTGTCGTAAACAGGCAGAATAGAAAGGAAAAGACAATTTTCATGAGTTGGGTCTTGTTAGGTTTCACAGACTAGACAGGAGATTAATAACCAATAGAGTCTGTTCTATATACGCAATCGAGTAGAAAGGCGATTGTTTAATTTAGCTTTCGGAAATTTTGAGATTTATTGGTTGTAGCCAGCTGATTGTCAATCTTATTACCACTACTGCTCTATCTTGCGTTTTCTTTGTCCATCTCCCCGTATTTATGCGTCGTCGATTACTCTTCCTAACGCTGTCTGCCTTATTCCTGACACTGGCTACCACACTGGCCCAGACGTCAGGTTCCCAATCCAAATACATTGGTCCCGAAAAGGGGGCACTGATAATCGTGGGCGGGGGCGCCGTTACGCCCGATATCTGGAACCGCTTCATCGAACTGGCCGGTGGCAAAGAAGCCGCCCATGTCGTTGTCATTCCAACGGCGGGTGATGATTCGTCGGCGGTACGGCCCCCGCGTGAGTTTGAAACGCTGAAAAAATTAGGCGTAACGAAGTTGACCGTGCTGCACACCCGCGACCCGAAAGAAGCCAATACCGAAGCGTTTGTTGCCCCGCTGAAGAACGCAACGGCGGTCTGGTTTGTGGGCGGACGTCACTGGCGACTGGCTGATTCGTACCTGAATACGCTGGCTCACAAAGAGTTTAATGCCCTGCTGAGCCGGGGCGGGGTAATCGGTGGTACGTCGGCGGGAGCCACTATCCAGGGCTCGTTTATGGTGCGGGGCGACACAAAAGGTAACGCCATCCTGATCGGCGACCACACGCAGGGGTTCGATTTCATCCACAACGTAACGATCGATCAGCACGTCATGCGCCGGAACCGACAGTTCGACCTGATCGGCGTCATCCGTGACCGGCCGGAGCTGCTGGGGCTGGGCATCGACGAGAGTACGGCGGTGGTAGTGCAGCAGAACACTTTTGAAGTGCTGGGCAACTCCTACGTGGGTATTTACGACGCTAAGCAGATTGCCAGCAATGCCCAGTATCCCTCCGGACAGAACAGCGCGGGCGGGCCGTTCTACTACCTGGGCAAAGGCCAGAAGTTCGACCTGCAAACCCGGACCGTTATCAGCCGGACAGCGCAGGCTGGTGGTGAGGTCACCCGCTGATCTGCCCATTATATGGTAAATTGCTACGTTACGACAACGGTTTGGGTAACTCAGAAAGCCCCGTGCTGTAACTCATGTCGGGTTCGACTTTTCTATCCGTTCGGGTGAGCAGATGAATGATGAACCAGGCCGTCAGGTACGTAAAGCCGCAGATGGTGAATAGTAGATTGTATCCTCCCGTCAGGTTGCCAGCGGCCTTATATTTGTCCAGCAGGCTACCCACTAAAATAGGGAAGAAGATACCGCCCACGGCCCCGGCCGTTCCAGCAATGCCGACTACCGAGCTGACCGCCTGCCGGGGAAAGAGGTCGGACGCCAGCGTGAATACGTTGGTCGCCCACGCCTGGTGAACTCCCACCGCTACACTCAACAACCCTACCGCCACCCAGACATCCGTGACGAACTGGGCCAAAATAATTGATATTTCGATAAGGGCGAAAAGCAACAAGGCACTTTTTCGGGCTTTCAAGGTCGGCCAGCCACGTTTGATCAGCGTGGATGACAGATACCCACCCCCAATGCTTCCCGCGGTTGTTGCTAGATAAATCAGCATCAGCTCTACACTGGGCTTTTTCAGGTCTAAGTTGAAGGTCGACGAGAAATAGGAGGGGAGCCAGAACAGAAAAAACCAGTAAATAGGGTCGATCATGCCCTTACCAACAATCATGGCCCAGGTCTGCGGCAAGGCAAACAACTGAAACCACTTAACCGAGTTTTGATCGGCAGACGCATCGGCCGTGGCATCGTCCTGCCCGGCGGTAATATACTGGTATTCGGTCGCCGACAGTCGATGCTGCCGGGTGGGAACCTCGTAAAACCGCAGCCAGGCGATAAGCCAGACAAAACCCAGCGCGCCTGTAATCCAGAAAACAGCCTGCCAGCCATAGTTGTTGAGAATCCAGGGGACGAACAGCACTGCAAACACGACACCAATGCTCGTACCGGCATTGAAGAGACCGGTGGCCAGTCCCCGCTCTTTTTTCGGGAACCACTCGGCCACCGTTTTTACGGCTGCGGGATAGTTACCCGCTTCGCCAATACCCAGCGCCAGCCGGGCCAAACTAAACCCCGACACACTGCGGGCCACGGCATGGAACATCCCGGCCAGGCTCCAGATAATGATCGTGATGGAGTAGCCTGCTTTAGTGCCAATCTGGTCGATGATCCAGCCGAACAACAGCAGTCCCACGGCATATGCTGCCGTAAAGGCCATCACGATGTGGGCGAAGTCCGTTTCTGTCCAGGTGAATTCTTTTTCTAAAATGGGCTTAAGTAAACCGATGATTTGCCGGTCGAGGTAATTGATCGTAGTCGCTGTAAATAGCAGAAAGACTACAAACCAGCGATATTTATTAGTGAACATAATCGAACGGGCTAAGGAGAAGAATAGATTTCTGGGTCGATGAAGCGCTTTAGGCAAACGGGGGCCGGCTCTTTTGTCCAAAGTGCTGAAAATGCGCTTTTAACTGTGCCCAGTTTTTTTGTCGGATCAGCGTCGTGTCTAGTAGATGACTGCCGATGCCTACCCCGTCAGCTCCAGCCTTAAAAAAGGACGCTATGTTATCCTGGCTAATCCCGCCGGTGGGCAGCACCTTCAGGTGATTCAGTGGGGCTTTCAGGTCTTTGATGTAGCTGGAGCCGAGCGAGGTAGCCGGATAAATCTTCACCATCGACGCCCCCAGTTGCCACGCTTTGTAAATTTCGGTAGGCGTAAACGCACCGGGGAAGATAGGAACGTTCCGCGCTACGCAGGCTTTAATTACCTTCTTGCTGATAATGGGCGTAACGATGAACTGCGCCCCGGCTGCCAGCGCGTTGTCGAGGTCCGCTAAGGTACATACCGTTCCGGCGCCGATGTTCAGCCCATTGCCGTGGGCAGCGAGGCTGTGCTGAATAATGCGGGTGGCATCGGGCGTATTCATCGTGATTTCAATGGTTGTCAATCCCGCATCTTTGTAGACGGGGAGGAGTTCGTCGACCTCTTCGAACGATATTCCCCTGCAAATCCCTACAATGGGGGCCTGCTTGAACAAGGGCCAGGAAAATGGTTTTGGGTTCATTGTCACTTCTCTGTTAGGGTTACTAGTTGATTTCGGAAAATAGTGACCTGCCCGGCGAAGGCCGCTTTATCGACGGTATCGGCTGGAATGGTAATGGTACGTGCTGACAGCCCCAGCCCATCGAGAGCCGCTTTATACAGAGTATACAGGTTATTGCCGCTGCACAGCATCAACTGCCAATGTTCCTGATGGAGCAATGTTTTCAGTTCGTTGCCAATCAGCAGACCACTTAGGTAAAGGCCATTCTGACGTTTACCAAGCCGGTTGAATAACTGATTCGTTCGGACCTTGAACAGCCCATTCAGAATGGATGCGTCGGCGTCGTGGACGCCGAGTATGAAGGCCGCCAGATCATCGGGCGAGAGCGCTGTCAGCTCGGCCGACTCGATAGAATCGGCCAGAATGCTGTGTTGTGACATGAGCTCGAAAACTTCGCCTGTCATAAATGTCTGAAAGTCAACGATGGTCTGGTTTTTAATGAAAATATGTTTCGAATGGGTCCCCGGAAAGATCAGAATGGTATCGGCAACGGGACGATGTAGCGCGTTTAGCAGCGCAATCAGGCCAACAAGCTGCGTTTCCTCCCCCCGCATGACGTCGTGGGTGGTCCGGACTCCGGAAATCAGGAGAATATCGTGCGGGAAACCCGCTGTCATTCCGAGCCGTTTTGTACAAGCCTGACTGCCATCCACCGGAAACGGCAGGGTGGCATACGGTACTTCATCCATCCCAATCGTCGACGACGCCATCCCGGAAATGACAACCGGTATCCTGTCCAGTTTCAGGGACAACTGACGGGCTAACAGATCGATCTGAGCTTGCAGCTGTTTCCGGAAAAAATCGCTTTTGGTCGTGCCTACGTTCTCAATCTGGCTTTTCCAGATTGAGAACGTAGCCGCAACGCCCTCCGTTTGGGAGGTAATTTCGCCAAGCAACTGCATGTCTGTGGTATTAATCAGACGCAGCCGAAACGAGGAGGTCCCCCAGTCGCAACCCAGCAAATAGGTTTTCATGGTACGAAGAATTAAAGCGGGTTACGGTAACGCAAACGCAACATAGGAGCCGCCCGGCTTCAGGCCGTAGCGGGAGCCTCCGGCGGCAATGGCGACGTACTGTTTGCCATTGACCATGTAAGTAATAGGGGTAGCAAAGCCACCTGCCGGGAGTTTGTATTCCCACACGACTTTCCCGGTTTTCTGGTCGAACGCGCGGATTTTTTCGTCGTAGGTAGCGGCAATGAACAGGAGTCCACCCGCCGTTACGATGGGCCCGCCGTGGTTTTCGGTGCCGGTAGGCGGAACGCCTTTCTTCATCAATTCGGGGTATTCGCCTAGCGGCACCTGCCAGAGGTAGTCACCCGTATTTAGGTTGATAGCGTTGAGCGTTCCCCAGGGAGGTTTGATGGCCGGGTAGTTCTCCTGATCCCGAAACTGTGTGTTGCCGTTGTTCAGATAAGGGGGCATGTAGGGGAAAGCCGCTCCCTCGGCAACCGGCGTCGTTACGGCCGAATTATGGATGTCGTTGCTAGCCGACGCTACCGCCGTGGGCTTGGCTTCCAAGTTCAATAAATAGTTGACAAGGGCGTCGCGGTCTTCCTGGGAAATGTGCTGAAACGACGGCATTCGCCCCCGTCCCGTAGCGAGAATGCTGTGGATATGCTCCTTACTCAGTCGTTTACCCACGTTCGTCAGATCGGGGTACGCCTGAGCGGCTACGTTTTCGGCACTGCCCTTGCCGCCAATGCCGTGGCAAACCGAGCAGTTCATATTGAATAGGGCCGTGCCCCGTGTCATGGCGACACCCTGCCCCCGCATTCGACTGTCGCGCATCTTCAGCCACCAGAGCATGTTGTTACTATTCACGTAAAAGATACCGTTGGGATCTGCCGCCGTGCCGCCCCACTCGGCTCCCCCGCCGAAACCGAAATACAGGGTTCCTTCTTCGCTGGGGGGCATGTATTTGCTGCCGTGTCGGCTGTTTCGGAACCGCGTCAATACATATTCCCGCGCTTCGGGTGTACGGCTGGTAATGTTCGCTTCGGTTAGTTCCTGCCAGGCAAACGGCGCCGGTTTGGTCGGTACGGGCTGGGTTGGCCAGGGCTGCTCACCGGGCAAGGCGGGCGAGGTTGGTACGGGTACTTCCTGCACCGGAAACAGGGGTTTGCCTGTATCCCGATTAAAGACAAAGACGTAGCCGTCTTTCGTGGCCTGCGCCACGGCCTCTACCTGTTTGCCATTGTGCCGAACCGTAATAAGATTGGGCGGGCAGGGGAGGTCACGGTCCCATAGGTCGTGGTGGACGGTCTGGAAATGCCAAATACGCTTGCCCGTTTTGGCGTCGAGCGCGATTACGCAGTTGGCAAATAGGTTCTGACCCGCGCGGGCACCGCCGTAAAAATCGACCGAAGGCGAACCCGTTCCGGCGTAGACAACACCCCGCTTTTCGTCTACCACAAGCCCGGCCCAGCAGTTGGCCCCGCCTATTTTTTTGTACGCATCTGTCGACCAAGTATCATAGCCATATTCGCCGGGCAACGGAATCGTGCGGAACACCCAAGCCAGTTTGCCGGTCCGGACATTAAATGCCCGGATGTATCCCGGTGGTGCATCGCCCCCTTCAGAGACACTGGATCCCGTAATGAGCAGGTCGTTATAGATAACCCCCGGTGTCGTAACCCGGATGGAGAGGTTTGCTACGTCGTGCCCGAGGGTTTCGAGGTCGCCTAGGCCCTCGTGCAGATCGACTTCGCCGTTTTTGCCGAAGCCGTCGATGGGTTTGCCGGTCTCGGCATTGATGGCGTAGAGTGAAGCGCCAACCGAATACAGCACGCGCTTGTCGGCACCATCCTCCCAGTACATCACCCCGCGAACGGGATGAAAGCGCGGGCGCTTGCCCGGATCGGCGAATGGGTCAAATTGCCAGCGCTGTTTCCCCGTAGCGGCATCGACCGCAAAGAGTTTCAGCCGGGGAGACGTGCCGTAGAGGATACCCCGAATCACGATCGGCTGGCACTGGATATCCATTCCCCGCTGGTTCGGATTGCTGTTGTCGCCCGTCTCGTAGCTCCAGGCCAGTTTCAGGTTTTTGACGTTACTGGTATTAATCTGATTCAGGGGCGAATACCGATTGCCAGCCCCGTTACCGCCATAGGTGGGCCAGTCGTCGCCAGGTTGCCGAAGCGGCCTGGAATCGATGGTCCGGTTGGCGGATAAGCAGCTTCCCAGCAGCAGTACGCCCAAACAGATTTTTAGGACAAAATTCATACAGCTAAACGGTTAAGTGCATTAGTTGATTAAGTCATTTCCTGGTTGGCTCCCTCACGGCAGCGACTAATCTTGTAGGGGACACGAGGTAGCGAATCGGATCTATTTTGACGTTAGCTACTACCCCCCGGCCCCCTCCTAATTTTCTAGGAGGGGGTGATTAAAAGTCACCTCTGCTTGTTCCCCTCCTGTTTTAGGTGGGGCTAGGCGGGGCGGCCCCCTCGGTGGTGAGAGCTACCTACAAGATTAGGTTTTGGGCGATCCGCAGTCGCGGAAGAGGTCTTGGACGGTCGGCCGCTACCGTGAGGAAAACACTGTGCAACCTGTCAAGATTATCGAGCTTCCCCGGAGAATTCGTACTGGACGGTCCATGTCTTTTCCGCGCCCGGCGCTACCTCGATAAGGACGTAAGGCTCCGGACAGGACGTAGTGGCGCAGGCCCAGTAGACAAGTTTTTGCAGGGGCTGATCGCCGGTAATGTGCACACCTGCGCCTGTTTTCTGATTCGTAATGCGGATGTCGTAGTCACTAGTCATTGCCGAAAAGCCCTGCAAGCCAGCGCTGTACACCGTTTCTTTTGGCGCGAACGGACGGGTGTAAACGAGCCGATTACCCTGGGTTTGGAGCAGGCCACCGAAGCCTTTACCTTGGCCTTGTACGGCGAAGGGAAAACTGACGTCGATGCCCGGCCCGGTTGGCTCCTGATCAAGCACCCAGAAGTTGTGGTTGTACACGCTCGTTTGGATAGGTTTCTGACCCGTATTTTTCAAACGATGCTCCAGCACCAGTACGGGTTTGCCGGGGAGTAGCCGTACCGTTTTCTGATACTGGTAGCCATAACCTGACGGGTGCCGCAGCTCGTGCAAAAAATCAATTCGGTCCTTACGGAATTGCAGGGTTCGGCTGCCGCCATCCATAATGTCGTAATACCGGCCAAAAGCATATGGCTTCTCATCAGCACGTCGGAGCACACCCACGCCGATCTTGACGAACGTATCGCCGATAGCCGCTTCGTCGTAGCCCAGGGGCGTAAACTCCTCGGCGGGACCGTTGATGGCGTCGTGCAGGCGTGGGTCGTACTGATCAAACCACTGATCGACAAAGCGGTGGCCGTTGTAGGTCAGGCTTTTAAATGCCCCTGACCAGTCGAAGCGGGTTCCCCGGTAGTAGCCCTGCTCTGCATTCGGCAGGTAGAGTGTCGTTTGCAGAACACCGTTCGACAGGCTCAGTTGGGGCCATACTGGATCGGGCACAGCCGTGGCGTTCAAAGCCCACACCAGACAGAGAGATATAATTGCTTTTTTCAAGATCGTAGCCCGTTAATGCCTGTGGTAGGCCGTCCTGCCAGAACCAATCGACCCTGGCAGGACGGCTGCCTATTACTGATTCAGATTCGGATTGATGGAGGTGTCCGAATAAGGGAGCGGAAACCAATAGTTGGCTTTGGTAAGGGCCTTGATGGGTTGCAGATCGTCCGGACTTTTTTTGGCGTTGGCCGCTTCGACGCGTTCCAGCCGGACCAGGTCGAACCAGCGGGTGCGTTCGCAGGCAAACTCCCAGGCGCGTTCCTGGACTACTTCGTCGGCAAACTGAGTCGCCGTCAGCCCGTCGGCCGTCGACAGCGCTTTGGTACCCGTAGCCCGGCCCCGTAGTCGAACCTGATTCAGCGCGTCGTAAGCCGCTTGGTCAGGGCCACCCGTGCCCCGTGCTTTGGCTTCGGCGTAGATGGTTAGCACGTGTGGGTAGCGCATCATCACCGACGGCAGCGAAATACTGGACGTAACGATGTTGCCTTTGATGTACCACTTTTTGTAGTAGGGGTGGCGGGTCAGGCTCTGCTGCCAGGGGATGGTCGTTGCCCCCAGCCCAAACTCGGTCCGGAACGTAGCCTCTTTGCGGGGACCGGCAGGGAAATCGCGGAAGAAATTCAGTTCGGCGAACATATCGTCCCAGCCACCTTCTTCACCCGGCATCGTGGTGTTGCCGTAGGTCGCATTGGCCGTGCCACTCCCGCCAATGAAACCGCTGATTTGAAAGACTGATTCGGGAATGATGGCTACGGACGGATCATTGTCGAAAACGGCCGCAAACGTTGGCAGGAGTTGAAAACCGTACGTGGCCCGGTTGTCGATCACTTCTTTCGCTTTAGCGGCCGCCAGATCGTATTTGTCGGTCTGTTTCAGCGGCCAGCCGGCCATGGTCAGGTAAACATCCGCCAGGAAGGCTTTAGCCGAACCCGCGTTGGGCCGACCCGGATCACGCCGGGTGGTCGGAAGCATGGTTTCAGCCTTCTTCAAGTCCTCGACAATAAGACTATAGACCTGCGCGGGCGTCGACTTCTTGATCGTCAGCAGACTGTCCGAGTATTCGCCGGCCGTTACCAGCGGAATGTTGCCGTAAAAGCGAGTGAGCCAGTAGTACGAAAACCCTCGGATGAAATAAGCTTCGCCCGCAATGATGTCAATCGTAGCCTTTGTACCGACCGTCTCCGTGTAATTATTGATGACATTATTGGCCCCCTGTATGGCTTTATAACAACCATTGTACACGGCCCCCGAGCGCTGGTTGGTGGTCGATACGTTGAACTGGTCGAACTCTCGCCAATCGGCTTTATTGCTGGCGGGGTGAGTCGTTACGTCGTCGCTGCCAAGGGTAGCCGCGTTGGCCGAGGGGTGCAGAAATCCGTAGGTCCATTGAGCGCCCAGACCACGGTACGCACCCGTCAGCGCCGATTCCAGGCCGGCCTGGGTGCTTAGTACGTTCGGACCGTAGAGCAGCCCGGTGGTATCTTCTTCCAGATAGCTTTTGCAGCCAGCCAGCGACAGGACAGCGGCAACTAGTATGATGAACGTTTTCATGATGTCAGAAAAGAATGGGGTTAAAAACCGAGGTTAAGGCCGATGGTGTAAGCTTTCGAGTTGGGGTAGGAGCCGTAGTCAATGCCGATGGCCGTGTCCGTGCCGGAGCCGACATTGCTCGATTCCGGATCAGGGCCTTTGTACTTTGTGAACGTCAGCAGGTTGGTGGCGCTGGCAAAGACCCGAATGGTAGCTTTGTCGCGGAGGAAACCCGTTGGTACGTTGTACGACAGCGTCACGTTTTTCAGCCGGACGAAGCTGCCGTCTTCCAGGAACCGGCTCGACTGGGTAAAGGGCTGATACGTCCGGCTGAAGGCCGGTACGTCCGATGTTTCGTTGCCGGGGCGGTAGTAATCCCGGACTTCAGTCAGGATAAACTGCCGGGCATCCCCCGACCCCGATAGGGCTGCCGCCCGGGTGTAGTTGAGCTTATCGACGCCAAAGACGGCGTTAAAGAATACGTTCAGCGTTAGCCCTTTGTAGGTAAAGGTGTTGTTCCAGCCCCCCGTTGCTTTGGGAAAGGCCCGACCGATAATTTGAAAATCGTCGGTCGTGATGGAGTTATCGTTGTTCAGGTCCTGGTAGTGGGGGTCCCCCGGAACGCGTCCGAAGCGCGAGGCCAGGTCAGCTTCGCCGGGTTTGAATGTACCCAGGTATTGAAGGCCCCAGTAAGATCCCAGCGGCTCGCCCGGCATCAACATGAACTCGTTGGTAGTGGACATGCCCCCGCCAACTCCCGTACCCGTACCCAGCCGGGGCAAGCCACCTAGGCTGATAACCTGATTTTTCAGCGTCGACAGGTTCAGGCTGGTTTCCCAGCGGAAGCCACCTTTGTCAACGGGTGTGCCGCCCAGCGAAAACTCAAAACCCCGGTTTTCGATCTCACCTACGTTACGGGTTTGCGTACCACCTCCCGCGTAACTCGGGATCGCTACGTTCAGCAGCAGATCGGTCGTGTTCTTTTTGAAGTAATCCGCTTCGAACCGCAGCCGCCCGTTCCAGAACTCCATCTCCAGACCCACGTCAACCTGGCGCGTGGTTTCCCATTTCAGGTTCGTGTTGCCAGGATTGCCCAAGATAACCCCCGCCGTAGCTGCCGAGTTGTTGAAAGCTGCGAAGGTGGTGCCGTAGGTCGACAGCGTAGCGTACGGATTGATGGCTTGGCTACCTGTTACGCCCCAGCTGCCCCGCAGTTTCAGGTTGCTGAAGACGTTGAGTTTTTTGATGAATTCCTCTTCCGATAACCGCCAGCCCAGCGCCAGTGAAGGGAACACGCTGTTCCGGTTCTGTGGACTGAACTTGGACGAGCCATCCTGCCGAACGGCTGCGGTGACCAGGTATCGGTCTTTGAATCCGTAATTGATCCGGCCCAGCAGCGAGAGTAACGTCCACTTCTGGTAGGCCGAAGCCACTGAGGCTGCCGCATTGCCCCCGATGTTGTCATAACCGAGTTGCGGGAACCGAAGCCCCGTCGCGCTGGCGGTGAAATTCCGGTCGGTAAACTGCTGCGTTTCCAGCACGGCAACGGCGTTGATTGAGTGATCGCCAGCCGTTACGTTATAGTTCAGCGTATTCGTGTTTTGCAGGGTAAGTTGTTGTGACGAATACCGGCTGGCCGAGGGATTGTTGTTCGACAGGCGCTGGCCGGTGAAGTTCAGGTTCTGCGCGTTCAGGTAGTTGATGGCATACTGCAAATCCAGCGTCAGTCCTTTGATGGGTAGCTTATAATTCAATCCACCGTTGATGTTCAGCGAAGCCCGCTCGGCATCAATTGACTGATCGTACAGATAATCGAGCGGGTTGCGATAAACGGAGCCGATGGGATCGATAAATGTCGGTTGCCCGTCCGTACCGTAGGCGGGTGTAGTCGGTGCCCAGGCCAGCGCCTGAACTAAAGCACCCCCGCCGTTGGTATTATGGTTTCTTGACTGCGTACCCCACAGATTCAGCCGGAAGGACAGATCCTTATTGATCTGCGTATTCAGGTTCGTCCGCAGGATGTACCGTCGGAAGCCGCTGTTGTTGACGATCCCGTTCTGGTTGACGTAGTTGCCGGACACGAGGAAAGTCGTTTTCTCATTGCCACCCGACACCGTGATTTGATGCTGCTGGTTATTGCCCGTGCGATACACCAGGTTCTGCCAGTCGGTGCCGCCGTTCTGTTTGAACTGAGCAATCTGATCGGCGGTAAAGGGCAGGTTCGAACCCGTTGCCGTGGCCCGGGCATTGACGATTTCAGCAAACTCACCAGCGGGCAGGACATCATACCGTTTAATGACGGTCGCTAAACCACCCTGGCCTTCGTAATTGACCCGGATACCCCGGGTGCCTTTTTTGGTTGTGATAATGACTACCCCGTTAGCTCCGCGACTACCGTAAATAGAGGTTGACGCGGCATCTTTCAGGATTTGCAGCGTTTCAATATCGGCGGGGTTCACGAAGTTGAAATCGGCGCCCACGAAACCGTCGACGACGTAGAGTGGGTTGTTATTACCCAGCACCGAATTGGCCCCCCGAATTCGAATGCGGGAGTCACCGCCGGGAGCGCCGTTGGCCTGTGTGACCTGCACCCCGGCCGCGCGACCCTGTAGCACCTGATCGAGTCGGGTGACGGGCTGCTGGGCAAACTCTTTGGTCGTGATGGCCGTCAGGGCGCCCGTTACATCGGTTTTGCGCTGGGTACCGTAACCCACCACCACGACTTCGTTCAGCGTTTTCTGGTCTTCCTGCAACTGAACGTTGATTGTCGTGCGGCCATCGACCGGAATCGTCTGGCTGGCATAACCGATGTTGGAAAAAACCAGCGTAGCATTGGGCGCGGCATTGAGCGAGAAATTTCCCGTTGCGTCGGTGGAGGTGCCAATGGTCGTGCCGTTAACCTGCACGTTCACTCCGGGTAGCCCCTGGTTGTTAGAATCGGTCACTTTACCGGATAGTCGGCTGGTCTGGGCAGTGGCGTAACTGCTCCAGAGGAAGACCAGCAAAACGAAAAGTTTTACACTATGTCTCATGGTTTACAGGGTATTTATGGAATAGTCAAAGGTGTATTGATTGCAAGAGTAAGGGAGTAAGTTGAGCCCTACCAGTCGACGACGGAGCCGTCGAGGGCGTTGTAAGTTTCCGGGTTTCGCCAGTCGTGGCCAATCTTGTCTTTGAGTTTCGCTTCGTCGAGCTCAATGCCCAGACCCGGCCCTTTAGGAATCAGGACGGTGCCGTCCGGCTGAAGTTTGAACGGGTTTTTCAGATAGCCCTCGCCGAGTGAGACTTGCTCCTGTACCAGAAAATTGGGTACACTGGCGGCCAGGTGAAGCCCAACGGCCAGCGAGATCGGTCCCATCGGGTTGTGGGGGGCAATTGGTACGTAGTAAGCTTCGGCCATACCCGCAATCAGTCGCCCTTCCGTAATGCCACCGGCGTGGCAGAGGTCTGGCTGAACAATGCTGACGGCCCGTTTTTCCAGCAGTTCGCGGAAGCCCCACTTCGTAAAAATTCGTTCGCCAGCGGCAATGGGCAGGTGCGTCCCCCGAGCGATGTCGGCCAGAATATCGGCGTTCTGCGCCTGCACCGGTTCCTCCACAAACATGGGCTTGTAGGGCTCCAGTTCTTTGATGAGCAGCTTCGACGTCTGGGGCGGTATGCTGCCGTGAAAGTCGATGGCAATATCCATGTCGTTTCCACCGGCTTCGCGCAAGGACGCAAAACTGTCGATGGCATACTGAATGAATTGTAGGTTCTCGACAATGTTGGCCGGGTTCTTTTTAGCCACGCCGGTTTTAATGACAGTGTACCCTTCCTGCTTCCGCTGCTTGATCTCCGCAGCCGTTGACGCCCGACCGTACACGCGTACCCGGTCGCGGGTGGGACCGCCCAGCAGTTCGTAAACCGGCACGTTCAGCAGCTTGCCTTTGATGTCCCAGAGGGCGTGGTCGATGCCGCTCAGCGCACTCGTCAGAATAGGGCCGCCCCGGTAGAACGCATGCCGGTAAATAGCCTGCCAATGGTGAACTACGTGCCGGGGATCTTTGCCAATCAGGTACGGCTCGATCTCCTTGATAGCGGTCTGGATGGTCAGGGCGCGGCCCTTCAGCAGCGGTTCGCCCAGGCCAACGACCCCCACATCGGTATGGATTTTCAGGAAAATCCAGCGTGGTTTGATCAGAAAGGTCTCCAGCTTCGTGATTTTGACATTGCTGTAGTCGACAAAGCGACCGGGATGCGCGGCATAGGACGACTCGGGAAGCACCAGACTCGTGCCCGCAGCCCCCAGAACAGCCTGGATCGCTCCGCGCCGGGACAAGAAGCCCGGTTGTTTAGTTAAAAGATTCATTTATGTGTTGATTGAAAAGAGTAGTATTTAATCTGTATTGATTGAGTTGTACACTGTTTCTCTCCCGGCAGCGGTTCCTCACCAGTTTTGGGTGGTCCATGCTACGGTGGCCGCCGTCCCTGGTTCATTTCGCAGAGGTTTCCCGAGGTGGCGAATCGGGTTCTGTTTTCCGCTACTTACCACCCCCTGCCCACTCCCGCTACGGCGGCCACCGTGGCGCGGACCGTTAGAAAATTAGGAGGGGGTGGTTGAAAGGCAACTTATGCTTATTCCCCTGCTGTTTTAGGAGGGGCTAGGCGGGGCGGCCTGTGCCGGTGGTCAGAGCACACCTCTACAAGACTAAGTTTTGGGCGGTCCCCCGTCGCGGGAGGGTCAGGGGTGACAATTAAGAAATTAGTTAATCCCTATTTGATCGATTAAGCAATTGACACGATTGAGCCAAAGCTCAAATCAGCCGACCCTTACGGTCGGATTACTGTACCGTCTGCTTTACGAACCAGCCAGTTGGATTTTGTGCCAATGGGGTATTTTGCGGCTTCTTTTTCGTTGATGTCAACGCCCAGCCCAGGCACCTCGTTGACCGACATGTAACCCTGATTCATTGTCGGGCAGCCGCTGAAAACGGCCTGCGTTTTCTCCGAGAACTGCACCGCTTCCTGGATGCCGAAGTTCCAGACAGCTAGATCGATATGGGCGTGAGCCGCGTGCCCAACGGGCGATACGTCGCCGGGGCCGTGCCAGGCCGTGCGGACGTTGAACCACTCGCCCAGCCGGGCTACTTTCATGGCCGGGGTGATACCACCAATCTGTGATACGTGTATCCGGATGTAGTCGAACCACTGGTTCACCATCGGCTCCTTGAACTCATTGATATTGTTGAACAGCTCACCCATGGCAATTGGCACCGTCGTGGTCTGGCGGAGCTGGGCGAACCATTTCATGTTCTCGGGCGAGAACGGATCTTCAATGAAGAACGGCCGGAAATCTTCCACCTGCTTGATCAGGTTGATGGCTTCCATAGGCTGCACCCGCTCGTGGACGTCGTGCAGCAGTTCAATTTCGTCGCCACACTGCTTGCGGACCAGTTCAAACATCTTGGGCACCGATTTCAGGTAGCCCGTTACGTTCATGTAGGAGTCGCTGTCGTTGGCGAAACCGCTGCCTTTGAAGTCGGGTTTATCGAGGTTGCTGCCAACACCGCCGTAGCCGCCCTGCTGGATGCGGATGTATTTGTAGCCCTGCTCCATAAATTTTTTCACGCTGTCGGCCGTCGCTTCGGCAGTGTTGCCACCCGCATGGGTGTAGCAGGGAATGGCAAACCGGACTTTACCGCCCAGCAACTGATAGACCGGCATATTGGCCCGCTTACCCTTGATGTCCCACAGGGCCTGATCGAGTCCGCTGAGGGCGTTGTTGAGTACCGGGCCGTTGCGCCAGTACGAACTGACGTAGGCCGACTGCCACATATCTTCGATGTTGTCAACGTCTTTGCCGACGCAGAACTCGTTGAGATACGTGTTGATGGCCACGACAACCGCAGCCGCCCGCTGGGTAAAGGTCGCACAGCCCAGGCCATACAGTCCTGGCTCCGTCGTTTCTACTTTCACCACAATCAGGTTGGAGCCCTGGGGCGCGGTGGCAATAGCCCGTACGCTTTTGATTTTTACCGCGGGCATCCCAACTGCGTAGGCCGGTTTGCCCGCCTGTTCGTGTGCTTCGGCCGTGGATGTACTGCCCAGCATGCCTAACAAACCGACCGACGAGCCAAAACCAAGCATTTTCAACGTATCACGGCGACTTTGATCCAATTGATTCATGAGTAAAAAAGGAGCGTTTAGATGAGTTACTGGTATTGAATTAGTTGTATGAATCTTTCCCCCACAGCCCGTCTCCATAGCTCAAAGAGCCAGGCCGTGGGAGAAAAGATCATTTCTTATCCCACCACACGCGGGTGTCGAGGGTGTTAGGACCCTGCCGGGCGACGGCTTCGTTCAGTTGCGCCGAGTTGACAACAATCTCGCTGTCGGGGTAGGGCATCCGCCGGATGAAGTCGCCTTTGACCTCCGAGCCGGGATAGGGATTTTTCTTCAGAGCGGGATAACCGCTCCGCCGGAAGTTGGCGAAAGCTTCCGTACCGTCGAGGAAGCTGGCTACCCAGTACTGCGTATTGATCTGCTCCAGCGCCTTGCTGGCGTCCAGCGGATGCGCGTCCAGATACGTTTTGATGGCCGTTTCCGACAGGGTCGCTCCGTACGATGCCATCTGATCGAGATGCGCCCGGACGCCCCGCGCGAAATACTCGGCCGCAGTACCCGACACCCAACCCCGAACGGTGGCTTCGGCCAGCAGCAGCTGCGTCTGGGCGTAGGTGATGTGGAACTCGGGGGCGTCAAGCTTCAGGACTGTGTTCAGGTTGACCTGCGAGAAATCCCAGAGGCTGGCTACATTGTTCTGGGCCAGCACCGTCGTAATCGTTACGTCGTTGTAACCCATCGGCATACCAATCTGCTGCTGCGGATCGGAGGTGGCCCGCGCGGCCACCTGTTCCTGCCCCCCTTTGGCACCGACGTAACGCACGGCAAAGACCCGGAGCCTGGGGTCGTTGTTTTCTTTCAGGTAGTTCACGAAGGGAGCCGCTAGGTAAAAGTTGGTCTTTTCGCGGGCAGCCAGGTGATTGGCAATGAAGTTGTTGTAGGTAGACGTATGTCTGAGAATCGAGTTGTCGGCGTTCGACTGGAAGACCCCACCGGCCACCGCTTTTTTAACGTATGATTCGGCCGTGGCTGGTTCTACTTTCGTCAGCCGCATGGCCGCCCGGAGCATAAACGAATAACCCAGCTTTTTCCACTGCGCTACGTTCCCGCCGTACAGGATATCGGTCACAACTGGAGCCTGCACCGTCGTAAGAGCCGCCGATGCTTCGTCGAGCTCCTTCAGAATGTCCTTGTAGATCGTTTGCTGCGGATCGTACTTTGGTGTAATGATCTCCGTCGTGTAGCCCTGTCCGGCTTCAAAATAAGGCACATCGCCGTACGTATCGGTCAGAATCATAAACATATACGCCTTCCAGATCCGGGCAGTCTGGTAGGTATTGACCTGTAGCGGATCGTTCTTGGTCTGCTCAATCACCGCCACTAGTTGCTTCAATACGTTGCGGTAAAAGTTGGTCCAGACCAGAACCGTATTGCCGTTGTTGATCTGATCGTAGTTGGCCCCGGAGAGCGAACTGCCGTAGGGCGTAATGATCTGCTGGACAATGCCGAAATTGTAGGTCAGCATGCCCAGCGTACCAAAACCGTCAAGGTAGTTCGTGTTGATGATCCCTTTGTTGAGCACCATTGAGGGAGCCAGCGACGTAGGGTCCACCTGGTTGGTATTGAGCTCCGTAAAGCCCTGGTCGCAGCCCGATAACAGGCTGAGCGAGAGCAGAAGGGCGAGTGTGTGTTTGGAATAAATTTTCATGATGATCGAGTTTTAGACTGCTGTCTATCAGTGCGCTATGACGTCACTGACAGACGCACGGGACAGAAAATCAGAACCGGACGTTGAGGTTAAAGCCAATGCTGCGGGTAGGGGGCAGGCCCGGCCAGAAATCCAGACCAACGGCATTGTCCGACGATACCAGTGCTTCCTCCGGGTCCATGTTTTCGGTCCATTTCTTGATAATCAGCACGTTGTTGGCAACGGCATTCAGGCGCAGGCCTTTGATAAATAGACTCTCGGGCAGCAGCGGGGTGAAATCATAGCCCAGTGTCAACTGACGTAGTTTCCAGAAGCCCGCGTTGAAGACAAAATCCTCATTGATACCCAGCGGGTTGATTGACTCGTAATAGGGTTGTATGGCGGCCCGCGTCTGGTTAATCTCACCGTTCGGATTGACCCCGTTACCGATGACGAAGCCCACATCCCGGCCCGGCAGCGTGCGTTTCGACAGGCCGTGGCGCATGTAATTGATATTCCGGCCGGCAATCATTTTGTGCCCCAGCTTGAAGTCGATCAGCACCGACAATGTCAACCCTTTGTAGGTAAACGTATTCGTGATCCCACCGAAGTAGCGCGGCAGAGCAGTTCCCACGTTTACCAGCGTATTGTTGCGCAGGGGCATCCCGCTGTTGAGATCGAAGACCTGCCGTCCCTGCGCATCGCGTAGGTACGTAAAGGTGTACAGCTGGCCTATGGGTTTATCGACGACCTGGTTCAATGTGCGGCCCCCACCGCTGCTGACGGTAATGACCGTATCATTGGGCGACAAGCCCAGACGCAGCACTTTCGAGGTGTTGTAGGATACGTTGGCACTCACGTCCCAGCGGAAGGCCTTTGTGTTGACGGGCGAAAACGTCAGCAGCATTTCCAGCCCCTGGTTCATGCTCCGGCCCACGTTGATCAACTTACTAGTGAACGAGGACGCATCAGAAATCTGAGCCGCCAGAATCTGGTCGTCGGTCGTTTTGTGGTAGTACGTAAAATCGAAGCCAACCTTGTTCTCGAACAGTTTCAGTTCCATACCAACCTCGGCCTCCTGAATCCGGAGTGGGCGCAGATTTTTGTTTGGTACCACGGTCGCGTTGATGCCGCCCACGGGCACGAGTTGCCCCGACGGATTTGGAAATGAGTTGTTATCGACGCCGTAGTAAAGTGCGTTGGAGTAGGGGTCGACGTTATCGGAGCCCACCTGTGCGTAGGCCGCTCGCAACTTTCCGAAGGAAATCCAGGTTGGCAGGTTCTCAAAGGCCTGCGAGAACACGAAACTGGCGGTTGCCGATGGGTACAGAATGCTTCGGTTCGAGGGGGCCAGCGTGGAGAACCAGTCGTTGCGGGCGGTCAGGTTCAGGTACAAAAACTCGCGGTACGAGATCGTGGCAGCCCCGAACAAGGAATTGATTTTCTTCTCGGCCAGGCTATAAACGGGATTCTTGATGCGTCCGTTGGCGACGGTGTATAGGCCAGGCTGCACAAAATCCTGCACCGTAACGCTGTTATAGTCGTTGCGGGCGTAACGGGCGTTACCACCCAGCGTCAGGTCGACGCCAATTTTGCCGAAGGTCCGGTTGGCACCCAGAATGAAATCGATGTTCCGTTCGGTATTCTGGCGTACATCCTGCGTGTACGAGCCATTGACGTAGCCAACGGGGGCTCGGGCAATGGGCGCGTAGCCATTGGGAATGTTATAGTCCTGGTTGCGGATATAAAAATCCTGCGCGATACGTCCCTGCAGGTAAAGCCAGTCGGTGAACTGATACTTGAGCGCAATGTTGCCGAAAATCCGGTCGCGTTTGATGTGCTCAAAGTGGCGATTCATGGAATAGTATGGGTTGTTCCGCACCAGAAAGCGCGAGAACACAAACTCGTCGCCGTTGGCCTCGGTCTGGTTGTCGCGCAGGGCCTGAAACGGCATAGAGTTGGCCAGCGTGAATACCACCGTCGAGACTGAGAAGTCCTGGGTGTTGATCTGCGGTGGGTTGACGTTATTTTCTTTCGAGTAGTTGATGTTTCCCGATGCGATGAGTTTGCTGCTGATGTTCTGGCTGAAACCCAGGTTGATCACCTTCCGGTTAAAGGTGTTATTCTCCATGATTCCCCGGTTGTCGGTATTGCCGAACGAGAGACTGAAGCCGCCCTGGGGGCCGTTATTCGCCACCGTAACGGTATTAGTAAAGTTGGTGCCGATGCGGTAGAACTGTTTCACCCGGTTGTAGACAGGTTCGTAGGGATAGGTTTCGTTGTCGAACAGCACCTGCGTCATGCCCGGCTGGAATTTCTCGCCGAAGCTCCACACACCTGATGTTGGTCTGGTTGAGGTGGGGCGTTTGCCGCCCTCGCCCTGCCCGTATTCGTACTGGAAATCGGTGAAATCCAGGGGTGTATCGGTCGTGAAGTTGGCGTTGTACGTAACGCCGAATCCTTTGCCCGAACCCCGGCTCTTGGTTGTAATCATCACCACGCCGTCTTTGGCACGCGAGCCGTACAACGCGGCTGCCGTTGCGCCTTTCAGCACGGTCATGGTTTCAATATCGTCGGGGTTGATACTGCTCAGTCCGTCGCCCCCGTCGGAACTGTTCGCAGCCCTAGAACCGTAGTCGCCCCCCAGCGAGTAGTTTGAGTTGTCAATGGGTACGCCGTTGACCACAATCAGCGGGTTGTTCTGCCCACTGAACGACGACTGGCCCCGAATACGGATTTTGGCGGTACCGGCGGGCCCTGACCCCATTGTTGAGATGTTTACTCCCGCCAGTTTGCCCTGTAGGCCACTCACAAAATTGGACGTCCGGTTGACGGAAATCTGCTCGGCGGTGGCCGTCACGGTGGCATAACCCAGCGTTTTGGCTTCTTTCTTGATACCTAGTGCTGTCACGACCACTTCGTCGATTGATTTAGCGTCTTCGGCCAGCTGTACGTTGATAATCGACCGGTTGTTGACCGGTATCGTCTGGCTAACGTAGCTTATATATGAAAAGACTAATGTAGCGGTGGTGGCAGCATTGATTGAATACTCGCCATTGGCGTCGGTTGTCGTTCCTGTAGAACTGCCGCTGACCAAGACGTTCACACCGGGTAGCCCCTGTTTGTCGGTGCCTGTCACCCGACCGGTGATTCGATTAATCTGGGCGTAGGCAGCGTAACCGCCTGACAGGTAGCAAAGCCAGACAACAGTTAAAAATGTTTTCATGGATACGTAAGGGTAAGGGGGTAGGAAAAATGAGTGTATTCATTTGCGTTCAGGAAGAAAAAGTTGGAATGCGTAATAAGGTAAATGACAGTAGGAATAAGCGGGTAGCGCTGTTTACCAGTTGTGAATAGCACCATCCGGACTTTTCAGGATCGGGTGGGGGAACTTCGTTTTTTCAGTGACTTCCATCACGAACGTGGCCTTCTTCGGATCGAAGGTGACGCCCAGCCCCGGATTCGGGTTCAGGTACAGCTTGCCATTTTTGAAGTTGATGTAGTCCTCGTTGAAGTAGGGCGGGCGTTCGGGTTCGCCACCAGCCAACTCCATCAGGCAGCGGGTAGGGCTGCTGGAACCCAGTACGTGAACCAGCGACGCCGTGGAGAGCGGACCGGTAAAGTGCGGAATCATACCGATGTAGTGGGTCTCGCACAAAGCCGCAATCTTCTTGAGCTCTAAAAGTCCGCCCGTATTGGGCAGCGTTACGCGGGTGTAATCAATAAGTTGGTCTTCTAGTAATTCGTTGATGTCCCAGCGGTCGCCGAACTGCTCACCCACGGCCAGGGGGACTGTTGTCATCTGGCGCACTGTTTTGTAGACGCCCGGATTTTCGGAGCGAATGACATCCTCGACGAAGTAGGGCTCCAGACTTTCGATTGCTTTACAGATTTTGATGCCTTCGGTCGTATCAAAACGGGTGTGCAGGTCGATGGCCCAGTGTCCTCCGCCCCCAACGGCCGCATCGATACGCTTGCAGAAGTCGATGGTTTTCTTCGCATTATCATAAAAATCGAAGGACTGATCGCCGTTGCCGCCAGTCGGACCGATCCGGTACGCCCGCAACCCGGCTTCGATGCAGTCCCGGGCGCGTTCCTCTTCTGTTTTGGCTTTGGAAGCCCGAAAGCCGGTAGCGTAGCACTCGACGTAGTCACGCGTGGCACCGCCCAGCAGTTCATACACGGGCACACCCAGCGCTTTGCCTTTAAGATCCCACAGCGCCATTTCCAGCGCGCCGAGGGCGTGCAACTTCTCCCGGCCGGGGGGATAAAACATACCCCGGTACACATTCTGCCAGATGTGCTCGACCTGGAACGGATTTTCGCCGATCATCATCTGGGCGCATTGCTCGACTACGTCCTTAAATCCGCCTTCGCCAATGCCAATAATCCCGCCATCGGTCTGAATTTCGACGATCCCGCGAGCCTGGTTGAAGAGTGGTTTATTGTACCCCGGCGCGCTATAATAGCGGATTTTAGTGATCTTCAGCTTGGGCGCAGCCTGGGCCAGTGTTGGCAACCCGCCCGCCCAGAGAGCCGCTGAGCCGACGAGCGTCGACTGTAAGAAGTTTCTTCGTTGCATAATCAGGTTTAGGAGTTGTATTATAAAAGCTTAAACGTTTAAGCAAAAGACCAAAAAGAAAGCAGCGCCTGATTATTTAGCTTTTGACGATGCCCGGACGACTAACTCGGCTTCCATAAGTAATTGACTTATGGGAGACTGCCGGTGCTTGAACTCACGCATTAATAGTTCTACCGCTTTCTGACCCAGCAGGCCAATGGGTTGCCTAACATAGGTAATAGGGCAGTAATACAGCTCAAAGACTTCGGCCTGACCAAAACTAACGATCGCCAGGTCTTCCGGTACGTTTATCTGGAGTTCATTGATGTATTTCAGCGCGTTCAGTGCCAGACTGTAGGTTGCGAAAATAACCGCGTCGACGGCTATCTCGGGGGAGCGAAGGTCGTCAATAGCACTCCGAACTTCCTGCTCGATCTGGCTTAGGTTCACTGGCTTTAGCCAAGCTGATTTGAAGGAAATGCCATGATCCCGAAGCGCATCCCAATAACCCCGTATCCGCTCCTGCATATGGAACATCTGCGAATTGTAGGCCAGCATGCCAATACGGTGGTAGTTGTTGTTGATTAAGTGAACACCTGCTTCATAAGACGCTCTGTAGTGATCGGTTGACACATAGTTGGTTTCCAGTTCCGGAAAATACCGGTCCAGGAGCACAAATGGAATGCCTCGCTCTTTCAGGTACTGACTCTGTCCTTCGGAACCCTCCGACGAGACGATGATAAAGCCATCGACCTGCCGGTTTATCAAAACGTTCAGTAAGTCCTCAGACTTGTCGGCCCGTTCGTCCGAACTCCCGATGATGACTGTATAGCCGTTTCGCTTGGCTTCGTCTTCAACAACCCGGGCGATGTTGGCAAAAAACGGGTTCGATATATCGGCAATAATTAATCCAATCGTGTGTGTCTTTCCACTGCGCAGGCTTTTGGCCAGGTGGTTGGGCTGGTAGTTCAGCTCGGCCGCAATATCTTTAATCTTGCGGGCAATCTCCTGACCAACGCGGCTTTCTTTTTCCTTACCGTTCAGTACGTATGATACCAGTGCTGACGAAACCCCAGCCCGCTGGGCAATGTCCTTCAGGGACGTTTTCTTGGTACTCATCAAGCTATACGGATGAAGCAGGTCAAGTCCCGAATTTACTCGAGTCGAAGCTGAATAACTTCGACGGGTAAATTTATGCTTAATCCTTTAAATGAAAAATATATTTCAATTTTTTATTTGTGAAATACTATAAAATTATAGGTTGGAGTTATAACTGCACCATCTTATTGGTCTACAACGTTACCCAGATCGGTGGAAGGTTTGCCATTCCAGCCTTCGAGAACGAATGGTGTACTGGTGCGCGTTCCCGCTTGCTCTCTGGCAATCTGATATAGAACATTGACCAGATTCTGGACGACGATCGGAGGAAACATGGATCGGAACGATGTACGCTGGCCGTTAGCGTAAAGAATGATCGTGCCAATGGGCGCGTCGCAACACAGCATGTCGTCGGAGTCGGAGGTAAGCTGGCGCAGGTGGCTCGTTCTGATGGCCGTCATGAGCTTTTGGTACGTATTATTTGGCATAGTACCCGTAAAGTATCCTTCCCGGGTGGAGTAGCAGTTGGCTTGTCTGTACCGAACTTCGGTATGCTGCCTGAACCGGCTGGCGCTGTCGATCTCCAGATGAAAAACCGAACAGGTACCGAAACATTCAGTCGTGTGGAAAATGATTTTTTCGAAACGGATCTCACTATCGATAACCAACGACTGCTTTCGAAAAACTAACCTGTGCTTATTGCCAAAAAAGGCGCAGGCTTCGTCTGAGACGGGAATAAGCGTCAGCGAACGGTCGGTCTGTTGACTAATTGCCAGCGTGTACTGCTTAAACGAACCCGCCGGAGCATGTTTTTTTAGCACCGAGACGGGCGTTCGAAACTCCAGTAAAGTACTGTCAGTACGTAGCGAAACAGATAATGTCATGCCCTGCGCGTTGGAAAGCTGGTGTTGCCGGGCGCTGGTGTCGGCCACATCGCCTATCCACATGGCTTCAAGACTATCACCGATCCAGGTTGCTGATAAATAGGAGGAGTTATGGTGGTTCGAGCAGCCTGTAATGAGCAGTGCTAACAATAATGTTTTGATCAAAGAGACGTAATGGGTAGCAGGGTTGTTCATAAAAGACGTAGATACCCCATTGATGAACAGCACGGCCGGATTCCACAGCAAATGGATAGCCATTTACCAAAGGCTTTTTGACTAACACTGGATTGACTAATGTTGCGGGATAGAGACGACCTGATCGTTGTTTATCAATCTTTGAGCAAACACAACGTTAGCTGTCTGATCAAAGATTGACCTTATGAACGTATCGTTACAACCGACAACAAAGGCTGACCTGAACCGCCTGATGCCGCTGATGGCAGAGTTTTATTACTACTTCGATTACCCATTCGACGAACCGAAACATCGAGTTATGGTCGCTGATTTTCTGGCTAATCCACACCTGGGATCAATCTGGCTGATTCGTCTCGATGATCAGGATGCGGGCTACCTAGCACTGACCAACAGCTTCATTTTTGAGTTTGGTGGACGGGAAGCGCGGGTTGATGAATTGTACGTTCGGGAAGCTTATCGACGTTCAGGCTTGGGCCGGTTTGCGCTGGAACAGATTCAGCAAAAAGCCCCTCAACTGGGACTAGTATCCGTAACCATGCAGGTTGAGAAATACAATGACCGGGCCCGAAAGCTCTACGAATCACTGGGCTTCGTTGATCTGGAGCGGGCAACGCTCAGCTGGTTTCCGACGAAGTCATAAGTCTCACAACCGATTAAGCCGTACTCTGGCGAATTGGATGAGTCGGTTCAATAGGTTGCAAACAACCAGGCCCAGTAGTACACCGGCGAATAAACCGCAAAAAAGGCCACCGATAAGAGCTTTATCGGATGTCAGCCAGTTAGTTTGCGAGTTTATCAGCCAAAGTCCCGGCCCTCCCATAGCCAGACCGCATAATACTGCGAATATCATGATAAACAGATTGATTCCCGTTGTCAGGGATCGTTTGTGTAAACCAACTAATAGCGAGCTTGATAAAAGACCAAAGACGACCAACACCATTATACATAACAAGCCAGCCAGAACAAAAATGACCCCGGCACCAACAAAACTTATGAGCAAACAGAGCAAACCAAACTCGAGAACGTAGTAGATAGGAGAGTAGCTTCCTCCATTACTATTGCCTATTGGAGCAGAGGAGGCTAAAGCACTTGACGTAGCTGGTGCCCCAGCGGTCGCTAGCGTGTCGCGGGTCTGACCGAAAGAGACAGTTGGTGCACTGATCAGACGCCAACAGGTCAGGAAACAAAAAAAAAGCTTCATTAGGCGTTGGGATGAATTGAACGGATAGGATGAAGTGCTAATAAAAGGCTTATTAACCAGAAAACAACTCATCGCGTACGGAGCGTGACGGCGGGAAAAGCAACTAGATTGGGCGCCGGGGAATATATTTGCAGCCCGTACTGATTTTATCCGACCCGTTGCTCATGTTCCTGCCGTCCAAACTCCCGAACGTTGGTACTACCATTTTTACCGTCATGTCGGCGCTGGCGGCCGAAACGGGGGCGATTAATCTCTCGCAGGGCTTTCCCGGTTTCGACTGCTCGCCCGAACTGGTGGCGCTGGTGGACCAGTATATGCGCCAGGGATTCAATCAGTACGCACCCATGACCGGCGTACCAGCCCTGCGGGAAGCCCTGGCCCGAAAAACGGAAGCTCTGTATAACGTTCGTTTTGATCCGAATACGGAGATAACCGTTACGTCCGGCGCCACCGAAGCGATCTTCGCGGCCATTACGGCAGTGGTGCGGCCCGGCGACGAAGTAATTGTGTTTGAACCGGCGTACGACAGCTATGTACCCGCCATCGAACTGAACGGTGGGATTCCCGTGTACGTCACGCTGACCCCGCCCGATTACGCGGTCGACTGGGCGCAGGTGCGCCAACGGATTACCGATCGCACCCGGCTGATTCTGGTTAATACCCCCCATAACCCTACGGGCCGCGTCTGGACGGCTGATGATCTGACGCAACTGGCCGAACTGGTACGCGACAAGGCTATCTGGATCGTCAGCGACGAGGTGTACGAGCATATCTATTTCGATGAGCACATGCACCGCTCCCTGATGATGCATCCGGTTCTGCGCGAGCGCACGTTCGTGATCGGTTCGTTTGGGAAAACGTATCACATTACGGGCTGGAAAATTGGCTACTGCCTGGCTCCAGCCGCCCTGACATCCGAGTTTCGGAAAATACACCAGTACCTGACGTTCAGTACCGTAACACCCATGCAGTACGCGCTGGCCGATTACCTGAGCGAGCCCGAGCACTACCAGCAACTGGCGGGTTTTTACCAGCGCAAGCGGAATCTGTTTCTGGCCGGGTTGCAGGGGACACGGTTTGAGTTTCTGCCGTCGGAGGGGAGTTTCTTTCAGAACCTGTCGTATGCCGCCATCACCGACGAGCCGGACCAGGTACTGGCCGTTCGCCTGACCCGCGAAATTGGTGTAGCGTCCATTCCGGTTTCGGTATTTTATCACCAGAAAAACGACTTTAAAATTTTGCGTTTTTGTTTCGCTAAAAACGACGATCTCCTGCAGGAAGCCGCCCACCGGCTCAGTACGTTATAAAACTGAGAATTTTGGACAGGATTACAGCCGAGCAAACGCGTAACTTTACCAGTATGGCTATTCATCAGCAACGTTTGATAACTTACTTCTTTTCGCTGGCTCTGCTTGCTTTGGGAAAGACTGCTGTCCTCGGGCAGACCGCCACTATCCCCGCCGAAGCGCAGCAGGCAACCAGTACGGTACGTCCGAAGGCCATCGAAGCACACATGCGTTATCTGTCCGATGACAAGTTAGAAGGCCGGAAACCCGGTACGCACGGTTACGAACTGGCGGCTCAGTACGTTGAGGGTGAGCTGAAAAAGATGGGCTACAAACCGGCGGGGGAGAGGGGAACCTACCGGCAGAGCGTACCACTCCGCAGCGGGCAGGTCGATGCAAGGGCCAGTTCGGTGGTGCTCATTCGGGATGGGAAGGAACTGCATTTAAACTACGGCAAAAATTACATTCTTAACCCCAATTTCGACCAGCCCCGAAGTGAGGTATCAGCCCCTATTGTCTTTGTTGGCTACGGTATTTCAGCGCCGGAACTGGGGTACGATGATTACGCCCAGATCGACGTCAACGGCAAGATTGTCGCGTATTTCAACGGCGCCCCCACCGTATTCCCGTCGAACCAACGGGCGTACTACGGCTCGGCTAAAGCCGAAATTGCGGCTGCTCACGGGGCGGTCGGTGTTATCTCGTTCAGTCTGCCGACCGACGTTCGCGCCCGGGTTGAGGCCGCGGCCCCCCGCGCCCGGCAGGCTACGTACCGCTGGGTCGACCGCCTGGGAAAGGCGCAGCGTACGTTTCCGCAGATTCAGGCCACGGTGCTGCTGAGTGATTCAACCGCCCGGTCGCTGTTTGCGGGAACGGCCAAATCGTTCGACGAAGCCGTGGCTGTTGCGCACCGCAGTTACCCCCAGGCGTTTCCGCTGAACGCATCCATCCGGGTAAAGACGCAGACGAGCCTGAACGACGACTTGGTGGGGCAGAACGTGATCGGGCTGCTGCCCGGCAGCGATCCGGTATTGAAAAATGAATACGTCGTGTACGTATCGCACCTGGATCACCTGGGCATCGGTCCACCCGTAAAAGGTGATTCGATCTACAATGGTGCGCACGACAACGCGTCGGGTGTAGCCATCAATCTGGAAACGGCCCGGCTGTTTGCCTCGCTGCCCAAAGCCCCCCGGCGATCGATTCTCTTCGTAGGCGTAACGGGGGAGGAAATGGGGCTGCTCGGGTCTGATTACTTTGCCAGCAATCCTACCGTTCCCGCCGAGAAGCTTGTGGCCAACCTCTGTCTGGATATGCCATTTTTTTTCCACCCGCTGCTCGACATTGTGCCTTATGGGGTAGAGCATTCGAGCATGGCGCAGGCGGTTCGGTCGGCGGCCGGTTTTCTGGGTGTAAACGTCGCACCCGATCCGATGCCTGCCCAGGCCGTTTTCATGCGGAGTGATCACTTCAGCTTTGTGCGGCAGGGGATTCCAGCTATCTACATCAAAAGCGGGTCCGAAACCGGCGACCCGAAGATCGACGGCCTAAAAGAAAACCTGGACTGGCGCGCCAATATCTACCATTCTCCGCAGGACGACATGAACCAGCCGTTCGACTGGAACGCGGCTGCCAAACACGTACAGCTACAGTTTCTGATCGGCTACCTGACGGCGCAGGCCGACGAACGACCCATCTGGAACGAGGGTGATTTCTTCGGCAACCGGTTCGGTCGCCCGGCAACGCCCAAGCCCTGATTGACGGCGGGGAGGACAGAATCGTGCTTTCGGCGAAATGGGTTAAACCGTTCCGTTGATACGCTGGTTTAGGTAAATAGCTCACAAACCCGTGGGCTGTTTTGACTCAACGATTATGCGCTCGCTATTCTTTTCCCTTGTCCTGCTGTCGGCAACGGCTACCTGTTACGGTCAGATGGATTCCGTAACCCGCGTCAAAGGCGAATCGCCCCGTACGGCCCAGCAGCCGGTTATGATTCCCGGTATCGACTCGCCAACGTCGGCCCCCGGTACGCTCATGCAGTCGCCCCCAAATCCGAATGCGGCCGCGCCGGTAAAGGACGACAAAAAACGTCGGCGGACGAATCCGCCATCAAACCCACGTGCGTTTGGGGTAGCGGTGCCGTTGGGTAAACCCAAGCGGGATACGCTACGGTAAGAAAATACCCATCGGTTCGGCCAGCGCCTGACAGGATGTTAGCGTTCTGTCAGGCACGGAAGCAGGGCTCGTACCCGTTATAAATACGTATATTGCCAGACGGTATAATTTTCATTTTTTAATCTCCTCGGTGCCTATACCCGGGCTCACGACCAACTGTCTTAGTCTGGCCTTGTAACTGGCTGTTAATGACCAATTAATGAACACTCGTCAAGTCGATTTGATTTCCTGCGAACGGGAACCCATTCATATTCTAGGACACGTTCAGTCGCACGGATACCTGATAGCGATACAGCCGGGCAGCTACACAATTGTCCACGCCAGCGAAAATATCGCCGATCTGACCGGGGTCGAAGCCAGTCAATTGCTGGGGAAGCCCATTCAAATAGTACTGGAACAGACGAATGCGGGAACTGATTCGCTGGTTGAACTCCTGAACGTAGGCAGTCGGCATAATACCTGGGATACGATGAATCCGTATCGGCAGATTATCGGCAACCGAACCTGGAACCTGATCATTCACCAGCACAACGGCCTGATTCTGCTCGAATGGGAACCCAGTGGTGATCAAACCGACGAACTGACCAATCAGCAACTGGTGGCGCAGGCGCTGACGGAAGTACAGTCGAGCCGAACCCTGACCGATCTGCTGCAGAACACCGCTCAGCGGGTTAAAACCATTATTGGATTCGACCGCGTGATGGTGTACCGGTTCGGTGCCGACTGGCACGGTAAGGTTATCGCCGAAGCGCTTGAACCGCACCTAGAGCCATTTCTGGGCCTTCATTACCCGGCCTCGGATATTCCGAAGCAGGCGCGGGAGTTGTATAAAGTGAACCTGGTTCGGCTGATTGCCGACGCCGAAAGTCAGCCGTCACCGATTGTATCGCTGCCGGACTGGCCTGCCGATAAGCCGCTGGATTTAACCCACTCGGTACTGCGGGCGGTATCGCCGGTCCACATCGAATACCTCCACAACATGGGGGTTCAGGCGTCTATGAGTATCTCGCTTCTGTACCGGGGTGAACTCTGGGGGCTGATCTCGTGCCATCACTATAGCCCCCGTTTCGTAAGTTTTCCCGCCCGGCAGACGGCCAAGTTTGTCAGTCAGCTGCTGTCGGCAGCCTTGGAATTCAGAAAGGACGAAGAAGACCAGACCTTTCGCCTGCAGAGCCTGCAGAACGGGCAGGCCCTGCATGAGCAGCTGCTGGAAGACGGCGACGTAGTACGCGCCCTGCTGAAACACCCGACCACGGCTCTGGACGTAACAAAGGCGGGTGGCGTAGCGGTGCTGTTCAATGGACAGTTTCATCAACTGGGCCAGACGCCCGATGAATCTGCTACGCGGGCGCTGACCGAGTGGCTGCGTTCTACGAATGCTGAAACGTTTTTTCAGACGGACCGGCTCCCCTCGCTTTATTCGGCCGCTACATCCTTCCGGGACGTGGGCGCGGGCCTGCTGGCTATTGCTCTCTCGCCGGACCTGGACGAGTACGTACTCTGGTTCAAGCCCGAGCAGGTGCAGGAAGTGACCTGGGCAGGGAATCCGGAAAAAGCTGTTACGGTAACCGACGACGGACAACACCGGCTGAGTCCCCGCAAAAGCTTTGCTGCTTGGACGGAGACCGTACGTAATACGTCGACCCCCTGGAGCGAGGCCGAAGTATCAACCGTTGTCAAACTGCGCGAAGACATCCTGCAGGTAGTTACGCGGCAGGCCAACGAAATACGCCTGCTGAACCAGCGCCTGCAGGCTGCGTATGAAGAACTGGATGCGTTCAGTTATACTGTCTCGCACGATCTGCGAACCCCCCTGTCGTCGATCCGGTGTTATTCCGAGATTCTGGTTGAGGAATACGGCGCTGACTTCAACGAAGATGCGCAGTTGCTGTTCAAGAAAATCATCGACTCGACCGATCGGATGCGTTCGCTGATCCGGCATATTCTGTATTACTCACGCATGGGCCGCACGGAACTGAATCAGCAGGCCGTTGATATACAGACGATGCTGGAAGGCATACGGGAAGAGTTTCTGGTAGCCGAGAAAGGCCGGCAACTGACGATCGACATCAAAGATACGCCCGCTCTGAGTGGTGACCCCGTTATGATCGGTCAGCTGTTTACCAATCTGATTGGCAATGCCGTTAAATACACCCGATTAAACCCTACCGCTCATATTGAGGTTAAAGGATACCAGGCTAACGGCGAAATCGTTTATTCCATCGTTGATAATGGCATTGGCTTTGATATGAAGCATTCCGGTAAGATATTCGATCTGTTCAAACGGCTGGAAAACGCCCGGCAATTTGAAGGATCTGGTGTTGGGATGGCCATCGTAAAACGAATTGTGAACCGACACGAAGGGAAAATCTGGTTCCACAGTGAGCCGGGGCGGGGTACCTCCTTTTTTGTTGCTTTTGCGGACCCAACCGCGCAGTAAGTCCCTTATGACAGACGTTCTATATGTAGAAGATGATCCGAACGACGCCGATATTTTCAGTCGGCTCATGCGGAAACTGGACCGGTCGATTTCGTTCACCATTATTGATAATGGGTTTGAGGCCCTCGATTACCTGACGAGTCAGGGCAAATACCTGGATCAGACCAGACCTATGCCGAAGCTGGTGCTGATGGATCTGAATATGGAAGGCATCAGTGGCTTCGAGGTAATCCAGCAGGCCCGCCAGACCGAGTCGGCCCGGTTCCTGCCTATCGTGGCCTTCAGCACGTCAGATAGTCCAACCGATGTTCGGGCGGCCTACGAAGCTGGCATCAATGCGTACATCGTAAAACCTGGCGGCTATCAGGCAACGGCGTCCCTGCTGAGCCGGCTGTATGATTTCTGGCTGGATAACAACCTGTGCCTGGATTCCCGATGAGTACCTTACCCGAACGCCTAAAAGAGCAAACCCGGCCGCTGCACGAAGCCACCGAGCAACTACTGTACATCAACGAACTACGCAACGGTACGCTGTCGCCCGACGCGTATGTGCATCTGCTTCGTACGCACCTGGCCTTCCATCAGGCGCTGGAAGACGCCATGGCCCGGTTTCCTGACTTCGGTACCGAGTATAATCTGGAGGCCCGTCGAAAAGCGGACTGGCTCGTGGCCGATCTAACACGGTTGGAGCAGACAGTACCAACACCCATGCCGGAATTATTTGCCAATTGGTCGCCAGTGGAGCTGCTGGGGGCGGCTTACGTCAGCGAAGGGTCGATGCTGGGCGGGAAGTTCGTCTGGCAGATGCTGCAGCAGAATCCCGCCATTCTGTCTCTGCTGACCGATGCCCGTTTTTACCAGGGATACGGTAAAGATACCGGCCGGTTGTGGAAAGAGTTTCTGGTTTTTCTGCAGATGCGGGGTGAAAACCAGGCGGATACCGTCGTTGAGGCCGCCGAACGAGCCTTCCGGGCGTATCAAACCTGCTTTCAACGGACCATGCCCGTTTATACAACATAAGCTTACATCGGCAGAAATACTTTGAATGTAGCCCCTTCGCCCGGCTGACTGCTGACATCAATGGCTCCGCCGTGGCTTTCGGTTACCCGGTAACAGATGGCCAGTCCAATGCCCGTACCACCGTAGGCACTCCCGTCGTGCAGGCGCTGAAAGGGTGTGAAAATACGGTCTTTGTATTTTTCGTCGAAACCAAGCCCATTATCCGTAACCGTTATCAGCCAGAACCGACGATCTTCCTGTTCCGCCAGGCGCTCGGGCAGGTCCTGGGGGCGGGCCGGTCGGGCCTGAATGCCGATGACGGGCTGCTGTCCCGGTTTCTGGAACTTCAGCGCGTTAGCAACCAGGTTCTGAAAGAGTTGCCGCAGCCGAGAGTCATTACCCATAACCGTCGGTAAGGGCTCTACGTGGATACGAGCCTGCTTTTCGGCAATAACTATTTCCAGATCGCTTCGGACATCCGTCAGTACGTCGTTGAGCGATACCAGTTCAAACGGATCGCGATGGGTTGCCAGCCGGGAATAGACCAGCAGGTCTTTGATAAGCAGTTGCATACGCCCCGCCGACTTCTGAATTCGCCGGATCATGTCCCGTTCGCCGTCCGACAGGTTGTCTTCAAATTGATTCTGGAGAATATCGCTGAATGCCTGAATCCGGCGTAGCGGCTCCTGGAGGTCATGCGAAGCTACCTGCGCAAACTGCTGGAGGTTTTCGTTGCTTTGCCGCAGTTCAAAGTTATTGCGTTGAAGCTCTTCAGTCTGCTGCTGGATATAGTGTTCGGACTGCTTCCGGTCGGTGATGTTGAGGTACATGACCAGCAGACCATCGTCCTGCTTGACGGAGGAAACATCGTACCAGCGTATGGTATCGTCGGTACCGGTCTGAATTTCACTCCGGTGCAGTTCACCGCTCTCGACCGTATCGACATACTGCCTGAACAATAGAGTTTCCCGATATCCCGGCGATACCTCACTCAATAATCGTCCGATGAGCTGTTCTCTGGAAAACCCAAGATTGATGGCGCTTAAGTTGTTGACGAACTGAACATGAAAATCGATGATACGTCCCGATTCATCCCGAACCGATGTCAATCCTAAGGTGTTGATCGGCATTCCTTCCAGCACCTGGTTGAGCGCTTTGTTACTCTGGCGCGCCAGTGCTTCCTGCTCTTCCTTAGCGCGTAAGGCTTCCTGCAAAGCCAGCGTTCGCTCGTGAACACGCCGTTCCAGTTCTTCGCTGTGACGGTAGTTTTGGGTGATATCGATGACCGTTCCGATAAACTGATCTACCTGACCCGCATCGTTGAGAAACGCTCGACCGTTCGATCGGATCCAACGGACCTGGCCGTCGTCAAGACCGATCGTACGATACTCTACCTGAAATGGTTCGTGAATATTCTCCGGTTGCAGGGCGTTTTCAACCACCCGGTTAGTTTGGCTGCGGTCGTCGGGATGCAGCCCTTGCAAAAAGAGATCATACGTAATCGGTACAGGGGAATCAGGCCGCAGGCCGAACAGTTCTTTGCAACGGTCTGACCAGCTTAGCTCGTCCGTCAGGGGGTTGTAATCCCACGTGCCGATGCGAGCGGCCATGATGACCAGTTGAAGACGCTCGTCGGTATCCGTGCGGTAGTTGACGGCGGGAGCCTGGTATGCATTTAAAGGATCAGCCATGCAGGAAAACCGTTAAAAAATTACCGGGAAGCTATGCTCCGGGCAAACAACGGCAAGCTAATGTAACAGTTTCGTCCGCCAAATGGTCATTTTAGGGCCTTATCTTATCGACTGACCCGCCTGCTGGCACGGCCCGCCTAATCCGCCCGTTCGTATAAACACTTAGCGAGAGTCAGGGTTAATCACAGAAAAGCTCCGCTATGTGGCAGGAACAGGATAATCAGCTCACGCGCTCGTTCACGTTTTTAAACTTCAGTGAGGCATTCGCCTTTATGACGCGGGTAGCGCTGCTGGCCGAACAGCAGAATCATCATCCGTGGTGGTCGAACGTGTATAATCAGGTTACCATCCGGCTGTCGACCCACGACGCGGTTGGTGTGATTACCGATAAAGACTGGACGCTGGCGCGGGCCATTGATGCGCTTCTGCAAGCTGAGTAATACGGATTTGCGGGAAAAGGGTGGGGGAACCACGCGCTGACCGTTAACTTGCAGCATGAAATTGTTTCTCGTACCGACGCCCATCGGCAATCTCGACGACATCACCCTGCGCGCGATCAAGGTGCTGCAGCAGGCCGACGCCATCCTGGCTGAGGACACCCGCACGTCGGGCGTGCTGCTGCGTCACCTCACTATCAGCAAGCCGCTCCATAGTTACCATATTTTCAACGAGCACCAGACCGTACAGCGGCTGATCGATCAGCTCAAAAGCGGTAAAACGCTGGCGCTGGTCTCCGATGCGGGCACGCCCGGCATTTCGGATCCGGGTTTCCTGCTGGTGCGGGAGTGTATCAAACACGACATTCCGGTGGAGTGCCTGCCGGGTCCCACGGCTTTCGTGCCGGCGCTGGTCAACTCGGGACTGCCTAATGACCGCTTTACGTTCGAGGGATTCCTGCCCCACAAGAAAGGCCGTCAGACGCGTTTGGCTGAACTCGCCGGCGAAGAACGGACGATGGTCTTTTACGAATCGCCCCACCGTCTGCTAAAAACCCTGCAGCAATTTGCCGACCTTTTCGGTCCGGACCGGCCGGCCAGCGTGTCGCGCGAACTGACCAAAATGTTCGAAGAAACCCGGCGCGGCCCGTTGTCCGAACTAATTACGTACTTTGGCGAAAAAACAGTAAAGGGTGAAATCGTTGTCTGCGTTCAGGGAAAAGAAGTCAGTAAAGGAAAAAACAAACGGGCCTACGCCGATGAGGACGACGAGGAATAAACTAAAGATAGTCGGCTGGCTGCTGGCTATTCTGCTGCCTGTCGTGCCGGTATCGGCCCAGCGATTGTCGCCCTCAGCGCAGATGAGCCTCCTGACCGCGGGGCCGGGCGAGGATCTGTACTCGGTTTTCGGGCATACCGCCATCCGGGTCTATGATCCGGCGCAGAATATCGACCGTACCTACGGCTGGGGTGGCTTCCGCTTTTCCGAAAATAACTTCTACGTCAAGTTTCTGCGCGGCACCCTGCCCTATTACATCGATGCGTACGACATGTACCTGTTTGTGTACGCCTACCAGCAGGAAAACCGGACGTTGCGGGAGCAGGTGCTGAACCTGACACCCGCGCAGAAGGAGCGGCTGATGGCCGTACTGGAAACGAATATGCAGCCCGAAAACCGGACGTATCAGTACAAGTTCTTTTACGACAACTGCGCCACCCGGCCCCGCGACAAGATAGCAGAAGCCTGTGGCGACAGCCTGACGATACCGTCCCGGTCGGTGATGACCGGTAAATCATACCGCGACTGGATGAACCAGTACCTGGGTGAGAAAGCGTGGGCGCGGCTGGGCATGAACCTGGCCATCGGCCAACCCGCCGACGAGCAGACCGATGGCTGGCACGCCATGTACCTGCCCGATCAGGTACATGATCAACTGGCCAGCGCCAAACTCCGGCAGGCCAACGGCAGCATTGTTCCCCTGATGAGCAGTGACCGTACGCTGTTTGCCGGACAGCGTACGTTTCCGCAGGAACTGCCGGTTATTTTTGATCCCGAAGTTGTCTTTGCCCTGTTCGGCATAGCGGTGGCTTTCTTTACCATTCGTCGGTACCAGCGTGGTATCGTGGACCGGTGGCTCGACCGGCTGTTGTTCTGCTTTTCGGGCGTCTGCGGCTGGTTTTTGTTCCTGCTCTGGGTGGCTACCGATCACGGCGTAACGGCCTGGAACCCGACGCTGCTTTACCTGATGCCGCTGCATCTGCCGCTGGTCTACTGGGTAACGGGGAAAAGCACGACAGCCCGACGCCGGACGCTGTACTTTGGTGGAACGGCCGTGCTGATCATCCTGGGCATATTGTTATCCCACGTGCCGGGTGGTGTTGACGTCGTCTTTCCAATGACCCTGCTGGTACGTTGCATCGTTAATCTGCAACCGCTCCGAGCCGGCAGGCAATTTCCTGTACGGACCGCGTAATCGCCGGAGAGCCGCAACCAAATTGGTCGTTTTTGCGTAACTAGCGGTATGATCGTTTTTGTAAACACCAAGCTGGATGCTACGCTCAAAGCCCGGATTCAGCAGGCGATACCGCCCGATGCAACCCTACTGGTTAAACAGGATTTGCCGAACGACGAGCAGTTGGCGGCCTTTCGTACGGCGAACGTGCTGATGGGGAACCCCGACCCGGACTGGTTTCGTGAACCACTGCCCGAGCTCAACTTCTGGCAGCTGGACTCGGCGGGATTCGATAAGTACGCCCAGGTTCAGGTGGCGGCTGCCGTAGCCAACATGGGCGATTATTTTGCCTGGCCCTGCGCCGAAACAATGGTCGCCGGGGTTATGGCACTCTACCGCCGGATTCCCGAACTGGCCGTTGAACAGGATCGCAAGGTATGGGTAGGAGTGCCCGTCCGCAACCGGATGGGGCTGCTGCTGAAAAAGCGGGTGGTCATTCTCGGGACCGGGACCATTGGGCAGGCGGTGAAGCAGATGCTGACGGGGTTTTCCTGCGACACGAAAATGCTGGCCCGTACTGATCCGCGGGCTGACCTGCATTCCGTCGACGAACTAAAAGCAGTCCTGCCGGATACGGATATTGTCATTAACTGCCTGCCCGGCTCGGCCCGCGGGTTTTTCTCCGCCGAGCTGATCGCAGCCATGACACCGACGAGTATCTACGCCAACGTTGGCCGGGGAACCACCACCGACGAGCCGGCTCTGATTGCCGCTCTGCAGACGAAAAAACTGGGTGGGGCGGTGCTGGACGTAACGGCTGAAGAGCCCCTCCCGGCCGATAGCCCCCTCTGGTCGCTGCCAACCGTCCTGCTGACCCAGCACACGGGGGGCGGTCAACCCGACGAGGATGGCGGTAAAGTCGATCTGTTTCTTCGCAATCTCCAGCATTTCCAGGCGGGCGAACCGCTGGAGAACAGGGTGGATCTCACCAAAGGGTACTAGCCCGACCGGCTTTCACTAAACAAAACGGAATAGGCCTTTTTACGGTCAATAGGCCGGTTTTTAAACTTTTTTTTGTATATTTAAGGAGCCGATTGCCATCGGAATGGGTAAATAATCCCGCCAATTTTTAGTTGAAAAAGGTTAGTAGTCATTCATGATGAACGAAGAAAATCTGGACCCGACAGACGACGAACGGCAAGCCGGCGCTGACCAGCCTGCGCCGGAGGACGCAGCCGTTGAGTCGACCGGGGCCGATGAACAAATGGCTGATGCGGGAGCCGCGAGTCTGCACGACCAAACGGTCGTGTCGGGCCTGTATCAGAATTATTTTCTGGATTATGCGTCGTATGTTATCCTTGAACGGGCTGTGCCCGCCGTTGAGGATGGCCTCAAACCCGTGCAGCGCCGGATTCTCCACGCCCTGCACGAGATGGACGACGGCCGCTTCAATAAAGTAGCCAATGTGATCGGGCAGACGATGCAGTTCCACCCCCACGGGGATGCCTCCATTGGCGAAGCGCTTGTGAACATCGGTCAGAAAGAATTACTGTTCGATACGCAGGGGAGCTGGGGCGATGTCCGGACGGGCGATGGCGCGGCTGCCCCCCGTTATATTGAAGTTCGCCTGTCGAAGTTTGCGCTGGATACGGTCTACAATGATAAGACGACCGAATGGCAGCTCTCGTACGATGGTCGTAAAAAGGAGCCCGTAACTCTGCCGGTAAAATTTCCGTTGCTGCTGGCCCAGGGCGTCGAAGGGATTGCGGTCGGGCTATCGACCAAGATTCTGCCGCACAACTTCAACGAGTTGATCGAGGCTTCGATCCAGATTCTGAAAGATAAACCCGTGGTGCTGTACCCGGATTTTCAGACCGGCGGTCTCATCGACGTGAGCAACTACAACGACGGCCACCGGGGCGGTAAGGTCCGCGTTCGGGCCCGGATTGAAGAGGTTGACAAAAAGACGCTGGCCATTCGCGACGTTCCCTTTGGCGTAACAACCTCGCAGCTGATCGATTCGATCGTTAAAGCCGCCGAACTGGGTAAAATCCGGATCAAGGCGCCAAGCCGGAACGTTGCGGCCGTGGTCGACAACACAGCCAAAGATGTGGAGATCCTGGTGCATCTGCAGCCGGGCGTATCGCCGGACGTAACGATTGATGCGCTCTACGCCTTCACCGACTGCGAGGTGTCTATCTCGCCCAACGCCTGCGTGATCATCGGCGACAAGCCGCATTTCGTGAGTGTACTCGATATTCTGCGGGTAAATACCCACCAGACGGTGCACCTGCTGCAGCGCGAGCTGGAGATTCGCCGGGGTGAGTTAATGGAGCGGCTGCTGTACAGCTCGCTTGAAAAAATCTTTATTGAGAACCGGATCTACCGGAAAATCGAAGAGTGCGAAACCTTCGACGCTGTTCTGGCCACGATCGACAAAGCGCTCAAACCGTTCAAGAAGCAGTTCTACCGCGATATCGTGGAGGACGATCTGATTCGCCTGACGGAGATCAAGATCAAGCGAATTTCTAAATTTGATGGGTTCAAGGCGGATGAACTGATGCGTCGGCTGGAGCAGGAACTGGCCGAAACCGAGGACAACCTGGCGAACATCACCCGCTTTGCCATCAACTACTACAAAGACCTGCAGAAGAAATACGGCAAAGGCCGTGAGCGCAAGACCGAAATCCGGGCGTTCAATACCATTGCTGCCAACGTAGTGGCTGCTGCCAACCAGAAACTTTATGTTGACCGGGAAGGCGGGTTCATCGGCTACGGTCTTAAAAAAGACGAATACGTCAGCGATTGTTCGGACATTGATGACATCATCGTGTTCCGGCGGGACGGTAAGTGCCTGGTGACAAAAGTTCAGGAAAAGGTATTCGTGGGTAAGGATATTCTCTACGTGTCGGTCTTTAAGAAAAACGACGAACGGAAAATCTACAACCTGGTCTACCTGGATGCCAAATCGGGCATTTCGATGGTTAAACGTTTCCCCGTGACGGGCGTAACGCGTGATCGGGAGTATGACCTGACGATGGGAAATCCTAAATCGAAGATCACGTATTTCAGCGCCAACGACAACGGGGAGGCCGAAGTGATTACGGTAAACCTAACCGCGCAGAGTTCGGCCAAACTAAAGCAGTTCGACTATGATTTTGCTTCGGTTGGGATCAAAAACCGCTCGGCGCAGGGCAACATCCTGACGAAATACCCGGTCCGGAAGCTGACGCTGAAAACGGGCGGGGTGTCTACGCTGGGTGGAGTCGACATCTGGTACGATGAGCACCTGGGGCGGCTCAATCGCGACGAGCGGGGTCGGTTGCTGGGTAATTTCGACGCGAAAGACAGTATTCTGGTCGTTTATAAAGACGGGCAGTATGAGCTGACCAGCTTCGATCTGACAAATCGCTACGAACACGGTGACATTACGGTACTGGAGAAGTTTGATCCGGACTGCGTTCTGTCGGCGGTGTATTACGAAGCTAATCAGAAGGCGTGGTATGTGAAGCGGTTCAAAATCGAAACGACGTCGCTTGACAAGAAATTCAGTATTATTGGCGACGCGAAAGGCTCTAAGCTGCTGGCCGTTACGCTGGATCAGTACCCACGTATTGAACTGGTACACCAGGTAAAAGACCGGGGACCGGTTGAAACGATGATGCTGGAGCCCGAAGGTTTTATTGAGATACGGGGCTGGAAGGCGCTGGGTAATAAACTGCCGTTTGCCCGCGTGAAGGACGTCCGGCTGGCCGAACCCAAAGTAGTAGTACCATCCGCTGCCAGGGCAGCAACCCCGGCGGCCGTACCCCTCGATGAGGACACGGCTTCCGACGAGAAAGAATCCGTACAGCTAGGCCTGTTTTCGTAGCGAGTACGCGGTTAACGCGTGTGTAAATCTGTGAAATGAATACCACTTTGTCCACAGCTGATTACAACGACGGAGCGCCCCGCGAAGCGCCGGGTGTGCGTGTGGTCAAATGGACCATAAAGACGGCAATTGCCCTGGCGTTTGTTGGGGCAATTGCCGTGTTGGCGGCCAACTGGTGGGTGGTGCACAGCACACGGGAGCAGGTTTACTTTGATATCGACGAGCTACCAGCCAATGACGTAGGACTGGTACTGGGAACGAGCAAGTTTGTACGCTCGGGGAAAGAGAATCTATTCTTTCGTTACCGTATGGAAGCGTCGGCCCGGCTCTGGAAAGAGGGGAAAATAAAGTACCTCATTCTGAGCGGAAATAACGATTCTGAATACTACAACGAACCCGCCGACATGCAGCGGGCCCTTGTGAAGCTGGGGGTGCCGGAATCGGTGATGACCCTCGACTACGCGGGCTACCGGACGTTTGATTCGGTAGTACGCTGCAAAGAAGTCTTTAATCAGGAAAAGATTACGATTATCTCCCAGAATTTTCACAACGCCCGTGCGCTGTTCATCAGCAACCACGAGGGAATCGAAGCAATTGCTTTTGCCGCGCAGGATGTTCCGGACGGCTATTCGCTCCGGACCCTGCTGCGCGAGTACCTGGCGCGGCCAAATACCCTGCTGGACGTCTATATCCAGCGGCCTGCGTTCGAAAAAGGAAACTGGGAGCGTAGCCGCCGGCCGGCGGCTGTTTCGCCCGTTCCTCAGGAAGATTCCGTGATGGTGGCCGACTAGTACTCCTGCTCCGTAAAAAGTTTTCTGATTTTGTCGCGGGTGCGTTTCAGGCGCATTTTCACCGCGCTGTCTCTCAGATCCAGCTGCTGGGCAATCTCCTTGATGTCCATGCCCTCTTCGTATTTCATCCGCAGCATCTGCAGCTCATCGGGCGAGATGGTCCGCATCACCTGCGTCAGGTGCTGAAGCTGCATTTCGAGCAGTTCACTTTCGGCGTTATCAATCCAGTGGTTGTCGGATTCCTGCGCCAGCTCAACGGTAGGAAGCCGGTTGGCGTACCGCAGCTGATCCATGCAGTAGTTGTAGGAAATCGAATAAAGCCAGGTGGAAAAAGCAGAATGCTCTTTAAAATTAATGAGGTTACCGTAGACCCGGATAAAGATATCATGGGTAAAATCCTCGGCCTTGGCAGAGTCCTTGGTTAGTGACAGACAGCGTCGATAAACTTTACTAACGTAGCGATTATAAAGCGTTTCAAAATAGCCATTTTGCTGTGTTCGCAAATACATACGAATCAGTTCCTCGTCTTTAAGTTTGTGATGCGTAACCATTTTGACGTGTTAGTTTAGGGGAAGTTAGGTTAAGTAAATTGTAATCGACACGGTCAATTAAATCACTCGGCTGTGTTTGTTAGGACAAGCTGATACTCTGTTTTTTCAAATCGTTGTGATAATTGCTTTCTGTTCTAAATTGTAAATTTTCAATAGGCAAATCCAGAGTCAGGCTGGCGTCTGCCGATCGTCTTCAGAGAAAATTAAGGGTTTTTACTCATGCTATTACTCTATTTGTCTATGTTTCTTATTATTAATTTAGTGGTATATTTTGTTGATTTATAGGCATTTTAGTCTATACAAGTTTATTTATTTAAAAATGTGAGTACATATAATTTTTTGTAATGCTCATTTGGTTATACTGCTTTCTACTTATCAGGCGTCTGTTGGTACCAGTTAGGACAAAAATAAGATAAGTAGTTGCATCGTCATCATAAATCAATTGAAAAACTTATTAAATTATTTTTCATCAAATCTATCTTTGTGTATATACCGGTTACATAGTTTCTGGGCTCAATCCGCCAGCACAATGGCGGCTCTGTCTTTATTTCTTTCGTAGCTTGTTGTTTTTTCCTTGCCTGCAATTATTCCCGTAACTTTGTTGCCCATTTGTGTATTATATCAGTTGCCGGCAGCGTCGTCGTTGCGAACGGCAATGATCAGCGGATACGGCTGTAGGAGACAATACACAACGCGCCAACTTATTACACTATGATTGCCAACGACGAACTGATTCGTATAATAGACCTGCTGAACACAACGTACGAGAGCGAAGAAGCCTGGCACGGCCCCTCGGTCGTTGAAGCCCTGCGGGGTGTTACGCCAGCCATGGCGGGTCGACGGATTACCCCAAATACACATACCATTGCCGAACTGGTTTTTCACATGACCAGCTGGCGCATCTTCTGCGTGAAAAAAATGCAGGGCGATGCCGATTTTGACATTACAACACCCGCTAAAGATTTCGGTGCCCTGCCCGACAAGATTGATGATTTCGAGTGGGAAGCCCTGGAAATGGAGCTGAGTCTGAGTCAGGAAGAACTGATCAATGAACTTGACAAGCGCGATGATGATGAGTTCCTGGAAGACATTGTACCCGGTCGACAGTACACGTACTACGACATGTTGCACGGCATCATCAACCACGACCTGTACCATACCGGGCAGATCGTGATCCTGAAAAAAGCATTTACCTTTCAGGGCGCAGGCTCTCGCTACGAGAATGACGTTGACGAATACGGCTCCCCATTCGGCAGCAGCAGCGAACACGATGACTACTATTGATTAAAGAGTGAATGAGTGAAAGAGCGATCTATGCGTCAGCCATTTTTCGCTCTTTCGCTCATTTACTCTTTCACTCATTCGCTCTTTCGCACTTTCACTCTTTTGAACTTCTGGTTAGTTAAGTCCGAGCCCGATACGTACGGGTGGCACCATTTTATCGCTCAGGGACGCGCCATCTGGGACGGTGTTCGTAATTATCAGGCGCGTAATAACCTGCGGGCCATGCAAGCGGGCGACCAGGTACTCTATTACCATAGCGTAACGAACCCCTGCGTAGTTGGTCTGGCTACGGTTGTGAAGGAAGCCTACCCTGATCCGACTGTGCCGACCGAACCGGGGGGCGCTCCAACGCCCTGGGTCGTTGTTGAACTGGAACCAGTGATGGCTCTCGCCAATCCGGTGTCGCTGGCCCGGATCAAAGCCGAGCCGATGCTGGCTGCAATCGGCCTCATCAAACAGTCTCGTTTATCGGTCATGCCCATTCGTCCGGATGAGTTTGAACTGATTCTGAAAATGGGGCAGTAGATGCTGCCTTCATATTGTCTGGTTTTGGTCTGTAATCGCCGAAATCTTTTCTGAATGAATTCATGCAATTAATTACCCCCGTTGCCTGGCCGGAATACGAACTGATCGACTCGGGCCAATTCCAGAAACTCGAACGATTCGGCGAGTACGTACTGTCCCGCCCCGAACCCCAGGCCATCTGGGATAAATCGCTGTCGGATAGGGAATGGGAGCAAACCGCCCACGCTACGTTCCGGCGCGATCGGCAGTCGCCCGAGCGGGGTGACTGGCAGGTGGCACCCGGCATGCGCGATCCCTGGTTTGTTACGTTCCGGCAGGGTGGCCTGAATCTGAAGTTCAAGCTGGCCCTGACAACGTTCAAACACGTGGGCCTTTTCCCGGAGCAGGCCGACAACTGGGCGTTCATACACGACAAAATCAATGCCCTGAACGCAACGGGACCGTCCAGACCCAAAGTGCTGAACCTGTTTGCCTATACGGGCGGGGCCTCGCTGGCAGCCCGGCAGGCGGGCGCCGACGTAACGCACGTTGACGCCGTGAAACCGGTTATCAGCTGGGCCCGTGAGAATATGGACTACAGCGGCCTGGACAACATTCGCTGGGTGGTAGAAGATGCGGTTAAATTCGTTCGGCGGGAAGTCCGCCGGGGGAACCAGTACCAGGGAATTATACTGGATCCACCTGCCTACGGTCGCGGTCCCGATGGGGAAAAATGGGTGCTGGAAGAACATCTGACCGATCTGCTGAAATCCTGCGCCGATCTGCTGGACCGACGCGATTTTTTCTTCATCATCAATCTATATTCACTCGGGTTTTCGTCGCTGCTGCTCGATAACCTGATGAACCAGATTTTCGGCAGCGTACCGAACGCCGAATGGGGCGAACTATTCATGGCCGACCAGGCCCGGAAGCGGCTGCCGCTGGGCGTCTTTTATCGGTTTGCGTCAGTACCTTTGGAGCAAAGAGCGAACGTGTGAAAGAGCGAAAGAGCGACATAAGGGCTGTTGGAAGAGTGACGCGACCTATAGTAACCGAGAAAAACCAACAACCAATTCGTGAAGGAGTGAGAAAACGAAGCTGCCTGGAATGGCTTACTTGTTTTTTCAGCCAATACATTCTCGTGCGTTCCAAAAAGCAGGAACGTCAGATTCGCTCGGTTGTACCAGTCTCTGTTTCTACGTCATCGCTCTTTCGACATCCGTCGCGGCACTCTTTCACTCTTTCGCTCTTTGTCTTTCTTTCACTCTTTTCCTGCAGCGATGATGCCCGGCAGTCGACCCGGATTCATGAAGTGCCGCAGGTGGGGGACAGCAGCCGGGTTGAAGGGGCTCTTCGCGCCCTGACGAATGCCATTAATCAGTCGGCGCCCGCATCAGCCTACGCCAAACGGGCGGTGATCCTGCTGGATATGGGGCGCGTGAACGATGCGCTGGAGGATATCGATGAAGCCATCAGCCGGGAGCCTAACATTGGTACGTACTACCTGACCCGTGCCCGGGTGTTACGGGCCCTGCAGCAATCGGCCAAGGCGCTGGAAAACGCGCAGCGCGCCGAAATTCTGGGGGTCGATACGCCTGAACTCTATACCCTACAGGGAGATCTGTTGCAGCAACAGCGGCAGTTTGACCGGGCGCAGTTATACGTAGCGCGCGCGTTGCAGATGGCTCCTTACGACGGTGAGGCATACTTCTTCAAAGGCCTGATGGCCGCTAAACTGGGCGATACGACCCAGGCACTTGCCCTGTATAAGCATTCGCTCCAGCTAAAACCCCGTTATCTGGATACGTACAGCCAGCTCGCGTCGGTCTACCGGGCGCTGAAAGACCCATACTCATCCCTGGTTTATAACGAACAGGCCATCCGGTATTTTCCTAACAATGCCCGTTTGCACTATAGTCGGGGTGTAACCTACCACGTAGCTGGCAGGCTGGATAGTGCCGTGGCGTGTTATCAGCAGGCGGTAAAGCTGCAACCCAATTATTACCAAGCGTTTTTTCAGATTGGGCTGATCAACCAGGCGTACCGGAATTATCCCAATGCGCTGGCGAATTATCAGCGGGTGCAGCAACTCCGGCCCCAGTTTCCGCGTATTGATACGTACCTTGGGTACTGTTACGAGCAGACCGGGCAGTATGATCTGGCCATAGCGGCCTATGACAAAGCCCTCAAACTGGACGCGAACGACAAATTAGCTTACCAGGGATCGTGGCGGGCGCAGCGTCGGCAGTACACGCGAAATTCATATAACCCATTACTTTTGCCGGATGCGTCGACGGAGGCTGCGGCTGCTGGCCGGGGGCGGCAGGTGCTCGATACAACCCGCGTCCGGATTTCGACTCTCCAGCCTAAGACCACTAATTCGTCGGGAGGGAGCGACTCGCTGCGCCGAACCATAAAACCAATTAACTAGAAACCGCCAGTCTGTTATTTTTGGCGAGAAAATTGAACGGAGTACACCTGTAAACGTTTACTAAATAAGTGGTCTGCAGTTGTAGGCAGGCCGCGGTTGCCCACAAATAAACCATAGACGCATGATTGCGCAGGACGAACAAATCCGCGTGACGCTGCCCGACGGGAGCGTTCGAGAATACCCCAAAGGAAGTACTGGCCTGGATATCGCTTCTCGTATTAGCGAAGGCCTGGCCCGTAACGTACTGGCCGCCAAGGTTAACGGCGTGGTGCAGGACGCCACCCGGCCCATTGACGCCGACGCCAATGTACAACTGCTGACCTGGAACGACACCGAAGGAAAAGCAACCTTCTGGCACTCCTCGGCTCACCTGCTGGCTGAAGCCCTGGAAGCCTTGTATCCAGGCGTAAAATTTGGCATTGGCCCGGCCATCGAAACGGGTTTCTACTACGATGTGGACCTGAACGGACAAGCGTTCTCGCAGGAAGATTTCAAAAAGGTAGAAGACAAAATGCTGGAGCTGGCCCGCCAGAAACAGCAGTACGTCCGCAAACCCGTCCGCAAAGCCGATGCGATTGCTTATTTCGAAGAGAAAGGCGATCCGTACAAACTGGACTTGATCGACGGGCTGGAAGACGGCTCAATTACGTTTTATACCCAGGGGGACTTTACCGACCTGTGCCGGGGACCACACATTCCGAATACGGGTTTTATCAAAGCCGCCAAGATCATGAACGTGGCGGGTGCGTACTGGCGCGGCAACGAGAAGAATAAACAGCTGACTCGTATTTACGCCGTCACCTACCCAAAGCAGAAAGAACTGGACGATTACCTGTTCCTGCTGGAAGAAGCCAAAAAGCGCGACCACCGCAAGCTGGGTAAAGAATTGGATCTGTTTGCGTTCTCGGAAAAAGTAGGGCAGGGGCTTCCACTCTGGCTGCCGAAAGGAACCATGCTGCGCGAGCGGCTGGAAAACTTCCTGCGCCGGGCGCAGATCCGGGCGGGGTATTCGCCGGTAGTAACGCCCCACATTGGCAGCAAGCAACTCTACGTAACGTCGGGCCACTGGGAAAAGTACGGTGAGGATTCGTTCCAGCCGATCCGGACCCCGGACCCGAACGAGGAGTTTCTGCTGAAACCGATGAACTGCCCGCACCACTGCGAAATCTACAAAACCCGCCCCCGTTCGTACCGCGACCTGCCGCTGCGGCTGGCCGAGTTTGGTACGGTGTATCGCTACGAGCAGTCGGGCGAGTTACACGGCCTGACCCGCGTGCGGGGCTTTACGCAGGATGACGCCCATATCTTCTGCCGCCCCGATCAGGTGAAAGAAGAGTTCATGAAAGTGATCGACCTGGTGCTCTACGTGTTCAAATCGTTAGGATTTGACGATTACAGCGCGCAGGTTTCGCTCCGTGATCCTGAGAACAAAGAAAAATACATCGGTTCTGATGATCTGTGGGAGAAAGCCGAAGCGGCCATCATTGAATCGGCCGCTGAGAAAGGGCTGCCGACCGTGGTTGAACTGGGCGAAGCGGCTTTTTACGGACCTAAGCTCGATTTCATGGTGCGCGATGCGCTCGGACGCCGGTGGCAGCTGGGTACCATTCAGGTGGATTACAACCTGCCGAACCGGTTTGAGCTGGAGTACATCGGCGCCGACAACCAGAAGCACCGGCCGGTAATGATCCACCGGGCACCGTTTGGGTCGCTGGAGCGGTTCATCGCGATCCTGATTGAAAACACGGCCGGTAACTTCCCGCTGTGGCTGTCGCCGGATCAGATCGCGATCCTGCCGATCTCGGAGAAATACGAAGACTACGCCAACGATCTGTTCCTGACGCTGCAGGAGCGCGACATTCGCGGCTTCGTGGATTTACGGGACGAGAAAATCGGCCGAAAAATTCGGGATGCAGAAGTTAACAAAGTGCCTTACATGCTCGTTGTGGGTGAGAAAGAAGCGGCAGAAGGAAAAGTATCGGTTCGGCGAAAAGGGCAGGGTGACCTGGGCAGCATGACCATCGACGAATTCGTGCAGACTTTCCAGGCGGAAGTGAAACTGTAAGCAGCACCATGTTGTACAGGCCGGTGCCGAGTCCGCCTTGAGTGACAGGACGTAGCGCCGGTTTCTTGCAACGATACGTTTGCTAACCAAACTTGTCTGGAATCTGTATTTTAGCTAGTTTTTGCGAACTTTTTACAAATCAATACGTTATCCAAGCGACTTAATCAAGTCAGTTACCTTAAACACAATATATGGCATTACCCCAGCGCAGACCACCCCGTCGCGTGGTTGAAGAACCCTACAAAGTCAATGAGCGCATCCTAGCCCGCGAAGTTCGGGTGGTCGGTGAAAATGTAGAGCAGGGAATCTACGATATAAATAAGGCACAGGCGATGGCCCGCGCCCAGAATCTTGATCTGGTTGAAGTCTCGCCCAATGCTGTTCCACCTGTGTGTCGTATTGTCGACTATTCAAAGTTCAAATACGAGCAGAAGAAAAAGCAGAAGGAGATCAAAGCAAACGCCACGAAAGTGGTTATCAAGGAAATCCGGTTCGGTCCGAACACGGACGATCACGACTTCGAATTCAAACTGAAACACGCTATCAACTTCCTCAAAGAAGGGGCCAAGGTGAAGGCGTACGTACAGTTTGTTGGTCGCGCCATCGTGTTTAAGGATCGCGGTTTCCAGTTGCTGGAGCGCTTCTCAAAAGGACTGGAAGAATACGGTAAAATCGAGGCTGAGCCAAAACTGGAAGGCAAGCGGATGACCATGTTCCTGGCCCCAAAGGTCGTTACGGTTAAGAAATAACTGGTCAATAAAGCAGGCGTCAGCACCGGTTCCCACCAAGGAATCGGTGCTGACGCCTGACTTTTGTAGGGTAAGCCGGAAAAGAGCCGGGATAACGGTAGCGTTTTGATGGAAAAAAGCGTATCTTTGCGGCCTGTTTACTCATTTTTCACCAGTAGCGTTTCCAAGACAATGCCAAAAGTTAAAACAAACTCAGGTGCCAAGAAGCGGTTCAAGCTGACCGGTACCGGGAAAATCAAGCGGAAGCACGCCTTCCACAGTCATATCCTGACGAAAAAAACGACGAAACAGAAGCGTAACCTGGTTCACGCTACGGTCGTTGTCAGCGCTGACGAAGCACGTATCAAAGCGTTGCTGAACGCCTAAACCGGCAAAAAAGACGCAGGTGCGTCTGGTTTCACGTTTCACCCGATTGCTGGCCTAAAGTACCCGTACAGCGGTCGCCAGTTGTCAAAAAACACAACTTATTATGCCACGTTCCGTCAATCACGTTGCCTCACGGGCGCGTCGGAAAAAAGTAATGAAGCTGGCCAAAGGTTATTTTGGTCGGCGTAAGAATGTCTGGACGGTTGCTAAGAACGCCGTTGAGAAAGGGTTGGGTTATGCCTACCGCGACCGTCGCGCCAAGAAACGGGATTTCCGTGGTCTCTGGATTCAGCGGATCAACGCGGGTGCGCGCATCAACGGCATGTCGTACTCGGCCCTGATGGGTGCCCTCAACAAATCGGGCATCGAACTAAACCGTAAAGTACTGGCCGATCTGGCCATGAATCACCCGGAAGCATTTGCTGCCGTTGTGGAACAAGTGAAGTAAACAGACCAGCTATATAGCTATAAAAAATCCCGGCTCATGAGCCGGGATTTTTGTTTTCTAACGGGCCCGGGTCTGTAACCTGGTTATTAGGCTGCTGAGTGCGCGGGTGGTTGTCCTGACAACTATTACCGGGCATATTTCTTATTCAAAAGTCCTGTTTTCTGGAAAGAACACCGGACTTTTGCTGGCCGGAAACGACCCAACTCTTCACACAGGTAATTTAACGCGTACAATCAGACGATGACGTATTCACCCTCTGCGCAGCGCTACTATACCATGCTGTATCGACGCTGCGGCAACAGTGGCCTGTTGCTGCCCGCCATTTCACTGGGACTGTGGCATAACTTCGGTAAAATTGACAGTCTGGAAAATGCCCGCACCATGTTACGGACGGCGTTCGACCACGGTATTACCCACTTCGACCTGGCCAATAACTACGGCCCTCCGCCGGGCTCGGCCGAGGAAACCTTTGGGCAGCTGATTAACGAAGATTTTGCTCCCTACCGAGACGAGCTGATCATTTCAACCAAAGCCGGGTGGCCCATGTGGGACGGCCCGTACGGTAACTGGGGCTCGAAAAAGTACCTGGTCGCCAGTCTGGACCAGAGTCTGAAACGGATGGGCCTAGATTACGTCGATATTTACTACCACCATCGCCCCGACCCGCACACCCCACTGGAAGAAACCATGTCGGCGTTGGACCTGATCGTTCGGCAGGGGAAAGCCCTCTACGTGGGTATCTCCAGCTACAGCGCTGCCGAAACGGAAAAAGCGGTTGATCTGCTGAAGCAGCTCGGCACGCCCTGCCTGATTCACCAGCCCCGCTATTCGCTGTTCGACCGGTGGGTAGAAGGTGGGCTACTGGACGTGCTCGGTCAGCAGGGCGTGGGCTGTATCCGTTCTCACCACTGGAGCAGGGGTTGCTGACCAACAAGTACCTGAAAGGAATTCCAGCCGATTCCCGGGCGGCCAGTCACCGGGGAAATGGGGCGCTGGAAGGCGATCAGATTACCGACGAAAAGATTGCGAAAGCGATCAAGCTCAATGACGTAGCGCAGTCGCGCGGGCAGGACCTGGCGCAGATGGCTTTGTCCTGGATTCTGAAAGACGACCGCATTACGTCTGTCCTGCTGGGGGCCAGTAAGCCCCAGCAGATCACCGATTCGCTCCGTTGCCTCGACAATCTGACGTTCTCGGCCGACGAGATCACGACGATTGACGCCATTTTACGCGGATGACAGCGAGACAGAACCGCCTGCTAATCGAAACCGTGCTACATTTATAACTCAAATCGTTTGCTAACCATGACTAATCGACTTATTGTACTGGCGGCTATCTCGACGCTGGCACTAACGGCTCAGACCGGTGCCCTTGCGCAGGTGGAAACCAAAGAACCCAACTCCGCCTATAAACCGGCCTTCGCGGGACAGACGCGGGTCGCCAGCGTTAAAACCAAGGCGGGATACGAAGGCAAAGTGCTGACCGAAGCGCTCAAATTTCCCTGGGGGATTACCAGCCTGCCCGACGGCCGTTTTCTCATCACTGAACGCGAAGGAGCGATGCGGATCGCTACGACGGATGGTAAGGTAAGCGAACCCATCACCGGCATCCCGGCCGTGAATTCGTCGGGGCAGGGGGGATTGCTGGGAATCCGGACCGCCCCTGATTTCGAGAAAAGCAGAATGGTGTACTGGGTCTTCTCGGAAGCCACCTCAGGCGGTAATCTGACGGCAGTAGCCAAAGGGAAACTGTCGGCCGATGAAAAGAAGATCGAAGGCGCTACCGTTATTTACCGGGCCACCCCGGGCTACAAAGGGAACCTGCACTATGGCGGCCGTATTCTGTTCGATAAGCAGGGGAATCTGTTCATCAGCACCGGTGAGCGCTCGGATAAAGTGACCCGGCCGCAGGCGCAGTCGATCAACTCGGGCCTGGGCAAGGTAATCCGGATCACGACCGACGGCAAACCTGTAACGGGCAACCCATTTATCGGTAAAGCTGACGCCCGCCCGGAGCTGTACTCCTACGGTCACCGTAACGTACAGAGCCTGGCCATCAACCCCGTCACGGGCGATCTGTGGGAAGGTGAATTTGGTCCCCGCGGAGGTGACGAGATCAACCGGATCGAGGCCGGCAAAAACTATGGCTGGCCCACCATTACGTATGGCATCGAATACAGCGGGGAGAAAGTAGGCGAAGGCATTCAGCAGAAGGACGGACTCGAACAGCCGATTTACTACTGGGACCCGTCGGTATCACCCAGCGGGATGACGTTCTACACCGGTGACCTCATGCCCGAGTGGAAAAACAACCTCTTCGTCGGTACGCTCAGCGGGCTGCACATTGCCCGGCTGGTAATCGAAAACAACAAGGTCGTGGGTGAAGAACGACTGCTGGCCGATGAAACGCAGCGTTTCCGGGACATTACCCAGGGCAAAGACGGCGCGCTGTACGCCATCACTGATCAGGGACGGTTGTACCGCATCGCCGGGAAATAGAACGTTGATAAAACAGCAAAGCCGTCCGGTATGACTCCGGACGGCTTTGCTGTTTTTGCCAGGTGCCTTAAGCCGACGTATCGGCCTTCGGCACCGAAATCGGGATACGCTCAATGACGTTTTCGCCCGTGGCCGTATTAATCCCCTCCAACTGAAGGTATTTCACATTAGGAATCCACATGGTGCCGCCTTCAATCCGAAGATAGAGCCGTCTGATCTGTATCTTCTTCTGGTTTACGTTAGCGAACACGTAATAGGCATTGTCGCGCTCGGAGCGGGCCAGACGTAGCGGCAGCTTCTTGTAGGAGACAAAGTTCAGCTCGTACTGGCCGTTACCCAGCGGCCGGGATTTGATGCCGTAGGCAAAGGTTTTCTGAATGTAGTTCAGCTCTTCGGGCTGTCTGTCTTCGGCGTACCGGATCCAGTATACGTGCACCGGATCGCTCGTGACCAGTTTCCCGTCTTTCACGTTCAAGGCGCAGATAATGGTGTTTGTATTCGGATCGCGCTGCAGGTAAAATAGCTGGTTCGGAATGTTTTGCGGCACCGGAAAAGGACCGGGCGCCGACTGTGCCTGGGCGAACGGGGCCGTCCGCGACAGTACCAACAGGAATGTTACCAGCAGGGTGGTTTCTGAGCGAAGCCGCGTTATGCCTGCGGTCATCAGCTGCCAGAAAGCCAGTACGTGTGTCATGATAGAATTGTCAGAGGAAATTGTGAAAATGAAACAGGTTAATCCGTAGTGGGTAAACGTCCGGACAGCGAATTACTGAAAACAGGGCCCTCACACAAAGGTGTCTATTGGCCAGTCAGTATGTGTCGATTTCATGGAACAGTAAACGATTTGCCGGTCGGGTGGAAGGCGGCTGTGTGAATGGAAGAACACCGGATGGGCCTGGGATAGTTCAGGATGAAACGTTTATCCGGAAAGCCGCTACCCGGGTAACCTGCTGCGCGGGGCGGTAAATTTTGGATAGTCAGGGCAATGAGCGCTGGCAATCCGCAGCTGTTTCCGCATGAAAATCGCCGAGCGGACAACCAGACCAGCAAGTTGGACCTGAAACCGCAGTTGGGACATCCGTCCGAAGGACGGTGTTGGTCGTGGTTACGGGCCCAGCTCTCGTCTGCCCGGCCTGAAATGCCAGACCGCTGCCCGGCAGGATCGGCGGGCAGCGGTCTGGTGCTCATTTCGGTATTAGGAACCTGTTATTTCACGTCATCCGGGTTCGACGTTTTCCCGTACAGGCCCCGGCGGAAATCAGCCGATGCCTGGTAAGAGGCCCGGCGCGCCCGCTGAATGACCCCTAACGGACGATGGGCCGCCAGCCCGTGCCAGGGGCTGAAAGACATTTTATCATCCACTACGGCAACCCGTTCGTCGGTCCAGGAGTCCTGGGGAGCAATCGTCAGCTTCCCGACGATGATATACGGGCTCTCGTCCTCCGACCATTCGACCGACGCATCCTCTATGGGCATCTTCTCAATATCGGTCGAGAGCTGTACGCCGAACTCCCATTCCCCGCCGTTGGTGGCAAAAAAATCCTGCAGCAGATGACGCAGGGCGTTATCGTCGCTGTCAATATCGATGGACTGGTCTTTCAGAGCGGTCAGGTTGGGGGATACCGGCGTCAGCGAGAACTTCGCCATGTAATCGCCGTACAGATAAGCCACCTGCGAATAGTATCTGTCGCCCATGGGATGCGTAGCCAACTGCCCGCCCATACCGGGCATGATGCCAGCATCGGAGCCACCCAGATTTTCGACCACTTCACCAGCGGTACGCAGTACCTTGGAGAGCCCTTCCTTGAAGCCCTCCGCCTTATTGGTCAGCGCGTCAAACCGTTTCAGGCCGCTCAGGAAATCCTTTAGCTTCTGGGGAAACACGGGGCTGTTTACCACGATGAAATCCTGCGTGTCCAGTTCATCGGCGCCGGGCAGGTGCTCGCCTGCCACCCCCGACACCTTGATGGAAATGCCACGGGGCGTTGAAACGCTGTCGGGCAGTACGTCGCCCGGCTGCGTGGAGATACGGGCGACGATGGGGTAGGTGCCGGGTTTGGCAAACAGTCCCTGCGCCAGGTAGGCGGGCAGGTTATCAAACACCTGAAACTCTCCCTTCAGGAGCGCGTGGCCTTTGGCGTGCACACTCCGGATGGCGTGTCCCTGCGATTGGTAGGTTTTCTGCTGGATCTCCGCCATGGTGTCGATGATCTCCCGGATGGTCTGGGCTTCGTCCGGTTCCGGCTGCTCATAGGAGGGATTATAGGGTAAGGGCAAAAAGTCGGCGGCAACGTATGTCATTCCGTATCGATATTTAGTCGGGTGTCGAACCCGGTACAATTTTTCCAAACCAGCCCTACCGGCTTTTGTTCAGGCATTATCAGCTAGCCATCTTACCCGGCTCAATACGTATCATTGACTTGTGCTATCTGTTGGTTAGAGTTGCCTTTCCGTGTTTGGGTGGGTTGCACAAATGTCAGAATGACAACCCAACTCATCAGTTGCCTTCTTCGTCAACCACCTCGCCTGACGATACCAGCCCGGATGCTGTTTTGACCAGGCGCACAAACTCGCTGCGATACCCTTCCGAATCGTTCGTGAGCGCCCCTTTTGCCAGTTTAACGACCTGCCCATACCGGGCCGATCCTTTATAGGCGGACTCGCCGAGCAGCAGGCCAAATTCAGCGACGGCAGCCGCAAACCGGAAATCAGGCGTTGCTTCACTGAACGGGATTGCCTGGGTTTTAACCACGTGCTGAAGCTCCTGACTAACCGAATCGGCGGGCTGCTTATAACGGACCTTCAGCGTTACCAGTTCGCCCGATCGAACAGCGGCCGTAGTCGCAACGGGCTGCTGGTATTTTAACGAGTCGGGTCGGGCGAGATACGGGCTTTTCGCGCTGGTCGGAATCAGCTCGTAAAGGGCCGTTACGCTGTGACCTGCCCCCAGATCGCCCGCGTCTTTCTGATCGTTTTTGAAATCTTCGTTAGCTAACCGGCGATTTTCGTACCCCAGCAGCCGATAAGCCTGTACGTGAGCGGGGTTAAACTCCAGTTGTAATTTAACGTCTTTGGCCACCGTAAACAGCGTACCGCCAAATTCATTGATGAACACCTTGCGGGCTTCCGGCAGATTATCGATGTAGGCATAGTTGCCATTGCCTTTGTCGGCCAGCGTTTCCAGCCTCGCATCTTTCAGATTACCCATGCCAAAGCCCAATACACTCAGGAAAATACCTGTTTTACGTTCGTCCTCGATCAACCGTTGCAGCTCGCCGGTATCCGCAACGCCGACGTTGAAATCACCGTCGGTTGCCAGAATAACCCGGTTGTTTCCGTTGCTTATGAAGTTATCCCTGGCGACCTGATAGGCCAGGGTGATACCCGCTCCGCCGGCCGTGGAGCCGCCCGCCCGGAGCTGGTTGATGGCATCTTTGATCCGTTGCGGTTGATCGCCCGGCGTGGGCGGCAGCACCAGCCCGGCCGCTCCCGCGTAAACGACAAGGGCCACCCGGTCGGTGGGACGGAGCTGATCGACCAGTAGATTCAGGGAGGCCTGTACGAGAGGGAGTTTATTGGCGTCGTTCATCGATCCCGATACGTCCAGCAGGAAAACCAGATTCGACGGAGGGAGCCTGTCGTTGTTGATGCGACGGGCCTGCAGCCCGACCCGCAGCAGTTGCAGGCCCGTATTCCAGGGAGATTCGGTCAGCTCGGTGGTGATGGACATGGGCGCTTCGCCGGTTGGCTGTGGGTATTGGTAGTTGAAATAATTAATCATCTCTTCCAGCCGGACGGCATCTTTGGGCGGGCGCTGTCCGGTGTTGAGCAGCCGACGGATGTTGCTGTAGGAAGCCCGGTCTACGTCGGCGGAGAAGGTTGTGAGGGGCTGGTGGTGAACATCCTGAAAACCGGTTTCCTTCGTTGCCTCATAGCTTTCGGTGGCGGGGTTCGTCTGGGGCCGGTAATAGCGGGGTTGAGGGCCAAATGTCGCTACGCTGCCCACAACACTTCGTTTGGACTGGGTCGAATAACCCGTTACAACGACTTCGCTCAGGGTATGGGTATCGGGAATCAGTGTTACGTCGATCGTTTGCCGTTTGCCCAGGGTGATTTCCTGCCGTTGGTAACCGATCAGGTTGAAGATCAGTCGGGTAGTACCGACGGGGACATCCAGCGTATAAAATCCTTTTTGGTCCGTAGTGGTGCCGTTGGTCGTGCCTTTGATGACCACGACGACACCCGGCAGCGGGGTCTGGGTGGTCTCTTCGGTGACCGTTCCCGAAATGGTACGTACCTGACTGGGTTGGGCGTTAGCGCGGGCGACCAACCCGAGTAGCGTCAGGAATACCCAGCCTGCAACGACGTTTTTCATAATCATAAGGTTTAGGATCGTGTTTTGTCCGGTGTCTGTTCAACCGGGTACAGCCTGCCCGCCGGATTTGATACCCAACAGCGGTTAGGTAGTGATACGGACCCGATTTAACCCCTGTTGGTTTAAACCGGCAGTTGCTTTCAGCTGATTTCTCTGACCAATTCGGTCTGGATAAGGTTATAGCCTGACCAGACAGTTTCATACAAAGACACCATGACCATCGATTTAACCGGAATAACCACCAAAGCAGATCTGCATCAGCTGTTCAAAACCGAACTCCAGTTTCCCGACTGGTACGGTGTCAGCTGGGATGCGTTCTGGGACTGTATCGTTGCGGTGGTCGAGATGCCGGAGCAACTGACGCTGACCCACTGGGACGAATTTGCCCGGCAGTGTCCCCGGGATATGGAGATTCTGCGCCTGATCGTTCAGGACTACAACCAGACAAAGGCTCCTAAATCCATGCGGCTTGGGTAGCTTTTCCGGACGGGTTCCTGGTGTTTTCCTGATTGGTACGTATCATTACCTGACCAGTATCGGTCAGACCACACTCAACCGAATACGTATGCGTACTCTCGTTCCCTGTCTTTTTCTGGCGCTGCTGGCTGGAGGCCGTCCTGAGCACAAGCACGTCTATACGCTGTACGGGCCGGAGCCCGACAGACCCCTGGAAGGTATCTACCAGGTCGACTACAAGATGGTAAATGGCGATACGCTTTGGTCGAAGACGGGTATCAACAAGGCGGGGTATGCTACTAATACGGTACGCGTTATGTATCTGAATAGCCACGAGATTTTGCTATCGGAACAAGTGACGTTTCTGCCAGCAGGAAAGCACGTAGCAGGTAACAGTTATGGCGTAAGAACCAGGTTGACACCTGACCCAAACGCTGCCAGCTACTCCTTTAGCCCACCAACTACGGCGGGTGCATCCGGTAAAATTTCCGCAAAACGATTGTCACTCCGGCTTAAAAGAAATGGCTATGACTTACGCGTGTACGCCAGAAAGTAAGCACTGTTCTTCTGGGACTGATATTCTGCCTGCTCCGATGGAAGGCGGTTAGTATTCCGAATCGGAGGAAGTTTGTCTGTTAAAGGACTAAACATAGTTTTGAACTGATTATCCGAAAATTTTGAAACGTTCCAGAACTATAGTAATGAAAAATCCAGAAACGACTGACCACTTTACCAGGTGGGCGGTCTTTTTTTGATCAAATTAACCATTCACTAAAAACAGCTAATGGGAATATCGATACCCGATACGTTTACGGACTTTCGTGCTCATCTTCACACCGCGCAGATCGACGCGGCTTACCTGGCTTTGGTTCTGGAGCAGTACCTGAGCCTGCCCGACAACCTACCGCGATCTGACTGACAGACAGATCCGCTAGCCGAGCACCAAGCATGGGCCTTTCGGGAAGCCATCGATACGTTCCGGCAGATGATTCTGGATAAGCCGGAGCAGGGGAATAGGGAGGAGTAAGAAGTGAGTATAAATAGCCTCAATGGGTTCTTATAGACCTATGAAAGCGCATGATCTTTCTTTTTTGACCAGAAAAAAGTAATTTTGCGCGCCCTTTCGGGAAAGACTTAGTAAGTTTTGCAAACTTTTATCAAGTGATACTTGTACTAAAGCTCAGTATTCAGCTGTACTATGATGCCACAAGAGCCAAACAAGGTTGACATACACTTTATTAAAAGTGGTGATTTTCGAACTGCTTACATAAATGGTGTTTTTGGTGGTTTCACTCCACGAGGGCAGTTGAACATTGACTTTTTCAGTGAGCGTATTCCCATCCCTACTAAAATATCCTACGTTGCGAACCAACAGGATCAGGATAAAGTGGAAATGAAGGAAGTAGATAGGGAGGGAAAAAACGGTGCAGTAAGAGAGTTCCATTTCGGAGTGATAATGGATATGGATACTGCAAGAGAAATGCGTGCTTGGCTCGACGATAAACTAAGGCAGTACGACGAAGCTGTTGAAGCCACTCTTAAATAATGTTAATTATGGAAACGCTTGAAATAAAACCTGCTCTGGCTGCTGTAAAGCGCCAGCAAAATAAAAACGAAGCTGTAAAAGTAGCTTTGTTGATTGTGGGATTTTCATCCGCAACCATAGGTACACCGAGTGTACAAGCAAGTAGAATCCGTAACGATTTGTCTCAAATCACTAACGGTACTTATGAAAACTTTGATCATGCTGCTCTTAGAATAGAAGCAATGGAAAGACAATTGAGAGATCAAAATAGACGACTCTCAAACGTTATCAAACAAGATTTACCTGACGAAATTTCTTTATTGCCTTGGGAAACAATTCGGCTCTTAAGTGATCGAGGTATTGTTGCTGATTTTATAAATAGATCAGATGAGGGCGATTTAATGATAGAGTTTACCAAAAACTCAATCGAATATTCGATTGAGTTTTTGGTAAATGGCGAAATTGTGCTTTTGATAAAAAACGGCAGAAAAATTTCAGCTTGGGACCTAGACCATAATACTTTTTATAATAAAATAGTTGAAAAGTTAGCTTAAAACTGCATGTCGGTTAACGAAGATAGATGTACGGCACTTGGTATACCTACGCATCTACACACTGGCGGTAGAGAGGTAACAGAAGTTAAAAACGAAGAAGATTTATATCGGCGTTTCCGAATTGAAGGTAACAAGGAAGAATGGTTAAAAGATGATTCGAAAGCATCTTCTTCACTATTCAAGCTGGAAAATGACTCGTATAATAGATCATCTCTTTGCGAAAGTCCAGAAGATGTATTGTATGACGATGAAGGTAATCACTTTCCAGATAATGGTATCCTTTCATTAAGTGTTGAAGACCTTCGTCACGAAGACAGTAAATTCACAATAGAGGTAAATGATTCAGGAGAAAGAGTTTTTACTTTTGTTGTGGAACATGACCCCAAAGAATGTAATTACGCTCATGCTGAAGTAATTGTCTACGAGAATGGAGCGCCAGCTCCTAAAAATCCAACTTCTTTAAAAAAGGCTTTCAGGAAAATACTAACTACGCATCTTACAGTTATTAAGAATTTCAAGGCATAGTTTTCTGATGTCCTTCCAAAACCGGCCCCGCGCCGGTTTTTTTGTGTCTATGGATATGCAGCACTGATACGCCAGCAGCAGTCGACGGTGAAGATGCTGGAGAAGCTGGTAGGGGCTAAACGGGCATCGGCCGAAGAATCGGCGAAGGCCAAGATGTCGATTGGCGTATTTGGAAGTGCCAATTACGTGTAAAAATCTGCAATGAATCTTGATTATAACTCCAAAATGCCCGCTCAAACTAGCGAATATAAGACTGATCAAAACTAAGTAAGTTGCAGAATCGTCACCCGTACCGCTTTACGTTTAGAGAAGGTGCAAATATACACTCGAGTGTTTCGTCAGCTTATTACTTCTACAGAGGTACCACGTCAGAGGCATAAAAAGCTCCGAAAACAAACTGTTTTTGGGATTCTTATGGAGACAGAGAGCTCTACCTTTTTATTTAAATACTTGGTTATTAGTTATTTAGTTGCTTGTGTATATGCCGTGTACCTCAAGTTGTGGACTACTTGCCGTTCATAAAAACAAGCAAGCTAATCGTAAATCAGAGGGACAATCGGTAGTTCTAATCGGGCTAGGCTCCAGTTTAATCCAGTTAGTATCGCTTTCTGTGAGATTTTCCATTCATAATTATCGCTTGTCTTCCAATTAACAGCAGACTGGTTAGCCAAAAAATAGGCTTCTGGCGTTCCATCGACAATGTCTTCGGTGTATACTTCCCTAACCTGATAAAGCTTTTTGGCTTTTGTAATTTGGAGTGCTGAGCTGCTTTGGTCTCCTAAGTCAACCGGTAAGTAACAGGTGGCCTGTTCGGAAGTTAAGAGACTGATCCACAGATTGATTAACCGGGAAATGTCTTTCCTTTCCTCTATCAAGCGTTGCTCCTCATCTAGCAACAATGTACTTTCATCTTCATCAAGAGGATAAAAAAAGCTACCTAGCCAAGTGGAATCAGCTATCAGTACGCGTGAGGGGCGTTCTTCAATCTTGACGAACAAATCTTGGTGATAACCTCCGTGTTCGTCATATAAAATTCGTATCATTCAGCTTTTATTTAGTGATTTTGTGACGATCTAAAGATGTACCCCCTAGTATTTCATATGAGTGTTAAATTAAAGCTTATTCGATAAATGAGTAATGTAAAATGAGTTTATAGTATGCTACCGATAAACTATTCATTCAAGAATGTTGCAAGGACAGGTACTCTACGAACATAAAAAACCCCGAAATCCAAGAAATTTCGGGGTTTTTGTGGAGACGGAGAGATTCGAACTCTCGTCCAGTCAAGGAACTCGTCGTGCCTTCTACATGCTTAGCCGCGATTGGAATTGTCGGGAATCAGGCAGGTTCGCGTCAGACCGACCCTCATCCGTAGGTGCTTGTGTCTTACTCAGCCGTTAACACCATAAACCGAGCCAGCGCTGCGTGTCGACGCCCCCTGATCCAGCCAGCAGCACGTAGGCCGGGGGGACGATGGCTAGTGCTTAATCCTCCGGATTAGGCAGCCATGGCGTAGTTATATTCGCCAGTTATTGTTTTGATGATTTGTTTGGACGGGAAATACCATCAACTCCCGGCATGCTTACCCGCGACCTCTGCAAGCTGTCAATTCCGGTCGTCCCCAGATTGACACTCCCATTCGGGCGTGTTCAATATAACTTCATCAGATGGCATTTAGTTCATCAGTAGAAAGTAATAATCTGGTACTTTTTGGTTAAATAGTATAAACTTATTAGTGAACACGTGGTTACGTAACCAGATACCAGACCAAACGAACCGCGGGGGCCAATGAGTGAAGTGGCCTGCCCGGCGCAGTCAACCGGTCCGTGGTGGTTCAGGTGATCCCGCTGATCACAGAATAACTAGTCATCAACGTTCCTCTTTTCTCCCTATACGTATGGCAACCCTTTCGTTTGAAACCGAGCTGTACCGACAACTGATGCCGTTCTTTGGTCAGCACCAGTTCGTCCTGCTGCCCCAGCGGAAACAGTTCCGCCGTCAGGTCGACACGGGCTTTCAGAACATCATTCTCTCGCCCACGTTCTACGGCCCCGAAACTATTCTGGACGTGAACTTCGGCTGCCGGAACGAGCAGGTTGAGCAGATCGCCCAGCAGTTTCTGCATAATCCGCTCGATTACCAGGCCGAAGCCAATACCTTGCTGCTGTCGATCGGTAAGTTCACCGGCGCTCCTTTTTTTCGGTACACCATTCACTCCGGTGAGGAACTGGTACGGGCGTGTCGGCAGATTGAACAGTTTTTTCTGACCAGCGGGTTTGATTTTCTGGCAACGACTAATACGCTGGCCGGGGTCGATTCGCTGCTCAACCGGGATATTCACCAGGCCAGTCCGTACGTGTACAATCAGACGCACCGCTGCTATAAAGGACTCATTACGGCACAACTGAACCATAATCCCCACTGGAGCGGGCTGATGGAAGGGTACCGGCATCTGTTCTGGCAGCAGACGCAGAATCCCCACGAGCAGCAGCAGTTTGAGCGGCTCATTACGTATCTGAATTACTACTCTGCCAATTAGGGGCGGGCGTGGGGTTGGGGGCGAAGGGTAGGGGCTGTACCTCATAAATAGACCTGAGAAGAAAGACGTAAGACGATAGACGTATTGGATTGGTGTGGGGCTGGGGGCGAAGGGCAGGGGCTGTACTTCACAGATAGACCTGAGAAGAAAGACGATAGACGTATTGGATTGGCAAGGGGCTGGGAGCGAAGGGCAGGGGCGAAGCCTTGCCGTTCTTTACACCCAGTCGATGAAATCGAAATGAGAACGGCGATTACATCGTCATTCTCCGCCAGTCTCCGTACCGCTGGGTTGAGAAAACTAGGCCCGAAACTGCGAAAAAGAAGGGGATGTTTGCGAGTCGGCGGGTGATTTCGTAGGTTACAGGCGCGTGCGCGCGTTTCCTTATATATAACCTATGAACCCATCCCGTCGTCAGTTTCTGAACCAGCTTGGCCTGGTCGCTGCCGGGCTTAGCCTGTCGCCCATGTTACCAACCGAAACCCTTGCCGAGCCAGCCATCAAACCGTTTACGTTTGAAATTTCGCTGGCCGAATTCTCGTTCTTTCCCGAGATCATGTCCGGGAAGATGAGCAACCTGGATTTTCCGGCCCGCGCCAAAAAAGACTTTGGCGTCAACGTACTTGAGTACGTATCCATGTTCTTCAACGACAAGCACACCGATCCGGCCTACCTGAAGGAGCTGAAACAGCGCGTCGATGATCTGGGCATGAAAAATAACCTGATCATGGTGGACGGCGCGAACCTGGCCGATCTGGATGCCGGTAAGCGCAAACAGGCGGTGGAAGCACACCGGCCCTGGCTGGACGCGGCTACCGCGCTGGGTTGCGGGGCCATCCGGGTTAATCTGGGTGATACGTCCAAAGCCATGTCGGGTACGCCCGACGACCCCGCTGAGGAGGCCGCCAAAGCCGCGGCCGATGGCTACCATAAACTACTAGAATATGCCACCAACCACAAACTGAACGTAATCGTCGAAAACCATTTCGGCAACTCCACCGACATCGACTGGCTGGTGGGCGTTCTGAAAGCGGTTAACATGCCCAATGCGGGGCTGCTGCCCGATTTCGGTAACTTCTGCCAGCAGCGCAGCAAACCCGAAACGCAGGACATCAAAGGAATCATGAGTACCCGCTGCCTGAAGGAGTACGACCGCTACGAGGGGGTGCGAAAGATGATGCCCTACGCTAAAGGCATCAGCGCCAAGACCCACAAGTTCGACGCGCAGGGCAACGAAACCGAAACGGATTTCCGGAAAATGTTCAAGATCATCAAAGACGCCGGTTTCACGGGTTATGTCGGCATCGAATACGAAGGCGGCCTGATGAACATGTACAGCCCTGAAAGCGGCTACCTCCCGGTGGCCGAGGGCATCAAGACCACCAAAACCCTGCTCGAACGGGTAAGAAAGGAGTTGGCCTAGCTAGTAGTTTTGTCATTCGGATAACCTGCAGTCCTTGTATTCTCTTTTTCCGCTGGTTACCACCCCCGACCCCCTCCTAGAAAATTAGGAGGGGGAGGTAAAAGTCACTTCTGCTTGTGTCTATCCTACTGCTTCACAAACTGCGCAATAGCCGTTGCCAGGCCGGGCGTGAGGGGCAGGGTCGGATTGTTATACGTTTTAAAGTTATCCGTCTGGCTGGTTCTGGCCACGTTTTTCAGGATATGATTCATGTCATCGAACAGGAGCAGCCGGGCAGCAGCATTGGCCGCCTTTAGCCGTTCGGCGTCGGCGACGCTTACCTGCAGATCTTTGCGTCCCTGAACGATCAGCACTGGTTTAGGGTAGGCGCTCAGTTCGGTCGCCGGGTCGTATTTCATCCATGAGATCAGACCCGGCTGCGCAGCGGGCGATAGCTGACTTTTCAGGAGTGGGTTTCTGGGATGCACCGGGTACCCCTGTTTCAGCGAATCCAGAGCCGCATCGACGTCGGCCTGAACATCGGCGGGATTCCCCAGCCGTCGGCCCTGTTCCTTCATAACATCGGCAATGTTACGGCCTGCGCCCGCCAGCGAGATAAATCCGTTGGCATTGGTCTGACGGGCAGCCAGCATGCCTACCAGCGAGCCTTCGCTGTGCCCCGCCACAAAAACGCCCGAGAATCGCTTGTCGGCCTGCAACTGCCGAATGAACCCAATGGCGTCGCTCACGTAAAAATCGAACCGGTGCTCCTGTGGCTTCAGCACGTTAGCCGCCAGGAAGAGATTTTTGCCAGAACCCCGTTTGTCGTAGCGGGCCACGGCAACGCCCTGCTGTGCCAGACTATCCGCCAGCATTTTGAACGCGTCCGATTTGAGTCCAGTGGCGCTGTTACAGTCGCGATCGGTGGGGCCGGAGCCCGCAATCAGCAGCACGACCGGTACCGGTTTAGTTGCCCCGTCGGGCAGGGTCAGCGTGCCTTCCAGCGTCAGGCTGGCGTTGGCGGGTTGCGTAATGGCGTAGCGGATGGACTCTTCGGTCTGTCCCAGCGCCGACAGGCAGGAGAGAAGAAGGAGGAGGATAGGGGCGCTCCGCCGTAGCGGGAAGGAGGAAAGGAACATGAGCCGGGAGAGTTTGAGAAATATGGGACAACGTTAGTAGGGGGAACCCTGTCGAAGAAAAATCTGTATTACCGGGTTTTTTCCTGCCGGAAATAGACGTAGGAATACACCACCGGAACCAGCGACGTCAGCAGCACAACGGCTATAAACGCCCACAGGCGCGATTCGGCGGGGAGCAGCAGGGCGAGGGCACCCGCCAGTAATCCACCGGCTACCATCAGGCGGCCGCCGAGCTGGTGAGTCCGGCGCCAGACCGTATCACTGCTCAGCGTCCAGGGTGTCCGGATGCCGACAAACCAGTTGGGTTTGACCGTCGTGAGGTAATTGCCGATCCCGGCGATCATCACGCCAACCAGCGCCAGCAGTACACCCGCCAGCGACTCGCTCTGAGCGGGCCGGGCCGCTACGTACCAGAGCCAGCCCGTAATGCCGGAAAAACAGCCGGTGACTACCAGACGTAGCTTCTGGTAGTTGCTGGTCTGCACCTGATTGCGCGGGTCGATATGGGGCAGAAACCGTAGGAGCAGGTAGAGAAACAGCGACAGGCCACCCATCAGCAACGCGGCACTGCCCTTGCCCATCCAGTCGTTGGGACGGCCGTGCAGGTCGAAATGGGTCGCGATGGTATCAGGAAGCTGGGTCCAGATCAGGGCCAGATACGCGTAGGGGGCCAGCAGCAAACCAGCCATAAGCCATTCACGGGCGGAGGAGGTTTTCATAGCAGAAAAAGGGAGAAGAAATGAACGACGTAACGACTTAGGAATGCGAGGATGGAGTATCGACGGGCGCGGGCGTATCAGGCTGCCGGATGCTCATCAGCCAGGCCAGGAGCTCGTCCAGTACGGTCGTGTTCAGGGAGTACGTAATGAACTGCCCCTGCTTAACGGATTCAACCAGGCCCGCCTGCCGGAGCAGATCGAGGTGGTGCGAAATGCTGGGCTTGCTCATATCGAACTGCTCCGCGATTTCTCCGGCGTTAAGATCGCGCTCGCGCAGCAGGTCCAGAATCTGCCGTCGGGTGGGATCGTTGAGCGCTTTGAACAGCGTATTCATTAGCTGATAGTTGAATAGTTAGTCAAATGTCTAACTAAATAATTAGTCACTTGTCTAAATATATTGAGTGGTCTCTGTAATTGATGAATGGTTGCGGGTAATGATAAGCGGACAGGCAGGAATAAGTTTTCGCAAAAGGCTGTAGATACAGGTAATATTGTCGATTTTTGCTGCCTAGTTTTTTTACGATGAGTAGTACTGATACCACCCTGGAGCAGCGTGTCCGCCAACGTATCGACGGAAAGACTAAACCACTGGGCGCACTGGGCCAACTGGAAGAACTGGCCGTTCAGGTTGCCCTGATCCAGCAAACTGAAACGCCCGTTTTAGATAATCCCCACCTGCTGGTTTTCGCCGGTGATCACGGCCTGACCACCGAGGGAATCAGTGCCTATCCGGCTGCCGTCACCTACGGCATGGTCCAGAATTTTATCGCGGGGGGAGCCGCCATCAACGTGTTCTGCCGCCAGAATGGTCTGAACCTGCTGGTGTGCGATGTGGGCGTCGACGGTACGTTTGCCGAGAATACGCCCGAGTTTGTGAAGTTTAAAGTCAGCCCCGGTACCCGGAACATGCGCTACGAACCCGCCATGACGGCCGACGAGTGCGCTGCGGCCGTGGATGCCGGTAAAACGCTGGTTAATGGGGTGGCGTACCGCGGTTGTACCGTCGTTGGCTTCGGCGAAATGGGTATTGGCAATACCTCATCGGCCGCCCTGTTGATGCACCGGTTCATGAATCGGCCCCTCCAGGAATGCATTGGTCGGGGCACTGGGCTGGACGAAGCGGGCCTGCGGCAGAAGCGCACCATCCTACAGGCTGTCGCCGACCGCTACGTTCACCTGACCGATCCGATGGCCATTCTGGCGGCTTTGGGTGGGCTGGAAATTGCGGCCATAGCGGGGGGCATGATTCAGGCGGCTGAGAACGGCATGGTTATTCTGGTGGATGGCTTTATTGCCACATCGGCGCTGCTGGTAGCGCAGGCGTTGGTACCGTCCGTTCGGGCGAACTGTATCTTCTGCCACCAGTCGGACGAGGCTGGTCACCGGCTTATGCTCGACTACCTGAACGCCAAACCCCTGCTTCATCTTGATCTGCGGCTGGGCGAAGGCACCGGCTGCGCACTGGCCTATCCGCTGGTGCAGGCCGCCGTGAACATGCTCAACGAGATGGCCACGATGGACGTTCTTTACTAAGTGAATTGCGAATGAGTGAATAACTGCCTATGCGTTTGTTTTTTACGGCTTTGCTATTTTATACGCGGCTGCCGGTTCCGAAAGGAATTGACCACGCGCCCGATGCGCTGAACCGCGCTACGTTGTTTCTGCCGGTCATTGGCTGGCTGGTGGGCGCGGTGGGAATTGGTACGTACTGGCTGGGTACGGTGTTGTTTCCGCCCCAGTTTTTGCCCATACTGTTCAGCATGATCGCGACGATCTGGATCACGGGGGCATTTCATGAGGACGGCTTTGCGGACGTCTGCGACGGCTTCGGGGGGGGCTGGACCAAACAGAAGATCCTGACTATTATGAAAGATAGTCGGCTGGGGACGTATGGCCTGGTCGGGCTGGGGTTGCTGCTGGCGGTCAAGTTTTTTGCCCTGCAGGCGCTGCTGTCGGTAGAAGCGTTCGGCTGGGGCGTTGCCCTGAAATACGTATCGGCGCATAGTGTCAGTCGGCTCATGGCCGTAACGGTGATCCGGGCGCTGCCCTACGCCCGCGAAGACGCCGAAGATAGCAAGGCGAAACCCGTTGCCCAGGGACTCACCACTGGCCAGTTACTGGCAGCTACCATCCTGGGGCTGGCTCCTCTGGTAGCCCTGGTTATTTACACCGAACTCTGGATTTACCTGACTTTTCTGATTCCTCTGTGGCTGGTTCGCTGGCGCCTGATCTGGTTTTTCAATAAATGGATCGGTGGTTACACCGGCGACTGCCTGGGCGCCACCCAGCAACTCACCGAAGTCATTCTGTATTTATCATTTGTATCGTTGTTGTGGGTGTCGGTTTAAGGAGGAAGGGGAGGAAAGGGACGAGGGAGAGAAAAGGAAGGTGTGTATGTGGACTTATATATTCATAAGGACGTAGTATGCTTTCCTGTTCCTTTTTCCTTTCCTCCGTCCAGCTCTCCTTCCCTTTCGTCCCCTTCCTCCCCCTCGTCCCTTTCCTCCCTTTTTTATGACCATCTACCTAATCCGCCATACGGAAGTTGCTGTTGAACGGGGTGTTGCCTACGGGCAGACAGATGTGCCCCTCGCTGATACGTACGACGAGCAGCGGGATCACCTGCTGCGGCATTTGCCGGAAAATCCGGCGGTCGTATTTTCGTCTCCGTTAAGCCGGTGCCGGCAACTGGCAGAGGACCTGGCAAAGACGCTGATGGGTAGTCAGATCGAGGTAGCTCCGGGGCAGACTCGACTAGTAGATAAGCCCGGCATGGAATCGACGGGCGAATCCACGCCGGGCGTCGATTCGCCATCGGTGGTTCGTTATGATGACCGGCTCAAGGAGTATTTCTTCGGCGATTGGGAGATGAAGCCGTGGGACGCTATGGATCGTGCGCAACTCGACAGCTGGATGGCGGATTTCGTGTCGGTAGCCGCGCCCAACGGCGAGAATTTTACGGATCTGGCCGGGCGGGTGCGGGCGTTCTGGGAGGAGCAGGTGCTGCCGCTGGAAAAAACGCATACGGGACAGTCGGTGCTGGTTGTGGCGCACGGAGGTGTTATCCGGGCGTTGCTGGCTATCCTGCTGGAACTGCCCCTGGCCAATGCCTATCGATTGAATCTCGATTATGGTGCTGTTACCAAACTGACGCTTGCAGACGGCAACTGCACAGTGCAGTATATCAACCGCTGAACCGGAAGCTAACCGGACGAATCGGTTCGCAAACAATCGACAGGGTTCCCGGCTTGTATCGATATGGACCCGTATTTTACCCCACCTTCCCCGATTCTCCCGTCTGATCCCACTTTCTCGTCGGCAAGTATTTCCCTGCAGGGACCAGCCTTCGATACGCTCCTGCGCCGGATTGCCGAACTGGCTCCCGAAACGGACGTAGAAGGCGATTTTCCGGTCAATGCGTTTGCCGAACTGGCTGGCGCTGGCCTGCTGGCCGTTACGTTACCCGGCGGACCGCTGGACTTTGCAAGGCCAACGACGCCCCAGCTGCTGAAATTGCTGAAGCGGATCGGCGGGGCAAACCTGGCGGTTGGCCGCGTGTACGAAGGGCACATCAACGCCTTATACCTGATTCATCTGTATGCCAGTCCCGACCAGCGGGCGCGTTGGTACACGGAGGTACGGGCGCATCACCACCTGTTCAGCGTGTGGAATACCCAGGCGGGGGACGGTATCGGAATTGATCGGACGGACGCGGGCCACTACCGGCTTCGTGGCTCGAAAACGTTCTGTTCGGGGGCGGGCTGGATTGAACGCCCACTCATTACGGGCGAGATTCAGACCGAAAACCGGCGGGGCTGGCAAATGGCCATCGTGCCCACCGAACGGGTACTTCCCATCAGGCAGGACGATCAGTTCTGGAAACCGCTGGGGATGCGGGCATCGGCCAGTTTCAAAATGGACTTTACGGACGTCGAACTCTCGGAGACTGATTTACTGGGGCATCCGGGCGAGTACCTGCGGCAGCCTTATTTCAGCGGGGGCGCCATCCGGTTTGCGGCCGTGCAGTTAGGGGGTGCCGAAGCGATCTACGAAGCCACCCGCCAGTTTCTAATGAGTATGGGGCGCACCGACGACGTGCTGCAGCGAACCCGCCTGGCCGAAATGGCGTATCTGATCGAATCCGGTAACCAGTGGCTTCGCTCGGCGGGGGAGAAAACGGATGCCTGGCTGGCCGAAGGGGCGGACTGGACAACCGTTGTGGCCTACGCCAACATGACCCGAACCGCCATCGAAGAAATCTGCCTGCGGGTGATGCCCCTCGCTGAACGCTGCGTGGGTGCTCGCGGGCTGCTGCGTCCCCAGGCGTTCGAGCGTATCCACCGGGATCTGACCATGTACCTGCGGCAGCCCGCCCCCGACGCTACGCTGGTTGACATTGGCCAGTATGTATTAACCAATTCCCTGCCTGCCCATGACCTCTGGCGTTGAGAAAGCCCAGGCTATTGAAGACCTGGCCCAGCCGCTGACAAATCTGCGCAGCCTGGGCACGACCCTGGTGGTAGCTCCGCACCCCGACGATGAATCGCTGGGGTGCGGGGGCACGATTGCCCGGCTGCGGCAACTGGATCTGCCGGTGTACGTCCTGTTCGTGAGCGATGGGACGTTGTCGCACCCCAACTCACCGAGTTACCCCGCCGACCGCCTGCGCGACCTGCGCGAGACCGAGGCCCTGGCGGCTCTGCACATCCTGGGGGTACCGGAAGCGAACGCGACGTTCATGCGCCAGAAAGATCGGCAGGTGCTGACACCCGACCAGCCCGGTTTCGAGGATACGGTGCAGTACGTAACCCGGCTGCTGGCCCACCAGAAACCCGATACCATCCTGGTTCCCTGGCGACGTGACCCCCATCCCGACCACCGGGCGTCCTGGCAACTCGTGCATGAAGCCGTTACGCGGGTATCAAATCCACCCCGCGTGCTGGAATACCTGATCTGGCTCTGGGAACTGGGTGATGGTGCCGATATGCCGCGGGAGGATGAGGTGACTGGCTGGCGGGTAGCCATTGATACGGTCATGGCCCAGCGCGACCAGGCTATCGCGGCTCACCGATCGCAGGTGACGCGGCTGATTGACGATGATCCTGCCGCCTTCTATTTATCCCCCGAGCTGCTGACGCATTTTGCCCGGCCGCGGGAATTATTTCTGGAACAGAAACTCACGTAAACAGACATTCGCCCTATGGAAACAAGCAAACCTTCCTTAACCCAGACGTACTTCGACGATGTGTACCGGGCCAATGACGACCCCTGGCAATTCGCGACCAGCCCTTACGAACAGGCCAAATACGAGGCTACGATGGCGGCCCTGCCCAATGCGCAGTATCACAATGCCTTCGAGATAGGCTGTTCCATCGGGGTGCTGAGTGCCATGCTGGCCGGGCGTTGCGACAAACTCCTGGCGGTTGACGCCAGCGAACTGCCGCTGAAGGCCGCCCGTGAGCGTTTAGCCAGCTACCCGAACGTAACGGTGGAGCAATTGAGCGTGCCCAATCAGTTTCCGACTGACCAGTTCGATCTGATTCTTTTATCGGAAGTAGGGTACTACCTGTCCCGGCCCGACCTGATGCGGCTGCGGCAGCAGCTCATCGACAATCTGGTTCCCCAGGGTCACCTGCTGCTGGTGCACTGGACGCCCTTCGTTCCTGATTATCCCTTGACGGGTGATGAAGTCCACGAGCAGTTCATGGAATCGGTTACCAGTGGGCAGCTAGCGCATCTGTTGAATCAGCGAACGGATAAATACCGGCTCGACCTGTTTCAAAAGCCCTGAGACTGGTTGGACGGATACGTTTCGGCGGACATAGACTGGTGGGACGCGTATTGATCGTTTAAAAAAGCGCGGAGGTCCTGGATGGTAGCCGTGATGGGGGTAAAGGGCCAGGTAGCTGCCCAGCGTCCGTTGGCTAGCCGGGCTTCGACCTGCTCCCAGAGTTGTCCAAAATAGACGCTCTGGCGCATGGTGCTCCAAAGCCATTCCAGCGGAAGCGTCAGTTCGGTAGCAACAGTACGTAATAGTATTGTTGGATCAATGGCGGGATCGGCCTGCCAGCAGCGTCGCAGCCGGTGTCGATTCCGGAGCCGGATCAGAACGGCTTCCGCCGGTTCGGCGAGCTGGCAGTTGCCTTCACGGTTGAGCGTGTCCCAGTAACGCAGCTGCTCCGAGAAACCGACCGTAGCGCGGCCCTGCATCCGCATTGATGTAACGACCCGGACCAGGGGGCTTTTACGAATCTTGGCGTCGAGCCGCAGGAGCGCCCGGTAGAAAGCTTCATCTTCCAGGTGGGGCACCAGCGGGAGCCGTCCCGCTTTTTCGTACATCGTGCAGGTAACCGCCAGATTAGCGCCGAAGTGCTGAAAATGCCGGGGCCAGGGATCGTGCGCCAGCGGGTCGAGAATGGCTTCAACCTGTGCCACCAGCGTCCGGTACGTAACATCCCGCAGGTAATTTAACCGTACGGGGCTGTCGTTGGTCTGGGTTAGAATACGGCCGCCAACGGCATCGTTTCCCCGATCAATCTCCCGGATTATCTGATTGATCCACTGCCGGTCCACCAGCGTATCGCCGTCCGTAGAGGCAATAATTCCATCCGTATGTCCCGTACTCATTAGCCGTCGGTAGGCTTCGTTCATGAGAAGTCGCCGGACGGTGCCAATGTTGGCGTGGGGCGCGGGTAAGCAGATATCGGCCAGCAGCAACCGAAAACTGGGAAATTGTTGCTGGTAGTACCGGGCTAGTTCACGGGAGTTATCGGTGCAGTTATTCGTTAGCAGTAAGACCTCGTAACGGGTGGGCGATAGGGGAGATCCTTGTTCATTCTGTTGTTGACGGAGCGCATCCAGCACCTGAACCAGATGGGTTGCTTCGTTTCGTACAGGAACAACGACCGAAATACGTAAATCCGGAGCTGGAGAAAATTCGTCAAAGACAAGTGAGGGAATCGGCGGGATGGGGATAAGTAGGTCAGGATTTTGGGGTAGCATAACGTCAAAAGCCGGCGTCCAGTGATGGTAAGCAAATAACCCTCGGTTTGCCTAATTGTTGAGGAAAGTAAGAAAAGGGCCCCGCCTGTCAGCAGAGCTGATCATCTGAGGGAATCCAGGAAACGATCAGACAATTTTCTTGGTTTGATAGACAAATGTCTTTTATTTTATTGCTCAATCGATTCGCTACTTGGTATGACTATGCTTGACCGAACGGCACTGGTTTTTTCGGCGCTGAATGGGGTGCCCGCTACGCGCTTCTTTGAAACGGCAGATCTGACGGGGTATAAGCGGGAACAACTCGCGGAGGTATTTGACACGTCGCTGAAGACGTTTCAACGGTACGAGCGGGATCGTAAAAAACTGAACCCGCAGGATAGTGAGAAAGTCCTGAAGATTATTCATCTGTTCCAGGCAGGGGAGTCGGTTTTTGGCTCCAGCGATTCCTTTCGGCGGTGGATGGATAAACCGGCCTACGGCTTGGGCAATCAGATTCCGTTCACCCTGCTGCATACGTCGGGGGGGATCGATCTCGTACTCGACGAGGTGGCGCGGATTGAATACGGGGACCTGGCGTAGCCTATGCAGGTGTATCGAATTACCAAAGCCCAGTACGCCGATCGGCTCGTGGCATCGGGCGGGGCAGCCCGCTGGAACGGCCGGGGTCAATTTGTTATTTATACGGCGGCTACGCGCGCCCTGGCCTGTCTGGAGAATGTCGTTCACCGCAGTGGGGAAGGATTAGCTGATGATTTTCGGGTGATGGTTATCGATATACCCGATGCCTTACCGGTTACTTCCCTTGTTTTATCGGATCTGCCCGCCGACTGGGTTGATTTTCAGCAGTACGGTTCCTGTCAGAAGCTGGGCAATACCTGGCTACAGCGGGGTGAATCGGCCGTACTGCGGGTGCCATCAGCCATTATTGCCGACGAGTGGAACTACCTGCTGAATCCGGCCCATTCCGACTTTCAGCGAATCCAACTGTTACGAACGGATCTGTTCGTCTTTGATCCACGGATTAAGTCCTGATTAGATCCTATAGTAGCTTGTTGTAGGGTTACCTATATGCCTAGCGTTCATCCATTCTCGCGTGGAAACGTACCGCAAAAAGAGGGGACGTCAGGGATGAGTTTTAGATGAAATAGAATTGTATTCCATATAGATTATAGCGTAACTCGGCAACGGCTACCGAAACAGGCCTAAAAATTAGCTCATAGCGTCGATAACCGGTATTGTGGCCGATTTCTTCCATTTTTCCGGAAAAATTTGTATATTTGTCTATATAGCGGTTCGCACAGACTGTGTGGGCCGGAATAGTAATTTTCTGCGAAACTCCTATTGCACATGGCGGAAGAAAATCCCGACCTCGAATCGCCCAGTAACATTATTCCCATCAACATTGAGGACGAAATGCGTGGTGCCTACATTGATTATTCAATGTCGGTTATCATTTCCCGCGCATTGCCCGACGTCCGTGACGGGCTGAAGCCTGTTCACCGGCGGGTGTTGTTCGGAATGGCCGAACTGGGGGTGAACTACAACAAACCTCATAAGAAATCAGCGCGTATCGTTGGGGAAGTACTGGGTAAGTACCACCCGCACGGCGATTCGTCGGTGTATGATACCATGGTTCGGATGGCGCAGGACTGGTCGCTGCGGTACCCACTCGTGGATGGACAGGGTAACTTCGGTTCGATCGATGGCGACTCACCGGCGGCTATGCGGTATACTGAGGCCCGGCTGCGCCGGATTGCCGAAGAGATGCTGATGGACATCTACAAAGAAACGGTTGATTTTCAGCCCAACTTTGATGACTCCCTCGAAGAGCCGAGTGTGATGCCCGCCAAACTGCCGAACCTGCTCCTGAATGGCTCGTCGGGTATTGCCGTTGGGATGGCCACGAACATGGCTCCCCATAACCTGACCGAAGTGGTCGATGGGATCCTGGCTTACCTGGATAACGCCGACATTACGATCGAGGAGCTGATGCAGTACGTGAAGGCGCCCGATTTCCCAACCGGGGCTACGATCTACGGGATGGAAGGCGTAAAGTCCGCGTTCAAGACCGGCCGCGGCCGGGTGGTGATGCGGGCCCATGCCACCATCGAAGAGAACAAAGGCAAAACCCAGATCATCGTCACGGACGTACCGTACATGGTCAATAAAGCGGTGATGCTGGAGAAAACGGCCGAGCTCATCAACGAGAAGAAAATTGAAGGCATTACGGCCTTCCGGGACGAGTCGGACCGGGACGGTCTGCGGGTGGTCTACGATCTGCGTAAGGATGCCATTCCCAACGTGGTTCTCAATAACCTGTACAAGCACACGGCTCTGCAGTCGTCGTTCAGCATCAACAACGTCGCGCTCGTCAAAGGACGCCCGGCGCTGCTGAACCTGAAAGACATGATGCGGTATTACGTCGAGCATCGCTTTGAAGTAATTACCCGTCGGACGCAGTACGAACTGCGCGAAGCCGAAAAACGGGCGCATATCCTGGAAGGACTCCTGATCGCACTCGATAATATCGATGCGGTTATTGAATTGATCCGCTCATCGCGTGATCCGGAAGTGGCCCGTCTCGGTTTGATCGAGCGGTTTAGTCTGAGTGATGTTCAGGCGAAAGCGATTCTGGAGATGCGGTTGCAGCGGCTCACCGGTCTGGAGCGGGATAAACTGCAGGCGGAGTTCGACGAGCTGATGCGTGAAATTGCCGATTACAAAGAGATCCTGGCCAGCGAAGAGCGGAAACGGCAGGTGATCCGGGATGAGCTGACGGACGTGCGCGCCCGCTACGGCGATCCCCGCCGGACGGAGATCAACCCGCTGGGCGATGGCAACATCAGTGACCTGTCGCTGATTGCCGACGAGGATATGGTGATTACCATCTCACACGCCGGCTATATAAAACGGACACCAACCACCGAGTATCGGGCGCAAAGCCGGGGTGGAGTAGGGGCCAAGGCGGCTGCCACGAAAGAGGAGGACTTTACGGAACACCTGTTCACGGCGACCATGCACAACACCCTGCTGGCTTTCACCCAGAAGGGACGCCTGTACTGGCTGCCCGTCTACGAATTACCCGAAGGATCGCGTACGTCGAAGGGACGCCCATTGGCCAACTTCATCAACATCGAATCGGATGACAAAGTCCGGGCGGTGATCAACGTCTCGGATCTGAAGAATGAAGACTACATCAACAATAACTACATTGTGATGTGTACCCGGCAGGGGACGATCAAGAAAACCATGCTGGAAGCCTACTCGCGGCCCCGGCAGAACGGGATCATTGCCATTACCATCGATGAGGATGATCAGTTGATCGGTGTCTGCATGACCAATGGCGATAACGACATTGTGATTGCGTCGAGTGCCGGTAAAGCAGTTCGTTTTCACGAAAGCCGGGTGCGGCCGATGGGTCGGACGGCGGCCGGGGTACGGGGGATCTCGCTCGATGAGGAAGAAGCCGATGACCACGTTATTGGTATGGTGTGTATCGCTTCGTCGGAAGCTCAACTGTTGGTTGTCTCGGAAAAAGGCTACGGGAAACGGTCGGAGATCGATGAGTACCGGATTACGAACCGGGGGGCCAAAGGCGTGGGTACCCTGAAGGTGACCGAGAAAGTGGGAACGCTGGTGGCCATTCTGGACGTAACGGATACCGACGATCTGATGATTATCAACAAATCGGGTATTGCCATCCGGACCCCGGTGAAAGACGTAAGTGTGATCGGTCGGAATACCCAGGGCGTGCGGCTGATCAGCCTGCGCGACGGGGATTCGATTTCGTCGGTAACCAAGATTAAAGCCGAAGACGTTGAGGAAACTGAGCAGGAGGGAGCAGACCCCGTTGAGAATGAAACCGCACTTGAGTAGGTAGTTGCCTGACAGTTATAAGGTTGAGCCGGTTATGTTGGATAAATTCCAGGGTGACCGGCTCAAACATTTCTTATAGCGTCATGCTTATATAGATTGATTCCGTACTTTCGTTCTTAAATTAAACACCCAACACAAACGTTAACATGAGATCTGTTGCCTTAGTAATGCTTGGATGTGCCTTGACCACTGGGATAGCGTACAGCCAGGATCAACCAGCCGCGGGCGGTGCCATGGATGCGGCTCTGGCTGAGTCGATGAAGAAAGATAAAGAGAAAAGCGACAAGGATATCGCTGACGAAAAAGCAGCCAGCAAAGCTGCTACCTGGATGAACCGGGCAAAAACGTATCAGAATATTGCTTTGCAGAGTATCAAACTGGACTCGAACGCGGCAATGGTTTCTTATGATGCGTACAAAAAAGTAATCGAACTGGACAAAGATAAAAAAGGTGGTCCTGGTCGTCAGGCGAAAGAAGCGGAAGAAGCGCTGAAAAGCCGCGACTTCTACAATGCGCTGATGCAGCAGGGGGTAGCCCGGTTCCAGTCGAAGAACTACAAAGAAGCCGTGAAAACGATGTCGATGGCGAGCACTGTACTGCCAAGCGATACGTTGGCTCCGCTGTACACGGCTATCGGTGCCCAGCAGATCCAGGATAATAAAACAGCCGAGGAGCAACTGGAAAAATACATTGCGAATGGTGGTAAGGATGCCTCGATCTATGGATCGCTGGCGATGCTCTACCGGAACGACAAAGAAGTGGACAAAGCCCTGGCGGCTCTGGACAAAGGACTGGCCCTGGATCCATCCAACAAAGATTTGTCAAACGAACGGATCAACCTGATGCTGTCATCGAACCGGATGGATGATGCCATTGCGGGCATGAAGAAGATGGTCGAGAAAGATCCGAACAACGTGCAGAACCTGGTGAACCTGTCGATTGTGTACAATAACAGCGCGGGTAAACTGAGCGACGAAATCCGGACGCTGAGCGAGCAAACCAAAAAGTCGGGCGGTAGCGGCAAAGCACTGGCCGATGCAAAAGGTCTGCTGGAAACCTACAATGGTGAGGTAAAACGGCTAACGGCGAAAAAACCAAAAACGCCCGACGTTACTCGTCAGCTCGCTGATGTGAAAAAGAAGGCAACCGAGCAGGCAGCCACGGTAGCTAAACTGGAAGCGGATGCGAAAGAAGCGGCCGCCAATACGTCAGCTAATGCCGGTGCCGAAAGCAAACTGGCTGATCTGAAAAAACAGTACGATGAGCAGAAAGGTATGGAGAAAGATTATCTCCAGAAGGCAATTGCTGTCGATGGCAATAACTACGACGCGAACTACAACATGGGCGTGTTTTATTTCAACGATGCTGTAGAAATGAAACGCTCGGTGGACAATATGGATATGGCTGAGTACAACAAGCGTGGCAAAGAAATCGATGGTCAGGTTTGCGGTAAATTCAAACAGGCACTGCCATATTTCACGAAAGCAAAATCGATTAAAGCGGATGAGGCTGAACTGAATAACAACCTGGAAAATCTCCAGAATATTCTGAAGCAGTACGAAGAGCGGAAAGTCGTTTGTGTAGAACCAGCGAAATAAGCCAATAGGGAAGGCCAGCTAGCTTAGCTGGCCTTTTCATTACTGGTTTTACTTAACATAATATAAATTATACAACAAGTGGTAGACTAAAGAATATTACCGTTTACATGACTATTCGTATAACAAATAGTGAATTATAAATACCTTAGTCGTCTCACCAAACATACCTACTCTTATGACCACCAGACGTTTACTTACGGGAATTATTGGTCTGTTTATCGCCACTGAGTTTTTTGGATGTGCCGATCACCAGGGACAAACGATTATACCCGGTATCAACCGCCTGCGGGTTAAATCAATAACCCAGATAACCGGTACACCAAGCGTGAGTACAGTGAGTGCTTTTTCGTACGACGAACAGGGACGGCTGAGTTCGATTAGTGCGTATCGATCGCCGGATAGTGCAGCCGCAGCGGTAGAGAATACGGTCTATCAATACGATTCACAGAGTAGACTGACCCAGGTTCGACATGCCGTAGTTCGGCGTGGCTCAAATGCCGAAACGTATACACTCGTCTATAACAGCGCTAATCAACTGGTGCAGCTAACCAACTCGGTATCGACCTTTAGCGTAACGCCCCAGTACAATTCGGTAAACCAGGTAACGGGTTACGGAAAAAGCATTAGTGTGAGTGGCCTGTCGTCAGGCGGGAATGGTACGTTCACCTATACGGGAAATAACGTGACGACGACCTCGGAAACCTTTTCCGTTTTCCGGACGGGTGGTTCGCCAACGGCGCCCCCCGTGTATACTCAACCGATAACAACGACGTATACATACGAAGATAAGGTAAACCCCTTTTATGGCGTATTCATCATTCCCGCGCCTGGGGTATTTCATGCCTACGCTGGCTTCGGAATTTTTGGTCCTTACTATACGCTGTACGGAGGCATTGACAATCCGAATAACCTAAGCAAAAATAACGTTCTGTCGGCTGTAATGGCCAGTGGCACGACTACCTACGGATATACGTATAACTCGGCCAATTTGCCAACTAGCCGGATAACCAGTACGGCTACCGGTGTGAGTGAAATCTTACGGTACGAGTATGAATTGTATTGAACGTGTTGCTGAGAAGTCCTTACTGCCTACTGCCCTACTTTCGTTGTGTTCCGTCGTCAGAATAATTTACAGCTAGAGAGGTAAAAAAAAACTGGCTGTAGATTGAGGATCCGGATTCGGTCCAGAAAAGAGTAAAACAAAGGAGCAAAAAACGCCCTCAGTGAGATTAGTAACTGAGGGCGTTTTTTATAAGCTGAAAAAATGTTCCATGCGAATCCACGTGGAACAGTAAATGTCTGATAATCAATTGTTGTTAACATATGTTAATGTGATAACTAATATGTGTTCATCACATTAACCGGCCGGGGTGTATTCCTGGAAGGATCCATCCGTATAGAAAACCAGAATTCGTTCAATCCGACGGTCGATGCCCCCCCCCTCCTCGTCTGAGTAGGCAGGTTGTTCAGGCGGCAATTCGGTACGTTGTGGTGACCGCCCTGGAAGCTGGTTTACCGGAACCGAATTTGATACGTTAGCATAGCCATCCCGCCCGCCAGGGGCTGACTGCCGGTTTGGCATAGAGCGGGCGCCGTAGCTCGGTGCCGAGAATTGATTCGGAGCTGGAGCCTCAGCCTCATCCTCCATGATCCAGTCATACCCCAAATCGGGAAAGCGACGGATTATTTTCTGGATTATATCGAAACTAGGGCGATTTCGTCCCGATAGAATATGCGAAATACTTGACCGCTGAACCCCAATTTCGTCGGCGAAATACGAAGGCGTTAGGTTTTTGTCAATCAATATCTGTTTAATCTTGTCATTAATTGTCATACATCAATTATTTACATTTACTTAAATACAAATGTGATACGTATATGTCAATCACAAATGTATATTGATCGATGTAAATATAATAAAAAAGCCCAATCAGTAAAGATTGAGCTTTGTAATATTACAGACATAAACAGGGACAAACTCTATCTACTAGACTGTCACGTTATTTTCCCTGAGCGCGTCGTTCAGGGATGTCTTCAAATCCGTTGATTCTTTTCGCTGGCCGATGATGATTGCACAGGGTACGTGATATTCTCCTGCCGGGAATTGTTTAGCATAACTCCCTGGAATAACCACTGAGTTAGCTGGAACGTAGCCTTTGTATTCAACGGGGGCGTCGCCGGTCACGTCAATTATCTTTGACGAGCCGGTGATGGTTACTCCGGCACCTAATACGGCTCGCTTCCCAATATGGGCGCCTTCAACTACAATACAACGTGATCCGATGAAGGCCCCATCTTCTACAATAACGGGCGCGGCCTGGGGTGGCTCGAGAACCCCACCAATGCCAACCCCGCCACTGAGGTGAACGTCTTTGCCAATCTGGGCGCAGCTACCAACGGTAGCCCAGGTATCTACCATAGTCCGCTCATCGACATACGCACCAATATTTACGTAGGACGGCATCAGAATAACGCCGGGTGCCTGGTAGGATCCGTACCGGGCAACAGCTGGCGGAACCACGCGAACCTTAGCGTCGGCGAAATCTGTCTTCAGGGGAATTTTGTCGTGAAAAGAAAAAATGCCGACTTCATCGACTTTCATTTGCTGACTAACGAAGAACAGAAGGATGGCTTTTTTGACCCATTCGTTAACGGTCCAATCGCCCCCTTCGGTGGCGGGTGGCGTGGCCACCCGGAGTTCTCCCCTATCTAACTGATTAACTATATCCTTAATCAACTGGAGTGATTCGGGTTGTTTCAGCAGGTCGCGATTCGACCAGATTTGCTCAATCTGTTCAATCATTGGTAAAGTAATGGTTTTTTAAAAGTGATATAACTTACTGGTACAGATTCAGTTACGGTTATTTACAGAATTTAATTTGGTTCTATTAAGTAATCGTCTGAGTGGCAGTAAGGAAAGTTCAAAGGTATATAGAAGACGCGTATAGTTGAAATATAGACGAAAAAAAGTGTTGCTGCCGATCACCCTTTCCGATAACTGAAATTGAGAATAGACTGAAGGTATGACCAGGAATGCTTTGTATAGATTGGATAAAAAAAGAAGCAGAACTACGGCCGTACGACACGGTAGCCCTAACAGGATTGAATCACAGCGAAATGTGAATAAATAAACAAAGGAATCGGTTTGAGACCCGGGTTACTATAAGGGTAACCGATCTCGCTGTGTACCGAACCACTAAGAAAGAGCAACAAGCTCAGCGATGAATCCTGGATCGGATGGCAATCGATCAGACTGCGAGTTGTTCCATAAGATCGAAACTTACACTGCTAAGGCAGCAGGTATCAAACGAAGGCCGAACTGTATTAATGCAACGTCTGGTTTTTACAGGGGCGTTATTGAGTATAGATCGATGGCGCGCAATACAAACACGAAGCAATAGATCTTTTATCGTTTATAAACTCTGAAGAGAAAGAACGTAATCCGTTTGAATGACCGTATAAACAGACTGTGTATAATACTTCTTACTAAATGCGCAGGAACTGTGCCAGGTTTGGCTTCTAAGAACAGTATAGGGAAAATGTACGTGTTATATCAACAGAAATTAATCAGTTAAGCGGTGACTGTTGATGAAATACGCAAAAATAATTAGTACGTAAAGCTCCTCTCCTCTCTAGCTATGTACAATAAGTAGAAATTGATTCTATAAAGATGTGGAATCAATGCTACAATATTTTCCAGTTAGTATTAAAAGAGCAAAGCTTAGCATTTAGCAGAATTAAATTAGCATATAGACGGTATTTAGCTAAGAATTTAGTAGCAACATACTAATAATGCTAATAAAATTTAGCCGTAAAATGCTATTATGCTAAATAAAGTCATATAATTAGAATTGCTAATTCTCATTCTTTTTGGATTACTAAATTATTTCTCCTTATTATATCCGATTTCATTAGGCCCATTAAAGCATTATATTTGCCGCGGGAATAAACATTCATTTAAGTCCATGGAAAAAATCCGCGTTGCGATCAACGGCTTTGGCCGAATTGGCCGCCTGTCCTTTAGAAGACTGCTTGACAAAGAAAACATCGAAGTTGTTGCCATCAACGACCTCACAGATAACGCTACGCTAGCGCATTTGCTCAAATACGATTCTGTACACGGTAAATTTCCCGGTACGGTAACCTCAGACAGCGAAAGTCTGACGGTAAACGGTAAAAAAATCAATGCATACGCAGAGCGGGATCCAAAACAGCTCCCCTGGGCTAACTTAAAAGTTGACGTGGTGCTGGAATCGACCGGCCGTTTCGTTGACGAAGCCGGCGCTGGTCAACATTTGACCGCTGGTGCGAAAAAAGTTATCATCTCCGCTCCTGCTAAAGGCAACATCCCAACCGTAGTACTGGGCGTGAATGATGATACGCTGACCGGCGACGAAACGATCATTTCGAACGCTTCGTGCACAACGAACTGTCTGGCTCCAATGGCCAAGGTTCTGGACGACGTTTTCGGTATCGAAAAAGGATACATGACAACGATCCACGCCTACACCGCCGATCAGAATCTGCAGGACGCTCCGCACTCGGATCTGCGTCGTGCCCGGGCAGCCGCGCTGTCGATCGTTCCAACCTCGACGGGTGCTGCTAAAGCCGTTGGCCTGGTATTGCCCCAGCTGAAAGGTAAACTGGATGGTAACGCGATGCGCGTGCCAACGCCAGATGGCTCCCTGACCGACCTGACAGTTGTGCTGAAACGGGAAGCTACCGCCGAAGAGATCAACAACGCGATGAAAGAAGCATCGGAAGCTGGTCTGAAAGGCTACCTGGAGTACAATGTAGACGAAATCGTGTCGATCGATATCGTAGGCAATCCTCACTCCTGCATTTTCGATTCGAAACTGACGACCACGAACGGTACGCTGGCGAAAGTAGTGGGCTGGTATGACAACGAATACGGCTATTCGAGCCGGGTTGCCGACCTGATCGCGAAATTGTTCGCTTAAAAAACAAACGGGGGCTGCCGCTGGCAGCCCCCGTTCTGTTCATTGTCCCGAAACGGGCGTAGCTGGATTCAGCTGCGCCCGTTTTTGCATTGCAGGTAATTGATCGAAAATCCTTTGTCGAAAAAGATCTGCTCGTACTTCGTCTTTATGCCCAGATGAATAGCATTCAGGGGCGAATTGTAAAGGTCGTTGGTGTATTGTAAATCGGTGAACCCCGTTTCCTGCACTGTCTCCAGACTATAGGCGAACAACCCCGGGCTGTCGGTTTTTAAATGCAGTGTACCGCCGGGCACCAGCAACTCTTTATACTCATTCAAAAACCGGGGGTGCGTGAGCCGGTGCTTCTCCTGTTTGGGGCGAGGTTGGGGATCGGGGAAGGTAATCCACAGTTCATCGATCTCTCCGTTCGTAATGAATTCCCGCAGGAAGTTGATGTCCGTCCGCAGGAAGCCAACATTTTTTAAGCCCAGCGTTTCGGCCTGCTTTGCCCCACGGGCAATCCGGTCCCCTTTTATATCCACGCCCAGAAAATTCTTGTCGGGAAACGCCTGCGCCAGTCCAACGGTGTATTCACCTTTGCCACAAGCCAGTTCAACAACCAGGGGTTGGGTGTTACAAAAGTAATCTTGCTTCCAATGACCTTTTATATCATTGTAAATCTCTTTCCCGCGCTCAACGACCATTGAACTTTGTGAATTGTAATCAAATCGATGCTGTTTCCTTCTGGTCACTATTGTAAATTATCTAGTTCTGCAACAATGTAATTACTGCCCGTTACGAGAATCAACTCATATTTGGTTGACATTTGTAAAGCACTAAACAGGGCCGTATTGACGTCTGGGTAGCTCTCACCGAGTTTACCGAAGTTAATTGCTTCCTGCTGTAGTTGATTGGCCGGAAGCGCGCGGGGCGACTGCGCCTGACAGAAATAATACGCAGCGTCGTTGGGTAAAATCGACAGGACTTTCTCCCGATCCTTGTCACTCACGAGCCCAATGACGATCCTGAGTTTGTCGTACGACAGCGAGCGAACCGTTTCCAGCAGGGCCATTAAACCCGCTTGGTTATGGGCTGTATCCGCGATAACCCGGGGGGATTCCTGCAGGATCTGGAAGCGGCCCAGCAGCCCCGTCAGCCTCGCAACGGCACCCAGTCCGGCCTGCTGAGCCTGGCCCGTTACGGGGAATTTCTCCTGCAATACTGAAACCGTCGCCAGAACAGCCGCCAGATTTTTGAGCTGGTACAGGCCGATCAAATCAAGTATTGTCTCGGAAGGGGTGCTGGCCGGGTATTCGTCAAGGGGAGTAATTAGGGAGGCTACCCCTATCCGACGCCGACCGTTCACCAAGCCTTGGTCGGTGAGCTGATAGTGCTGATCGGCGAACGTAATGGGCGCCTGGTTCGCGGCCGCTACAGACCGGAAAACCGGTGCCGTTTCGGGATGGGTTTCGCCCACGATGACCGGTACGTTCGGTTTGATAATCCCCGCTTTTTCCCCCGCAATCTGCGGCAGGGTATCCCCTAATATATCGGTATGATCGTAACCGATGTTGGTAATGACCGATGCCAGCGGGGTAATGATATTGGTGGAATCCAACCGCCCGCCAAGCCCTACTTCGATGATCGCTACGTCCAGGTTCTGCTCAGCAAAGTAAGCAAACGCCATAGCGACGGTCACCTCGAAAAAGGATGGCTCAACGTCTTCGATCAGCTCCCGGTGCTGGTCAACAAAGGCGGCAACCTCCGCTTCGGGAATCGGCTGGCCGTTAATGCGGATCCGCTCAGTAAACGATTTCAGGTGGGGCGAGGTATACAGGCCCACCCGGTACCCCGCCGATTGATAGACGGCCGCCAGCATATGGGAGGTACTCCCCTTCCCGTTCGTGCCGGCTACGTGGATACTTTGGAATTTATGCTGGGGATTTCCCAGCGCTTCGCACAGGCGAAGAATGTTGGTCAGCCCCGGCTTGATCGCCTTGGGGCCAATTCGATGAAAAACGGGGAGCCGACTATAGAGATAATCGATTGCTTCCGGATACTGCATTTATTTAGAAGTAATGATAAACGTAATCGTGCCGGTAGCGCTCGGTGGTGTCGCGCCCCCTTTTGGCCGAAGCCGGAGCCGCTGTACCGCTTTCCGGTACACATCCACCACGGCCGGGCTAACGGTGGTCTGACGGGTAATCACATTAACGATGTCCCCACTCGCGTCTACTTTGATTTGAAAAACAATCTTGCCGGTTTCATCTGAGTTATCGTTCACACTCGGACGCCCCGCCAGCGACCAGCCTGATACGTCGAAGGCAACCCCCGAACTGGCCCCACCGGGGGTTCCGTATAACGACTTCGCGTCGATTTTTCCGTTGGGATTTCCTTTGTCGCCAACACCACTCGCGTCATCACCGTTGTTATTGCCGCCCGTACCGGATGCTTTTCCTACGGTACCGTTGGAGCCACCGCCCCCCGACGAACGTTTGAAGAGGGCATCGTTATTAACGGTTTCTACTTTTTTGGTCGGCGGAGCCGGGGGCGCTACGCGTTCAACGGGCGCCGTAGTACGGGTAGCTACTTTGGTGGGTTCGGGGCGGGGGGGCGTACTCACCGGGCTTTCGACCTTACTGCTGATGTCGGGTTTCTCGGTGGCCGTTTTAGCTGGTTTAGCATTCTCCGCTTTAGCAACGGGGGTTACGCGGGTCCGTTCAACCCGGGGTGTTGTCGTCGTTTTCGGATCAGGCCGTTTCTCGGACGGGCGCACATCGACGGGGTTCGGCGAATCTGAGGCCTTGTTGCGGGTCTGGATCTTACCACTCCCCCGATCGTCGGTCCCGAAGTTGACTTCAACAAACTGAATCGGCGGGGGCGACACGGGCATCGTCTGCGACAGATGCACCAGCAGCAGTACCACCACCAGGGCTACGTTAATGGCCAGAGCCCCCGCCAGGGATTTCACCCGGATCTCTTTCTCGTTTTCGAACGTAATGCGGTTCATGCAGCAAATCGGTTTCAGGTCTATAACGTAGCACGGGCCCGCTTCGTTTATCCCGCAACGAGCCAATGAACGCATCCTCTAAACAAAGTAACAGAAAATCCAGCACAGATGACCGAGCGGGCTGCCGCTTCATTGGTTATGTTTGTGGCCAAAACCGTTTACACTAGTCGTATGCCCGTTCTACAACCCATCCTCTCCATTGCCGAACTATTGGTTCAGAAAGGTGTTACTGATGTCGTAGTGTCGCCGGGTTCCCGCTCAGCCCCCCTCACGCTGGCCGTGGCCCGACACCCCCGTCTTCGGGTACGGGTGCTGGCCGACGAGCGTTCAGCGGGCTTTGTGGCGCTGGGAATCGCCCAGCAGCAGGGACGGGCCGTAGCGGTGATCTGTACCTCGGGCAGCGCCGTCTACAACCTGGCCCCCGCCGTGGCCGAAGCCTTCTTCCAACAGGTCCCTCTCCTGCTGCTCACCGCCGACCGGCCCCACGAGTGGCTGCACCAGCAGGATGGGCAGACAATGGATCAGGTCGGCGTATTTGGGGCGCAGGTAAAACGGAGCTACGATCTCCCCGCCGACTATACCCACCCGGATGCCCGCTGGTTTATCGAACGGTCTCTCAATGAAGCCGTCACTCTCAGCCAGTCGGCCCCTCACGGCCCCGTCCATATCAACGTACCGGTACGGGAGCCGTTCTATCCCGGCCCAACCGAAGTTTTTGATTACGGACGCCCACGACTCATTGACGTACTGACGGCGCAGCCAACCCTGGCCCCCGAGACCTGGCACACCCTCCTCCGGGAGTGGGATCAAAACGACCGGATTCTGATTGCCGTTGGTCAGCTGCCGCGTAATCCGGTATTGGTAAACGTACTGGGTGAACTGAGCAAGGAATGGGGCATTCCGGTGGTCGGCGAAATTACGGCCAACCTTCCGCGGAACGATCGCTTCATTACCCATACCGATACGTTTCTGTCGGGGCTGTCGGCAGAACTGGGTGAACAGCTTCGTCCCGATCTCTTGATTACACTGGGGAATTCGTTGGTGACCCGCAACCTCAAAACGTTTTTCCGTACTTACCCCGCCCGGCGGCACTGGCACCTGCAGCCCACGGTGGACCGGATCAACGATTCGTTCCAGAGCCTGACGACGCTGATTCCGGCCGAGCCGCTGGCGTTTCTGGAGAAGCTGGTCGCCGATATCGATTACCAGCGGTTTCTGCAGGGTGACGACGACGATGACAACCGGGACTTTTTAACGACCTGGCAGCAGACCGACCGCCGGGCCGCCCGGCTCGTTCAGCAAACACTCGCCCAACCGGATCAGCCCCTCACCGACTGGGCCGCCGTACAGCAACTGCTCGAACACCTGCCCGATGAGTCTACCCTTCACCTGGCCAACAGCATGCCGGTCCGCTACGCGAATCTGTGCGGGGTGGCCGAGTCGCAGCAGGTCAGCGTCTGGAGCAACCGGGGGGTCAGCGGTATCGACGGGTGTCTGAGTACGGCGGTGGGCGCGGCTCTGGCCAGTCCCGAGCAACTCGTTACGGTACTGATTGGCGATGTTGCCTTTTTTTACGACCGGAACGCCCTCTGGTCGGGCCCTGTTCCGTCAAACCTCCGCATCGTGCTGCTCAACAACGACAGCGGGCATATTTTCCGAATGATCGATGGGCCCGCCCGTCAGCCCGAACTGGAAACGTATTTCGAAACGCCCCACGGCTATACCGCCCGCAACACCGCCAGCGATGCCGGGCTGATTTACCACGTCTGCGATACGCCGGAAACCCTCCGCTCCCTCCTCCCCGACTTTTTCCAACCGGGCAACCGGGCACAGCTCCTGGAGATCACGACGGATAAATACCAGAACCAGGAACAATTCTCAGCGTATAAGACGAGCATTCAGAAAGCCATTCACAACTAAAACTACAGTTATAGTTCATATATTCCGAGAATTACTATCTACTTCTCCAAAGTGGACTGCTGGTCATTTACGAACTGGCCTGCACAACCAGTCGGGTTCGATACGACATTTGCCCCAGTACGACGCACGTGACCATGGAAACAATCACCATCCGCAAAGCCTCTGCCAGCGACCTAAACCTGGTTCAACAGATTAGTCGGGAAACCTTCATTGACACATTTGCCCGGCATAACTCAGCCGCCGACATGGCAGCGTACGTGGAAAAATGTTTCAACCCCGAAAAGGTCCATGCCGAGTTGACCAATCCCAATTCGCTTTTCTTTATTGCCTGGGATGCGGACCGCCCCGTCGGCTATTTAAAAGTGAACACCGGCGGAGCACAGACGGAGCTACTGGATGAGACAGCCCTCGAGATCGAACGGATTTATGTAAACCGTACGCATCAGGGCAGGAACGTCGGCTACCTCCTCTATGAAAAGGCACTGGACATAGCCCGGCAGAAAAACAAAGAATACATCTGGCTGGGCGTTTGGGAAGAAAACCCGAGAGCCATTCGGTTCTACGAAAAACAGGGGTTCGTTCCCTTTGCTACACACCTGTTTATGCTGGGCGAGGATGAGCAGACGGATATTCTTATGAAAAAGACACTGGCCTGAAGCGCCACCTACCCTGGGCGAGGATGAAATGACCTTTTCGTTCCGGTGTTCCCGGTTCCATCCGATTTTCTCGACCCGTTTCCCCTTCTCCCGTCCGATGTACGTTCCCAGACCATTCCAGTTTACCGACAAGCCCGAGTTAATTGCGTTCATGAAACGGTACAGCTTTGCTACGATTGTTACCGTCAGGGAAGGCGTTCCGATCGCCACCCAGTTACCGTTCGTTATTGATGACAGCACCGAAGCACTACGGCTCTGCGCCCATTTTTCGCGGGTGAATGAACAGGCCAGGTATATGGAGACCGAAACATCCCTGGTTATCTTCACGGAACCCCACGCCTACATTTCCCCGTCCCACTACGACAACCGGGAGAGCGTTCCCACCTGGGATTACGTAGCCGTCCATGCCTATGGCAACGGAAAAATCCTGCCGGATCAGGAGGCCAAAACTCGTTCCCTGCTCCAGACAATTCAGTTCTACGAACCAGCCTACCTGGAGCAGTGGAATACCCTATCCGAAACCTATAAACAGAGCATGCTGCAGGGAATTGTTGCCTTTGAGCTGGAAGTAACCGATCTGCAGGGGCAGAAGAAATTGAGCCAGAACAAAACGGCGGCTGAAAAACAGCGGATCATACAGCATCTGGAAGCCAGCGAGGTTAGTGGAGAACGGGATGTAGCCGCTTACATCCGTACTCTGTAGAGCCAGCCACCTTATTCCAACTATCCTTTGAGCACCCAGGCCGTCAGTGGGCAGCGCGCTGGGCCAGTACGTCCCGAATATCGGTCCAGCGTACGGCTGGGTAACGGTCGTTGTCGAGCGGATCATTCTGTACGCTGAACATACTCTGCATGTACTGACTCTGCTGCCAGACCGGATAGAGTTCCTGCTCACCTTCGGGGTGGGCGGCCCGCTCCCGCCGGTTATACGCAGCCAGATCGTCCAGACTCCCCAGCCGAACAACGGCAAAAGGCTCCGTACCAATCTCCTTCATCACGGCCGCCAGTTCATTTGGGCTGATCTGAAAGCTGGCAATACGTAGTACCCGTGGGGTCATATTGTCCAGGGCCACCGCAGCCGTATAAGCCGCCGTGTCATCCATGGTCGTGAAATCAATCCGCCAATCGGCATCGCCCCAGTAGCCAATCTGTTTTTTCTCGAAATTCAGCAGCGGCATCCCATAGCTCAGCAGATCGGCAAACGCTCCGTTAAGAATCGAGGTGGCCTGTAGTACATCCCCCGATATACCATCGACGCGTTCATTGAATGCCCGCCGAAGATCGAAGTTCCGGTTTTCGCCCGCGGGAAGTTTTGTAAAATCACTCGAAAAATCAGACGGAATAAACCGGGGGACACCAGCCGCAATGGCCGCATCAAGCAGACGCGTTTGCGTATCAACGATTACGTCGCGCAGGCCCTGCAGGGCCGAAACCACGCAGCTTACCCCCTCGCAGGCCTTAGCCAGTTCATCCGGTTTCCCGAAATCGGCGTTAACAACCGCCACACCCTGTTGCGCCAGTTTATCAATCTTCGCCGGGTCGCTGCTCGCCCGAACCAGGGCCCGTACGTTGGCGCCCCGCTTCACTAACTCCCTGGTGATACGTCCACCAAGATTACCCGTTGCTCCCGCGACCAAGATTGTTGTTGCCATGTGTAGTCTGTCGATATACGCAGTCAACCGGCTGTCCGGGCTGAATGTTCGACGTTCGCTCATCAACCCGCCCGGTTCTACTAGCTCGTTCGGGTTACCGACACTGAACCTGCCGTTCCCGCCGGGCCAGTTCATCGCCCGCTGCATCGCCCCGTTGCCAGGCCGCACAGGCCCCCGCTTGGTTACCCGCAGCCTGTTCGGCCGTACCGATATAATAATAGAGCTGATCGACCGAGGCATCGAGCTGCTCAGCGCGCCGGAATGCAGTCAGGGCATTGGCCGTTTGCTTCTGCTTCAGGTAATAGATACCCCGGCTCCGGTACGCCCAGGCGTTCCTGTCATCTAGGCGCAGCGACTCCTCGATGAGGGGCAGGGCCTCCGCCGGACGATTCAGCATCAGCAGGAGGTACGCTTTGTTATTTTGATAGTAGGGTTGATTCGGCTGAGTTGCCAGCGCCCGGTCAACAAAGGTCAGTGCCTCGGCGTAATTGCCCTTGCGAGCTAACAGCAAGCTCTGGTTATTCAGCGCGGCATCCTGCTTGGGATTCAGCTGGATGGCTTTCCGGATATCGCTTTCGGCCGGTCCGTACGCTTTCTGGTTAAAATACAGCGCCCCCCGGTTGGTCAGGGCTTCGACGTTATTGGGGACTAGTTGAATGGCCCGGTCATAGGCCACCTGGGCGGGCGCGGGCTGATTCAGCCGCACGTACGTATCCCCCAGCCGGGTCTGATAGCCCGTCGAGTCGCGGTATTCCTTTTCAATTCGCTGGAGATCAGCCAGGCTCCCGGCTGCATCGCCGGTTTCCAGCAACACCTCCGCCCGGTTTAGGTAGGCCGCAGCAAAGTCGGGGTCGCTGTTAAGGGCTTTGGTGTAATCGGCAAGCGCTCCCTCCCGGTCGCCGTTCCGGAATTTAGCCAGCCCCCGGTTGTTGTACGCGTCGGCAAAGTCGGACTTTTTCTCGATGGCTTCGGTATAATACCGAATGGCTTCCCGGTACTCCCGCTTCTGCAGTTGCAGGTTGCCTTTCAGGAAAAACTGAGCGGCTTCGTCGGTCCGGCTGTCACAGTTGGTCAGAAACAACGTACTTTGCCCCACCAGCAGGGCCCCCATAGCCAGGCCACGCAGCCGCGGGCCAATTTTAAAATCTACCATTACTCAGTAACATCAGCCATTTCGTATGCGTTTCGTGCAGGACATTCCGCATCCCCAGTTCCGTATTGGTCTCTACGCCTGGAACAGCAAATATATCGTCAAAATCGAAGCGGGCCCCTACGAACAGACGTATAAGGTCAGCGAACTCGACGTAGCCGACCTCAACGATGTTCTAACCATGCTCGACGGACCCTTTCTGGATACCGTCACCCAGCGCTTTCAGGCTATGGACACCGACTGGCAGGCTACCGGCGAACGTAACGAGACCTTTTTATAAAGAGCATTCATCAAAGAGCGAAAGAATGATAGAGCGAAAGAGCGATTGTGCCGGTGTGGAGCGGTTTCCCCGAATGGCTTCGCTCTTTCGTTCTATCATTCTTTCACTCTTTGGCCTATCCATAACTTCTTCTTATCGCCCATAACCAGAAGTTGGGCACATTCAGAACCTTTTGCCGGTCTATTTACTTTATACTTGTACCTGAACTACTCAGAAAACAGACGCCGATTGATTTCGGCGTTTCGTTTTATCACATAGTCTTTTAACTCTATAGAGAATATACCTTATGGCTATTCACTTGACAGACCGGGTTAGCGAAGCCGCCCGGCGCGACATTCTGGATCTGGATCGTAGAATCAATTCGTTCCGCTCTGGCGAAATAGCCGACGAGGCCTTTCGGAAGTTCCGGCTGACACGGGGGGTGTACGGCCAGCGGCAGCCGGGCGTGCAGATGATCCGGATCAAACTACCCTACGGCCGTATTACCGCCGACCAGCTCGTGCGTATTGCGGATCTATCCGATACGTACGCGACCGGGAACCTACACGCGACCACCCGGCAGGATATTCAGCTTCACTTTGTCAAGCTGGAGGATTCGGTACAGCTCTGGGCCGATCTGGAAGATGCGGGGATCACCTTGAAGGAAGCCTGCGGGAACACGGTTCGGAACGTAACGGGCTCGGCCCGCGCGGGTATCGACCCGGCAGAGCCGTTTGATATCACCCCCTACGCCTACTCGATTTTCGATTACTTTCTGCGCAATCCAATTTGCCAGGATATGGGCCGGAAGTTTAAGATTGCCGTATCGTCCAGCGAGAAAGATTCCGCTTATGGCTACATGCACGACGTGGGCCTGATTCCCCGTCTGCGGGATGGTCAGCGCGGTTTTAAAGTCGTACTGGGCGGTGGCTTAGGCGCCCAGCCTTTCCCGGCGCAGACGGCCTTCGAGTTTCTGGAAGAAGATCGGGTGATTCCGTTTATTGAAGGCGTTATCCGGGTTTTCGACCGGTACGGCGAACGGCAGAAACGCCATAAGGCCCGGATGAAATACCTCCTGAACGACATCGGTCTGGAAGAGTTTCTTCGCCGGGTTAGTGACGAAACCCCTGCCCTACGCAGTCAGACCTACGCGGTTTCGCACGACGACGTCCCGGTTGTGCTGCCCCAGTACGACGGTACAGCCCAGACAGGCAGCGTTACGTCGGAAGGAGAAAACGATGCGGCTTACCAGACCTGGTTGAAAACAAACGTGTTTGAACAGAAACAGGCGGGCTGGTACGCGGTGCAGCTTCGGGTGCTGCTGGGCGATATGTCGTCCGACACAGCGCGGGCACTGGCCCAGGTTGTTCGCCAGTACGCAGCCGATGATATTCGGGTAACCGTCAACCAGGGCTACCTGCTCCGGTACGTAAAACCGGAACATCTCCCCGCCGTTTTCCAGGCGCTCAGCGCGCTGGGGCTGGCGAATCCGGGTTTCGATACCACGGCGGATATTACGACCTGCCCCGGCACGGACACCTGTAATCTGGCCATTTCGAGCAGCTACGGCATCACCCGTGCCCTCGAATCGATGATGCACGAGGAGTTTCCGGACCTGGTCTTCAACGATGACATCAAGATCAAAATTTCGGGTTGTATGAACGGCTGCGGTCAGCACTCGGTGGCCAACATCGGTTACCACGGCTCGTCGCTGAAAAACGGAGCGTATGTATTACCGGCCCTGCAGGTGCTGCTGGGCGGTGGTTTCAACGGCAAAGGGGAAGGCCTGATCGCCGATAAAGTAATCAAGATTCCATCCAAGCGGGGACCCGATTCGTTACGCTTTCTCCTGCGTGATTACGAAACCAACGGCTTTGATGGCGAATACTACTCGGACTATTACGCCCGGCAGGGGAAAAACTATTTTTATCAGTTGCTGAAACCGCTGGCCGATCTGAAGACGCTGGTCGATACGGATTACATCGACTGGGATCATACCGAGCAGTACGTCACGGAGGTTGGTATTGGTGAGTGCGCCAGCGTCCTGATTGACCTGGTGGCTACCACACTGACCGAAGCCGAAGAAAAATTAAGCTGGGCGCAGGAAGCCCTGGCCGGTGAGCGCTGGGCCGACGCCATCTACCACGCGTACAATACGTTTATCACCGGTGCCCGGGCGGGCCTGATGAGCCGCGACGTACCGACGAACACACAGCACGGCATCGTGTCGGACTTCGACCGGGTCTTCGCTAGCGAATCGCTGTTCCACCAGCAGGAAGGCGACTTCAAAGCGCTCGTTTTCAGCATCAATAAAAACGAACCGACCGAAGCGTTTGCCCGGCAGTTCCTGACCGAAGCGGAAGCGTTCTTGGGTGCCGTTCAGGCGTTCCGCGCTGAACAGATCGAACGCGAGGGTTTCTTCCCCGAGCTTCAGGAACTCGTCCAGGCCAAAGACAGCTAAATCAATGAGTGAATGAGTGATTTGCGAATGAGCGAATAGGCTGACGTCTGCTTTATTCATTCACAAATCACTCATTCACTCATTCACTCATTGACCTTATGAAACTTACCCTTGTTGGTGCGGGACCGGGTGATCCGGACCTGATCACCTTGAAAGGTGTCCGGGCGCTGCAACAGGCAGACGTTGTTATGTACGATGCGCTGGTGCATCCGGACCTGTTAAATTATTGTCATCCTGATGCCCTGAAGGTTTACGTCGGCAAACGCCGGGGTGCGTATGCCTGCATGCAGGAAGATATAAACCCACTGATCGTGCATTACGCCCGGCAGTACGGGCATGTCGTTCGCCTGAAAGGGGGCGATTCGTTCGTGTTTGGCCGGGGTTACGAAGAACTGGAATACGCGAAACAGCACGGTCTGGAAACAGCCGTCGTGCCGGGTTTGTCGAGTAGCTACGCCGTTCCAGCCTCGGCGGGGATTCCGCTGACAACGCGGGGTGTGTCGGAAAGCTTCTGGGTGGTAACCGGCACGACGAAAGCCGGCCAGTTATCATCGGATCTTCAACTGGCCGCTCAGTCTTCGGCAACGGTGGTGATCCTGATGGGGATGCACAAGCTGGCTGAGATTATGGCGGTTTTCGACGGCGCGGGCAAAGCCAATACACCCGTCGCCATTATTCAGAACGGATCTCTTCCCAACGAGCGGGTTGTCACTGGACGCGTTAGTGATATTCAGCAACGTGTCATCGAGAGCGGCATTGATAACCCCGCTATTATTGTTGTTGGCGACGTAGCGGCCCTGGGCAATGCGGCAACCAAAGCAAACTTACTCGCTCTGGATACCCCAACGGATGTTGAGTAGCTGATCGTTTTATAGCATCAAAAAAAGCCCTGACTCAGACTGAGTCAGGGCTTTTTTTGATTTAGTACTTTTGTTTACTGATCAAGCGGCATATCGATAAGCAGGAGGATGGCTCCGTCCGATAACGCTTCAAATTCCATGTCACGATGGGTATCTGCCGGCTCGTAGCGAAGGGAAAGACCGTCTTTTTCGTGCAGCAACCGGTTGGCTACTTCAAATACGCCCCGCAGGACAACCACAAAAACGTTACGTCCTGCCGCGGGCACCGTAAACGTTCCTTCGCCCCGTCCATCGTACTGACCAATAAAGCCACGGCTTGTTAGTACGGTATCGGAGCCAGCAGCCGCCGACCCAAACAGAGGCAGCAATGTATTTTTGGTGAGTAGCAGAAACCGGTTGTGCGTGACGGTAGAGCCAGCTATTGCCTCAATCCGTCGCAGCCAGAACTGAAGGAACGTAATGGTTTCGGTTTCGTAGGGATTCGTTACGGAATACGTCGTTCCGGCTGGCAACGATAGTATCCCCACCTGCCCCGGTTCCAGAAAATCGGGAGTTACTCCCGCCAGAGCCACTCCGATGGAAGTCGCTCCGGTAGAAACCGACGTGGATGCGGACGATGGGGCTATCGATTCGCGAAAATGGTATTCCAGTCCCCCCTCCAGTGGCAGCAGAATAACATCGGTGGCATCCTCCACCCGCAGATTCAACGCGGCTCCTGCCCGCAGGGTATCGTCATTCAGCAGTTGCAACGGCCCGAATGGTTGGCGTCCCTCGGCTACGTACGCCCCAAAGTTAAAGGTGTGGTAACTGCGTACTAAGTTGGTCTGCGAGCAGCCCCGCTGGTCGGCCAGGTAGATTTGTGCGTCGGTTTGGGCATTCATAGGACGAGTGATCCGGGCTGGTAAGACCAGATAGTAAGGTTCGGCTGGAGCATCAGCAGATCCGTGCTGACTTCTTTTCCCTCCGCCAGTAGTTGCCGCTGATCACCATAAGCCACAAATAACGCGTTTCCCAACGTATCAATCCAGGTAATTGGATCGCTATAGAACGTAATAGCTACTTTATGCGCGTCTTTCCGTTTGATGTCGGACGCCAGAATCTCAAACTTGAACTGGGTGAACGGCACGGCTTCCTGCCCCGACGCATTCAGCAAATCGGGAATGATCTGATTTACTTGTTGCAGGTAGCCCATCGCTACACGGCTCGTCAGGTAATGCAACTGCTCCGCTTTGGGTACGTTGTCGATCAACTCCTGAAGCGTCTGATAAGTACCGGCCTGGTCGTACTGCTGGGCCTGCATGTAAAACTCGTGGTAAGTTTCGTCAAAAACGGCCCGGTCCCAGCGCTTTGCCGACGTAACATCAATAACCTTCCGGTAACTCAGCCGAATCAACCCTTTCATATACTAATGAGTGATTGAGTGAATGAGCGAATAGGCTTACGCCTAATTTTTATTCGCTCATTCACTCAATCACTCATTCGCAATTTATCCATTTACGACGATCGTATGGGTAAGCGCATAACCAGCGGACAGACTTCCCGACAGGGTAGCCAGTTCGTTGGTGTAGCCATCACCGAACACGTTGTCCCGTTCGTTCAGGGTATCCTGCGCCCCTTTTGTGTAGCCGTACGACTGTCCGGTTGTGTACACCGTATTACAGATAGCATACGGAAAGGCAATCTGCGTGACCAGCAGCGACTTACCCACCGAGTTGTAAATATGAACGTGGACGTGCGGAGCCCGGCCTGAGTACCAGCCCGGAAAGATTGTCGTAAAGCTCACCACCCCATTTGCATCCGTCGTCTGCCGCCCCCGCAGGAAGTCAACCGTTGTGTAGTTCACGCTCTGCATGCCCGTACCGCCGTATTCCGAATAATTGCCGGCTTTGTCGCAGTGCCAGACGTCGATCAATGCCCCCGCGAGTGCATTACAGCTACTGTTGGCGTTTTTAATGGTGATGTTCATCGTCAACGCTACGCCCGTCTGGCCATCTCGAATGTCGCTTCGTACGAATTTCGCGGGTGATTTGGTGGGGAAAGGCCCTTCCGTTTCCGAGTTCGTTACGGTGCAGCTGCTAGCCGAACTGCCGTTGGTCGATCCCGTCGAGGTTGAGGTCCCCCCCGTACTTGTTGAAGTGGTTGGATCAATGTCGGTTTTGCTACAGGCGGCCATGACCGCTACGCCGAACAGGCTCCCAAAGCCACGCTTTAAAAATTCGTTCCGTTCCATTTTTTCCTTTGCGGCTATGTGGGTAAAACTTAACTCTACGTATTCGGCTACCATCATCAGACTACCTCCCTTGGGCTGCTGAGTAGTTTTACCAAATCCAGTTAATACTCGTTACGTGCTCGGGCAGCCTACCGTTGCAATAGCCTCTGAATTTGCGAAAAACAAAGTCGCTTTAGTATCGTCCAAAACCCTATAATTATTCTGTATACCTAACGCACAGTAGGCAATAATTCCCCTCGATCTCAACCAGCGTGAGACTGGCGATTGTACCAATATTGCCATATATACTCAGCGGCTGAACCGGTAGCAAGCACCTATTTGAAGACAAAATTGTAAGCCAGCGATACGATTGGAGCCGCGAAGATCTGGAGTTGATACGGATTGGTCTTCCCGTTCTCCGTGCGGAAAAAGACGGAATAGGCGTTCGGCTGCCCGTACAGATTATAGATAGTAAACGCCCAGCGTCCCTCCCAGCGCCGGTGCCGCATACTGGGGTTGTAGATGTTCCAGGCCAGGTCCAGCCGGTGGTAGTCGGGCAGCCGCTCGTTGTTTCGCTCGCCATAGTACGGAAACTGCGCGCCGTTGATACTGACGTAGCCCGTCGGGCTTGAATAGGGTCGGCCGGTGCTGTAGGCAAACGTAAAACTAAAGGTGTTGTGCCGCCCCACGTCGATGGTCATGTTAGCGTTGAGAGTATGAGGGCGGTCGTAGTTGGCGCGGTACCAGCGCCCCGCGTTGATCGCCTGCTCAACCGAGACGCCCTGATTCACCTGGTTCAGCGTCCGGGCATAGGTGTAATTCACCCAGCCCGTCAGATCCCCTTTCTTCTTACTCACCATCAGTTCCAGCCCGTACGCCACGCTACGTCCCTGCAAGAGTTGCGTTTCGGGGTACGGCTGTAACAAAAAGTCAGCGCCGGGTTTGTAGTCGATGATGTGCTGCGTGGCCCGGTAGTACCCTTCGGCCGTCAGTTCGTAGATGTTCCGTTTGAAACTAAGGAAATACCCCGCGGTCACGAGCTGACTCACCTGGGGGCGGATATTGGCATCCGCGGTTTTCCAGCGCGACGTCGGCAGGGGCGTTGTGGTATTGGTGACCTGTTGCAGATACTGCCGCATCAGGTTATACCCAAATTTCAGCGACGCGTTGGGCGACAGCGAGTACCGAATTCCCAAACGAGGCTCCGGCCCGCCGTACGCCTTGCTCACCTGCCCCGCCCGGTACAAAACTGAGTCGATCACCGAAAAATCATCCCGCGACTCCCCAGCCGCGTACCGGCGAACCAGCGCCGGCCCCAGCGATAAAAAGCCCGAATACCGAAGACCTGCCGAGAGGGCCAGCCGCTCACTGACATTACGTTCGTAATCAGCGTGCAGGGCCACTTCCAGTCCATTTTCGGTGGGCGTCGTTACGTAGTTCACCTGCTGACTCTGCCCCGGCAGCAGCGTACCAGGTTCAATACGGTAATGGGTGGCGGTCAGGCCGACGTCCAGTTTCTGATTCAGTTTCTGATAATTGAGGGTTGAACTGAACTGCCGCTGTAGCACCGAGGAACGTAGGCTGACCAGATTACCATCCAGTTCGGGCGACAGAATCCGGGGAACGTAATGCACGTATACCAGCGAGGTTTGCAGGTTTAGCTGTGGTGACAGGGCTGTAAACCAGCGCAATAGTCCATTCAGCGTCTGGTGGTCGTAGCGGGTCGCGGTACCGTTTACGTTGGGCAGATTCGCCAGCAGGGGCGTCTGGAAATTGTCTTTACTGCCATAAATCATTCCCGTCAGTGTGTTCCGGTCGTTTACCCGCCAGAACGCTTTGATCACGCCATCGCCAAACTGGGCCCGAATACCCCGCAGCCGCTCGCTCGCCAGGGGCAGCAGAAAGTCGTTGAACGCCCCGCGACCCGACACCAGGATCGCCAGGCGGTTTTTCACGAGTGGCACCTCCAGCGTCAGTTTGTTGGAAACTACACTAATGCCCCCCGATCCCCGCAGCGAATCCAGGCCGGGATTGCGCAGGGAAACGTCCAGCACCGAGGCCGCCCGCCCACCGAAGCGAGCCGGTACGTTGCCCTTGTATAGATTGACCGAGCCAAGCACATCGGGCGGGAACACGGAAAACAAGCCAAACATGTGGGTCGGGTTAAATATTGGTGTCTCGTCGAGCAGAATCAGGTTCTGATCGGTAGTGCCGCCCCGGATATTGAGCCCGTTGGCGGCTTCACCCACGCTGCTAACGCCGGGCAGTACCTGCAACCCCCGCAGCAGATCAACTTCGCCCAGCGCGGACGGCAGTTTTCGCAGCGCATTGATATTGAGCTGATTGACACCCAGGATGGGCTGACGTATTGTCTGGTCGAACCCCTTTGTGGTCACGATCACTTCTTCCAGGTGACTTTCGACTGTCACTAGGCTAATATTCACGGTGCGGGGACCGGTGCTACGGGGAACGACCCGGCGCACCGGCGTGTAGCCCACCAGACGGACAATGATGATGTGCTCCTGGGGCGATACGTCGAGGGCGTAGTGGCCGTGCTCGTCCGTGTGGGTTCCCGTCAGGTGTTTCTGATAGTCGATGATCACGGCAGCCCCGACCAGCGGTTTCCCCGTGGCCGAATCGCTGACAATGCCACTGAGCCGGATCGTCTGCGCCCGAACCAGCCCACTCAGCAACACTCCTACCATCGCCAGCCGTATCATTCTCCCCATTGAAACGTTTGTTAAACCTTCCGTTAAGCGGTTTTCATGCACCAGTTACCAGCCGGGCGGCACCTGATCAGTCCGGGAGCGGCTGGGAATACAGACGGCCGATGAAACACCGGAAAATCCCTGACCGCCGTTCCGGCCCGTTTCCAGGTTCGGCATCCGCCCGTTGACGGCATTGAACAGGCCCTGAAACCGCCCCGCCGACGCCGGTACGTTCGAACGCACAATCCGGTGACTGCTGGTCGACACGGAAGCCGCCGAGAAATACCCAACGACGTTCTCGGTCGGGTCGGCCAGGTTCCGGACGTTTCCCGCAATTGGCGCCGGGGGCGAGTCGGCCAGCGTTCCCGTGTTCTGCGTCTGTTCGGCGAACAGTTTGTAATAGCGGTACGCATCCGCCGATAGCGACAGTTGCTCGATAGTAATTGACGCCTTGTCAAGCTGGTAGATCGGTACGCTCGCTACTTTATGCCCCACCTGGAGTTGCCCGTTGGTATAACTGTCGGCGAACACATCGATATCCTGGTTGTAAAAAATATCCCAGCACAGGCCCCGGCACGGGTAATCGAATAGATTTCGCGTCGGCAGGGTCGTATCCCGCACGCAGCCTAGCACCATTAAGGGGCCACTTCCCAACGGACCGATATCCTGCACGACGTACCGCCCCTGCTCACAGGTAGCGCACCACCGCTGAGTTTCGTAGAGTCGCCACCGCCAGAGATAAAAATTACGGGCACCCGCCGGATCCTGAAAATCGACGTAAATATCGTTGACGGGCGTCGGTAACGCATCCGCCGTTTTCTTGGGTCCTAGGGGGTTATACGTATCATACGTTCGAAGAATAGCCGGTACGCCGACCATCGTTTCCACCGACGACTGATAGGCGACTCCCTCTTCTGTCCGAAACCGTAGTTGGTAGGTGTTACCCACTTTGCCCACGAAGCCGTCGGGCAATTGATATTCACCCGGCTGCACCTCCCGCAGCGAAACAATAGTTTCCCCGTTAACGGCCAGCATTATAGCGGCCCGCTGGATTGGCGTGGTAGCGCTGGAGTCCGCGCTCGATCGCGCCCGGCTCAAGAAAATGGTCTGCGTTCCAGGCTGATCCGTAATGATCCCATTGACGACCACCAAGTTGGCGCTCAGTTGTCTGTTTGCATCATAGGGACTAACGCAGCCCTGGCTCAGGCATAGCCACCCCCCTAATCCCAGGAGTAACCAGTTGACCAGGCGTCGGTTGTTCTGTTCGTTGTGTTTTCCGTCCCGTCTCATCGATTTATTTGGCACCACTAATGGTTGGATAGATCCCAACTGTTTTGTTCCGTTGCGCCAGCACCGGGCTCGACACAATAACACCCCCCGTCTGGAACGACCAGCGTACTCGGCCCGACGACCGATCAATAGCATAGAAACGCGTATCATTACTTCCTACGTAGACCGTACCGCCCGTCACCAGCGGGGTTGCGTACAGATCATAGTTAGCCTGAAACAGCTGATTTCCCCGCCCCGTAGCCGCATCTATTACGTAAAGGGAATGATCGCGACTGGCCAGGTAGACCAGGTTGCCCACGACGACCGGGCTGGCGTAAATCGACGTATTAGTCCGGAACCGCCAGCGCACCGTGCCCGTGGCCGCGTCCAGCGCGTACAGGTTGTTGTCGTAACTCCCCACGTACACGACACCGTTGGCTACTACCGGACTGGCGTAAATAATCTCGTCGGTGGCAAAAGCCCAGCGCCGGGTCCCCGTAGCCGCGTACAGCGCGTACAGCCGTTTGTCCGAGCTGCCGATGTATACGGTGTTCCCAACCGCTATGGGGCTCGATAGAATATGCCCCTGAGTCCGAAATCGCCAGCGCAGCCGACCGGTAGCCGCGTCGACGGCGTACACGTCATTATCCTGACCCCCAATATACACCATCCCGTTCAGCACGGCTGGACTACTATACAATCCATACACGCGACTCGCCAACCCGAAGGACGTATTCAGCACCCAGAGCAGGCTACCCGTCGTGGCATCCAGCGCGTACAGCGTTCCATCCTGGCTGCCCACGAACAGCCGCCCGTCGACGACGGTAGGACTTGAATAAACGGCCGCGCCCGTCCGAAAGGTCCAGCGACGCGTTCCCGTCGCGGCATCCAGTGCGTAGAGGCTGTAATCGTTGCTGCCCACGTAAACCATACCATAGGCAACAACCGGGCTGGAATGAATGGACGTATCGGCCCGAAACGACCAGCGTACCGCTCCATTGGTGGTATCCAGGGCGTAGAGGTGGTTATCGTAACTGCCCACATAGACAAATGGTACGGTCAGGCTGACGCTGGGGGGCGTGGTCACGACGGGAACCGGCGCAGGGCCGGCTGACGGAATAACGGCATCGGGCGCGTGACAGCCGACAACCGCTACTAAAAGCAGCAGCCACAGCCCTATGGCAGCGTTATTCTTGCCCCCTCCGACCTGTCCGTTCATACACCCAAAAAGCCTGATTGATCGGCTTCTACCCGGCCAAAACGAAAATTACCCGTTGCAAACCTCACCGGTACTTTTCCGGATCATTGGCAACGGGTAATTTATACGAAGAAACGATCCAAACAGGGTCAGTTGGCTGACCAGTTCAGCTGAACCAGTTCATCCTGGGCCACCCGGCGCTGTTCGCCGGTGACCATATTTTTCAGGGAGACGGTATTGGTCTGTACTTCCTCGGAGCCGATCAGCGCTACGTAGGGAATCTGTTTGGCGTTGGCGTAGTCGAGCATCTTTTTGACCTTCACCAGATCGGGGTACACCTCGGCGGCAATACCCGTGGCCCGTAGCTGACTCAGCAGCGGCAGAGCCACCGCACGGGCCTCTGCCTCGAAAGGAACGAATAAAACAGTGGTCCCCTGTCCGGCGCTGGCCGGAAACAAATCCAGTTCGTCCATGACGTCGTAAATCCGGTCTACCCCAAAGGAAATCCCGACACCCGACAAGCCCGGCATGCCAAAGGCCCCCGTCAGATTGTCGTACCGGCCGCCCCCACTGACGCTGCCAATTGAAACGCCATTCGCTTTGACCTCAAAAATAGCCCCGGTATAGTACGATAGGCCACGAGCTAATGTGATATCAAGTTCGTACTTCGCCTGCAAATCACTCAGGCCATATTCTTTAACCAATCGGAATACCTCTTCTAATTCTTCTACGCCATTCTCGCCTATTGCTGAATTATAAAATAATCCTTTTAATCTGCGTAATACGTCCTGATTATTTCCCACATTTTGGCTAGAAAATAATTGGTCTAACTTATTAAGCGTTTCTTCATTGAATCCACGCTCACGAAGTTCATTCATCACACCATCTGTACCGATCTTGTCGAGTTTGTCGATGGCAACGCTGAGGATTGCCTCCTGCCCTGGTGCACCAACTACCTCTGCGATACCCGCCAGGATTTTCCGGTTGTTAACTTTCAAAGTAAAGTCAGCAATCCCCAGATTTTGAAACACCTCATGGATCATCAGAATAATTTCGGCTTCGCATAGCAGCGAGTCCGTCCCCACAACGTCAGCATCACATTGGTAAAACTCCCGGTAGCGCCCCTTCTGCGGTCGGTCGGCGCGCCAGACGGGCTGCATCTGGTAGCGCTTGAAGGGCAGCGCCAGCGAGTTGCGGTTCATGACCACGTAGCGCGCAAACGGCACGGTCAGATCGTAACGTAGTCCTTTCTCGGCGATTTTTGGTGTCAGGGCTTTGCTACCCGCAGTCAGGTCCGGTTCGGTCAGCCCACCCGCGAAATCACCGGAGTTAAGGATTTTAAACAGCAGCTGATCGCCTTCATCACCGTATTTCCCCGTCAGCACCGACAGATTTTCCATTGAGGGGGTTTCGAGGGGCTGAAAGCCAAAGCGTTGGAACGTCTGGCGGATGGTATCAAAAATAAAAAGCCGCTTCCGCATCTGCGTCGGGCCGAAATCACGGGTACCTTTGGGTAAGGTTGGTTTTTGCATTGTACGGGGTGCCCGGCGCAAACGCACGGGCGATCAATCCAGAAAATAGTGGTGTTTAGCCGCTCAAAGGCCCTAAACAAGCCGCAAAATTACGGCGAAGGATTTACTTTGTCCCGCAAAAACGCTATTTTTGCGCCTGCTTTGTCAACAGTCTGGGTCTCACCGACGCGTCATTGTTGTCAGGCAATCGAACGAGAACCGACAATTTCACTTAAATAAAGTCATGGGAGTTACTGAACTGAAACGTAAAGGCCGCCGGAACCGGGCCATTGCTAATAACAAAACCAACGCCATCAAGCAATTGCTGCGTAAACCGATCATCAAAAATGTTGATGTGGACGCGATCAAAGCATCGTTCGCCGAGAAGAAAGCAGCGTAAACCGCCGTTTACTTTACCTCGTCAGGAAGCCTCGCCCCGATTCGGCGAGGTTTTTCGTTTTTGACGGGGCCGTTCCCGGCTTACTTTTTTCAGCTCCCGGCGCACGAACCGGCGGTAATCGATTTGTACCCGGAAGCGCACCGCCTGCCCAAACAGGGACAGCCCGCCATTAAATAAAATCAGGCTATACGTCCCCCACAGAAACCATTGCCGGAATGGAGCTCCCATCTGTTTAGCGTGGGCTGCTTCGCTGAACACACACAACCCTGCGCCAACCAACAGCAGACTGACCGGAGCCAGCAGCAGCCATTTGGTGCGGGTGCTCATGCGTTTGATCAATTGTCGGCCGGGTGGTTGTACAGGTTTTGCCATGAATGCTCAGATCGGGAATAGGTTACAATAATTTAACGTAACACCCGCTAATTTAGTTACGAACGGGCAGTTCTACGACGGATATTCTATATCGGCACCGGTTTCCCGAAACTGCTTCGGCTCCCACAGGCGTTTCCAGCCTTCTCCCAGAAACCCGATCCCGTAGGCGGTTAACTGCACAAAAGCGGCTTCCACGCTGAGCAGTCCCACCCGCAGACTACCTTCTTTCCGGGTAGCATCGATCAGGATCAGCACCGCCAGCAGGACCAGCGCCCCCACCGCCAGGGCGAACAGCACCGGACTGACCAGCGCCCACAGGGGTACCGAGAACAAAAACAGCGTGAACAGGGCCGGAAAGGTATGCACCAGCTTCAGTTCGCTGGGGTAATAGCGGGAAATGTTGATCCGGGCGCGACCAAAGAAGCGAATCTGCCGGAAAAACTGCGCGAAGTTCGTCCGGCGTTTGTGGTAGATAAAGGCGTTGGGAATCAGGCCCGTTTTAAAGCCGTGCTCAATGATCCGGATCGCGAACTCGATATCCTCCCCCATCCGGCTCAGTTTGTAGCCGCCCGTTGTTTCCCACACTTCGCGCGACAGGCCCATGTTGAAGCTGCGGGGATGGTACGTTCCGCCCAGATTTTTCTTGCTGCCCCGAATCCCCCCCGTTGTAAAGGGCGACGTCATGGAATAGCTGATGGCTTTCTGAACCGGCGTAAAATCAGCATGGGCGGCATCCGGCCCACCGTAGGCGTCCAGCCAATCAGTCGTCAGCCGTTGCTGCACAGCCTCGAAATAATGCGGGGGAATCAGCGCGTCGGAGTCAAAAATGACGAAGTAATCGCCTGTCGCCCGTTCGAAGCCGTAATTCCGGGCAAACCCCTGCCCGGAATTTGGCTTGACATAATAGTGGATCGCAAGTTTGTCAGTAAACTCGCCCACCACCGCATCGGCTTTCTGCACGGAACCGTCTTCGATCACCAGCACCTCAAACCGGGTGTACGTCTGCCGGGTCAGGCTCGTCAGCAGCTCACGCAGTTCGTCGGGACGATTGTAAACGGGAATAATAATTGAGAATAGCATACCGCATCAAAGCCGCTTGAGTATCCACTCGTGAAACGTACCAACCGACTCAAACATCGCATCCGGCTGTAGCTCAGCCAGCCGGTCTGGCTCGGCGGTACTGGCCCAGGCAGCCGCGGCAATAGGCACGCCGGCCTGCCGACAGGCCAGAATATCGCTGGGTGCATCACCAACGTATAGGACGTCCTTTGGTTGAACCGCCCAGTTAGCAACGATCCGGTTGATGTTACCGGTTTTACTATTGGCAGCCAGATTGCCGTACCCGAAATCGCTGAAGTACGGAGTCAACTGGTAAAAATCAAGCGACATGACAGCGCTACGTTCTCCCTTTCCCGTTACGAGTGCCATTCGTACTTGCCGACTTCGGAGATCGTCCAGTAAGGGCGAAATCCCCGGAAAAAGGTCGGGATACTCGGCATGATACTGCTGATAGTAATCCAGGTACGCGGTTACCCCTTCCTCATAGGCGTGCGGAATCAATGCTTGAATTGTCCCTTGTTCGGACGGACCGAACGTAGCAATAATCTCTGCATCGCTTACCGAACGGCCCAGACGCGGCTCAATGGACGAGCGAAACGCCCGAATGCACAAGGGTAACGTATCGGCTAATGTGCCGTCAAAATCAAAGATGATTCCTTTAATCATCACTCCTGTCTAACCAACAATCTCCAGTAAACTTTCTTCGTTCGCCCGAATAATCTGGTCGATCAGGTCGTCGGTCAGGGCGACGGAGAGAAACAGGCTCTCGAACTGCGACGGCGCCAGATACACCCCCCGCTTCAGCATGGCGTGAAAATAACGGCCAAACAGGGGCAGATCACAGGATTTAGCTTCCGTAAAATTCGTGACCGGCCGCTCGGTCATAAACAGCGTAAACATGGACCCGATATGATTAATGGTATAGTTCAGCCCCGCTTTCACTAGTCCATTCCGGAAACCGGTAACGAGTTTATCGCCGATTTCCTCCAGTCGTGTGTACACTTCAGGGTGCGCATTCAGGTGATGCAGCATAGCCAGCCCCGCCGACATGGCGATGGGGTTGCCCGACAGCGTACCCGCCTGGTACACCGGCCCGGCCGGCGACACGACGTTCATGATATCAGCCCGGCCGCCGTAAGCGCCAACGGGCATACCGCCCCCGATAATTTTTCCCATCGTTGTGAGGTCGGGCGTAATGCCGAAGCGCTCCTGCGCTCCTCCTTTCGCCAGGCGGAACCCCGTCATCACTTCGTCAAAAATCAGCAGGATACCCTGTTTAGTACACAATTCCCGCAGGCCCGTCAAAAAACCGGCTTCGGGCAGGACACAGCCCATATTCCCGACAACGGGCTCCAGAATAATAGCAGCTATCTGGTTGTGATTGGCGTCGAGCAGGGCTTCTACGGCCGCCAGGTCATTGTAGGGTGCCGTCAGCGTATCAGCCGCCGTGGCTTTGGTTACGCCGGGTGAATCGGGGGTGCCCATCGTTACGGCTCCGCTACCGGCGGCTATCAGGAACGAATCGCCGTGGCCGTGGTAGCAGCCTTCAAATTTGATGATTTTGTCCCGACCGGTAAAGCCGCGGGCCACCCGGATCGCGGCCATGGTGGCTTCGGTGCCGGAGTTCACCATACGCACTTTTTCGACCGACGGTACCATCTGCGTAATCAGCTCGGCCATCTCAACCTCTTTGCGGGTCGGAGCCCCGAACGAAAACGAATACTGGATTGCATCCCGAACGGCTTTTTCCACCGGCTCGAACGCATGCCCCAGGATCATTGGTCCCCAGGAGTTGATCAACTCGATGTACTGATTACCGTCCTCATCGGTGATGTACGGCCCTTTGGCCGATTTAATAAACAGCGGATTACCGCCTACCGCCCGAAACGCCCGCACGGGTGAGTTCACCCCACCGGGAATCAGGGTCTTTGCCTTCTCGAAAAGTTGTTCGCTCGTTGTCATAGGTTGAATGAGCGAATGAGCGAATGAGTGAATGAGTGATTAGCCTGCGGGCCAAAAGCTTGCGGCAGCTATTCACTCATTCACTCATTCACTCATTCACTAATTAATTCGTACAAACCGCCCATCCTGGTATTTCACGATGGGGACGTTCTGGTTGTCGTTGCTTTGGGTATAATCAAATCCAGCCAATAGGTAATCGTCGGCGTCGGAACGCATATCGTTTCGGTTCACCGGACCGGGACCGTTCTTTGCCAGCTGCCGACCGAAAAACAGCAGCATGTCGTATCCCTGCCGGGCAAAGATGGAGGGAATTGTATTCCGTTTCGCCAGATATTCGTCGTCAAACGCAGCCACCGATGGACGGGCCGCGTCCACAAAATCGGGACTGATCAGGTACACATCACGGCGCGAAAAGGTCGAACCCGGATTTTTATACAGATCGAAGGCACTCGAGGTAGCCACCACGGGCGCGTTGGCTTTTCGGCGGCTGAGGGCCTCGACGAGTCGCGGACCATCGGCTTCGTTGCTGCTGGCCAGGAATACGTGGTGCAGCGTCGGACCGACTGACGAAGTATAGCCCCCCGCCGGGGCGGCATTCGCCGGACCCGTTCCGGTCAGTTTCATGGTGGTTGCCATGTTCTGGGCGGAGCCGGTCAGTTTCCGAAAATCGACCACCTGATACCGCTGGGCCAGTAGCTCCTGCCGGTAGGCCGTGGCCAGTAGAGAATCCTTGCGCGAAGTTCCATAATAGATAGCGACACGTTTTGCGCCCGAAAAAGACTGCGCCTGCTCGGCGGCTACCCGTGCCTGCTCGTTCAGTGACGGCTGAACCAGAAACGCCATCGGCTGCTCGGCAACCAGATCGCTATTGGTCGCAATGGGATTCAGCAGCCAGATGTTCTGCTGGTTGGCAAAGGCCGTAGCAATGCGGTTCGGTTCGACGTAGAGTGGACCGATCATCAGGTCGGTGCGCGAGAAACCCGGCGAACTAACCAACTCCAGGGTCTTATTCGGGTCGTTATCCAGGTCGTAGGCCATCAGGTTCACCCCGACCCCCTCCGCCTGGAGTTTCTCGTTGGCGAGTTTCATGCCGTTATACAGGTCGTACACGTACTGATTCGCCCGGCGCTTATTGATGTCAAACTCATCCAACCGGAACGGAAACAGCACCGCTACTGTATACCCATTTTTGGGGCGACCGGTACGTTGGACAGTCGAGGTCGCGGCTGCGTTCGGGGCCGCAGTTTCGGGGGACGATGTCGACGACTGCGCTGCCGCGTTAGCCGCCCCGCCAAATCGGTTGGTCAGTCGATCCGAAAGTTCCAGGTCAGCTTTGTCGCTGCCCGTCCGCTGGATCAGCTCGACCAGCGCCAGGCCCACCGTCCGGTTTTCGGGGAATTCCCGGTTCAGGTTTTTCAACCGCCGTAGATCGGTGATTCGGGGAATAAATGTCTGTTCGAGCTGCGTCATGGCCGGCCGCATGATTGCATCCCCAATGCGGCCCAGCGCCGTCAGCGCGTCTTCGTACTGCCCCATCTCCATCGCACTGGCCGCCAGCAGATACTGCGCATCGTCCAGCTGTACCCAATCCGGGTACCGGGCGATCAACTGCTTCAGCATGAGCCGGGCCTGCGCGTAATTCTTCTGCCGGAACGAGGCCAGGGCGTAATAGTAATGGGCGAATGGTGCGTAAGGCCCCTCCCGCTGAATAATGGTATTCAGCTCGGTTTTCGCCTTCTCGTAGGCCTTGCTCTGCACCAGCCGGACGGCGGCCTGATAGCGGCTTTTGCCCTCAACCAGAGACTGCGCCAGGCTCGTCTGTAACCCGATCAGACTAACGATAAATCCGGTATATCCAAGTATTCGGCTATTCATGATTTTGTGTGCAATGAATACACAAAAGCAACGCACCGGCGTTGCTTTTGTTTGTAAACAAATGGGGGATGCCCGCAGAAGCGTCATCACGCCGGTACGGTCGTTTATTTTTTCGGTCTGGCTTTCCGCTGCGCTTCTTCGGCCTGTTTCCGGGCTTCGTCGGCGGCCGCCAGCTGGCGTTGCAGCAGGGCCTGGAAACCGCCCGGCTTTTTGCCTTCACCTTTTGCATTCTTGGCCCGGTTTTCGTCCAGAATCGCGCGAATCTTGCCCTCATCCACGAACCGACGGATCAGCTGTTGCTGGGTGATGGTCACGATGTTCGACACAAAATAGTAGAACGTCAGACCGGCGGGGTACGAGTTCAGTACGAACATGAACATCAGCGGGAACACGTAGCTCATCGCTTTCATGTTCACGGGACCGGGCTGCGTAGGCGTCGTCTGGTTGTTATAATAGGCATACGCAATCGACGACGCCGTCATCAGCACCGTGAACAAACTCAGGTGGCTGCCGATGAACGGAATCGTGGGGAACGTAATGAAGGCATCGTAGGTCGACAGGTCACCGGCCCACAGGAACGCTTTCTGCCGCAGTTCGATCAGGTTCGGGAACAACATGAACAGCGAGAACAGGATCGGCATGGTTGCCAGCACCGGAATACAGCCACTCAGCGGACTTACGCCCACCTCCTGGTACAGCTTCATCTGCTCCGACTGCTGCTTGGCCATGTCGTCGCCCACGCGCTCCTTGATCTCGTTAATCTCGGGGGCCAGCACCCGCATTTTCGCCATACTGACGTACGAACGGTACGTTAACGGAGTCAACAGCAGCTTCACGAACACCACCAGCGCAATAATCAGCAGGCCGTAGTTCGAGATAAACTTCTCCAGGAAGCTGAACACCGGTACGAAGAAATATTTGTTAATCGGCTTCAGGATCGAATAGCCCAGGTACACGTTCTGGTCGAACTCCGGTGCTACGTCGCCCAGCAGCTGAAAATCGTTGGGACCGTAGTAAAACTTGTACTGTCCTTTGCCGGATTGCACATCGGCAATCGGCAGACTCACGTCGGCAATGGCAGTTTTTACGATGCTGTCGCCGGGGTTGACCAACGCTTTAAACGTAGCCTTTTGCAGGGGGGTATTCTGGGCCACAAAAGCCGACAGGAAATACTTGTGCTTGATGGCAAACCACTGCACCGGCTCCTCCAGCGTTGCTTCTTCGCTGGCGTCGCTTTCCTTCAGTTTGTCGAAGTTCTCGTCTTCCGTCAGGTAATCGATGGTAGCCGCCCGGCGGTTGTTCATGAAGTCATTCTCATACTGCTTCATCTTATCTTCCCAGAAGAAGCGGATATTCTGACCAGCTACCGTATTGTTCAAGCCGTTCATTTTCAGGTCGTAGCCCAGTACGTACCCTTCAGCGGGCATGGTGTATACCTGCTCCACGGCGTTGCCGCACCCCGTCGTTGCCCGGAAGCTAATCTGCTTGGGTTGTCCGCCAACGGGGCCGCTTTGGGCGTCTGTCTGGTAGTACAACTGGTGAAGATCAACTTTACCCTGGCGGGTGGGCAGTTCCAGTACAGTCCGGCTGCTTTCCTTGTCGATCAGCACGAGTGGTTTCTGATCGAATGTCTTGTAGTTTTTCAGGACAACTTCCTTCACGCGGCCACCCAGGGTGCTGAAGGTCACTTTCATGTCGTTGTTCTCCAGGACAATCTCCTGCTCCTGGCCCGTGGCGGCCGACGCAAAGTCACCGAACTGGGCGCGGGCAGCCGCGGAGTCCAGCGGTTGTTCAGCTTTATCAATCGCAGCAGCCGCGCTAGATGCGGACTTTGGTTTACTCGTCTGGGTTTGCTGCGCCGGTTTCTTTTCCGGTGCAGGTTTTGGCACCAGGTACTGGTAGCCGACCAGCATTGCCAGAATCAGGACAATGCCGATAATTTGATTACGATCCATTCTATAAGTTTGAAAGTCAACCCCGTCCGGCCAGTCTGGCCGGACGGGGTCACTTGTGTCGCGCAAAAATACGCCAATCCGGGCGGTTAATCAACCACGTCCGCGGTTTCTACATGAGTGGTCAGCGTGCTGGCATCAGCGGACGAAACCGGCGCTTCCTGCTTTTGCCGGTGATACGCCAGCCCCGCTTTGACGAACTGCACGAACAGCGGATGGGGATTCATCACCGTACTTTTCAGCTCGGGGTGGAACTGAACGCCCACGAACCAGGGGTGACTGGCTACCTCAACGATCTCGACCAGACCGGTTTCGGGGTTGATTCCCGTAGCGCGCATGCCCGCCTTGGCAAACGACTCCAGGTAGTCGTTGTTGAACTCGTAGCGGTGCCGGTGCCGCTCGCTGATCTGCGTTTTACCGTAGATCTGGTAGGCCCGCGAGTCTTTTTCGATCTTGCAGGGATACGCGCCCAGCCGCATCGTGCCGCCCATGTCGGTCACTTTTTTCTGCTCCTCCATCATATTGATGACGGGCGCGTCGGTATGCGGATCCATTTCGGTCGAGTGGGCGTTCTCGATCCCCAGTACGTTCCGGGCGTATTCGATGACCGACATCTGCATGCCCAGGCAGATACCCAGGAATGGAATGTTATTCTCCCGCACGAAACGAACGGCGTTGATCTTGCCATCGATACCGCGCTCGCCGAAGCCAGGGGCAACCAGCACACCGTCCAGGTCACGCAGGGTTTCGGCGCAGTGGTGTTCGTCGACCAGCGTTTCGGACTGAATCCACTCCAGCTTTACTTTACACTCGTTCTGCGCCCCGGCGTGAACAAATGATTCAGCAATGGATTTGTAGGCATCATGCAGTTCGACGTACTTCCCGACCAGCCCGATCCGTACGGTTTCGCCGGGATTTCGCAGCCGCCCCAGAAAGTTTTTCCAGGCGTCCAGCTCAGCGTCCTTGTCGTTGTACATGCCCAGCATGTACAGCGCCCGCTGGTCGAGCCGCTCCTTCTGCATCAGCAGGGGAACGTCGTAAATTGTATCGGCGTCGATGGCTTCAACCACTGAGCTGACCTGTACGTTGCAGAACAGGGCAATCTTCCGCCGGATATCCTGCGGCAGCGGGTGCTCCGTCCGGCAGACAATGATGTCGGGCTGTACCCCGTTTTCCAGCAGCATCCGGACCGAGTGCTGCGTGGGTTTAGTTTTCAGCTCGCCCGCTGACTGCAGATACGGTACCAAAGTCAGGTGCACAACGAGCGTATCCCGTTCGCCCAGTTCGAACTTCAGCTGGCGCACGGCCTCCACGAAAGGCAACGACTCGATGTCGCCCACGCAGCCGCCAATTTCGGTGATGACGATGTCGTACTCACCCGTATCACCCAGCAATCGGATGTTCCGTTTGATCTCATCGGTGATGTGCGGTACGACCTGTACGGTTTTTCCCAGAAAATCGCCCCGGCGTTCGCGGGTGATGACGTTGTTGTAAATACGGCCCGTGGTGATGTTGTTGGCCTGTGAAGTGGGGCGATTCAGAAAGCGCTCGTAGTGCCCCAGATCCAGGTCCGTTTCCGCTCCGTCGTCGGTAACGTAGCATTCGCCGTGTTCGTACGGATTAAGCGTACCAGGGTCGATGTTGATGTACGGATCGAATTTCTGGATCGTTACCGTAAGCCCCCGAGATTGAAGAAGTGTCGCTAATGATGAGGCAATGATGCCTTTACCAAGTGATGAAGTTACCCCGCCCGTAACAAAAATATATTTCGCGGATTTTGGTCCCGTAGCCGCCATGATGCAAACCTGTTTTGGTCGTTACGGGGCATAAAAGTACGCAAAATTCGGGGGTATCGTATGGTATTTCTGGTTAAATGTTCCCCCATTCCTCCTTGACATGAGTCAGTAGGCTGATTACCGGTGTTTTACCCAGCTTTGTTTTTCTGATCAGCTATAAAGAGCGAGTGGGCAAGCGCACGAATACAGGGAGATCTTTTCCGAACAGGAGCCTTCCTGGCATCGCGATCGTCTAATAAGTGGCCGCGGTTATTGTTGCTTTGCTTCATGGCTATCCGAACGAAGCCATGACCCTGGCGTTATTTTGTATCTGGCAACAGGGTAACTGATCCAAACAGTCTCACACACAAGGCAATAAGAAAGCCCTCGGCTGTGCAGTCGAAGGCTTTTTTATTACTAGTCTATGGAATTAGACGATAGCGTCGACGCCCGCCTGGGCAACAGTATGGTCGTTGTCAACGGTACTCCCCGACACGCCAATGGCCCCAATGATCTCCCCCTGTGCATTTTTGATCGGAATTCCACCCGGAAACGTAATCAGGCCACCGTTGGCGTGTTCTATGTTGTAGAGTGAGCCACCGGGCTGCGAAAGTTTGCCTAGTTCACCGCTGGGCATGTCGAAATAGCGGGCGGTACGGGCTTTTCGCATGGCGATGTCGACAGAACCCAGCCAGGCACCATCCATGCGCACAAAAGCGGTTAGGTTAGCGCCAGCATCAACCACGGCAATGTTCATCAGCGTACCGATCTCGCTGGCTTTTTGTTTAGCAGCCTCTACAGCCTGCTGGGCTTGAGCAAGGGTAATATTCATAAATTCTGGATTAGGGTTCGTAATACTAACCAGCGGTAATTCACTAAGGTTTTCAACCAATCCTATCAATATTATCTTCCAGTTACCTCCAGTTACCTCAAACGCCGGTTTAGCCACTAACGGCCGAGGCCCCGCTCATCGAACGGGGCCTCGGCCGTTAGTGGAAAAGTTTTACTTAACCTTTGTAATCGTATCCTTTCAGTTCGCGCTCTTCGTAGGCCAGCCCGTACTGTTTCAGTACGTCATCGGGCACACCGTCCCACTGGTTAGGCACGTTACCCACGTAGCCGAGGTCCTTAACCCCCATCTGGCTGCTGTAAAAGCCCGACGCCGTCAGGTTACGCATCAGCGAGAAGAAGGCTGCCCCCTGCGTCATGTCGGGTTTCGCCAGTTTCGGGTACGCAATCTGGTCCACCAGTTCGATCTGCTGCGCTTTTGTGCATTCAACAAATGGTTTACCGTACCGTTTGGTGCAGGTGTTGTCCAGCCAGCGGATGCCGCCCCGCATGGGGGTCTGGTTCTGCGGCATGTCTTTCATGATAAACTCGATGAAAGCGGGGACCCCGGCCTGCGACGCACTACCCGACCGCTCATCGGCCGGGATGATAATGTCCGACAGTACGGTTACGGTCTGCAGTTCGTGGGGCGTAAAAAATTTCTGCGCGTTCAGTTTGGCATCCCGCTCGGCCTCAAACTTCTGCCGGCCACCCGGTATGACCAGGGGTTTTTCGGGGGGCGCTGGAATAGCGGCTTCGACGGGCGTGACGGCCAGGCCAAAACCGGTCAGCGATAACGCTTTTAAGGAATCTCTGCGTTTCATGGTCAGATATTTTTCTTTTTCACCTCGTCAATCAGATACTCCGACGTACGCATGGATGACGCCAGGATCGTCCACGTTACGTTTTTGTCCCCCTGCGATGGGAACGCAGCCGCGTCCACCACGAACAGGTTCTTCACGTCGTGGGCCTGCTGGTACCCGTTCAGCGCCGAGTTCTTCGGATCTTTACCCATGCGGGCCGTTCCGACCTCGTGGATGATTTTGCCGGGTGCTTCCAGTCCGTAGTTGTTTTCCGGACCGGGTTTCTTACCCAGTGCAATCCCGCCCATCGAGTGAATAATTTCCTCGAACGTATCCTGCATGTGCTTGGCCTGCTTCACTTCGTAATCCGACCATTTGTAATTGAAGCGGAGTACCGGAATACCGTATTTGTCCACAACGTTCGGGTCGATTTCGCAGTAGTTGCTTTCGAGGGGGACGGGTTCACCGCGCCCGGCCATCCCAACGTACGCGCCGTAGAACCGGCGGTAATCGTCTTTCAGACCGGCTCCGTAGCCACCGCCGGCTTTGTTTTTTCCATCGCGGCCCGGAATCATTTCGTTCATGCCTTCAATGCCCCAGCCAAAGCCGTAAGCCGGCATGCCCATGCCGCCCCAGTATTCGATGTGGTAGCCCCGCGGGAAATCCAGTTTCTTGTTATCCAGCCACCAGGGGGTAAAGACGTGCATCCCGCCTACGCCATCTTCGTTGTAGCGTTTGCGGTCCATCAAGGCCGGAATGAAGGCCGACCGGGATGCGCCCGTGGAGTCATTGATGTATTTACCGACCACGTTGCTCGAGTTGGCCAGGCCCGTTGGGAAACGGCTCGACTTCGAGTTAAGCAGCAACCGCGCCGTTTCGCCCGCGCTGGCAGCCAGCACGACAACTTTGGCTTTTACGGTTACTTCCTGCAGGGTCTGGGTGTTGACGTAGCTTACGCCGGTCGCCAGGCCCGTGTTCGGATCGGTCAGGACTTCGCGTACCATCGCGCCGTTCACCAGCGTTACGTTACCCGTTTTCAGGGCTGGTTTAACGAGTACCGACGACGACGAGAAATCGGCATAGGCCTGGCAGGCCCGGCCGCACTGGCTGCAGTAGAAACACTGGCCGCGCTCCTCATTGATGGGTTTGGTTAGGATCGACAGCCGCGACGGAATGACCGGAATACCGATGCTGCGGGCTCCTTTCCGGATCATCAGCTCGTGCAGACGGGGCTTCGGCGGGGGCAGGAAGATGCCATCGGGCTCGGACGGCATGTTCTCAACAGAGCCGAATACGCCGATCAGGCGGTCAACGCGGTCGTAGAAAGGTTTCAGATCATCGTAGCCGATCGGCCAGTCCTCGCCAACGCCCGTCATACTTTTCCGGCGGAAATCGTCGGGGGCGAAGCGGAGCGAAATCCGGCCCCAGTGGTTAGTCCGGCCACCCAGCATCCGCGACCGGAACCAGTGGAATTCAGTGCCTTTCGCGGTTGTGTAGGGTTCCCCTTCAATGTCCCAGCCCCCCCAGGCCGCATCGAAATCACCGAACGGACGGGTTGTGCTGGCACCACGACGGGGTGACTCCCAGGGCCATTTCAGCTGAGTAATGTACTTCGGATCGGCAGGGTCAAAATAACCACCAGCTTCCAGCAGGGCTACTTTGGCCCCGGCTTTCGCGAGGGTGTAAGCGGCCATGCCGCCCCCGGCACCAGAACCAACGACGATGACATCGTATACGGTCGGGGCTTTTTGAATCTGAAACGGGTCCATGTAAAAAGGGTATGTTTAAACGTACGCAAAACAGGCTAAATATAGCCAGAATTGTTCTATTACCGGGAAATCACGATCACACAACCGATTTGTTCCGATATTCTTTTATACTAAATCATTCACCGCTGACCGGTTAATTGATGTACAACCACTTCTTGTACAGTGCTTTTTGCTCGGCGGTCTGATTCGGAAGCGGTGCCAGCCGGTAACTCGCCAGCGGATTTGTCGTCAGCGTAACCGGCAGCCGGCGCAGAAAGCCGCCCCGGTTCACCAATACATTCAGCGTTTCGCCCACCCGGCGACCGCTGATCAGCCGCAGCAGATCGTCGCCCACCCGCACGCTATCGATGGAAATAATCTCATCGCCTACGTTCAGCCCGTCGGTGTAGGCAGCAGAACCGCGACGCACACCCGTTACGTACACCTTCCCGTTCGTTACCGTCGTGGCGGTGCCCAGATAGCCATCCTGCGTTTTGGCTGCCCGGTTCTGCAGTTGCAGACCCACTGGGGCAAAGTACCGGTTGTAATCAATCGGGTCGGCGGAGTTGACGGCGATGGAAAAGAAATCGTTCAGCGGCTGACCGGCTATCTGCTCGGCCGCCTGCCGGAACTCCTCGTCCGTAAAGCCACGCTTCTGTTTTTTATAGTACTCGGTGTATAGATACCGCATCAGGTCGTCCATACTCCTTTCTCCGGCACTTCCCGACAGAATCGCCAGATTTAATAAAGTCCCGAGTACGCTTCCTTTACTGTAGTACGAGATCGTTGTGTTGGCTGAATTCTCGTTGGGGCGGTACTCCTTGATCCAGGCATCCCAGCTCGATTCAGCGGCCGACTGCACATGGCTGCCCGGCTGGTTTTCAACCCGGGTAATATCCAGTGCAATAATATCCTGGTAGGCTTCGGGGGTATGGTAACCGGCCCGGCGCAGGATATAATCTTCGTAAAACGACGTACACCCCTCCGATAGCCAGAGCATGTGGGTGTAGTTCTCGTTCTCGTAGTCAAACGGACCGAGCGCGATGGGCCGGATGCGTTTGACGTTCCAGAGGTGAAAATACTCGTGCGCCACCAGCGTCAGGAAGCCTTTGTAGTTGGCTTCGGTGGCGTAGGCAAAGCGGTTCGTTTCGAGGGTTGTGGAGTTGAGGTGTTCCAGACCGCCCCCCCCCTGTGGGATGTGGTGCACAATAAAGGTGTAGTCCTGACAGGGATGCTCGCCAACGACACTGGCGGCCGTTTCGCAGACCCGTTTGTAGTCAGCCGCCAGCCGCTTTTCGTCGTACTCCACCTCACCGAACATGGCCACTGTGTGCGGTACGTTGCTGGCCGTGAACGAGAACGTTTTATGATTACCGATCTCAATCGGTGAATCCACCAGCCGATCGTAGTCCGGCGCTTCGTACGTATAGGCTGCACCAGACACCGGTTTCAGACCGGTTGCCACGTTCTTCCAGGTAGTGTACGGTTGCACGACAACCCGGTGTGGCTGGCTTTTGAGCGCGTCATGAAACATAAACATGCTGGCCGGAGTAACGTAGCCGTGATCCGCATCCACGAAGCTCGTCCGCACGGTGAGTTCGTTGGCGTACACCCGGTAGCGAATGGTCAGGTCGTCGTCATTACTGAACACCCGCCAGGCATTCTTGCGAATTTTTTCGCTCCGCACGGGTTTGCCACTGGCAGTTGCCGAAAAGCCTTCTACGTTCTTCGCGTATTCCCGGATCAGGTAAGACCCCGGTGTCCAGACGGGCATCTTGATATCGACGTAACCGTTCTTCCGCGCTCCCGTTGCTACGGCCGTGTTTTTCAGCTGCATGGTCACCTCAAAGTAATGCGTTTGGGGTTCAGGCATGGCCAGCGTGTAAGTAATGCTGGCGGCTGGCGCGACCGGATTCGGGTCTTCCGCAGCGCGTGGCCGGGCAGCTAAAGAAAGGGAGGCAAAAAATGTCCAGACAGTAAGTAAATAAAGCAGCCGGGCGTTTTTTTTCATACGGAAACAAGGAATACGTCGTTTTTTGTCCAGATTTGACCTGAACTTTGGCAATCCGTCGGCGAAGCTACGACGCATTCCAAGCATTCACAACCGTTGATTTTGTTTATGCCCCATTCCCAAACCCGGTTGGATCATAGCCGGCCAGTCGGTTTCTCATATGCCCGGTTGGTTTCTACGCTGATCCTTGGGCTGTTTACGACGCTGGCGGCTTCGGCCCAGCGCACCCTGAGTTATGCCGAACCCGATTATCATTATCGCAACGGCCTGGAGCTATTTGAAAAAAACAATTATGCAGCTGCCCGTTACGAGTTTCGGCAGTACCTGGAGCCTCTGCGCGGCAATGGCTCCCGCACACTGCTGAATACCAACAATCAGAACGTGGTGGAGGCCGAGTACTACGTTGCGCTCACGAGCCTGTACGTTGACGAACCCGGCGCGGAACTGCTTGTCGACCGGTTTGTCAAGAACCACAGCGAGCACCCGAAATCCAGCCAGCTCTACGGTGACCTGGGGACGTATTATTTCAACCGGCAGGATTACGCCAAAGCCACGGGGTTTCTGGAGAAAGCCATCGCGCAGGGCGGCAGCAATGCCCAGCAGACAGCCAATAAATACAAACTGGCGCTGTCGTATTACAATACCCAGGATTTTCAACGGGCGCTTCCGCTGCTCAACGAGGTGAAGAACGATGCCAGTTCACCCGACGCACCGGCGGCTTCCTACTACGCGGGGGCCATTAATTTCCAAAACCGCAACTTCAACGAAGCGGTCACCGATTTCCGTAAGGTCGAGAAGAATCCACTCTACCAGGATCAGGTTCCTAACTGGATCGCGCAGGCCCTCTATCGCCAGCGTCGGTTCGACGACCTGCTGGCTTATACCGAGCCCTTGCTCCGGCGCTCCAACGCAGCCAACCTGAACGACGTAGCTCTGTTCACTGCCGAGGTTTACTACCAGCAGAATCAGTTCGCGAAGGCTATCCCCTACTACAAACGCTACGTAACAGCCGCAGGAGCCCGCACGCCGGGAGCGGTACGTTTCCGCTACGGGCAGTCGCTGTTCCGGACCAATGCGTACCAGGAGGCCATCACGCAGCTCAAAACGCTGTCGGGCGGCAAGGACACGACAGCTCAGTACGCAGCCTATACGTTGGGGATTAGTTACTTACAGACGCAAAATCCAACGTTCGCGCTATCGTCTTTCGATCAGGCAGGTCGACTGGCGTATAACCGCCAGATTCAGGAAGAAGCCCGGTTCAACCACGCCAAGCTGCAGCTGGACCAGAATAACGGGGCTGATGCGGTAAAAGAACTGACGGCTTTTCTTAAGGATTATCCCGGTAGTACGTTCGAAAACGAAGCTAACGAGCTTATCAGCGAAGCGTATTTTGCCTCGAACAATTACCCGGCGGCCATTGCCTACATCGAAGGGCTGAAACGGCGGACGCCCAAGATCAACGGTACGTACCAACGACTGACCTACAACCAGGGCGTGAGCGATTTCAACGCCGAACGATACCCGCAGGCGGTAGCCAACCTGGACAAATCACTGAAGTTTCCGGTTGACAAAGACCTGCAGCAGGGTGCTCAGTTCTGGAAAGCCGAAGCTTATTCGGCGGGTCGCCAGTACGATACGGCTATCCCCCTCTACACCACGGTTAGTCAGGGGGGCAGCGAGTACGCTATCCGCAGTTTATACGCCCTGGGATACGCGTACTACAACAAAAAAGAGTACGCCCGGGCGCTCCCCTACTTCCGCGATTTCGTAGCCCGCGGTAAAAGCGCCGACGGTGCCGACATGGCCGCTCAGGTGCAGGATGCCACCATTCGACTGGCCGATTGCTATTTTGCGGGTAAGCAGTACGAAAACGCGATGCGTTCCTATGACCAGGCCATCGCCCAGAACGCGCCGGACAAAGATTATGCGGCCTACCAGAAAGCCGTCATTCTGAGCTACGTAGGCCGCGATTCGGAGGCCAAGGCCCAGTTTGATCAGGTGCAGCGGCAATTCCCCAATTCCCGCTTCGTGGATGAATCGCTCCTGCAAACGGCGAACGTAGATTTCGAAAAAGGATCGTACCAGGCCGCCATTCAGGGCTTCACGAAGCTGATTCGCGACAAACCACGGAGCACGCTGGTGCCAGCCGCCCTGCTCAAACGTGCCATTGCCTACGGAAACCTGCAGCAGTACGACAACGCCATTGGCGACTACCGGAAAATCCTGGCTGATTACGGCGACTCCGAACAGGCGCAGAGTGCGCTGCTGGGCATTCAGAATACCCTCAGCGACGCTGGTCGCCCCGAAGAGTTCTCGCAGGTGCTGGGACAATACAAGAAGAATAACCCAACCAGCACCGACGTCGAGCGCGTTCAGTTCGACAACGCAAAGAACATTTATTTCAGCGAAAAATACGACCAGGCGGTTCAGTCGCTACAATCCTTTATTCAGGACTATCCGGCCAGTCCGAACCTGAACGAAGCCCGGTTCTACCTGGCGGAAGCGTACCGGCAGACCAACGATCCGGCCAGTGCTATCCGGTACTATAACCAGATTGTTTCGAGCAACCAGACGGAGTTTCTGGTGCGGGCGGCCACGCGGGCGGCAGAGCTGGAATCCAGCCAGAAAAACTACAGCCAGGCCATCCGGAACTACCGGGCGATCCTGAACCGGGCGCAGAATCGGGCCGATCAGGTGACAGCACAACTGGGCCTGATGGATACCTATTTCGTGTACCCCAAGCTGGATTCATCGCTGACGATCGCCCGCGAACTGGCAGCAGGGGGTAGCGTCGTTGCGGGGGCTCAGAATCGGGCGCAATTGATGCTGGGCAAAATAGCGTTTGCGCGTAATGACTACAAAACGGCTAAAACCGAGTTCGACAGGACGATCGCACTGGCCAAGGACGTAAACGGCGCCGAAGCCCAGTACTACCTCGGCGACATCCTGTTCCGGCAGAAAAAGTACAAGGAATCGGTGGCTACGCTGCTGAAATTCAACGAGAATTTTGCCGAGTTCGAATACTGGAAAGGCAAAGCGTTCCTGCTGGTGGCGGATAATAACATCGCTCAGGACGAACTGGCCCAGGCCAAAGCCGTGCTTAATTCCATCATCGAAAACTCATCGGATCAGACCATCATTGCCGAAGCCAAACAAAAACTGACGGGACTGGAGGGCAAATAAAAGGCCCTCTGCTCCTGGTTGTTTGGTTTCAGTTAGTATCCATGTCTATGCATCATCCCAATCGTTCCTGTCTCCTGCTGTCTTCTTTGCTGCTGTCGACAACGCTGTTTGCGCAGCAGCGCCCTACGCGCCCTACCAAGGAAGGCGAAGTAGAGACGCAGGAAATTACCATCGAGAAAAGCCGCAAAATTGAACTCCCGCCCGCTAACCGAATCTTTAACCGAATCCCGTCGGTGAAGCCATCAGCGGAGCAGCGTAAAATGACGTACGAGTTCGAAGACCGCAAACTGACCGTCGGCGACCCGCGTATTACACCGGGTGTCTTGGCTCCATCGGCTACGCAGGCAGAAGAAAACCCCGCCTACACTAATTACGTCAAACTCGGCGCGGGCAATTACAGCTCGTTTCTGGGGGAAGGATTCGTGGGTATCGATAATGGCTCTAACCTGTCGCTCGAAGCCTCGGCCCAGCACCTGTCGTCAGCCATTGGCCCGGTCGACGGGCGTAACTCCGGTCAGAGCGACACCCGCGCCCGCGTAACGGGTAAGTACCTGACGGATGCATTCAAGCTACAGGCCGACCTGGGTTTCGACCGGAATGCCTATGGGTTCTATGGCTACAGCCGGGCGTTTGCAGGTAATGAAGGCGTTTCCCGAGACGCGATTCGGCAACGCCTGAATATAGTAAATTTCAAAGTTGGTATCGAGAACGTCAACGCCGAAAACGCCATTGATTACTCGCTGCAGACGGGGATTACAAACCTGCGTGATTTGTATAATGCCGGGGAGCTTGACTGGGGTACCAACTTCAATGCCTCGCTGGGCATCAGCGATAATTTTTTCGCGTTGGTAGCGGCCGATGCATACGTAACCCAGCGTACCGATGGTCCCATCGTAGACAATCGTAATTTGTTCCGGGTTAAACCGACGTTCAAATACACCTCCTCTCTGTTCACCATCACGGCGGGTATCAACGCCGTTAATCAGACCGATCAACGGCAGAACATCAATAACACCCGGGCGTTCCCGGTGGTCGATATTGACGTGGTGCCAGCGGGCAACATTCACTTTTTCGCAGGTCTGGACGGCGATATTAATCGGAATACACTCCGGTCATTCCTCGGTGAGAACAAATGGCTAGCTCCTCAGGTACTGTTGGTTAACACTGTTAAGTCTCTGGATATTTATGGGGGCTCGAAGGGCGCACTGGGTGGTGGCTTCTCATACGAAGGTAAAGTATCGTTTGCCCGGTACCGGAATTTCTCAACGTTCAACAACACCCTCCCCGACACCAGTAAATTCTTTGTGCTTTACGACGGTGGCCTCGCTCAGCTGCTGACTGTTTCGGGACAGCTCAGCTACGCCCAGAAAGATAAATTTCGCTCAACACTGAAAGGTGATTTTTTCCGCTACGGTCTCGACCGGCTCGAAGAAGCCTGGGGTCGTCCCCGTTTTGCGGGTTCCTGGACCAATTCCTACACGCTGAACAAGAAATTATTCATCACCGCCGATTTGTACTTTTTGGAGGGAATTAAAAACAAGAACCTGGTAACGAACACCGTCTACACGCTGAAACCCATTTACGACCTTAACGTAAAAATTGACTATTTCCTGGGTAAACAGGTGGCGGCTTTTGTTTCGTTGAATAATATCATTGGCCAGAACTACCAGCGTTATTTGTATTATCCAACCCAAGGGCTTAACTTTCTGGGAGGAATTAGCTACTCGTTCTAATTACTGTCCCGGCACTCGATGGCATCTATAAACGAATATCTCAAAAAGCTTCTCTATCAGTATGACTGCGTAGTCGTTTCTGAACTGGGCGCTTTCCTGACGCATTATCAGCCAGCTACCTTTATCGAGGCCAGCGGAACGTACCTGCCGCCCCGCAAACGGGTTGCCTTTAACGAAGCGCTGCGGCTCGACGACGGCATTCTGGCGAATTATATCATGCTGCACGAGCCACTGACCCGTGAGGGGGCTCAGCGCCACATCGGCCGGTTTGTAGAGGAACTACGCCAGCAGATTCAGGCACAGGGTCATTTTGACCTGGACGGTATCGGCACATTTACCTACAATGAAGAAACCCGGCTTCAATTCGAGCCCAGTTTGCGGCACAACTTCTTCGGCGATGCCTACGGCATGACCGCTCTGAACGCCCAGTCACTGGTGCCTCAGGCTATTGAGCCCCAACTGGTTGAAACGACTCCAACAGTAGCACTTGGTCCTGTTCGTTCGCTAGCGAATGAACCCGTGTTTATGCCTCTACCCGCATCTCGCTCGTACTGGCGGTATGCCGCGGCTGTTCTATTGATCGGCTCCCTTGGGCTGGTTAGTTATTTCTCCGTTATAAAACCCGGGCAGCCGTTACAAAGCAGCCTCGATCCGGCCAACCTGTTCCGGATGCCCGCAGCCTGGATTGCCAGTTCTACGGAGACAGCAACGCCCGTCCAGCCTGTGGTCACTACGCCCACTAACGCAGTCGTTGTCAAAGACACGCCGTCACCTGTAGTGGAATCAACTCCAGCGGTAGTAGAACCAGTAGCGACAGTAACACCTGAGCCAGCCCCAACCCTTGCTGAACAACCTACTGTAACCTCAGTCGCTCAACCAACCAATCGTCCAGAGGTAGCCGTTCGCACGGTTCCTCATTTCACCGTGATTGCAGGCAGCTTTGCCAGTAAAGCAAATGCGCAACGGCTAAAGCGTAAACTGCGCAAAGCGGGTTACGACGACGCGTTTGTTATTATTCCTACGCAGAAAGGCCAGCTCTACAAAGTAGCTGCCAGTGGTTCGGCCGACCGAGATGTCGTCATTGCCGACCTCGAAACAATCAGCGATCTCACCGGTACCCGTGCCTGGATTTATACGAACTAACTGAAGTCTCTTTCAGAGTTACGGTTTATTAATTACACAATACCCGATCACATTGATCGGGTATTGTTTTTTGCAGTCATTTGAGCGTATCATTTTAGTTCAATCAAGACAAAATACATGAATCCCAAGGCTGATTTTCATTTCGATAAGGACCAGAAGTGGCAGCAAGAGCTGTCGAAATTGAGAACGATCCTGCTCGACTGTCAGCTAACCGAAGAGTTGAAATGGGGCGTTCCCTGCTACACATATCGAAAAAGCAATGTAGTGTTGGTCCACGTTTTCAAGGAATACTGCGCATTACTGTTTATCAAAGGCGCGCTGTTGCAGTATTTTGATTCAGCAAACAGAGAATGTGCAGGCGGGGCGTCAGATTCGGTTTACCAATATACAACAGATAGTTGATTTGCAGACAACTCTCAAAGCCTACATTTTTGAAGCGATCGAAGTCGAAAAAGCCGGGCTGAAAGTTGAGCGTAGACAAACTACGGATTATGCCGTCCCTGACGAATTCCAGCATCGATTACATACGATCCCGAGACTGAGAGCAGCGTTTGAGGCATTGACGCCGGGTCGGCAACGGGCCTATCTTCTTCATTTTTCGGCTCCTAAACAGGCTAAAACCCGGGAATCGAGAATTGAAAAATGTATGCCGCAAATTCTGGAGGGGAAGGGATTGAATGATTGAGGTTAGAGCCTTCCCTCTCCTAATCCACTTCCAGCAGACGTACCATTCTCTCTTTTTAGGCATAAAAAAAAGCCCTCGCTTACGCAAAGGGCCTTTTTCACAAACAGGATCGTTTATTTATCCTAGGTACGTTTTCAACGCTTTCGACCGGGAGGTGTGCCGCAGGCGACGAATGGCCTTCTCTTTAATCTGACGAACGCGCTCGCGGGTCAGATTGAATTTCTCACCAATCTCTTCCAGGGTCATCGCGTGTTCGCCGTTGAGACCAAAATATAGCATGATCACGTCAGCTTCCCGCTGGGTAAGCGTTGATAACGCACGCTGTACCTCTTTGCGGAGTGAATCATTAATCAGACCAGAATCGGGTTTGTCCTCACCGTCGTTCTCGAGTACATCCAGCAGACTGTTTTCTTCACCCTGTACGAATGGAGCGTCCATCGATACGTGCCGACCCGAAATTTTCAGTGTGTCAACCACTTCAGCAGCCGAGATTTCGAGCACGGCGGCCAGTTCTTCAGGTGAAGGCTCCCGTTCAAACTTCTGTTCGAGATCGGAGAACGTTTTCGATATTTTGTTGAGCGAGCCAACCCGGTTCAGGGGCAGACGAACAATCCGCGACTGCTCGGCCAGTGCCTGCAGAATCGACTGACGAATCCACCACACGGCATACGAAATAAATTTAAATCCGCGGGTTTCGTCGAAGCGTTGAGCGGCTTTGATCAGACCCAGGTTACCTTCGTTAATCAGATCACCCAGTGAAAGCCCCTGGTTCTGATATTGTTTAGCTACCGACACCACGAAACGAAGGTTTGCCTTGGTCAGTCGCTCCAGCGAGAGTTGGTCCCCCTCCCGGATTTTCTGCGCCAGCGTCACCTCTTCGTCGGGCGTAAGCAGATCCACCTTACCAATTTCCTGCAAGTACTTGTCCAGGGACTGGCTCTCGCGGTTGGTAATTTGTTTTGAAATTTTTAGCTGTCTCATAATACGTTTACACCGGTGGCGTGACTTAATAACGCCTTCTTTAGACGTTGTATTACGCGTTTAGGTAACAATTGACTAGGCGGTTTTGTTCTCTGGTTTCGGCAGCAGAACCTTACGGGATAAACGGTATTTTCCGGTCTTTTTATCGACATCAATCAGCTTAACCGTCACTTCTTCGCCAACCTGTAAAACGCCTTCCATCGACTCGAGCCGCTCCCATTTAATTTCCGAAATGTGCAGCAGTCCGTCTTTGCCCGGCATGAATTCAACGAAGGCACCGAACGGCTGAATGGTCTTCACTTTACCAACGTAGGTCTCTCCTACTTCCGGTACAGCAACGATACCCTTCACGCGCGACACGGCTTTGTCCATGCTTGTTTTGTTGGTCGCAAAAATGCTCACCCAACCCGCGTTGTCGTGCTCATCAATGTTGACGATCGCACCCGAGTCTTTCTGTATGTCCTGAACGACTTTACCGCCGGGTCCGATAACAGCACCGATCTGGTTCGTATCGATCTTGATCACAACGGCACGTGGTGCATGTGGTTTCAGATCGGAACGTACCTCGGCAATACCTTTCCGCATTTCACCCAGAATGTGCAGCCGACCCGCGCGTGCTTGTTCCAGCGCCTGCGCCAGTACTTCATACGACAGTCCGTCTACTTTCAGGTCCATCTGGCAGGCAACAATACCTTTCTCGGTACCCGTCACCTTAAAATCCATATCACCCAGGTGATCTTCGTCCCCCAGAATATCCGATAGAACAGCGTATTTCTCACCATCTGAGATCAGCCCCATGGCGATACCAGCTACGGGCGCCTTGATTTTCACCCCGGCGTCCATCAGCGCGATGGTACCCGCACAGACCGTAGCCATCGACGAGGATCCGTTCGATTCCAGAATGTCCGATACGATCCGGATCGTGTAAGGATTCTCCGTTTCCGGAGGAAGTACTTTCTTAATCGAGCGGTGAGCCAGGTTACCGTGACCAATCTCGCGACGGCCAGCCCCCCGGTTAGGTTTTACTTCACCGGTTGAAAAGCCAGGAAAGTTATAGTGCAACAGAAACTTGCTGAATCCCTGATACATCGCTTGGTCAACAATCTGCTCGTCGGTTTTTGTACCAAGCGTCACGGTTGTCAGCGACTGAGTTTCCCCCCGGGTGAACAGCGCCGATCCGTGGGGACCGGGCAGATAACCCGCTTCCGCCGAAATGGGCCGGATCTGATCGAGTGCCCGACCGTCCAGACGGGTACGCTCGTCGAGCACCAGCCGACGGGAAGCTTCCCATTCCAGATCGTGGAAATACGTTTTGATCAGCCCAACGTTCACGATGGCATCTTCGGGGAACGTAGCGAGGTATTCTTCGCGCACGGCCCGAAAGCCTTCGGCGCGGCCTTTCTTACTAGGGTTCTGCCGACGTGCTACTTCGTAGATTTTGTCATAGCAATACGCCCGAACAGCCGCCCGCAACTCTTCGTCGTGCGTTTCGTGGTTATATTCCCGCTTCACGGTTTTTCCCACGTTGGCTTCCAGTTCTTTCTGAGCCTGGCATTGTACTTTGATGGCTTCGTGAGCGGCCTTAAGCGCTTCCACGACTTCGGCTTCCGAACATTCGTCCATTTCGCCTTCCACCATACAGATATCTTTTTCGGTCGCAGCAACGATCAGGTCAATCGTGGCCCGTTCGATGTCGCTCGTTTTAGGATTGATGACGTACTGCCCATCGATCTTGGCAACCCGCACCTCCGAAATTGGCCCGTTAAAGGGGATATCCGACACAGCCAGTGCCGACGAGGCAGCCAGGGCAGCCAAGGCGTCTGGCTGAACTTCCGGATCGGCCGAGATCAGGGTAATCATCACCTGCGTGTCCGCATGGTAATTGTCGGGGAAGATAGGACGCAGCGCCCGGTCAACCAGGCGGCTGATCAGGATCTCGTGATCGCCCAGGCGACCCTCCCGGCGCTGGAAGCTGCCAGGAATACGGCCAGCCGACGCAAATTTCTCTTGATAATCAACGGATAGGGGTAGAAAATCTACGCCTTCTTTCGCGTCTTTACTGGAAACAACGGTGGCCAGCAGCATCGTATCGCCCAGGCGTACGGCCACCGCACCATCCGCCTGACGGGCTAGTTTTCCGGTTTCAATGGTAATTTCCCGCCCATCGGGCAGCGCAACAGATTGCGTGGTGATGTTAAACATAGATAACTTTTAAAATTCTCTTCTCTTACAGCGTTACAGCAAAAACAGCTTTACTTATTGGTATAACCCCAAAACAGGGCCTTCCAGTTCTGGAAACAGGCCCTGTTTTAAGAATACTTTCTGGCACTAAGTAAACCAAAAAATCAGGGAATCTACTTGCGCGGATTCCCTTCTTTATGGAGCGATTACTTCCGTAATCCAAGCTCAGCCAGAATTGCCCGGTACCGGGTGATATCTTTCTTGAGCAGGTAGTTCAGCAGTCGACGACGCTTACCTACTAATTTTAACAGACCCAGTTGTGTGCCGTAATCGTGCTTGTGGACTTTCAGGTGCTGGGTCAGGTGACTGATCCGGTACGTGAACAGCGCGATCTGGGATTCGGCCGACCCGGTGTCAGTTGCACTTTTGGCATGACCCGAGGTGGAGAAGATCTCCTGCTTTTTTTCGGTCGTTAGATACATCTTCAGACAGCTAATAAATGAATAATTGAGTTGAATTCAGGGGCAAAGGTAGCAAAACATCAGGATTATACCTACACCATTTTTTACCGGACCCGTTCCCGGCCAAGGCGCCCAGTTTTTAGACGGAAGCTGGCTCACCCGTCGATCGCTGGCGATACGCCTGCCAGCGCTGTTTCAGCCGTTGCCAGGCAATGACGTAGACATCCTTATCAAACAGTCGTGAGTCGTGCCGGGCACGCTGCATCAGAAACAGCCCGACCGGGAACAGCACCAGATTGGCCATCCACGCACCCAGCGGTACCCATACCAAACCATCTTTGGCGTACTTATCGCCCGTCAGCGTCAGCACGTAGAGCAGAATAAAGAAGATAATCGAAACCAGTACCGGCAGACCAAAGCCTCCCTTTTTAATAATAGCCCCCATCGACGCGCCAATCAGAAACATGACAAAGACCGACACTGACTGGGTGAACTTGTGCTGGGTTTCCAGTTGATACCGCCAGATATTTTTTTCTTTATCGTTCAGGTACGTTACGTTCGAGCTGGCGTAGGACAGTATATTCTGTGCCTGTCCCAGCGCCATCTGGGATCCCGCCGACTGGAGCGCCGATTTTTTGGCCAGCAGTGAGTCAACCCATTTTCCGTCTTTCAGGGGCTTGGGCTGGGCCGGGGTAACTACGGGTGGGGTTGTGCTCGCTTTAAACTGATAGGTATAATACTGCCGCGATGTAGTTGATACGTTCTCGCTGGTTTTAACGTAATCCTTCTTCAGCGAATCGGTCAGGGTAGTCAGTTCGCCGAGGTTCTTCATGAACTCGTGGTATTCGAACTGGTTTTCATCGGTACGTTTGATCCCGAACGACTCCAGACTGATCACGAGCCGGTAGTCTTTGAACCCATTTCGAACGAACTGCCCGCCCTGGTTGGGGCCGTTGCTGGCGTAGCTAACCGTGCTATTACTGCTGTATTCTTGGTAATCGTTACCGTTAAAGAGTTCAAACACCAGATACGTCCGGTCCTTATCGGTGTACATCCGCCCCGAATCGGCCAGAATAATTTCCCGATTGCCCGACTCAACCCCATTGGTCGCGTGTTTATAGATGATCAGGCCTTTAAGCAGATCTCCCGTCGTGCTTTCCTCTGCCGCTTTCACTTTCGTATCGACCTTTATACTGTAGCCGGGCAGGTCATTGTAGAAAATTCCTTCTTTCAGGTTCAGCGTCGCCTTGGCCGTTTTAATGTCGTACAGTAGACTGTACCCCTTCAGGTTGGCCCAGGGCGACACGTTGTTATTGAACCAGAACGAAAAGAAGCTGATGAAGAGTGCGGTAATCAATAGTGGCCGCATAGCCCGGGTCAGGGAGATGCCGGCGCTTTTCATAGCCGTCAATTCAAAAAACTCACCCAGGTTACCAAACGTCATAAGCGACGACAGCAGCACGGCGAGTGGAAGCGCGGTGGGAATGGTTAGCAGGGCAAAGTAGAACAGCAGTCGACCAAACGTAGCAATATCCAGATCTTTGGAAACGAACTCGTCGATGTAAAACATCAGCAGCCGCATCAGGAAGATAAAGATGACAACGCCGAGGGTAAGAATAAACGGCCCCCAGAATGAGCCGAGTACTAGTTTATCAATTTTTTTCATGCAGCCGGTTACGGGAAATGGGCTGAAGCGCGACGATTCATCCGTTCTCAGAGAAACGTCAGTGACCGGAAAAACGTCGGTCGATTGCGTTAGATTTAGTATTTTTTAACTACCAACAATCTCTTTCAGCTTATCCATTAAACCGTCCCAAAGATCATAGAGTTCGTCTTCCTCGGTTGTGGACGAATAATCAGTAATGCGTAGAAACGTAGATTGGGTCAGTTCGGACTGGTCAATTCGAAAATCAACGTAGTTGTTTTCCGAATCAGCGTCGCCCGTCTCCAGAAACTCAAACCGAACCCCCTTATTCTGTCGCATGGATACCTGACGGGCAATGTGGCTTTCGTTATCCCACTGAAAATCGAGCCGCTGCTCGGGCAGGGTGTTCACTTTGCTGGCAAACCACTGTGAAAGGCCTGATGCGGTACTGATATAAGGAAACAGCACTTTAGGAGACGCCCGAAGTTCGTACTCGACTACAAATTTAATTTTCTCCATATCAGGCAATTAAAAAGGGGGTGTGAGCAAAGGTAAACGATTTTTTTTGCGAAAGTCAACGTGCTTGTTTGCTTCCGGACAATTTTTGCCTACTTTTGTGCCATCAACCCGGCGGGGTAGCTCAGATGGTTAGAGCGTAGGATTCATAACCCTAAGGTCGGCAGTTCGATCCTGCTCCCCGCTACCTAGTCAAAAGCCGTTACGTTCGAAATGCGTAACGGCTTTTTTTATTGGGCGTAACATACGGACAGCCAGTGGCTTTGTCGCCTTTCCTCCAAAATTTTTCTGTAGCCTCTGTTTGATGGCTCCTATCTTCTACTCTGGTTTTACACCCAACAAGCGGCATTGCTTGATTCCGGCAACGGCGTCCGTTACACGGCGTCCGCTACGTTGTCTTGTACCCCCGGCTCCAGCACGCGTCTTATAGCTCTCCTGTAGGTTAACGACACCTATTATTTTGGCCAATCAGTGATTGCGTCAACCAGCCGGACCTGCCTTTTCTCGTTCGCAAGTTTCTAAAAAACGAAGCAAAGGATACCATCCGTTTGTATAATGAAAGGGTTAGTAAGTACTTATTATAGAAAACTAAGTTACACGTACTCAGTTTAGGTAAATCATCAAGCCTCTAACTCACAGACTTATGGACCAATTTTTAACTGATCTTGACGGCCTAAATCGAATTGTTTTCTCGATTGGGGTTTGTCGAGCTGAAAAAAATCCAGATCAGGTAACGCCCCAGGTAGTGGATACATATCTAAGATTACATTTGTCGATTCGAGACTGGATTTTATGGTCCCGCGTTAGTAGCTGCCTACTTAGTAATGATGGGCCAGTTGCTAAAACGTAAGTAGTAACCGGCAAAATCTGCTATTTCCCCTCCCAATCCTGTAAATACAGTCGGGTGCCGTAATACTGCATCTTCTCGTCGAATAGGTGTTCCCGCTCCGCTACATACAGTGTCTCAGCACAACCTGGCCAGAAGTTCTGTCGTACATCGACGGGTATTTCCAGCCAATCGTTAGCAGTGGGCATAAACGGCAATACTATTTGTGGCTCACCTTCGAGATAGTCGTTGTGCCGCAGAAACAAGGTAAACATAAAGCCGGGGTTAAAACATTGGCGACTAAGGTAGCCATCATTCCAAGGGAAAGCAGCCGTCTATTACTTTCTTACTACTTCTATTGTACAGCCGAAGCCAGGCATTTCTGTTGAGATAGCCCGGCTTCGCCTGTAACTACGTCAGACAGTACGGTATAACCTATAAGCCGTTTTTACACGTACTTATTCAGCACCGGGCTTGGTTCTTATTCTGTAATGATCAGGTCGTATTTTTTCAATAGACCGGGTAAATTATGCAGGGAGAAGCGGGCCTTTTTCAGTTTGTTCTCATCTGGGTCCAGACCAAGGTTATACGAGCTGGAAAAATCGACCTGGCTTAGGTTATTCTTCTCAAAGCGCGCCAGCTCCAGGTTACACCGACCGAATACAGTTCCTGTCAGATCGCAGTTCAGAAACTGAACCTCCCGGAGGGAACAGTCAACAAATCGGCTTTTTTTGAGCTTTCGATCCAGAAAAATGGCGTAGTCGAGCTGGCAGTCCTCAAAATCTACGTGGAACCCGAAAGGATTACAGGCACCAAAATCAACGTACATCAGTTTACAGGACGCAAAATTGACGTCGTAGAGTTTGGCGTTTTTTACCTCGGCCTGCGTCAGCACACAGGCGTCAAACCGGCAGTTGATAAAGTTAGCCCCGCTCAGACTGGTTCGCGATAAATCCAGGTTTCGAAACGTACATTGTTCAAAATCCTGTCCGTTCCAGCAGTCCGGCAGGGTATCAGACGGGGCAAACATCTGGTTAAAATACTCCATACGTAGCGTAATAAATCTCGGGTAAAACTACAACCTCATTCGGAATATGCGCCTACTACCTACAGGACCGACTTACCCAGCATTTTATTCACTGATTAACAGACCTTTGCCTCAAGTACACTCATTTGCTGGCAACCTTTGCGAACGCAGGTGGTTGGTTTACTGAAGACATCACTCTCGTCAGGACCAGTACGCTCCCTGCCGTTTTCAATTTTCCTGAACCAGTATGGAACCCAAGCAACCCAACACGGGCTTATCAGCCAGCCGCCCCGAAACCGATGGTTTGGCCGAACCCGTCAACCAGCTCCCCAGAGCCGTTCTCCGACCGAACAACTATCTGCTGCTTGACGGCGAGTGGCAATTTTCCCTTGACCCTGACGATCTTGGATTAACAGATCGCTGGTTTGTCGGTCATACATTCGACGGTACGGTTCACTGGCCAGGTTCCATCGAGGACCACATGGCCCAGGCCCGGGGCCAGTTGACGCCAGCGGGCTGGCAGGATAAAGTGGTAGCCTGGTACGAACGTGAATTCACCCTTCCCGCCCGCAGCGGCTCACAGGCGCAGTCCCTGATTCAGCTTACGTTCGGGGCCTGCGGGTATGAAACGCGCGTCTGGCTCAACGGACATCTGTTGCACACCATCGAAAATGAGGACGTTCACCTCGGAGAATATACGTCCTTCTCGTACGAGCTGCCCGACGAATGGCTCCGGGAAACAAACCGGCTCACGGTACGGATTGCCGATACGATGGATGCCGAAATTCCCCGGGGAAAGCAGGAATCGCACGTATTCAAGCGGGGTGGTATCTGGTATCAGACCTACACGGGCGCCGTCCGGAGTATCTGGATCGAAACGGTGGAACGGAACCGGCTCCGGTCCAGAGTGGGTGTTGTGAGCATTGTGGAGGACCAGCTGGTTCGCTTTACACTAACTACGCGTATCCATGATCCGGGCGACTATATCATTCGCCTTCAGGCTTTTGCAATGGGCGATCCGGTTCCAATGGCGACGTCTGACTATCCGATCCGACTGGACGCCGGGCAGAAACAGCAGCGGCTTGTTCTGGATCTTGAAGACGCGCAGCTATGGTCTCCCGAAACACCCGTACGCTACAAACTCGTCGCGCAGCTTATCGACAATACGGGTTACGCGGCACAGATTGAAACCCATTTCGGCCTGCGTAAAATTGAATCCCGCGGACGTCATATCTACCTGAACAATGAACCGGTTTACCTCGATGGCATCCTGTACCAGCCCGGAACGGCTACGTTCGAAGAGATACAGCAGCACATGCGGTCGATGAAAGAACTGGGGTGCAACCTGGTCCGGGTTCACATTGCCGGGGTTGATCCGCGGATCTATAACCTGGCCGACGAACTGGGTCTGCTCCTGTGGGTTGAAGTTCCCAGCCCGCATGTATCGACGGCGCTTAGCCGGACCAATCACCAGGCTGAACTGCAACGCATGGTAGCGCTCATTGGAACGCACCCTTCGGTTGTGATCTGGAGCCTGTACAACGAAGACTGGGGTGCCGAAGATATTGCCACTAACCCTGAAACCCGCCGATATATCGTTGACACGTACCACTATATGCAATTGGCTTATCCCCAGTTCCTAGTGGTTGATAACGACGGCTGGCACCATATTTCTTACGAAGGGCGTCTGAAATCAGATTTGCTGACTGCTCACCTTTATACCCCCGATCTAAACCGCTGGCGGGAGCTGCTGGAACGCCTGGTGGCGGGGGAATTGCTGGGCGTTGCGGCCTTCCCGCTGGTGGTGGGCGATCCGTTTTTCTACCGAGGTCAGCTGCCGCTGATTGTCAGCGAGTGGGGCGGTTTTGGCTTTGTGAATTATGGAGGTCCCGACGAAGCTGGAGACCGTGCCGATCGCATCCGGCTGTTTAAGGAAGAATTGCGGAAGCACCCTATTGCGGGGGACATCTACACGCAGGCCACCAACATCGAAGATGAACGTAACGGCCTGATCGATCCGCATACGGGTGAACTGGATGTGCCTGCCGGACTTCTCAATTCCAGGTCTGCCCATCCAATCCTCCTCAAATAGTAAACCGGCAGGTCGCCAAACAGATGTCACATTGGGCCTAAAAGCGTGAGGATACGGCGTAGTAGTTCCGTATCCTCACTATTTACTGGCATCGAATCGGTTCTCCTCCATTCGAGCAACTTTACGCCGGCATTCCTGTTGTCTTTTTATCTGTCTCCCTACGTTTGACCCCGGGTTGCCCGTGGGTCAACTGCCCTTAAGTTACTTATGAGTGTTATAAAGCCCGCCCTGCAACATCCCGACCTCATTGCCTACTTTGCCGGTGCCAACAATTATTGCTGGCTTCATTTCCGCGACGGCCAGAAGAAGCTACTGGCAAAACCAATCAGTTATCTGGAGACGCTGCTGCCCGGTTTTGTGCGGGTTCATAAAACGATTCTGATTAACCCGGCCTGCGTACAAAGCCTGCACCAGCCCCCTCGCCCCAAAATGTCGGGGGAAATCCGACTGACGACGGGTGACGTATTTCCGATAAGCCGCCGGCGTTGGCCTGATGTCGTTGGTGCTCTGCAAACGCAGGTTGCGATCAGCCCAACCGTCACTCCGGAACAGGTAACCGTTAAGCGGCCCCTGCCCCCCCCTTCTACCCTGAAACCTTACGTGATGCTGGTTTCAGACGACAGCCGAAATAACGAACTGACCAAAGCCGCCTTCAGCGATCGCTGGCAGTCTCATCATTTTCATGTTTTAAATCAGAGCACCAATCTGATTGCCGTTCTCAGCCAGTTACCAGTCAGCGAGCTTCCCGCTTTGTTATTCCTCGATGCCCGCACCGCTACGCAGGAACGACTCCGGGTTCTTCAGCAGCTAAAAGCCAGTCGTCAGCTGAACTATATCCCGGTGATTCTGCTGGTACAGCCCAGAGATGAGTCGGTACTGGCTGGTTATGCCCTTCAGGCTAACTCCGTTATTGCCATTGCCAGCCAGTCCCCAACCCTCACCGCTATCATTGAACGAGCCTGTAATTTCTGGCTGCGTGCGGTAGCGCTGCCCACCTATCATCAGACAATGGGCCAGGCACGCCCACAGTAGCCCTCCCCGCCGGTTTCTGAGTAGTTTACAACGTTGAAAACCGCATTGGTGGCAGACTAACCGTTTCCCACCAATACGAGCGTAATTCCTGAAAATAAGCCGCCCATTCCGAAAACGTAACCGGTTTGACCAGATACGATGCACTACCCCGTAGGTAGGTTTCGTTGATGTCGTCAGTTTCGTTGGAAGCGCTGAACATCACAACCGGAATCTGGCTACAGGGTGCCGGAAGCGCCTTGATTTGCTGCAATAGGTTCCACCCCTCTTCCCGGGTAGGGAGATACAAATCCTGCAGGATCAGTTTAGGCACTTCCCATTCCTCCTGCCCCCAATCATTCAGTAATGCCAGGGCTTGCTGAGCTGAAGCTACCCAAACGGGAGCTACTTCACTCAGATACTGCTGTAACGCATTTTTGATCAACTGCCAATGATCTTCATTATCTTCAATAACCAGAATTTTAGCCCGTCTGAAATTAGTTTGAATTGATGTTTCCTTTATCGATGGCATATACGCGGTGTACGTAGTTAATAAGCGAATTTACCATTATTTTATGTATGAAATAAGAATCCGCCCCCTTATCTGCTACGGGTTTTCTCAGTAACGTAAACACCGATAACTTAACGGATATTTATAGCCCAAACGGCCGGTTTTAGCCGGTACCAGCAATCAATTGCGTCGCCTGACCGCCCCAAATTGCGTTACCTTTGTGCATGGAGTATTTTACCAGACTGCTGGAATTGTTAACGATTGAACGCAGGGAGGACAGCGATCAGTACCGTCGCCTGACCGAGTCAACCTCGATTACCGAGCGCCGGGCAAATGGACTTGTCTGGTATCCCATTGCCATCCGGGGCTCTGAACTAAGCCGGGGCGATTACCTGACCGTAGAACTAGAACGTACAACCCACCAGGACATATCGCATCAATTCCGGGCCGGTATGCCCGCGCTGTTTTTCAGCAACCACGATCCTAAAACAGACCGGGTTGAAGGGACTATTTCTTATCAGAGTGGTAACCGGCTCAAGATTACTCTGCGCACGGATGAATTACCTGACTGGTCGCGGGATGGTAAATTAGGTATTGAACTCCTGTTCGACGATACCACTTACGACGAGATGCAGGTGGCTCTGAAAGAAGCTAATACGCTCGCCGAAACCAAGAAAAACCGGCTGGTTAGTATTCTGGTTGGCGAACATGAGCCTAGTTTTCATACCCAGCTCACCACGCCCGCTATCCCACAATTAAATCCCAGTCAGCTTCGGGCAGTAGGCAACATTCTGGCGGCTAATGAGCTGGCTATTGTCCACGGCCCTCCTGGTACGGGCAAGACCACAACGCTGGTTCAGGCCATCAAAGCGCTTGTTCAGCGGGATCAACAACGAATTCTGGTGGTAGCCCCCAGCAACACCGCCGTGGATCTACTCAGCGAAAAGCTGCATGAGCAGGGATTGAACGTACTGCGAATAGGTAACCCGGCCCGTGTATCCGACCGGCTGACGGCGCTCACCCTGGATCACAAAATGAGTGAGCATCCGCAGATGAAGGAAGCCAAGAAGCTCAAAAAGCAGGCTGCTGAATTTAAAAATATGGCGCACAAGTACAAGCGTAATTTTGGTAAAGCTGAGCGCGAACAACGTAAAGCCTTGTTTGACGAAGCGCACCGAATTATGAAGGACGTAACCAACACAGAGCAATACATTATTGACGACCTAATTACGCGCGCCCAGGTTATTACGGCCACTCTTGTCGGTTCGGTTAACTACACAATCCGGGATCTTGATTTCCATACCGTTGTTATTGATGAAGCGGGGCAGGCACTGGAACCAGCCTGCTGGATTCCGATTCTTAAAGGCCAGAAACTTATTCTGGCTGGAGATCACTGCCAGTTATCACCAACCATCAAATCAAACGAAGCCGCCCGTAAAGGGCTTAGTACCACCTTACTGGAAAAAAGCGTGGCCCTGCATCCCGAAGCCGTTACACTGCTCGAGGAGCAATATCGGATGCACGAACACATCATGGGGTATTCCTCGCAGACATTCTATCAGAATCAGCTACGGGCGCACACGTCCGTAGCGACACATACACTCTTTCCGGGCGACAGTTCACTGGTATTCATTGACACGGCCGGTTGCGGTTTCGACGAAAAGCTGGACGGTACGAGTTCAACAAACCCCGAAGAAGCCGCCTTACTGATTCGGCACCTAGCTCAGCTAACCGAGGAATTGAGCCAGCATTATTCACCCGCATCGTTCCCCAGTATTGCTGTTATATCTCCTTATAAGCAGCAACTGAGCGTTCTGAATGAGCAGTTAGCGCACGCTACGTCCCTGCAACCGTATCGGTCACGCATTGCGGTCAATACCATCGACAGTTTTCAGGGTCAGGAGCGCGATATTGTGTATATTTCCATGACCCGCAGTAATGCGCAAGCCGAAATTGGGTTCCTGGCCGACGTTCGCCGGATGAATGTCGCCATGACCCGCGCCCGAAAGAAACTGGTCATCATTGGTGATAGCGCTACGTTGGCGGGACTTCCTTTCTACGCCGACTTTATCACATACGCCGAGTCACTTAATGCGTACCAGAGCGCCTGGGAATGGATGTAATTTGCCTACGCTTCTTTCATAGCGTTACGCAAAAAGGAGTTTAGTCGGGTAAGCAAGAGGTACTTACTCGACTAAACTCCTTTTTTATGTGAGTAGCTGTCGCTGGTTTCCGTTAGATAAAAGCCTGCTTGTACGCGATTCACAGGTTGGTATATTGACCAACCCTGAACACGGCTACACCGTTTTATCTGCCTCACTCATGACACCCTCTACACGCTATTCCCGTACGAGCTGGTTTTTCAAATGCTGCGAATGCTTTCTGGCAGCCATCGCCATCCTCAACATCCTGATGATGCCGCTGGAGCTGTTACCTCAGTCTTTCTGGCAGACATTTGGTCAGTATTTCGACTACATGCTGCCAGGCATTCTGATTATCTCATTGACTATCAGCGCAGTTTATACAATAGTCTGGCAACGACGCGAGCGAGTCAATACGGACCCAACTGATGTCCATCCCGCCAGTAGCCGTCTTCCATTCTTGCGTTTCCTGAACCAGCCTGTAAACAGTAGTATACGTCATGCCTGGCTACAGGCCATTATCCGGTACTGGCTGGCCTTGTCCATCTCAACCTATGGCTTCGCCAAAATTCTGAAAACACAGTTTCAATCCCCCAGCTACCGACTCGACATGCCGCTGGGCGAAGTGAACGGCTTTGGGTTAACCTGGTATTATTTTGGGTATTCGTATACACTGTCCGTTATTCTTGGGCTCATTCAGATTGTTGGTTCGGTCCTACTGCTCTATCGACGAACGACGTTGCTCGGCGTCATGGTATTGCTGTGATGGTCAACATTATCCTTATCAATGTCTTCTATAGCATTGCATCTGGTGCCTTTTTCAATTCAGTTGTTTTTACGCTGGGACTCGTATTTTTTCTAGCTGTTGACTGGGACAAACTCAAGGCTACGTTCTGGGATTTGGTTGACCATCTGCCACCGGTTACGCTAGGCCGTAACTGGGTCAAACATGCGATTCGGGTTCTCCCTATTGCGATCGCGTTTGCCTTTATCAAATGGGCCATTGCTTCCCGCCCCAACGAAGCAGTCCTTAAAGGCACCTGGAAAGTCGAAACAATGGTCCGTAATGGGAAGGTAGTGCCAAGTAATGCCTGGCTAACCGACACAACAGCCTGGAATCGAGTGTATTTTGCGGGTTGGCAGGGGTGCGCATTTAGCCCCAACCCTTACCGATACGAACCTACCGAGAGCCTGCGGGGTGCTTACGAATTTGATAGTCTGAAAAACAGTCTGCAAGTTCTAGTCTATACAGGTCAGAAAGATCCGAAAGCGGCCGATACGCTACGGGCTACAATCAGCAACCGGACCGCCAAAACGATGCGACTTCGCAGTGTTTTCCGACGAGATACGTTAGACATGCAATTAGCCCGACTACGTTAACGCAATTATCGCAGTCTCTAAACGCGACCAGCCAGCGTCGTTGCTTTGGCCGGTGCATAGGAGACATCAAGAAAGGACATAAAAAAAGCCGCTATCAGTCGATAGCGGCTTCCAGTTTCTTAGGTGGCACCTTCCTACTCTCCCACTTGTGACAGCAGTACCATCGGCAGTACGGGGCTTAACGGCTCTGTTCGAAATGGATAGAGGTGATCACCCGCCTTAACAACACCAACCTAAGTATATCGTCCGGGAACGTTTCTGGCGAAACACCCACTCAATACCCTCGTCTTTTTCCTCACAGAGAGAAAATCAAATACACAATCCCAGACCAGCATAACAAACCGGCAAACTCGCTCTCGGGCACATTAGTACGGCTCGGCTCCATGGCTCTCACCACCTCCACCTGCCGCCTATCAACGTTGTCGTCTCCAACGACCCTTCCTATATAGGACCACTCATCTCGGGGCCAGTTTCGCACTTAGATGCTTTCAGCGCTTATCTGATCCGCACGTAGCTACTCAGCCATACCACCGGCATGATAACTGATCCGCCAGCGGTGCGTCCATCCCGGTCCTCTCGTACTAAGGACAGACCCCCTCAGTAGTCCAACGCCCACCACAGATAGAGACCGAACTGTCTCACGACGTTCTGAACCCAGCTCGCGTGCCACTTTAATCGGCGAACAGCCGAACCCTTGGAACCTTCTCCAGCCCCAGGATGTGACGAGCCGACATCGAGGTGCCAAACCTCCCCGTCGATGTGAGCTCTTGGGGGAGATCAGCCTGTTATCCCCGGCGTACCTTTTATCCTTTGAGCGATGGCCCTTCCATGCGGAACCACCGGATCACTATACCCGACTTTCGTCCCAGATCGGCCTGTATGCCTCACTGTCAAGCCCGCTTCTGCTATTGCACTCAACCGCCGATTACCGTCCGGCGTGAGCGGACCTTGGGAAACCTCCGTTACCCTTTCGGAGGTGACCACCCCAGTCAAACTACCCACCAAACACTGTCCTTCGTTCAAAGTTAGGCAGCCGGTCAGCCAAGGGCGGTATTTCAAGGTTGGATCCAGGACGCCTGGCGACGCCCCTTCAACTCCTCCCGCCTA